>CAVYGI010000005.1:0-92479 GCA_963767975.1 uncultured Verrucomicrobiae bacterium | reverse complement strand
CCCCCGGTTGTGCCAGAGCAGTCCGTAGCCGCGGCTCGACAGGATGAACGGCAGGCTGATCTGGCTGTTGACCTGGGTCAGGCGGCGAGGCCGCGCC
Source organism: uncultured Verrucomicrobiae bacterium (assembly GCA_963767975.1). Classification (GTDB taxonomy): domain Bacteria; phylum Verrucomicrobiota; class Verrucomicrobiia; order Chthoniobacterales; family Chthoniobacteraceae; genus CAIURC01. The sequence continues at coordinate 92,382 of CAVYGI010000005.1, read as the reverse complement.
CGGAGATTTAGCGCGCCGTCCTGGAAGCAGCCCGTGCCGTAGAGATGCTCATCGCGGGGACGTAAAGGCCTGCTCCGCGATGTGGACCACATCGTCGCCGAGCCTGGTCTCTGTCAGTCGGCGTCCGTCGGCCGCTTCCGAAAGGAGGAGGCCGCCATCGCGATCGAAGAACTGAAGGCGGCCGTCCGCGGCGACCTCGCAGATTATTCCGGGAAGCCGTAATCTGACTTTGCCGCCTGCCTCCGTCCTCTCAGTTGCCGAGGGGGCAGGGCTGCTTGCGAGGATCGGGCTCGCCGGGACCTCCGCGGTCGATTGCGGCTGGAAACGTACCCAAAACGCGCGGTCGCCCAGAGCGAGAATTTGCAGCGCCCCGCCGGCGAAAGATTGCACATAGTCCGGCGACCGGTGGGTCGGAGATGTCATGGATGTGTCCCAATAACTATGGAGAACGGCGACAGCCGCCTATCCCTTGACCGCGCCGCCGGTGAGGCCGGAGAGGATGAAGCGCTGGCCGAGCAGGTAGACGATGATCACCGGCAGGATGGTGAGAAGGATGTCCGCGGACACGAGGTTCCAGTCCTGTTCGTACTGGCCGAAGAAATTGTAGACCGCGAGGGTCATCGGCCAGTTAGCGCTGCTGCTCAGGTAGTAGAGCGGGAAGATGAAGTCGCTCCAGACGCCGAGGAAGTTGAGGATGCCGGCGGTCACCAGCACCGGTGTGAGCAGCGGCAGGATGATGGTGAAGAACAGTTGCAGCGGTCCGCAGCCGTCGACCGTTGCGGCCTCGTCGAGCTCGCGCGGAATGGATTCGATGAAGCCGTAGATCAGGAAGACGGCGAACGGAATTTGCATTGCCGAGTAGAGGACGATCATCCCGTGCCTGGTGTTGATCAGATGCGTCCACTGCATGATCGCGGTCAGGGTGAAGAAGTTGATCGGGAGCGCGATCCCCATGATCAGGAAGAAATAGAGGGCACGGTTCATCCGCGTTCGGCGGCGCGACAGGACGAACGCTGCCATCGCGGCGATGAGCGCGCCGATGGACCGTCGAGGCGGTCGAATAGAGCATGCTGTTGAGGAAGCCGCTCAAGAGCTTCCCCTTCTGGATGACGATAGCGAAGTTCTCCCAGTTGAGGTTCGTGGGGAGATCAGGGCTCAGCCCACCCGCCTCGGCACTCGACTTGAGCGAGTTGACCGCGACGAGATAGACCGGAATGAACGCGATGAGGCTGGCGAAGACCGCCGCCAGGTGAGCGAAGCTTGCGTGGATCCTCTTTCCGGTCTTGAGGCTCATCGGTCAGCGCTGCTCCGCTCGAGAAGACGGATGACGAAGTAGCCCGCGACCAGAAGGATCAGGAACAGCACCGACGAGATCGCTGTTCCGAGGCCGTAATAGCCCAGCGAGAACGCCTTGAAGATGTCGGTGGCGATCACCTCGGTCGGCATAGCCCGGCTGCTCATTGGTCATCGCATAGACAATGTCGAAGACCCTGAGGCCGTAGAGGATGTTCAGCACCGAGATCACGACGATGGCCGGCATGAGCAGCGGGATCGTCACGTACCAGAAGCGATGCAAGGCGCTGGCGCCGTCGATCGAGGCGGCCTCGTAGTAGTCCTTGGGGATGGTCTGCAGGCCCGCGAGGAGGATGACCATGATGTAGCCGACACCCTTCCAGGTATCGACGCCGATCACCGAATAGAGCGCGATCGCGGGGTCGACGAGCCAGCGCAACGCGACGCCGTCGAGGCCGACCGCGCGCAACGTCTCGTTCAGGAGGCCGCTGCCGGGGTGGAGGATGGAGCGAAAGATCAGAGCGACAACCAGGGTCGGCAGCACCGCAGGCAGATAGATCATCATGCGGTAAAATGCACGAACCGGCGGACGCCTTCGTTCAGCAGCAGCGCCAGACCGAGAGCGAGAACCGTCTTGAGGACGTCGTCACCGCGGTGAAGACGAGCGTGTTCCAGACGTAGGTGAGGTACCGCTCCTCCGGCGAAAAGATCGCGCGAAGTTGTCCCATCCGACGAAGTTCACTTCGTCCGAGTACGAGCTCCAGTCGGTGAACGAGTAGCCGATACCTGCGATGCTCGGGACAATGAAAAAGAGGGTGTACAGGCAATCGCGGGGAGCGCGAAATAGATGGGATAGCGGCCCCCAAAGAAGAGACCCAGCGTCCACCTCAGGAGACTGCCGCTCCGCGCCGACGCCAGCCTTGGACGCGGCTGAGCCACGTTATCGCTGATCGGGGTTGCACTGCTCATGTCACAATCACCATTGCCGGCGAAGGATAGTCGCCCCGGCCGGCTAGCCGAGAATCCCTGGGCCCGCAGTCGGCGGGAGCTTCGTGTGAGGGTGGTACCAAGGCCCGGCGCTCGGCCGGGCCTTGGACGTGTGTGCTTACTTCCAGGCCGGATCGCGCGCCGCCCTTGCGAGGTCGTTGCGGCGTTTGTCGATGCTCTCGAGCACCTGCTTGGTGTCATCGCGCCTGTGAACATCGCGGTAATGTCCTTGCCGATATCCATCCACTGCGGGTTCACGTAGTTCACAGCGGTCTGGTAGACGGTGCCCCGCTTGTCCTTGTAGGCGTCCATGAACGCCTGCTGTTCCGGCGTGAACTTTGTGCTCTCCACGCTCTTGAAGGGGAGCGTCAGCACGTTCGGCGAGTTGTCGATGAAGGCCTGCAGCTGCTCGGGCTGGGTCAGCCAGGTGAAGAACTGCTTGGCCTTGTCGACGTTCGGCGACTGCGAGTAGATGAACATCGTCGGCCGGCCGGGATTGACGTTCATGACGTCGTTATCGGCAACCGGCATCAAGAAGACGCCGATGTTGTTCGGGTCGGATCCCGGAATGTCGTTCGCGATCGACGCGCTGTAGGCGAGAGGAGCGACGACCATGCCGATCTCGCCCGCTGCGAGTTTTGCGGGAGCTTCGGCAAAGGTGTCCGCGAGGGCGTTCTCCCCAGGAACCCAGAGTCTCGAACATTTCCTTGAGCTGGGTCAGGTTGGCGAGCATCAGCTCATTGCCGGCGAAGGTCGCCTCGTTGGCGTTGAGAGCCGCTGCGAGGCCTGGGGTTGCGGCTTCGTACGCCGGTCCGACTTCGTTGAACCACAGCACGTGGTGCCAGCCGTCCGCTACCGGCTCGAACACGGGCTGAATGCCGGCCGCGAGGAGCTTCTCGCAAGCGGCCTTGAACTCCGCATAGGTCGTCGGCGGGGTGATGCCGTTGGCGGCGAAGACCGTCTTGTTGTAGTTGACGACCCAGACCAGCCCGAGGGTGTCCCAGTAGGTCAACCCGTAGAGCTTGCCGTTGATGGTGGCCTGGTCGGCGACGATCGGATCGATATCCGACGCCCACGGTTCTCCCGACAGGTCGACGGCGTTCTTTTCGACGTTGAGATCGACGACGAGGGCGCTCTTGCCGCTCGGGCCGCCAAAGATGTCCGGGCCTTCACCCGAATTAGCTTCGTCCTGAGCACCGTGTAGTAGTGGTCGGCCGGAACGATCTGCGTGTCGATCGCGATGCCGGTCTCCTCCTTGAACTTCTCGGTCAGCGCGAGGAAGGGGTCAGAGGCCCATCCCTGGCTGGTCAGATAGGTCAAGGTCGTCTCCGAGCGGTCGCGGCCGAGCTCGCCATGACGGCAAGCACGGCAGCAGCAAATGCCCCCGACATCAGGTCTTTCATCATGCGTTTTGTCACAGTCCTTCTCCTCCACTTGTGCCGCGGCACGCTATTTGGATCGGCTCTCCCCACTGCGAGCATCTGGTTCGGTGTGGGCGTTGGCTGGTTGCGCATCGGTGCTTCGCGCCCCACCGAGTCAGCGGAGCGTCGGCTGCGGCTGCTCCGTGCGGAATTGAGGCCTGCACACGCCCTGAACGGCCTGTTGACGGCCGTTCTCAACCTCTCCTCCCACACACTTACGGACGCGCGTAGATTTTTTTTCTCATTCGTCGTAAGCGATTGCGAGACTAGGCTTGCCGGAACATTTGTGTCAACTGCCCGTAGTCTCAGGGGAGCGTCGCACATGCGGGGGATTTCGAGGCTGGCTCATGAGCTCGGCCTGTCGACCGGCACGGTCTCGCGCGCGCTGAACGACAAGCCTGGCGTAAACGGCCGGACCCGGCAATGGCGTGGAGGTCTGCGCAGCGCCTGGGCTACCAGCCCAACCAGGCCGCGCGCACGCTGGCATCGGGGCGGACCGGAGCCATCGGCTTCATGTTCGAGGTCTATCCCGAGGTCGCGGTGATCGGGGACAATTTCTATCTTGGCGTCATCAACGGCATCCAGAACGTCCTGGCCTCGCACGGTCTGGATCTCCTGGTGTTGCCCTGTCCCGGGCGGCAGCCGAGGCTGTCCTATCTGGAGCGGTGGGTCGCTCGTGGGTTGGTCGACGGGATGATCCTCTCCAACACCGATCGCATCGATCCGCACGTTGAGCTGCTGCAGGCTGCGGACGTGCCGTTCGTCACCCTCGGCCGAAGCCAGGCCCCGCAAGAGTTCGCCTGGGTCGACCTCGATTTCGAGCACGTGGCTGAAACCTCGATCGACCGTCCGGTCGCAGGAGGGCACCGGAGGATCGCGGTCACCGTGCCCTTCGGCGAGCTGAACCATGGCTACGTCTTTCTCGAGGCCTACCGGGCTGCCCTGAAGAAGCACGGCATCGCGTTCGATCCGGACCTCGTGCTCCGCACCGGGCTGGGCGCGGAGGACGGCTACCTCATCGTCGATGAGGTGCTCGACCGGCCGGACCCCGCCACCGCCATCCTGCTGATCTACGAGACGGCCGCCGTCGGCATCTATCGCCGGCTCGCGGAACGCGGCCTGCGGCCCGGCGCTGACCTTGCCGTCATCGGACTGCGCGATGAGGCGGTCATCCGTTACATGACTCCCAGCCTCACCTGCTTCGAGCTGTCTCTGTTCGAAACGGGCGCCACTCTGGCCGAAGCCATCCTTGCTCAGCTCGCGCCTAGGACCGGCAACACGGCTCCGCCACTGATGCAGGTCAAGATGCCCATGCACATACGGCCCGGCGAAAGTGACCCGCCGCTTGCCGCAGTGCGCGACAAGGCGCCCCGCAGACGGCAGAGATCGTCAGCTCTCGTCACCAATGTCGGTGGTCCACGGGTGTAGCCTTGGAGTGGGAGCCGGCGTCCGGGATCGGGGGAGCCTCGATCAGATCCGGCGTTCGCTCTCGGGATCGAAGAGTGAGACGGCAGCGGTCTCGACGGCGAGCGTGATCGGGTCTCCAACCCGTCGCAGCGAATACTGTGCAATTCCGCCGTACCATGCGCGCTGGTCGTTTTTCGGTTCGTGAATTCCACGCCCTCCGGAGCGCGCAAAACCTCACCGGCGCTGAATTTCCAGTCGGCCGCCTCCAGTCGCAGTGCCAGAAACAGCAGCAGAGCGAAGCGTAGAAAATGGCGGCGCATCGCGGGATCGCTGCTCACTTCAACGGCCGGGCAACCATGATTCCGGCGATGCTCGAGTAGCGCGCGAGGTAGGTGCTGAGGCGTGAGTCGACGACCACTTTCCCGAAGTTCCGCGGCGCGGAGGCGTGCATGAAATGGAGCACGCCATCGTCGGTGCGATACGCCAGCCCGACGTGCGATGTGCCGTAGCCGCCGGGGTCGCGCGTGGTGATGCCGATGATGTCGCCGGTCCGGATTTTACCTTCGATCGCTGCGACATTCTTCTTCGGAATGTGTGACATTGAGGCGGCGGCGACGCGCTGCTCCATCGCGCGGATATCACCGCGCAGACCCGGGTTGTTGCGAAGATAGCGGTAGCCGCGCCAGTTGATCGTCATCTCACCGGTGGCATGCGCCACGCGGACGCCACCGAGGTCGCGCGTGATGTCGTCGATGAGACCGCGGCGTGAGTTATCGGTGAACCATTCCTCGAGGTAGTGCAGCCGCGAGAGATAGCTGCCGTCGCAATTCCCGCCACGGTAGCGGTCGAGTTCGATGTATTGGAGCATGGTCTCCGGCATCCACTTCTCGCGCGGCTCGTCCAGCATCCGCGCAAAGGCAAGCGCGCTCTCAAAGAAGGTCCAGCAGTCGAGCCCGACGAGATTGACGGATGGCGCCTCGACCCGGTCGTCAATCTCGAGAGTGAAGCCTTTGTAGGGAGTGCCACATAACGCGCGCCCGACCGCGGCGGTGCGTTCGCCAATGGGCAGATTTTTCCAAGCTTCACCCTGCGAAACAAGCTGATCGAACTTTCCACGACCTTTGAAAACCGTATCGAAGGGAAGCGCGGCGCGCAGGTCGGAGGTTGCGAGCGCGAGGGTGATGATGAGTAATAGGGTGCGCATGATCGAGAGAAGCTCGTGAGACACGGAGGCCCGGCAAAGCGTTCATTGGCCAGCGTCCGCGGCGTCCCCAAGCAGTTTGCTTTTCGACGCAATGGTGGTGCTTCCGCGCGCTTTCGTTTGCGAAAAAAAGGGCGTCTGCTTTGCTCCGCGCCGCATGTCCGGCTTCCGACTTTTCGACCTCAATCCCGCACAGAACGACGCGGTGAAAACCACTGAAGGGCCGTTGCTGATCCTCGCCGGCGCGGGTACCGGAAAAACGCGCGTGATCACCGCGCGCGTCGCCTTTCTCATCTCGGAAGGAGTCGATCCCGCCCACATTTTGGCGGTCACCTTCACGAACAAAGCGGCGAATGAGATGCGCGAGCGGTTGGAGGCAATCGTGGAAAAGGAGCAGGCGAAAAAAGTGACGATGTCCACTTTTCACGCGCTCTGCGTCCGAATTTTGCGCCAGGACATCGGACGGCTCGGCTACAAGAAGAACTTCTCGATCTACGACGAAGGCGACACGACCGGGCTGATCAAAAAGATCATCACGCGCACGGCGGCAAAGGACGAAAAGCTCGAGCCAGGGCTCGCCAAAAGCCTGATTTCGAAAGCGAAAAATAACGGTTGGAGCGCGCCGGAAACTGAGGAAACGCTGATCGGTGCAGTGTTTGCGCGGTATCAGGCGGAAATGAAAACGTTGAACGCCGTCGATTTCGACGACTTGCTTTTGCTGACGGTGAAGTTGCTCAACGAGCACACCGAGGTGCGCGAGAAGTGGCACGAGCGGTTCCGCTATTTAATGGTCGATGAGTTCCAGGACACCAACCGCCTCCAGCTCGATCTCGTCTCGCTGATCGCGAAATCGTCGGTCCCCTCGCCCGTCAGTCCGAACGTCTGCGTCGTCGGCGACGACGACCAATCGATCTACGGATGGCGGGGCGCGGAGGTCTCGAACATCCTCGAGTTCGAAACGCATTTTCCGGGTCCGACAGTGGTGAAGCTGGAGCAGAATTACCGCTCCACGAATGCGATCCTCGGCGTCTCGAATGCGCTGATCAAAAACAACCCCCGTCGCCGCCCGAAGCAGCTCTGGAGCGCCTCGGAGGGGGGCGAGAAGGTGCGGGTGATCCAGATGCCGGACGATCGGCAGGAGGCGGAATTCATCGCGAACGAGATCGTGAGTCGCGTCGCGATCGACGGCGCGAAGCATGAAGATTTTGCGGTGCTTTTTCGCATGAACGCGCAGTCGCGGCTGCTCGAGCAAAACCTGCGCACAGCTCCACGTGCCGTATCGCGTCGTCGGCGGCAGCAGCCTCTTCGATGCGCGCGAGATCAAGGATTTCCTCGCCTACGCCAGTTGTCTCCTGAACACCGAGGACGACGTTTCGCTGCTGCGGATCATCAACACTCCGGCGCGCGGAATCAGCGCGACGATCGTCGAGCGCGCGACGGATTTCAGCGTGCAAAAGCAGAGCAGCGTTTTCGCCGCGCTGCAGGATCCGGAGTTTCGCGGGAGCATTTCCAAGCGCGCGAGCGATGCGATCGAGGCGTTCATTTCACTGCTCGATACGTGGGAGACGAAGCTGCACGAACCGCTCGCGAATCAAGCAGCCGTCTTGCGCGCCTTCATTCTGGAAACTGGCTACCTCGAGGATTTGAAGCGCACGTGCAAGACGCCGGAAGAGGGGCTGAAGCGTGAACACAAGGTGAATGAAATGATGCGTTGGTTTGAGGAGGACGAGGGCCGCAATGCGAAGGGGCTCCGCGGATTTCTGGACGACATGATGCTGCGGCAGGAGAAGGAAGAGGACGAAGAGAAAGAAGGTGGACAAGGGGTGACGCTGATCACTTTGCATGCGGCAAAAGGACTCGAATTCCCGCACGTGTATCTGATCGGACTCGAGGAGGGCTTACTACCGCATGACCGTTCGAAGATGGAGGGGACGGTCGATGAAGAGCGGCGTCTCCTCTACGTCGGCATCACCCGCGCCATGAAAACGCTGGCGCTGACGTGGTGCCGCAATCGGCTGAAATACGGGAGCGCAATGCCGTGCACGGCGAGTTCGTTCATCAAGGAATTTCCGCCGGAACTGATCGAGCATCGCGATGTGACGCAAATCCTCAACGCGCCGGTGGCGGAGGTCGCGGTGAAGGACCGGTTCGCAGCGATGCTCGCGGCATTCGGTGACACGCCGGATTAACCGGCGTGCTATTCTGAACACTGGGCTTCACGGGAGGCGCCAGGAGGCACTAAAAAGGTGGTCCGATGAGCGAACCGAAAGATTACTCCTCCGCGAACGGCGGACCGCCGTGGGAAGCAGTTCCGAAAGTCACGCGGACGTTCGTCGTCACGGACATCGAGAATTCAACGGCGACTTGGGCGCGCGTCGGCGATGCCTATCGGCCCGCGCTGGATCAGCACGCACAACTGGTGCGTGAGCAAATGGAGCGACATGGCGGGCAGGAATTGTATGAAGCGGGCGACGGATTTTTGCTCGCATTCACGGAGCCGCTCGCCGCCCTGCATTGCGCGCAGGAACTTCAGACCAGGCTTTCCACCGCCGAATGGCCAGCAGTGGTCGGCACCTTGAAAGTGCGCATTTCGCTCCACGTCGGAGAGGTGGAGTTGCGCCCTAACCGCGAATATCGGGGGCCGGTGCTGAACCGGAATTCGCGCATTCTCAGTTCGGCGCATGGCGGCCAGATCGTTTGTTCAGCAGCCTTCGCGAGCGAACTGGCAGGTGCCGCTGAGTTCATCGAGGCCGGGATTTTCCGGCTGCGCGGATTTCCGGAGCCAGAGCGCATTTACCAGGTCTGCTGGCCAGGTATGCCGCGCCGGGATTTCCCGCCGCTCACTTCGCCGCGAGCGTTTGTGCACAATCTGCCGCCAAGTTTCACCAGCTTCGTCGGCCGCGAAAGGGAGATCGCCGCGCTCCGCACGATGATCCTGGAGCACGCGGCGGCATCCTCGACCGGTGGATCGCGCGGCGGCTTGCTCGCCACTTTGACGGGACCGGGCGGGACAGGAAAAACGCGGCTTTCGCTCGCGGTGGCCGAAAGTCTTTGCACGCAGTTTTCCGATGCCGTCTGGTTTATCCCGCTGGCCGATTTGCACGACGCGCGATTGCTGGCGGCAACGGTGCGCGATGCGCTGCAAATCAAGTCGGAATCAGATACGGAGGCGATTGACGACATCGTCGCATTTCTGGCCGCAGAGCCCGCGCTGCTGGTTTTCGATAACTTTGAACAACTCGGGCAGGACGGCGCCGGCTTCATCCGCAGCCTCATTTCGCGGCTGCCGAAATTGCGCTGCCTCGTCACTTCGCGCGAGCGATTGCGGCTTTCGGGCGAACGCGAGTTTTCCGTGCCGCCCCTTGCTGCTCCGCGGCCGGGAGTACCCGCAGAACACTTGCTGGAATATGAGAGTGTGCAGCTTTACGTCGAGCGGGCGCGCGACGTGCGCTCGAGCTTTCAAATCACCGCGAAAAACGGACCAGCCATCGCCGAACTGTGCGCGAAGCTCGAAGGCATCCCGCTGGCCATCGAACTCGCCGCCGCCAAGGCGCACGTCGTCACGCCGCAGGAGACGGTGAAAGCACTGAACGGACGGCTCGATTTTTTCCGCAACGAAAATGAGGGCGTCCCGGCGCGGCATCGCACGCTGCGCGCGGCGATCGACTGGAGCTACGACTTTCTGCCGCCTCCACTGCGGGAGTTTTTTGCGAATCTGGCGGTGTTTCGCGGCGGCTTGGATGCAGCGTCCGCCGGGGCGATCGCCGCCCCGGAAGGCCTGGACAGCGTGGCAACGAATGCGCTGCGAGCGCTTGGGGAATTGCGCGGCACCTCACTGCTCAATGCGGAAGAGATCGACGGAACGATGCGCTTCCGGATGCTGGAAACCCTGCGGCAATACGCGGAGGAAAGACTGAACGCGCGACCCGACGCCGATGAGGTGCGCGCGCGGCACCGCGCCTATTTTCTCGCGCTCGCACAGGAGGCGGAGCCTGAGTTGCAGAAAAACGGGCAGGAAGAATGGCTCGCGCGGCTCGAGATGGAGCACGACAATTTCCGCGCCGTCTTTGCGCGCTATCCGAGGCACGCTGAGAGCCTCTCGATGGCGACAGCGCTCGTTCGTTTTTGGATCGTGCGTGGCTATGGTGCCGAGGGCCGGCAGTGGCTCGACATCCTGCGCTCTTCGGCCACGGACGCACCCGAGCGGGTCGCCGCTTCCGCTGCCAATGCCGCGGGCATCCTCTTGTGGTCCAATGGCGACTTGATTGCCGCCCGTCGGGCTTTTGAAGAGGCCCTTGGTTACTTTCGAAAAATCGGCGTGGTGGAAAACATCGCGTCGATCCTGAGTAACGTCGCCATCGTCGCGCGGACCTCGGGAGACCTTGCCGGCGCACGTAGTTCGGCTGAGGAGAGCGTGGCGATCTTCCGCGCGCTGCCGCCCGATGAGCGGAAAAGACACCTCGGCCAGATGTCACAGGCGCTAAGCAATCTTGGGGGGATTCTCGTCGCCCAAGACGATCCGCTGGCGGCCCAGACGGTTCTTCGAGAAGCAATCGCGATCGGTCGGGAAGTCGGCGACCGGTTCGGGGTGGGCGTCTCGCTGCACAATCTGGGACTCGCCCTGCTGGAACACGGCGATCGAAGTGCCGCCAAAAAGGCGCTCGAGGAAAGCTTTACCATCCGCAAAAGGATTGGGGACCGCGGGAATGCCGCAAATGCGTTCCTCGGCCTCGCGAAGCTGGCACTTCTAGAGGAACGATACGAGGAAGCCGGAAGATTTTACGCCGCGTGCCAGCGAGCTTCTGAGTTGTTTGGCGTTTCGTTTACGGATCGCGAGATGTCGATCCAAACGCGTGACGAACAGACAATCCTTGCCGCCCTCAGCACCGAAGCGCTGCACTCCCTGCGGCGGGAGGGCGAAATCATGGTTCACGAAGCGTTTCCGCCACAGCACGCGTCCGGAGAAAATAGTTGACTTCTGAGATCAGCTCTCGTATCCCCCGGCCACTTCTCAAATGAACACTAATCGCTGTTACTTGATCGGGACGTTCGGAATCATGGCAGCTATCGCGCTGGGCACTCAGGGGTGCGCAACTCCAAAACCAGCAGGGTCGCACCCCGTGGCTCACTCGCAGCGCGCTTCGGCGTCACCCGCACCTCACTCGCGAGGAGCCAGCCCCCGGCGGATTAAAGCGGAAACCATTGAGAGCTATTCGCCCATTACGGTCAAAGCTGGGAGCTCGCCATCGGGTTCTGGCTCCCGTACGACTCGCAGGACAGGTAAGGCGACCGTGCGATCGATCCCAACCGGCGCTGATTATGAGTTCCACTTTAACTGGGATTACTGGCCAGGAGGGCTTAGCTCAACGTCGGCAAAAGTCCGCGTTTACTCGGTCACTATAACCGAAGACTCGGACCGCGATGGTGCTTCGATGTCTTGGGACGCAAACGAACCTCTTCCCGTTTTCCCGGGTTCAAACAACAAGTCAAAGACAATCACTATGACTAAAGCCAACAACCCAGATGGATTCGTGAAAATCAATATTCCGTCGGAAATGGCAGGCCAAAACTTCATGTTGTTGATTTCCAAAAACCTCTCCTACGACGGAACGGACTACCATCTCGGTGGCGGTCAGATCTTCTCTACAGCTCCGTAAATGGCAGCTTCAAGGCCCCGCAGTCAGCGGCTCACGAAATTCATATCGCAGTTCGTTGTAGCAGGGTTGGCGTTGTTGCCAGCGTCAAACGCTCTCGCGACAGGGATCTACTACGAAGATTTCGCCTACACTCCGGGGACGGACTTGGCGGGACTGAACGGGGGGACTGGGTTCATCGGAGGCTGGGTTTCGCTGGATGGTGGCGATCCTGAGCCGATTCTTCCGGCGGGCTTGACCTACGAGAAAAACTCCGTGGAGATGCTCGTGAGAGGAAACAGTGTCCGGTCCTACGCCAGCGGTGAGGTGAACGGGGAAATTATTGAAGCGTCCGAGTTCCGTCGGGACTTCACGGACATCGTCCCGGGAATTGGCGACGTCTATTGGTTCAGCTATCTTCTATTGCGATTGCCAGATACGAGGAGCAACTCTGGCTACACACCCAAAGCCGCGATTACCTTTCTATCGGGAAGCAGAACACTGACTTTTGGCGCGAACATTTTTGGGAGATACTCGCTCACCGGAAGGACGAACAGTAGCACAGCGAATGGAATCGGCCCCGCCGTGTCTGTTGTGCCGGGCGCCACAGAGCTGCTTGTTCTCAAAGCCACCTTCAACTCAGGGGGGTTGGGGACATCTGACCATTTTGATCTTTTTCTCAACCCGACGCCGGGCTTGGAGCCACTTCCCAGCGAAGCGGCTTTGACCCTTGATTTCGACTTACCGAGCATCAGCGAGCTCAGATACAATTCGGGTGAGGCTGACGGTCCCGGTCTCCATGAGTGGGTTTTCGATGAGTTCCATGCAGCGACGACCTATCAGGAAGTCGCTCCAGCCGTGCCAGAGCCGATGTCAGTAGGCCTACTCTCCCTAGGCGCGGCGATGCTTGGGCTCCGGCGCTTTCGTGGCGCGTAGGCAAGGCGTAAGCTCTCTCTGCGGAATTTGAAATCTCCCGCGCGTTATGGTCAGCGCCCCTTGGGTATTAAAGAACCTATCACGCTCACCAAGCCGATGATGATCAATGCGAGACCGGCGAGCAGCAGGACCAGCAAACCAACCACGAAAATCCAATCGCGAGCCGTGGACTTTTCGCGAGTGCCCGCATGCTGACGAAGCAGTGCGTAGTTCATCGCGTTGGATTTAAACCACAACGAGAAGACGTCCCCCGCAACCGGAATCGCTCCAATTGCCGTGTTGAGCAGGACGTTGGTGGCCATGCGCGCCATGACGATCTTCGGCACGCCGCGGCGGGCTCCCTGCAGGATTACCAGCACCGAGACCAGCGCCGACGCCGTGTCTCCAAGACCCGGTAGCAGGCCGAGCAGCGGATCGAGCCCGAAACGAAAGCCTGTCCCCGGGATCACGAAAGCCGAATCCATCAGCTTTGCGACGAAAGACGCGAAGGCATCGTCGCTCCCTGATCTCGGGCGCCCGGGTTTATCGAGAACTTCGAATTTTACTTCGCGCGCTTGTTTCATCGTGCCCGACCGTGGTCGCATCCATTCGTCCACGCCACTGACTTCTTCGCGAACGGTTCGCCTCAGTATTGCTTCCGCATGTTGCTCGGCAGAATGTTCAGCTCGTTCGCGATATTTGGCGACGGTCCGGCGGGCGATCGGGATGCCGCGCTGTCTCGAGAATCTCCACGATCTCCTTGTCGCTCAGCGGATTCTTGGTGTCTTCAGCTTTTACCAGTTCGGCGATGGCGCCTTTGACGCTCGTGTTGCTCATCGATTCGCCGCCGGCCGTCTGGTAGCCGGGCGTGAAGAAATACTTCATGTCGAAGACGCCGTGCGGAGTGGCATGTATTTGCCGGAGATCGCGCGGCTGACCGTAGTCTCGTGCACGCCGACGGCATCGGCGATCTGCACCATGGTCATCGGCTTGAGCGCGCTCGGTCCGAAATCGAGAAACTCCTGCTGCCGCGCCACGATCTCGTGGGCAATGTTCGAGATCGTCTGCTGCCGCTGGTGGATGCGATCTTGATCAGAAATTTTCCGCTGCGGATTTTGTCGCGGATGTAATCCTTCACCTCGGTGCCGCCTGTTATCCTGCGACATCAGATCCTTGTAGGTGTTGCTGATGCGCAGATGCGGGATTTGCTCGCCGTTGAGGGAGATCGCGCCAGTCGCCGCCGACCTTTTCCACGGTCACGTCCGGCAGGACGTAGTTGTTCGGATCGGGCGGTGAAAATCTGGCCGGGCTTCGGGTCGAGCGTGGCGATGAAATTGGCGGCGCGCTGCACCTGCTCGGCGGTGGTGCCGAGGCGGCGGGCGATCTCGGGGAAACGACGCTTGCCGAGGTCGTCGATGTGCCGCTCGACGATGCGATATTCCAGACTCTGCTCCTTGCCGAGGCGCCGGAGCTGAATGAGCAGGCACTCGCGCAGATCGCGGGAACCGACGCCGACGGGATGAAAGGTCTGCACGAACTCGAGCACGCGCGTGAAGGTCGGCCGACGTCCATGCCGGTGTTGTTGCGCGATCTCTTCCGGGTGAAGTCTGGAGAAAGCCGGCGTCGTCGATATTGCCGATGATCAACTCCGCGAGCCGTGCGATCGCCTGCGCTCAGATCGCTGCTCTGCACCTGCTCGAGTAAATGCTGCTGGAGCGTTTCCTCCCTACGATGCGAGTCGAAGAAAAACTGCCGGCGTTCCTCGTCCTCGGCGGAGCGCCCGGAATAGCTCTGGCTTTGCGACATGTAATCGCGCCATTCGTCGTCGAGCTTGGCCAAGCCGCTCGAATTCCTCCTGGAACTCGTCGTGCTCCGGCTTGCTTGTCCTCGATCGGTGGGCTCGCTCAGCTCCTCCTCGAGCGGTCGGATTGGTGCAGAATCTCCTGCTGGATCAGATTGCGCAATTCCAGCATCGGCGCCTGCAGAATTTGCAAACTTTGCTGGAGTTGTGGGGCAAGAACCTGCTGTTGGGAGAGAGTCTGAGTTTGGGAGAAGCCGGCCATAGTAGGGTAACAGTAAGGGACTGCGCAGAACTGCGCAAGCAGCAATCCTGCCACGTCTGCACGATGATTTTGACAGGCGCTCGGGCATTCGTTCTCGCTTCACTGTCGATGACATGAACCTGAAGTCCTTGACTCGGCCCTTTGCCGCCTGCGCTGCTGGTCGCATGCGCGCTAGTCGCCGCCTGCTCCAATGGCCAGGCTGCCGATCCGGATGACCCGCCGCTCGACGCGCTGCTCAGCCGAACTCACCGCGCAGCAGGTGGTCGCAACTGAGAATCAGACCAAGATCGACGAGAAGCTTGCCGCGATCGCCGAAGCCGTTCGGCTGGCCCGGATTTTCGTCGCCCGTGGAGGCGGAAAAGCGCGATGAAAACGCTCAACCTCCTCTGCTCGTAGCCGTTTGCGCTAGTGGCTTTGGCCGCAGACTCCTTCATTCGCCAAGGCAGTTGGCGCCTCGAAAACGTCCGCTGCAGCAACTTCAAGTGCTCAAGGCCGAAGAATCAAAAGCTGCTCGACCAGCAGGCCGCAATCCTGCTCAAGCTCGACGAAATCCAGAAAGACAGGCCGCGCAGATCCGGATTTCTGCCGGCCGGAGCGTAAAAGCTCCTGGAACTGGCCTACGATTTCTCGGCCGTGCGCGCTTCACTTCGAGCTTGCGGTAGAGCGTGGCCATGCTGATGCCGAGCATCTTCGCGGCCTTCTCGCGGCTGCCGGCGTTGAACTTGATCGTCTCCTCGATGTAGCGCCGCTCCTGCTCGCGGATGTATTCGTCGAGCGTCTGGCCGACCGGCAGCGCGCCGGTGGTCTCGCCGGTGGCGGCGTACTGGCCTGGCGGACTGACCTGCGGCGGCAGATCGGTGGTGCGAATGAGACCGTCGTCGCACAGTGCGCAGGCGCGCTCGATGGCATTCTCGAGTTCGCGGACATTGCCCGGCCAGCGGTAAGCCCTGCAGCATCTCCATCGGCTTTCGGGTCGATCTTCTTCGGCTCGGTGCCGGTCTGCGCGGCGTTCTTCTGGAGGAAATGATTCACGAGCAGCGGGATGTCCTCGGGCCGCTCGCGGAGCGCGGGCATCTCGATCGGGATCACCGCCAGCCGGTAGTAGAGATCCTCGCGGAAAGTTGCCGCCCTTGATCTTTTCGCCGAGCACCTCATTGGTCGCAGCGAGCACGCGCACATTGATCGGGATGCTCTTGGTGTCGCCGACGCGCCGGATCTGCCGCTCCTGGAGCACGCGCAGCAGCTTCGTCTGGAGCGGCTGCGCCATCGAGTTGACCTCATCGAGGAAAATGGTGCCCAGTTCCGCTTCCTCGAAGAGCCCGATCTTGTCCTGCACCGCGCCGGTGAAGGAGCCCTTTTTGTGCCCGAAAAGCTCGCTCTCGAGCAGGTTTTCCGGCAGCGCGGAGCAGTTGATCGCGACGAACGGCTGATGCTGGCGGTTGCTGTTGAAATGCGAGCGCGCGGGCGACCAGTTCCTTGCCTGTGCCGCTCTCGCCCTGGATCAAAATCGTCGAGTCCGTGTCGGCGACCTTCGCGATCAGGTTGTAAATCTCCTGCATCTTCGCGCTCGTCCCGATGATGTTCTCGAACCGATACTTCTCCTTCACGATCTGCCGCAGATTCCGGTTCTCCCGCACGAGGCTCTGATTATCGAGCGCGCGCTGGATCGTGAGCTGGAGTTCGTCCACCTTGAACGGCTTCGTGATGTAGTCGTAGGCGCCAAGCTTCATCGCCTCGAGCGCGCGTCTCCACCGTCTTGTAGGCCGTGATCAGGATCACCGGCGTCTGCGGCAGCACCTCGCTGGCACTCGCGGAGAATGTCGAGACCGCCGACCTTGTCCATTCGCAGGTCGGAGATGACGAGCTGCGGCGCGTGGGTGGCGAGATTCTCGATCGCTTTCTGGCCGGAAGTGTAGGCGATCGTCTGGTGTCCTCGCTCCTGGCAGATGTCGGAAATGACTGACACCATCGCCGGGTCGTCATCGATAATGAGAATTCGAGCCATATTGGGATTTCGCGGAACTGAGAGTATGTCAGCTCTGAGACATGAAAAGCGGAATGTTACGACAGACCATCGACATATCGTGATTCACGGCCGCACCACGCGCACTCGGTGGGTATTGGTATCGCCGATGAAAAGCGCGCCGTCGAAATCGACGAAGACCCCGTGAGGCCGATCGAGCGCGCAGGCGAGCGGGTCCCCGGGCGAACCGTCGCCTTTTTGGCCGGTGCCCGCCACGAGTTCGATCGTGTCGTGCTTCACATCGATCCGGCGGATCGAATGGCTTTCCGTGTCAGCGAGAAAGACGTCTCCGTCCGAGGCGATTGCGAGACCTTTGGGACCGGAAAGCGTGGCCTCCTTTGGTCGCCCGCTGTGACCGGTGAACCCCAATTTCCCAGTGCCAGCGATGTGCTGGATCGTCCGCGTCACTGGGTCGATTTTGAACACCGCATTTCCCTCGCGCAATGCCACCCACAGATTTCCTCCACGATCAAAATCCAGTGCCCGTGGGCCATGCAGCGGCGCCTCAGCCAGCGCGGCGCCGTCGGGCGTCGGCTTTTTTTCCCCTGTCCCGGCAAAGGTGGAGATCACGCCCGTCTGCATCGCTACCTTTCGGATGCGATGATTTTTCACGTCGCAGATGTAAAGGTCACCTATCCGGTCGAAGCCGATGCTATGCGGCTCGTTCATCTCCGCCGCAATTGCCGGTCCGCCGTCCCCGCTGAAGCCCATGTTCCTGGTGCCGGCGACGGTCGAGATCACGCCGGTCTGGGCATCGACCCGCCGCACGCAGTGATTCAGCCGCTCTACGAAAAATACATTCCCGCGCGCATCGAAACGCACCTCGTATGGTTCATTCAACGCCGCCTCCGTGGCGGGACCGCCGTCCCCGGAGAAGCCGCGAACACCACTGCCCGCAAAGGTCGTGATCGTCCCGCCGGCGCCCACTTTCCGGATGCGCTGATTTTCGGTGTCGCAAATGTAGAGCGCCCCGTCTGGCCCGCGGGCGATCCCGTTGGGGCCATTCAATTGCGCCGCCGCCGCCGGTCCGCCATCGCCGGAAAAACCTTTGGCACCGGTGCCGGCAAAAGTGGAGATGCTCGCGGCTTGCGCGGACGAAGGCGCGACGAACGCGCAGGAGAAAACAACAAGGCTAAAGGCTCTAAACACACCGCTCTTTAGCCGGTGGGGGGCGAAAATCCAAATGTCCTGACGCCAGCGCCCGGCAAGTTCAGTTGGATTCCGAACGCCGTCTCGCCGATGATCATCACCTCCTCCATGCGCCAACGCGACGGCTTCACTCTCCTCGAAATTTGCCTCGCCATCGTCATTGGGCTGTTGTTGCTCGGGCTCGCGGTCCCGCTGATTAGCGGCTTGAACACCGATTCAAAGCTCAAGGCGACACTCGAGCGTTTCGACGAATTCGTGCGGGAGGCGCAACTGCGCAGCGTTTCGGAGCGGCGCACTTTCGTCATGATCTGGGACGACGACGGGATTTCGATCGAGCCGTCCGAGCCGCGGTTTGAAGATCGCGAAAAAGATTGGCCGCGTTTTGATTTTGGGAAAGGTGAGTCGATCGGGCTCGAACGCACCGCAGCGATGGAAGAAAAACCGGCGGCGGAATGGCCCTTCTGGCGCAGCGGGACCTGCGAGGCGGTGATTGCCAACTACACCGGGCCGGCAGGCTCGTGGGTCGTGAAATACGATCCGCTCACGGTGCGTGGAACGGTGCTCGAGGAAAATTTTGGCGCCGTGAAAGCTAAATGAGGAAGCCGCGCGGTATCCATTCGAAGCGCGGCTTTGTGCTTTTTGAAGCCGTGCTCGCAGTCCTGATTTTTTCGGTCGGCGTGCTCGCGCTTGGGCGCTGCGTGGAGAACTGTCTGAACGCCGATCAGGCGAAAAACGACGACGCTCGAGCGATGCGCGCGCTCGAAAATGCCATGGCCGCGATCGAGGCGGACGCGACTCCGGTCTCAGATTCCGCGACGGAGGATCTGAAAGGAATGTTCGACGGGATGAAGCTCAAGACGACGCGCGTGCCGCTGAAAGAGAAGAACGAAAAAGATCAGGAAATCTTCGGCGTTACCCTCGTGACGCTCGAGGTTTCGTGGGTTAGCCGCGGCGAGAAGCAATCGCGCGAGCTCGACTTTTTTAATTCCCCGAAGCCGCGATGAACGTCGTGAAACCTTCCTGCGCGGTTACTCGGCGCGCGTTCACTTTGATCGAAGTGATGGTTGCGGTGCTGGTCATTTCGCTGCTCGCAATTGCGATTCATCGCTTCGTCGCAACGAATTTGACCGCGCTGAAATTCTCGTCGGATGCCAGCGCCGATCGGCGCGCGATGATCGGACTCGTGAACATTTTGCAAACCGCGATGCTCGAGTTGCCGCCGACCGGACAGACCCGCATCGTGGGCGTGCCGCACATTTTCAACGGCGATCACGCCGACACGCTCGAATGGGGATGCAGCAGTGGCATTGGCGTGCAAACCACCGCTGCGACGGGCGAATTTCGCGTCGTTTTCCAAGTGAAGCCCGTCGAGAAAAACTCGTCACTGCTCGAACTCGGACTACTGCGGCGCCCCGTCGAGGGCACGCAAAAAGACGAGACGTGGCTGCCGCTGATGAGCGACGTGGCGAGCCTCGAAATCAAATATTGGAACCCGCAGCTCAACGCCAAAATCGACCGCTGGAACGAGCCCGCCCTGGTGCCTTCGCTGATTTGGATGACGATCACGCGCAAGAAGGGCGAGCCCCCGTTCGAAGCACTACTGACTGTGCCCGTCGCAAAACTTCAACAGCAATGACGGCCCGCGCTTTCTCCCCAAAAACGCGCCGCGGCGGCTCCGCACTTATCCTCGTTCTGTTCGCGCTGTTCCTCCTCTCGGCTGCGGTGATTGCGTGGGCGAAATGGCTGCAGCAGGACATCGCTCTGACCGGCGAGGCGAATCGGAACGCCGAGGCAAAAGCGATGGCACACTCTGGCGTTGTCATCGGCCTCAATCCGGCGATCAGCACCGAATCGCCGCAGCTTGAACGCGAATTCGGCACGCAGCTCGGCTACAAAGTGAAAATCGCGGGTGAGGGCGCGAGGCTGAATGTGAACTGGGTGCTCGAAGGCAATGGTGCGCAGACGAAAAGGATCGAGCTTTTCAAGACGTGGCTCGAACGGATGGGTCTCGACTTTCAGGAGCGCGAGACCTTTGTCGATTGCCTGCTCGACTACACCGACGCCGACGACGTGAAGCGGCTCAACGGCGCGGAGAATGAGCCCGGTTACACGCCGCCGAATCGCGCGCTGATCTCGCTGGAGGAAATCGAGCGCGTGCGCAACTCGGAGGCGTTGACCAGCAAGCCGGGCTGGAAGGAAAGCCTCACGCTCTGGAGCACGGGACCGATCGATCTTTCAGCGGCGCCCGCGGAAATCCTGCGCGCGCTGCCAGGCGTCGGCGATGCGCGGATTCAGCAGTTTCTGATCGCTCGCGCCGGTCGTGACGGCATCGACTTTACCGTGGACGATCCGAAACTCACGCTGGCGCAAATGCAATCCATGCTCGGGGTCGATCCGAACCGGCCAAACACCCTCGGCGGATTGATCATCGAAAAAGATCTGATGATGCGGATCACCGCGATCGGTTACTCGGGAAATGTCATTCGACAACTCGATGTGGTTGCCCGAAAAGGTGCCGCCAACCCGGCCATCAAGCTCTGGCAAGAATGAAGAAACCCAGCGCCGCCACCGCGCTTCTCACCCCCAACGCCGACGGCTGGCGACTGCGACTGGCAGGGCGGGAAATGCAGTCGATGAAAACGCTCGAGGAAGCGGTCTCGGCCATTCCCGCCGAACAGCAAATCCGTCTCGCGCTGCCCGGGAACTTCGTCGTGCTCGAGCGGCTCACCCTGCCTGCCACGGATCGGGAAGAGCTCTCCGGCATGGTGCAGTTGCAGCTCGAGAAAACGCTGCCGTATCCCGTCGAGGAGGCTTCGAGCGATTTCGAGATCATCCGGCAGACCGATTCCGAGTCGACGGTCCTTTCCGTTGCGGCAAACTCTTCGCAGCTCTCCGAGCTTTGCGCGCCCCTTCGCAGCCGGGAGCGCTTGCCTGAGAAGATCACGCTTTTCGCGATGCACGTCGCTGCTGCGTGTCCGGCGGATGAAACGGTGCTCTGCGTCTGGCCCGAGGAGGGGCAATTGCAGGTCGCGATTTGCGAGCACGGAAAGCTCGGATTTGCGCAGACTTTCCCCGGCACCGACGGCAATGCACTGATCGCGGAACTGCCGCAACTTTTGCTCGGCGCGGAAATGGAAGGCGTCCCCACGGAATTCGCGCGCGTCCGACTGGAGCAAGGCTGCGCGGGCCTTCGCGAGCCGCTGGAGGATGCACTCGGCCGGCCCGTCGAGTTGATTTCCTTCGATGGCCCGATGCCTGAGCCCCCGGGAAATCTCGCGCCGCCGCAATGGAAAGCCGAGCTGCGCCGGCTTGCGAGCGCGGGGCGTCTGCGGCAGCAACTGCAAATTGCCGCGGTAATCTATTTGCTGCTCGTTGCCGGCGCGTTCATCTACCTCGTCTGGCTAAACAAACGGGTGCAAAAAATCGACGGGCAGATCGCGTCCGCGCAGCCGCAGATCGAGGCGGTGATAGCAAAGCAAACGCGCTGGAATGGACTCGCACCGGCGATCGATCCATCGCGCTACGCGGTCGAAACCCTTTTCCTCGTCTTCAACAGCCTGCCGTCGAATGAAGTGAAGATCACCATTTTCGATCACAACCCCTCGCAGTTTCGCGTCGAGGGCGAAGCGGCATCCGCAGCGCTCGCCATTGATTTCGTGGAAAAAATGCGCGCCGAAAAGGGGCTCAGCGCCTACACGATTGAAAGCCCTCCACCCGAAATCCTCACTAGCGGCGCGGCGCACTTCCGCATCTTCGGCAAGCTATGACGGCCCGGGAAAAAAAGCTTTCGATCGGCGTCGGCCTCGTCGTCGTGTTGATCGCGAATTATCTGCTGATCGAGTTTTTCATCAAAAACGAACGTCGGCTCCGCGCGGAATTCGCCCGTAAAACGACCGAGTTGCGCGTAAAGATCTCGCTGCTTGAAGAGAAAGAACTTTGGGATCAACGCGATGCATGGGTGCTGGCAGCGCAGCCGAAACTGCTGAACGAAACGCGCGCGGGCAGCGACCTGCTTGACCAGGTGAAAGAGGTCGCCAAGCGCAACACCGTGCTCCTCGAAACGCCGGCCATCGGCATCCCCGAGCGCAAACCGCTCTACACCTCGGTTTCGGTCAATATCGAGACGAAGTGCTCAAAGGAAGCGATCACCGCCTTTCTCCGCGAGATGCAGGCGCCGGATCAATTCATCGTTTTCGAGAGCGCCAATTTGCAGGTCGACGCCGGCGACAAGAAAGAGATGCGTGGCAAATTCCGTGTCGCAAAATGGTTTGCGCCGAAGTAGCCGCGCTCTCGCTCCGTTGACACACTCTGGCCCGAGTCGTCTATTTTCCACATGAAAGCCGCCTCCTGGCTCATCGCGCTCGGTTTCTTCTGCACCGTGCCCATTTTCGCCGCGCAGTTCACCCCGCCGCAGCCGCTGGCTCCGAATCGCTACGACAAGATGGTCGAGGAGTGGCCGTTTGCGCTCGCGACTCCAGCCGCGCCGCCACCCACCGAAGCCGCGCCGGGCTTTGCGGTGAATCTCCACATCATGGGCATCTCGCGTGAGCGCTACCCGGATGGAAAGGAACGCGACACCGTGATCGTCAAGTCTCAAGCTGACCAGACGGTGATGCGATTGGTCGGCAACGAACCGAACAAGGAGGGCATTTCCGTCGCAGGCGTGGAGTGGTCTGAGCGCGTCGGCAAAACGAAAGTGACGCTCAAAAAGGGGACGGAGTTCGCGCCGTTGGAGTTCGATCAGGCGCTCGTGCACAGCGCTGGACAGGCACCGCCGCCGACCGCCGCCGTGCCGCGGCCCGGGGTTGGTGGGCTACTGCCGCAGGCGCGCCCCGTCGGCACGCCAAATACGTCGCTGCCGACCGGCCTGCCCGGGAACGGCCAGGCGATCAATGGTCAGGTGCTGAATGGACAGCGCATCCAGAGCCGCAATCAGCCTATCATCCCGCGTCCCAATGCCGTGGCACCGACGTCGGCCCGGCCGCAGCCCGGCGCATTTCCGCAGGCGTTGCCAGGAACGAATCCGACTCAGCCGCCATCCAGTGACCCACGCCGTCGCGAGCGGGTCATCAACAGCAAGCCCTGAGCAGACCTCCGACTCGCCGTCGAGTTGAGCCGACGCACAGTCGTGCCGGACGACGTTCCAACTTGCGCGGCATTTTCCCACCGCTACTCTCGCCCGCTCCCGAGCGCCCCCGCCGTTTCCGGGGACACTTCCACCGCTCCGATCACTCACACTTTCTCATGGCCAATACAATTCTCGTCGGCGCCCAGTGGGGCGACGAAGGCAAAGGCAAAATCATCGATTTCCTCACCGAAAAGGCGGACATCGTCGTCCGTTCGCAGGGCGGCAACAACGCCGGCCACACCGTCATCGTCGGGGGGAAGAAATACGTCCTGCACCTCATCCCATCCGGCATTCTGCGCCGCGGGAAAACCTGCGTCATCGGCAATGGCGTCGTCATCGACCCGATCGCGGTGGTGGAGGAAATCGAGGGACTACGCGCGCAGAAGATCAAGGTCACGCGAAGAACCTGCTCATCTCCGACTGCGCGCATCTCGTCCTGCCCTACCACCGCGCGATCGACGAGCAGCGGGAGATCAAGAAGGGCAAGAACAAGATCGGCACGACCAAACGCGGCATCGGTCCGGCCTACGGCGACAAAGTCGCGCGCGTCGGCCTCCGCATGAGCGACCTGATGCAGCCCGAGCTTTTCGGCGAAAAACTCGCGCACCGCGTGAAGGAAAACAACGCCGTGCTCAAAGCCTTCGGCGCAAAGCCGCTCAACTTCAAGACAGTGCTCGCGGACTACACGCGCCGCCGGCGAGAAACTGCGGCCCTTCGTGGGCAACACCGTCGTGTATCCTCCACGAAGCGATGAAAGCCGGGAAGGAAATGCTCTTCGAAGGCGCCCAGGGGACGTTCCTCGACATCGATCACGGCACATATCCCTACGTCACCTCTTCCAACACCACGGCGGGCGGCGCCTGCACCGGCTCCGGCGTGCCACCGCACCGGATGGACCGGGTGCTCGGCGTGATGAAGGCCTACACCACTCGCGTCGGCGAAGGTCCATTTCCGACCGAAAACGCGGAGCTCAGCGATATGCTGCACGGGATGGGTCGCGAATTTGGCGCGACCACCGGACGCGCGCGCCGTTGCGGGTGGTTCGACGCGGTGGCCACGCGCTACGCTGGCATGGTCAACGGCATCGACGACCTCGCCGTCACCAACCTGGACGGTCTCGACACGCCTCGAAACGATCCGGATTTGCACCCACTACAAAGCTCGGCCGCAAGACCCTCGAAGTCCCGCCGAGCGACGCCCGCGAACTCACTGATTGCAAGCCGGTTTACATCGAAATGCCCGGCTGGCAGACCCCGACGCATGAGGCAAAGTCCTTTTCCGACCTCCCCAAAAACGCCCAATCCTACCTGCAAAAACTCGCCGAACTGACCAACGCCAGATTGGTGATCGCCAGCGTCGGCCCCGGTCGGGAGCAGACGATCGTTCTCTGAGAAGCTGACCCTGCCGTGCCAGCGACCGCTCAGCCGCCGCCACCGCGGCACATCGCGATCATCATGGACGGGAATGGCCGATGGGCCCGGGAACGCGGTCTGCCGCGCATCGCAGGACACGAGCGCGGAGCGGAGTCGGTGCGCGCGGTGACTGAAGCCTGCGCGGAAATGGGCGTTGAGTTTCTCACGGTTTACGCCTTCTCAACGGAAAACTGGACGCGACCGCCGGAGGAAGTCTCCGCGCTCATGATCCTGCTCGAGCATTTTATCGGACAGGAGTTGCCCACCCTGATGAAAAATAACGTGCGCCTCCAAGCGATCGGACGGCTGCACGACCTCCCCGAAAGCTGCCAGCGCGCCCTTGCCGACGCCATCGCCGCGACAGCGCACAACACCGCGACGACGCTCATCCTCGCCCTGAGCTACAGCGGTCGCGCAGAAATCATCGACGCCGTGCGCAGCATCGCCCGCGAAGCTGCCACCGGCCTCCACCCGCAACAGATCGACGCTGAGTTTTTCAGCGCCATCTCTACACGCGCGACTATCCGGATCCCGATCTGCTCATCCGCACCTCCGGGGAAATGCGGCTTTCGAATTTCCTGCTCTGGCAACTCAGCTACACGGAAATCTACGTGACCGAGAAACTGTGGCCCGACTTCGGAAAGGCCGAACTTCACGCCGCCATCGACGCCTTTCATCTCCGCGACCGACGTTTCGGCGGAGTGTGAAAAAGCGCATTCGACAGGCGTGCGATTCGGAACAAAAATGACTCTTTTTTGATGGAAAAACCTCAGACCATTCTACTCGTCGATCCGGAAGCGGATTTCCTCGAGTGGGCGCAGCACCAGCTCACCACCCCGACTACTCGCGTCATCACCGCCAGCCACGCGGACGAAGCATACAAACTCTTCTGCCGCGAGACTCCCGACCTGCTGATCACCGAAACGCATCTCGCGCCGTTCAGCGGACTGGAGTTGCTCGTGAAAGCTCGCACCCGCGAGCCGAACGCGATTGTCGTGCTCACCAGCCAGTTTGGCACCACGCAGTCGGTCATTGAGTCGATGAAACTCGGCGCGTTCGACTTCATTCGGAAAGAGACGCTCCCTTTCAGCCTGAAAATCGTCGTCGACGCCGCGCTCAAAGCCCAAGCCGAGATGCGCGCGGCGACCACCTTTAAACCGCAACTGACCGTCGAGGAGCACCAGGATTCCATTGTCGGAAAATCCGAAGGGATGCAGCAGGTCTTTAAAATGGTCGGCCGCGTCTCCCACTCCGACGCACCCGTCATGATCACGGGTGAAAGCGGCTCGGGCAAAGAGCTCGTGGCCCGAGCCATCCATCATTACAGCCAGCGCAGCGCGAAAAGCTTCGTCGCAATCAACTGCGCGGCGATTCCGGATCAACTCCTTGAGAGTGAGCTTTTCGGCCACGAAAAAGGATCGTTTACCGGCGCCGCTGGCCAGCGCATCGGGCGCTTCGAGCAGTGTAATCACGGCACGTTGTTTTTGGACGAGATCGGCGACATGCCACTTCAGTTGCAGAGCAAGATCCTGCGTGTGCTGCAGGACGGGCAATTCTCCCGCGTCGGCGGAAACGAAACGCTCACCAGCGACGTGCGCATCATCACGGCGACCAACAAGAACCTCGAGCAGGAGGTCGCCGAACGGCGCTTTCGCGAGGATCTTTTCTACCGCTTGAATGTGGTCCGCATCCAACTCCCCCCCCTGCGCCAACGGATCGAAGACATCCGGCTCCTCGCTGAATATTTTCTTCAAAAAGTCGCGACTCAAAAGCATCTGCCGCAGCTCAAGCTCAGCGAAGAAGCCGTCCGCGTGCTGGAAAATCACAACTGGCCTGGCAACGTCCGCGAACTTCAAAACACGATCGAACGCGCGTGCGTCCTTGCTACCGCAGATCTCCTGCTGCCCAAGGACATCCCGCTCGGCAACGCCCAACCCGCGGAAGCCGCCAACACCGCTGCGAGCAGCGCCGCGGCAGCGGAAGCGATCACCACCGAAGGCGCGATCGAAATCCTCCTGAAATCCGCGCAGAGCACACCGGGTGTCGAACTGCTTCCGTGGCTCGAACGCGAATTCACGCTCTACGCGATGAAATCAACAAAAGGAAATCAGGTCCGCGCCGCAAAGCTTCTCGGCATCACTCGCGCGACCCTGCGCAAACGCATTGAGCGCTTCGGCATCACGAAAGAGCTGACCATTTCGTAGCGCGCCGCACTTGGCACCCGAATCCGAGCGATCGATTTTCCCGTGAACAGTGGCGATTTCCTCCGCATGTGGATGTGGTCGGGCACGGCACTGGTGCCGTGCGACTCGGTGCCGCTGAGCGACCGGGGCTTTCGTTTCGGCATGTCGATTTTCGAAAGCCTGCGCGTCGCAGACGGGCAGGTGCAGTATCTCGATGCGCATCTTGCGCGATTGCGGACGGCGTGTGGCGCGCGCGAGTTTTCCATCGACCCACAGGCGCTGGCGCAAGCTGGGGAGCTGCTTTCCGGTTGCGGAGGCAACGGATTTGCCCGCGTCTACGTGACCGCTGGCGACGGCACAGCTACCAGCGCTG
Organism: uncultured Verrucomicrobiae bacterium; assembly: GCA_963767975.1. Classification (GTDB taxonomy): domain Bacteria; phylum Verrucomicrobiota; class Verrucomicrobiia; order Chthoniobacterales; family Chthoniobacteraceae; genus CAIURC01. The sequence goes on along the minus strand of CAVYGI010000005.1, from coordinate 65,194 downwards.
CCGCGCATTCGCGGGTCTTCGTCTTCCTCGAAGAACGCGCCCGACCGACTCAACTCGCGTATGATCTGGCGATCTCGGAAGAAGTCTGCCACCCGCTTTTCGGCGGCGTGAAGACTGCGAATTATTGGCAGAATCTCGACCTCCTCCAGCAGGCCGAGCGCGGCGGGAAACACGAGGCGCTGCTCTTCAACGAAAGCGCCGAACTCATCTCCGCGTGCGTCGCCAATGTCTTCGTCGTTCATGGCTCGAGGATTCGCACGCCGGCGCTGTTCAGCGGCGCGCGCGCTGGGGTTATCCGCGAGAAGGTCATGCAACGTCTGCCGGTTCAGGAGTGTTCGCTTTTCATCGATGACCTGCGCACGGCGGACGAAGTTTTCCTCACGAATAGCTGGATCGGGGTGATGCCGGTCGCCTCGATCCAAGATCGCGTGCTCTCTTCGCGCGCCATCGCAGAGTCCGTTTGCGGCGGGCTCTGACGCCGGTAGACTGCGGGCCGCTTTTTTGGAGTGAGCACCGCCCAGCCTGAACTTCTCGACCACCTCGCCCGCGCCCCCGCGCTCGCGGCGAAATTGGGAGAACTGCGCGCTGGCGAGGAAACCACCTTTGAGCACGTGACAGATGCCGCGCAACCGTTTTTGGCGGCGCTCATCGCCCGCGAGGCTAAGGTGCGCGTCTGGATCGTCTGCGCAAATCTGCGCGCGCAGGAAGGTGTGCACAATGAAGTTGCGAACTGGTTTCCTGACGCGCTCTTTTTCCCGGAGAGCGATGTCGCTGCAATTGAGGGCGCGATCACCGATCCGGAATCCGCGGCGGAACGTCTCGGCATCGCGGAAAAACTCGCGGTCAAAGGACGACAAATCGTCGCCGTCACGCAGGCGAGTCTGAACGATCATCTCCCCTCGCCCGCCGCGCTGAAGAAGCTCGAGCTGAAGCTCAATCGCGGAGGAAAGCTCGATCGGGAAAAGCTGCTGAAGCAGCTCGCCCGCGCAGGCTACGAACATGTGCCGCAGGTCTCCGCGCGCGGCCAATTCGCGCTGCGTGGCGGCATCATTGACGTCTTCTCGTTCCACCACGCGCTGCCGGTGCGGCTCGAACTGTTCGACGATGAGATCGAATCAATCCGCCAATTCGACCTCGACGATCAGATTACCGTCGAGCATGTCGCGAGTTGCACGCTGCTGCTGGGCGAAGCAGAAGCGGGCGAAAGCCGGCTGCGGGATTACGTGCAGAGCAGGGATGTCGTGATCGAGCTTTCGAGTGAAAATCTCCCGGTCCTCCTGCTCCCGAATAAAGCCGTCCGCGTGCGATTGCTCACCGGCTCGGAGGGCGGCGATCAGCCGGAGAATTTCGACACGGCGTTTCATGATCACGGTCTCGGGGAGTTCGACGCTGGCGATTTCGTGATCGATGAAATCAAGCGCGAGCGGTTCTTCGCTCAGCTTCGTGAGTGGCGCGAGGCGGGCTGGAGCGTCCACATTTTTTGCAACAACGAAGGTGAGGTTGAACGTCTGCACGATCTCGTTCCGCCGGTGGAAGCAGATGTTTTGCGGTTCACCATCGGCTCGCTGGCCCGTGGCTTCATCTTCCCCGCAGCGAAAATCGCAGTCCTTTCGGACGCCGAATTATTTGGCCGCTACCGGCACAACCGGGCCCGCCGGTTAGCCCTCAAGCGGGCTCGCGAGCAGTCGGCCCGCGCGCAGATCGATTTCAGCGATCTCGCGGAGGACGAACTCGTCGTCCATCTCGAACACGGCATCGGGCGCTACGAGGGCATGCGCTCGATTCCGCGCGGCGAAGAATCCGAAGAGGTGATGGTGATCGCTTTCGCCAACGACGCCCGGCTCTACGTTCCGCTCGAGCAGAGTTTTCTCGTCTCGAAATACGTCGGAGTCGGCAAACGCAATCCGCCACTGAGTGCGCTGGGCGACGGCAAATGGTCGAAAGCGCGAAAGAGCGCGGAGAAATCGGTCTACGATTACGCGTCGCGTCTGCTCGAAGTCCACGCCTCCCGCGAGACCGCGAAGGGCCACGCTTTTCCGCCGGACAATCATTGGCAGAGCGAATTTGAGAACTCGTTTCTGTTCAAGGAAACCGCCGATCAGCTCACCGCGATCGCTGCTGCCAAAGCTGACATGGAAGCGGAGCGGCCGATGGATCGCCTCATTTGTGGCGATGTCGGTTTCGGCAAAACCGAGGTTGCGATTCGCGCGGCGTTCAAGGCCGTGATGGGCGGGAAGCAAGTGGCCATCTTGGTTCCCACGACCGTGCTCGCGCAGCAGCACTACCAAAATTTTCGCGAACGGATGTCCGACTACCCAGTCACCGTCGAGACGCTTTCACGTTTTCGCACGGCTGCCGAGCAGCGCAAAACGGTCGCGGGGCTTGCGGATGGGAGTGTGGACATTGTGGTCGGCACGCACCGCCTCATCTCGAAAGATGTGCATTTCAAGGACCTTGGTCTCGTCGTGATCGACGAGGAGCAGCGCTTCGGCGTGCTGCACAAGGAAAAATTCAAGGAGCTCTTCAAGCTCGTGGACATGCTGACGCTCAGCGCCACGCCGATTCCTCGGACGCTTTATCTTTCGCTGATGGGCGCGAAAGACATGAGCACGATCGAGACGCCGCCGCCGAATCGCATCCCGGTCGAGACGATGATTTGCCCGTATGACGAACGGATCATTCGCGACGCGATCAACCGGGAACTCGGACGACAGGGGCAGGTCTATTTTCTTCACAACCGGGTGCAGTCGATCGAGGCCATGTGCGCGAAGATCAAGCTGCTCTGCCCCAAGGCGCGCATCGTGATCGGCCACGGACAGATGGAGGAAGGCGAACTCGAGGTAGTCATGCAGCGCTTCGTCGCGGGCGAAGCAGACGTGCTGATCTCGACGACCATCATCGAGAGCGGCCTCGATATTCCGAACGCCAACACGATCATCATCGACCGCGCCGACCGCTTCGGGCTCGCCGATTTGTATCAGCTCCGCGGACGGGTCGGTCGCGCGCAGAGCAAGGCTTACGCGTATCTGATGTTGCCGCGCGACATGCTCACACAAGGCGAAGCGCGCAAGCGCATCAACGCGATCAAACAATACAGTTCGCTCGGCGCAGGTTTCAAAATCGCAATGCGTGATCTCGAGATTCGCGGCGCGGGAAACATCCTCGGCACCGCCCAAAGCGGGCATATTGTCAGCATCGGTTTCGACCTCTACTGCTCGCTGCTGCGGCAGGCGATTTCGAAGCTGAAAGGCGAAAAGGTGAAGCCGCGGGTAGAGGTCGTGCTAAGGCTCGATTTCGTGGCGACGCGCGAGGCTGATTTCCTCGCGAAGGCTGACGGCGAGTGCGCTCCCGCGTTTTTGCCGCTGAGCTACATCAGCGAAAGCCAGCCGCGCATCCAGGCCTATCGCCGACTCTCGGAAGTCGCTTCGACCGAGCAACTCGACGCACTGCGCAAGACCTGGCGTGACCGCTTCGGTCCGCTGCCGGAAGCGGCCACGAATCTCGCGGCGATGAGCGAAATCAAGCTGGCCGCCGCGTCGCGAAAAATGGGCATCGTGGAAGTCCGCGACGACAAGGTGATGCTCACGCGCGGCGGTGATTTCATTCTCCTCGGCGGCAAGTTTCCGCGACTGGTTTCGCACGATCCGGGTCAGCGGCTCAGCGAACTGCTGGCGCTGATTCGGAGCTTTTGAAGCGACTACGGATTCCAGCCGGCCCGGAGGCGGAGGTACCGGGCGGTCCCGAGAACGGGGTCGCGAACGGTGACGGGAACAAAGCCCCCATTGCTCGGCCCCAGGGTGACTTCGCCTGTCCACAAGGTGGTGTGCGTCTTCACGGCGATCGGCGTCCACGTCGCGAAGTCGTCGGTCGCTTCGACGGTGTAGGTGATCTCGGGCAGGCCGTGCAGTTGCGTCGCGAGTTCGCTCGCGGGGATCGAAAGGTGCAGCTCGAGGTGACCGTCGGCCGCGACAGTGACGCTCGGGAGCGCGGGCGATTCCGCGACGGTGGGCGCGGTTGGGTCGAGACCGAGCGCGAACTCAACGAGCGCGGGGACGCCATCGCGGTCGAGATCGGCGATGGCGTTGCCGGAGGCGAAATGCGCGGACCAATCGGCGAATGTTCCAAAAGGCGGGATCGCCGCGCCGTCGGGGTCGCCGCCGTTGGCAACGCTGGCAAGCCATATGGAGCTGTCGCTCCATTGACTCGCGGCGACCAGCGGATTGCCGACGACCAGCGAGCGACCGGCGCCGTCGCTGCCGGGCTGCCAGGTGTTTTTGTAGGCGAAGTTCAAAGCGTTCTCGTCAAAAGGCGGAGCGAGTTGGATGGCGATCGTCTCGCCAGAGTTGTCGAGCTTGCCGGTGAACGTTCCGGCGATGTTCACCGCGTTGCCGTAGCGGCTGCGGAACTTCGCCAAATTCGCGACGACCATGACGTTTTGACCAGCTGCGAGCGTGGTCGCAGGGAACGTGAAATCGACTCCGTTCGTAATCTTCACGCCCGTCAGGTCGAGGGTGATCGCGCCGACATTGCGCAGCTCGAGGAACTCGTAATCGGAGCCGCCGACGGGATTATACATGATCTCCGTGATGCGGAATCCGCGCAAAATCGCGAGCGCGTTGGCATAGGCCGGATCGCTTGCGCCGTTCGCGAAACCACGCGTGGGCAGCTCGTAAAAGACGAGCGCGCCGGTCGCGTCGCGCCCCTGTGAGCGATCGGTCGTCTGCGGGAAAAATGCGACGGTATCGACCAGACCAGCCGTCGCATCGAGGAGGCTGAGCATCTCGTATTCGACGTCGAATTTGAACGGCAAATGTCCGGGCGAGCCGGAACCGTCCGCGATGAGTCGCAGGAAATCGCTCCCGCCGATGAAGCTAAGCGCCGGGAAGGTGTAAGCACTGGCGTCGCCCGTACGGTTGGTCGTCACGTGCAGACCAGCGAGCGCGACGGGAAGTACGCTGGTGTTCGCGAGTTCGAGCCAATCGTTGTCGTAGAGCACTTTTCCGCTCGCGAGCCATTCGTTGATCCGGAGATTGGACGCGACGCCGAGGCGCTGGGGCACATTCGCGGCACCGAGAGTCGGTTGGCACAGCGACCACGCGTGGGTTTGGCCGATACGACCGACGGTGAGGTCGAGCGCCTGTTGACCAAAGACAACGGAATCAACGAGCGTTGCGCCGTTGCGCAATTGGACGGTGTCCCCGTCCTTGTCGAGATTGAGAGCGGTCGAGGTGCTCGAAAAAGTAAGGAACGCGCCGGGGGCAAGCATGGTGTTCGCGGGGATGACGAATTTGTTCGGCACGAGGGGATCATCGGTGAGGCTCCAGCCGCCGAGATTCACGACAGCCGCGCCGCGATTCGTCAGCTCGATCGAGTCGGGCAACGTTGCACTGTTGGCGAGGATCTCATTGATCTGCACGAGCTGAAGTGCGGCGTTGACGGTCCACGTTTTGGAAACGGTCGGCGCGGCCTCGTCCTGCCAGATACCGGCAAAATCCTGGCCGACCACGGAGACGGTGTGCGGGCCGTCGGCGAGATTGGTGAGCGAAAGCTGCGCGGTACGAGTCGTCGGGCCGTTGCGCGGAAATTTGAGCGGGTTCGCAGGGTCGATCGGAATCGGCACACTCCAGGGCCCGTCGTCAAGTTTCCATTTGTAGGAAAAGATTCCGGGGCCACCGACCGTGAGCGTGGCGGCGGTTGAGGCGGTCTGCACAGACGGTTCGCCCGTGATCCACGCGCCAGAGGGAACGAGCGCGCCGAGGTCATTGCCAAACGCTCCGGCGCCGCGCGCGGGCGAATCCGCGCCGAGAGAAAAGTCGCCATTCGCGGCGTCATTGAATTTCGGATCGCCCGTGACGTTTCCGGTCCCGAGGCTGTAAAGCCCGTCAGGATGGAGCGATCCGACGACTGCCGTGGTCGCCGGATCGACGAGATTTCCATCGAACTGCAAACGCGTGGCGAAAGTTCCGTTGCCGCCGGTACCGCGGTCGGAGTCGCCGAAGACGCGCGGCACCGACCAGAAAATATTCTCGCGGCAATATGCGCCGTCACCGGGTGCGGACCCTTCCTGCGGCACGAGCATCGTGATCGCTGCAGGGAGGTTGACCTTCCCGGTCGCATCGAGCGTATTCGCGTGCAGCGAATAGAACGTGTTGTATTCGAAGATCGCGCCGGTGCCGGATTTCAGCGCAGCCGCGTGATCGAGATCCCAGAAAACATTGCGCGACGCGACGATCGTGGTGGCGGTGCCAGCATCGCCGGTGGTGATGGCGCTGGCATAGCCATTGGCGGAATTGGCCGAATCTTTCGCGCCGTGCGCGAAGATATTCCCGTCGAGCAACACGTCGCCGCCCAGGTCGCACGCTTCGTCGCCGTCCTGACCGAGAAAGAGATTTTCGCGCACCTGCAGGATGGGATTCGGCACCACATCGCTGTCCACATCGAGCACATCGTTGTGGCCTTTGTTGCCACGGAAAACATTGCGCAGAATGAGCGCGTGGCCGCCGGGCAGGAATTTGTTCACCAGCTTCACCGGCTCGGCCACATTGTCCAACCCGCCAGGCACTTCGCCTGTCGCGAAGACATCCGGGAAGTCGCAATACTGGATCGTGACGGAGCAATGATCGCCGTAGATCATGTGCAGATGCGTCCCGCGAAAGCTGCAGTGATCAATGGTGCAGGCTGATTCTTTCAGTCCGATGCAGCCGCGACTGGTGGCATTGCTGCCGGAAAGTGTGTCCTGCGCGTCGGTGAAATCGACGTAAGAAATGAGGTTGTTCGGATCGTTGGAATTCTCGAGCCAGATGCCGCCCCATTTCGGCGTGGTGAGCGGCAAACCCGGGTCAGCGGGGTCCGCTTTGAGCGCCTGCCCGGGCACGCTACTGAGCTTGATGTGGCTGTTCTCCGAGCCCCGCATGCGTATGCTGCCGTTCACGGTGATGTGCTTGTTTTCGTCGAAGAAAACAGTGACGCCGGCCTCAACGGTGAGCGTGCTGCCAGTCGGGATGGTCACATTGTTCGTGACGCGATACGGACTGTTCGCGGCGGTCCACGTGATGTTCGTGAGCGACACACTGCCGCCAAAAGTCAGTGCACCCATGTCGGTGCGGGAATTGTCGGGATCAAGTGGCGCGGCTGGGTCGCCAGCATCAATGCACGGCGAGGTGGCGAGCAAGCGGAGGTCGTGATTGGCCGCATCGGCAAAAAGCGGAATTGCCTCGAAATTGCCTATCCCCGGCCACGCGACAGCGTCGGGCGTGTCGAGATCGTGCGTGCAGGTGTAGGTCAGCACCGAATCCGACACGGGATAGGGCGCCTGCACATTGACCGGGATTTTGGCTTCGATGATCGAGTTTGAAACAAGGTAGCGCAGCACCGCGCTGGTGTTGCTTTGACCGGCTTTATTCTGCGTCCAGATGCCCGTCGCCGGGACATCGGGATCACCGCCGCTGGGCTGAATCCGCGTAGCCCCACGGCGCAGCGGTCGAGTCGTGCTCCGCATCGGTCGCGGTGATCGTGCAGTGATCCATCGCCACCGTGCGGGTCGCAGCCACGCTGCTTTTGAAAGAGATTCCTTTGTCGCAATCGACGATCTGCGTGCGCGAAATGGTCAGGTCGTTGTTGAGCAGGCTGATGCCCTTGTCCCAGCCTTGCCGCAGGATTGAATCTTCGACCGTGATGGGCCCGGCGAGATTATCCATCACATCATCGCCGCACATCGCGAAGACGCAGCGCCGGATGATGATCGAGCGGCCCGGCGCGTTGTGAATGTAGAGGCAATCCTCGTCGTCGGGCACGAGGTCATTACTCTCGCGAAAGGTCGGCAGGATTTCCTGAATGTTCGTGTCTTCGCACAGCAGCGAGGTGCCGTCCTGCAACTCCGGACCGGTGATTGTGTGCGTGATGAGCGTGCGCTGCATCGTGATGTCGGTCGCGCCACTGGTGAACATCGCCTTGCCCGGCGACTCGCCGACGACGCAATCGCGCAGGGTCAGGCTCGTGCTCGAGACGAGAAAAATCGGTGCTTTGTTGGTATGGCCGAGCGTCGCCGCGTGCGCGGCGTGGCTGACGAGGCAGAAGTCGAGTGAGGCTGGTTGATTCGTGCTAAACGCGAGCTGCCCCCAGCGAGTCGCCGGGTCGTAAGCGGTGATGCTGATCGGCGATGCGAGTGTGCCGGGCGCGCTGAAGGTGCCATTGATTATGATCTTTTTCCCGGTCGTATCGCCCGCTCCGGCAGTGCCATCGACGAGAACATGTGTGCCGGGATTAATCGTCAATGAAGCGCCCGAGGGCACCGTCACATCGCCGGTGACGTGAATGATTCCGCTCCAGATATTCGCGCCGGTCAGCGTGCCGCTCACGCTGGTCTGCGCCGCGCCGCCGAGGCTGGTGATCGTGCGGGAGGCGCTCAGACCTTCGGGCGTCGCTGCCGTGAGCGTAAAGGTGCCAGGGTCTGAAATCGTGCCCGCGAGGTTCGCCTGGAGTCTGAGGTCAAAAGTGACGTCGCTGCTGCCGTTGTCATGCTGGTGGACCTCAACGGCGATCGTGTTGACGCCGTTGTGCAACAAGCCGAGCGGCACGTTGAGCGCCGCCACAGCATTCTCACGCGTCGCTCCGGTATTCACTTCGGTGTACTCCGTCAGCGCCGCATTTGCGGAAAGATCAGCGTGCCGGTAGACCTGCGTGCCGTTCACATATACAGCGACGGAGTCGTCGAATTTCACGCCGCCCGTGACGCTTGTGAGCGCGTTCACGTCGGCGATCGTGAACGTGTTGCGGAAAAGGTAAACTGGCCCGACTTGCGTCCCTGCGACCGCGGGGTCGTAATCCACCGCGGCGAAGGCGCGGTTCTCGTCGTTGTCTCCTGTACCCGGTCTGCGTGACGATGCTCGTCCACGACGAATCGTCGAAGTCCTCGTTCCGCCAGGTGTTTCCGAAATTTGTGATAAATGTCGCGAGGGTCGCGGAAGTGAAATTGGTCCTCGATTTCCAGATCGAGCCCGGGGTGCCGGAGTTCACCGCGGACGTGCCCGTGCCACCCGTGCCGTAGGTGAAGATGGTCTGCGTGCCGCCGCCAGTTCCGGTTCCGCCGGCCGAGACGAGTGCGCTGCCGACGCCGTTGTAGAGCTTCACGGTGTTGGGCGTGAGTGTGACGGCGTTGGTCGCGGTGAGCGTCGCTGTGGTGTTCCAAGCGGTGCGGTCGTAGTTGCCGAGCGCGTCGCGGAGGTCGACGCGCACCATCACCGGCACTCCCGGCACGTAACTCGCCGGAGCGATAAGTCCGAGCGTGCCAGGCTGTGGAACGCCATTCGGCCCGATCGCCATCTGCGAACCGCCGGAGATAAACGACGTCCGCCGACAGGGACGTAAGCACATGTCCGGTGCCGTTCACACCGTCCCAGAAATTCACGGTCACGCGGTTGAGACCTCGCTTCAAAAAGCCCGAGCCAACCGCCGCGCTGAACGACCAGGAGCCAGCCGCGCTCGGACCGGAGGCGCGATAATTCATCGTCGTCGCGAGCACCCCGTTGAGAGTGATGGAATAGGTTTTCGCAACGTTGAACGTCCCGCTGAAGGTCGCCGCGCCGTCCGTGGTTTGCTTCATTCCGCTCACATCTGCGGCGTTGCCGGAGACCGTGAGCGAGTAAGTCTGCGGAATCTGCGCCAGCACTCCCGCGCGCCGGTTCACGAGATAAGTCTTTGCGGCAGCGACGACCGCGGGTTGGCTGCCCGCGAGGTAGCCAATGGCTTGATCAATCAGCGGATTTCCCACCGTGGGGTTGAAAACTCGGTCCGTGAGCTCCAAATATTTCGCATAGTAAGCCGGGAGAATGGTTGGGTCCGAGAGAAGTTTGTTCAGACCCGGCATCAGCAAATAGGAAGTGAAAATGCTGTTGTTCGGCTGCGCGGTGACGCCGCCGAAACCCATCGTCGTGTCGAGGTCATGCTCGACGAGACGGAAACGCGGGTCGGTGACGCCGCGATACATCGAGTAATCGTCGCCGCGCCCCGTGCTGATGCCGCCCTCGAGATTTCCAATCAGCGAATTGGCCGCCAAAAAAGTGAGCCATTGATCGAGATCGATGACTTGGCTGACGGCGGCTTTGTACCCCGCGGCGGGAGCGTTGTTCAGCACATCGGTGAGTTGAACAAGGTCGCTGTAGTCCGCGGCATCGACATTGGTCTGCTTGTTATAGCTGTCCGCGTAAGCCGCGAAGCTCGTCCCTTCGTAGCGCAAATTTCCGCCTGCGGGGTCGCCGCCGACGTCGCGGACTTGGTAGAGATTTCCCGCCGAATCGAGCGGGAAATGGTGCTTCACCCAGTCGCTGCCGAGGTGCTCCACGCGGGCGTAAGTGCCGTACATGACGGCACCCGCCTGCGCGAGATTCGCGCCGTTGAAGCGCACCTGGACTGGCGCAGTGTCCTGCGCAGCAACATTCATCCGTTCGATGAAAAGCGCGCCGAGCACCTGCGAATGCGCGTAGCGACAGTTGAAATCGATGGCCACGCGACCGTTCCATTTCGCGTCGTTCGGGAAGCTCACGAGCGCGTTGTTCGGCGGTCCGAGGCGGCTGCCGTTGCCGCGGTTGCGCACGTCGCAGAGATAATTGGTGTCGAGCCCGCTGCCGCTCAGCGCGATCTGCGTGGCGTTGAACGACGCGTTGCTTTGGTCCGAGCCGCCGACATTCGTCCAAATCTGCTGCAACTCCGCGCGCTCGTTCGCGGTGAGAATGATGCGGTGAATCGGTTGCGTGCCGGGCACCCACGCAACGGTGGAGTCGTAGGAATTATCGACCTGCAACAGCGCATTTGTCACCTGCCCGTATGTCTCCGGCGTCACACCGATATTCGAAGTCCGCGCGGGCGCCGGCCACGTGCGCACGTGCGCCGCGGTGTCGGTTGCTTCGAGGTAGAATTCCACGATTGCCAGATTTGCTTGCGGCGGAATGGTCGCGTCGACTTCGCCGTCGCCATCGGTGTCCACCATGGGCAGCGAATTGAACGGCGTCGTCCCATCGAGACGCCACCGCAACGCAATTGTCACATTATCGGCAAGCTCCGAGGCGATGCGGGCCGAAATCCTGATCGGGTCGGTCGAACGCGGAATGTGCGGGCGATGTTTGATGTTCGAAATGATGGGCGCGATGTCGCTCGAAGCATTGCCATTCACCGCGCCGGGCGTGCCACCGGTGTCGAGGCTTTGTGCCCAATTCTGCCCGCTGTTTTCCGAAAACAACGCGGGATTTCTGAGCTCGATCGTCCTCCCTGCGCCGTCCGCTTCGGTGCTCCACATCCAGCCCTGATGCCCGAGATCGACCGCCCCTCGCGCGCGCACCGCCCAGTCTCCTTCGCTGGCGTACGTCACTTCCGCGATTTTCGCCCCTGCGGCATTCGACAGCCGGATCGTGTCGCCGTTGTTGCTCAATTTTCCGCTCCAGCCACCAACGAAATTGGTCACCGTCGGGTAGCTGGCTTGGAACTTGGCAGCCTCCGCCGCGACTACGAGATGCGCTCCCGCCGAGAGCGTTGTCCCCGGGGGAAAGGTGAAATTCACAGCCTTGCTGAACTTCCATCCCGAGAGATCGACGGTGCCGGTGCCGGGTACGTTGTAAATCTCGACCCATTCCTCACCCGGATCCTCCACGGCGCCCGGCGGGTGATACATAATTTCATTGATCACCAGACCAGCGAAGGCAGGCGACACAAGGGCCACAAACGCGATGAAGGCAGCAGCAAATTGGCGCATGTGACGTTTTTAGGGGGAATGCTGCGTCCAAGGCTGGCGCGGCATCTTCCAGTAGCACCGAACGTAATTTCCGCACTGGATTTATTTGAGGCTTCCCGAATCCAACGTGCCATCTCTGTGAAGTGTGGGGCGATTCCAGCTTGCGGAAGTGCCATGCCAAAGCTTTTCACTTTTGCTATTGAGACTCAATCTCATTTCAGCTCAAATCCCCCGGCCATCTATCAATGACGAAGTCGGTGGCCTCATCCAGCACGAGCTTTACATCGCACCGGAGATCATCCTTCAGAAAAACTTCCTCGACGACACGCTCATCACCGCGCTGAACCTCGGAGTCGAGTGGGCTTGGGGAAAGCAACCCGCGGAACAGTATCCCCGGGAGTTTTCGATGCAGGCCGCGGCTGGCGTTTCCTACCGTTTCGCGCGCAACTGGTTTGTCGGCGTCGAAGGCCATGTCCGTTCCGAGTATCCCTTGTTCGACCTCGGCCTTTTCGAGCACGTCGCCGTCTACGCTGGACCCACCCTGCACTACGCCGCGAAGAGGTGGTGGGCCACGCTGAGCTGGAATCACCAGGTCTACGGCCAGGGCGTCGATGAGCCGCAAACCGGTCAGACCTTTGCCGAAGAGACGCGCAATCAGTTCCGGCTGAAAGTGGGCTTCAACTTCTGATTCATGTCGGCATGGAAAACTTTCGCCGCTCCGAGCGGCGCTCATTCTCAGCACCTCCGCCCCGTGCTTCGCGACCACTTACCTCACCGTTGAGCAGGCGCGAACAGCGATGTTTCCCGGCGCTACGTTATCCGCTGCGGACCTGAAGCTCACGGCTCCGCAGCGCACCGCAATCGAGAAATCGAGCGACATGCGCCTGCGCAAGACGCCGCAGGTCTGGCGCGTTGCCGGCGGCGGTTGGTTTGTCGTCGATGAGGTGCTCGGCAAACATGAATTCATCACCTTTGCCGTCGCCCTCAACGCCAGCGGAACGGTCAAAAGCATCGAAATTCTGGAATATCGCGAGTCCTACGGCGGTGAAGTGCGCGAGGCGAAATGGCGTGCGCAATTCATCGGCAAGACTGCGCAAGCTCCGCTGCGGCTGGACCAGGACATCCGCAATATCAGCGGTGCCACGCTCTCCAGCCGACACGTCACCGAGGGAGTCCGGCGGGTGCTCGCTTTGTATGAAATTGTCCTCAAGTGAGGTGCGGCGCGCGCGGCCGTTGCTTGGCACTTTTGTCGAGATCACGGTCTCAGGATTCTCTGAGAGCGAGGCGCGGGACGCGGTCGAAGCGGCTTTTGCGACCATCGCAGACGTGCAGCGCCGAATGAGTTTTCACGATCCCGCGAGCCAGCTTTCGGAGATCAATCAAAACGCTTTCCGCAAACCCGTCGCGGTGGACCGCTGGACTTTCGCAGTATTGAAATTGGCGCAGACGATGTGGCGAGTCTCCGAGGGCGTGTTCGATGTCAGCGTCGCCCCACGGTTGCAGGAGCTCGGATTTCTGCCGCCAAGCCAGCGGGCTCGCGAAGCTGATGGCAGCAGCCTTCCCGGCTTCGAACACGTCTCGCTGCTCGCTGGGCGGCGTGTGCGCTTCCATCACCCGGGAGTGCGTCTTGATCTCGGCGGCATTGCCAAAGGATTTGCGGTGGACCGGGCGATCGGAATGCTCCGCACGCGCGGAGTTCCTCGTGCGTTGGTCAATGCTGGCGGCGATCTCCGCGCGCTGGGCCGCGAACCCTTTTCCATCTCGCTCCGAAGCCCGCTCGATCCCGCGCAAACCCTCCCGAGTTTCCCGCTGGCCGACGCCGCCCTCGCCAGTTCCGCGCATTCTTTTGCCGACCGGGTTGTCCCCGGCGCTGCGCATGGTCCCATCGTCGATCCAAGCTCTGGAACACCAGCGCGGACCGTGCTCGGAGCGACGGTCCGCGCCCGTAGCGCGATGGTCGCAGATGCTCTCACGAAAGTCGTCATGCTGCGTGGGGAGGCCGCGTTGCCAACACTGAATCACTTCTCGGCGACCGCCTTTTTTGTCGCCCGTGGAGGCGAATTTCTGTGCAGTCCGCATTGGAATGCAGCGGTCCACTTTTCGGCTTAGCCGCTGGCTTCAGGCCGCGGTTTATCTCAGCTTCGGCGCGCTTCTGATCACCGGCGCGGGCTGGATGTTCGCGGCAACGCGGCTCGAAGATCAAGGCTGGGAGCGGCTTCCACGGCTTTTCTTGAAGATCCATGGAGGTGCGGCGATGGCGGCGCTCCTCGTCCTCGGCGCGCTCGGCTCGCACATTCGCCGTGGCTGGAGCGCCGACAAAAATCGGCTCTCCGGCGGGCTGCTGATCGCCGCCAATGCGTTCCTCATTGTGACGGGATATGGACTATATTACGCCGGTGGGGAAGGCCTGCGGGAGTGGCTCAGCCGCTGGCACGGATGGGTCGGCCTCGGCGTTTTTCTCCTCCTCCTGGCGCACGTGGTCGCAGGCCGCTCGATTATCCGGCGGTTGCATGCCCGCAAACTCGCGGAACGCTCCCTCGCGGCGGAACATCACCCGCGCGCTGGTGCCGCAAATTGAAGGCATACCGGGCACTACTCAGCGGCGCCCAGTGAGACAGTCGGCGATCGAAAACCGGCGGAGATTCTCCGTTTCCAGCGGAGAGAGAACGCGCTAGATTCGTCACCTTGCACGCGACGTTAGCTCAGCGGTAGAGCGATTCCTTTACACGGAATGGGTCGGGGGTTCGATCCCCTCACGTCGCACGCGTGTCTGTTCGGCGGCGAATTCGCCGCTTTGCCTGAATCGGGAACACGGCGTGCTCAGCACGGGTTCCACCCATGCAAACCGGCCCGATCACTCCCTTCGATGACGTCATTCGCAGCCATGCTGGAGGCCGGAGGGAGGGGCACCTCCGATCTGCTGTTCGTCGTGGGGCAGCCGCCGCAGGTGGAGATCAATGGGGTGCTCACGCCCAGTCCCAGTTCCCGATTTGCTGCCGGTCGCTCGAACCGGAGCATACCGCAGCGCTTCGCCGACAGCTCATCGGCGACAACGAGCGGCTGCGGCGCCGACCTGACGGACAACGGCTCGTGCGACACCAGCTACTCGCTCGCCGGAGCGGCGCGTTTCCGCGTGAACATCTTCCGCCAGAGCGGCCAGCACGCCATCGTGATGCGAAAGCTTTCCACCGAAGATCCCGTCGCTCGAGGACCTCGGCCTGCCGCCGATTTTCAAGGAGATCATCAAGGAAAAGACCGGCCTCGTCTTCTGCACCGGCGCGACTGGCTCCGGCAAGACGACGACGCTCGCGGCGATGCTGAACGAGATCAACCTGACCGACGCGCATGCACGTCGTGACGCTGGAGGATCCGATCGAGTTCCTGCATCCGCAGAAAAGCGCGACCTTCTCGCCAGCGCGAACTCGGGCGGATTACTCGTCGTTTGCCATGGGCCTGCGCGCCGCGCTGCGGCAGGCGCCGAAGGTCATTCTCGTCGGTGAGATTCGCGACCGCGAGACGATGGAAATCGCGCTCACCGCGGCCGAGACCGGCCACGTCGTCTACTCCACGCTGCACACGATCAGCGCCGGCCAGTCGATCAACCGCATCGATCGGCATGTTCGAGCAGGGCGAGCAGGCGCAGGTGCGCGAGCGGCTCGCCTCCACCCTGCGCTACATCATCAGCCAGCGGCTCGCGCCGAAGATCGGCGGCGGGCGGCAGCTCCTCACCGAGATCATGGGCAGCAACCTGCGCACGCGCGAGATCGTCCAGCTCGGCGAAAGCGAGAGCGCGCAGCATGCACGCCGCGATCGAGGCCGGCGTGACCCGGGCTGGCACAGCTTCGAGCAGGACATCATCCAGCATTTCTCGGCCGGCCGCATCACCGAGGAAACGGCGATGCTCTACTCGGTGAACAAATCGACGATGCGGCAGGCGCTCGACCGCGCGAAAAAGAATGCCGGCTTGGAGGATCAGACACCGCATGGTTTTCGTCTCAGCCCGGAGCACAACGTCAACAATCAGCCGCCTCCACCGATGCCCAGACGTGCGATCAATCCCTCCAGCCTGCCACCCCACCTGCCGGCGCAACTCCCGCCCCGCGTCCCGACGCCTGCGCCGAGGCCACCAGCACCCGCTCCGATGCAGCTGAAAGCTTCACCACCCGGAGAACAGGCCGCCTAGCGGCAAGCCCTCCGGCCACGGGTTCCCGGCAGACCGCGGCGGATTTTCTCTTGGCCGCAGACCTCCCAATGGAAAGAGTCAGTCGAATGTTGCCCGCAGCTCCAGCCTCCTCGCGCCTTTGGCTGACGCTCCTCGCAGCATTTCTCGGCTGGATGTTCGATGGGATGGAAATGGGCATTTTCCCGCTGGTCGCGCGGCCCGCGCTGCAGCAGATGCAGGCAGCATCGGGTGTGGTCAGCGAGCAGTTCGTGCAGGAGTGGATGGGCCGCATCACCGCTCTTTTCCTCGTCGGCGCAGCGGCTGGCGGATTGCTTTTCGGTTGGCTGGGCGACCGCATCGGACGGGTTCGCGCGATGACTTACAGCATCCTGACGTATTCGATTTTCGCGGGCCTCTCATACTTTGCGCAAGAGCCGTGGCAATTGGGCGGGCTGCGCGCGCTCGGCGCACTCGGGATGGGCGGCGAGTGGTCGCTTGGCGTCGCGCTGGTGATGGAGTCATGGCCCGAAGACAAGCGCCCGCTGATGGCCGGGCTCATTGGAGCGTCTGCAAACCTTGGCTATTGCTTGATCGCCGGCCTCGCGATGGTTTTCAAAATCACACAGGATTCGTGGAGATGGGTCATGCTCGTCGGTGCAACCCCGGCGTTGCTGACGTTTTTCATTCGGCTTTTTGTCCCCGAATCGGAGCGCTGGCAGGCTGCAGTCCGGAAAAGCGCGGTGAGCCCGGTGCGCGAGATTTTCGGGAAACAACTCCGCCCGCGAACTTTGCTGGCCATCGCCTTCGCGAGCGTAGCCCTGATCGTGACTTGGGGCATCGTGCAATGGATTCCGTCGTGGGCGGACCAGATGACGCATGGAGCGCAGCCCAAGACAAAGGCGTTTGCGCAGTTCTGGCAGAGCTTTGGCGCAATCGTAGGGAGCCTGGCCGCGCCGTTGATCGGGCTACGCTTTGGCCGGCGACCGGTTTATTTCGGGCTGTGTCTCACTTCACTGGTCGCTTGCTGGGCGCTTTTCGGGTTGTTTGCCAAGGTGAACGCTTCGTTCTTTGTCACCGTGGCGGTGGTCGGAATGTGTACGGCTTCGTTTTACGGATGGCTTCCACAGTATTTGCCGGAGCTCTTCCCCACCCGCGTCCGCGCCACGGGTCAGGGTCTCGCGTTCAATTTCGGTCGGATCCTGGCGGCGACCGGGGCGTGGCAGATGGGCGCGGTGATGACCTATTTCGATCACAGCTACGCCAAAGCCGGGATGACTATTTCTCTCGTGTATGTGGCCGGCATGGCGCTCATCTGGCTCGCGCCCGAGACGCGCGGCAGAGCTCTTCCTGACTAGCCGATGAACATCGGCTCCACCGCGCCTCCACTCGGTCCGTCCATACCCGCCTGCGAATTTCATCGTGGCATGCTGGACGATTTTCCGACCTTGGTCTGGGCCAGTGGAGCGGATGGGAAGTTTACTTATTTCAACAAGTCTTACCTGGAATTCACGGGCCGGACGATGGGCGAGGAGTGCGGAAACGGCTGGGTCGATTGCGTGCATCCAGACGATCGCGAGCGGTTGCAGGAACTTTTCACGAACACTTTCGCAGTCCGTCAGCCCTACGAAATCGAATACCGGCTGCGCCGACGCGACGGGGTTTACCGGTGGGTGGTCGATCGTGGAAACCCGCTGCACGATCCCACGGGAAAATACTCCGGCTACATTGGCTTTTGCTACGACACGACGGATCGCCGGGTGATGGATTCGGCGCGGCGCGAGATCGAGGAACAAGCGCGTTTACTGGGCCTGGCCACGCGCGATATGGTGTGGAGCTGGGATCAGCGGACCGATCGCGCCATTAATAACGCGGCCTTTGCCAATACGCTCGGAGATTTGCCCGGCCCCTTCGAGGCGAGCGTCGCGTGGTGGAAAGAGCGTGTGCATCCCGAAGACCTGCCGCGCGTGCTGGAGACGCTCGCGCGTGCGATGGAGGAAGGCCGCGAGAACGCCTCGGAAGAGTATCGCTTTCGCAAACTCGACGGCACCTATGCGATCGTGGACGACCGCATCTGCCTCGAGCGAAGCGCCACCGGAAGCATGGTACGCGTGCTCGGCGCGATGCGAGATATCACCCTGCGGAAGCGAGCCGAACAGGCGCAGGAGCGGCTGACAAGGATGCTCGAGGGGACGACGGATTTCGTCGGGATGACCGATGCGTCCGGGGAGATTTTTTACGTAAATCGAGCGGGACGCAGGATGCTCGGCTGGCCTCTCGACGAACCGCTGCATCCGATGTCGCATCAGCGACATCCATCCGGATTGGGCAGCGGCTATCGTGGCCGAGGAGGCCTTTGCGATTGCCGCCCGGGACGGTGCGTGGACCGGTGAAACGGCGCTGATGGGGCCGAGCGGCGAGATCCCAGTTTCGCAAATCATCATCGCGCACCCCGGGGCCGAGGGCTCGCCGGAATTCATCTCCACCATGATGCGCGACATCAGCGACCGGAAGCGCGCGGAGGTCGCGCGGATCGAATGGGCGAACCGCTACGACGCGGCGATCCGCGCGAGCGGGCAGCTGCTGTTCGACTGGAATTCCGCGACCAACGAGATCACCTACGGCGGTGACAGCGAGGGGCTGCTCGGCTTCACCATGAAGGAAATGGCGGGTGGTTTGCCGCGGCTGCGGGAACTGATTTCGCCGGATGATCTCGAGGCGTTCGACGAAGAAATCGCTCGCGTGACCGCGACCCGCGACCCGTTTCATTTGGCCTTTCGTCTTCGACGCAAAGACGAGCGCGGAGGTGCCCGTGGACGCCAAAGGCTACTTTTTTCTCGATCGTCAGGGCCGCATCGGACGGATGGTCGGCTTCCTCGCGGATGTGACCGAGCAACGGCACGCGCAGGAAGCGCTGGCGCGCGCGCACGACAATTTGGAAGCGCGGGTCGATCGAGCGGACGGCTGAGTTGGCTCGGAGTCACGTCGTCATTCGCGACCGGGCCTTGCAGCAGGAAACCGTCGCGCATCTCGGGCAGCAGGCGCTCGCAGGAGTGAAGCTCGAAGAGTTGTTCGATGAAGCCGCTGCGCTCGTCCGCACCACGCTAAAGGTCGATCTTTGCGCCGTGCTGGAGCGAACAGCAGACGGCTCGGCGCTCGGCGTGCGCGGGAGCTCCGGCTGGCCGGAAGACACGCGAAAATCGTGCGTCCCGGCCGGGCTCGGCTCGCAGTCCGGCTACACGATGCTGGTGGGCGAACCGGTCATCGTGGAGGACATGGCGAAAGAAACCCGATTCAGCATTTCTGACCCGATTCGCGAAGTCGGCGCAGTGAGCGGGATCAGTGTCTCCATTCAATCCGGCGAGGAGCCGTTTGGCGTGCTCTGCGCCTCCTCCACACAGCCTCGCGCCTTCACACAAGACGACGTCTACTTTCTCCAATCAGTCGCCAACGTCCTGACGGCGGCGATCACCGGCCGCCGCGCAGACGAAAACATCCGCCTCGCGCAGGAGCAAGCGGAGGCGGCCAACCGCGCGAAAAGCGAGTTCCTCTCGCGCATGAGCCACGAGTTGCGGACGCCGCTCAATGCCATCCTGGGTTTTACCCAACTTCTCGAAATCGATGAGCCGACCGTGAGCCAGGCCGAGAGCATCTCGCACATCTCGCGCGCCGGGCAGCATCTTCTCCTGCTCATCAACGAAGTGCTCGATATCGCGCGGATTGAGGCGGGGCGCTTCGCCCTCTCGCCGGAACCGATCGAGGCAGGGCGCTTTCTTCGGGAGGCGGTCGAATTGATCCGGCCACTCGCGGTGCGCCACGGGATCGAACTGCGAGTCGAAACTGGCTCCGACAGCGGCTGCCATGCGCTGGCGGACCGGCAGCGCCTCCAGCAGGTCGTCCTGAATTTGCTCTCGAACGCCGTCAAATATAACCGCCGCCACGGGCGGGTCATCGCGAGCTGCGAGGTTGTCGCTCGTGATCGCGTGCGGATCAAAGTCCAGGATACGGGCCCGGGCATTCCGGCAGAAAAAATGCCGCTCCTTTTCACGCCGTTTGAAAGGCTGGGCGCCGAGGCAACCGACATCGAAGGCACGGGAATCGGTCTCGCGCTTTCACAGCGCATTGCCATCGCGCTGCATGGTGAGCTCGGAGTTGAGAGCAAGCCCGGGACCGGCAGCATTTTTTGGATCGAACTGCCCGGATGTGCGGCCCCGGCAGACCCCGAAACTCGCGCCATCGAAGAGCCAGCTCAACCGCCGAGCCCGGCGCGCGAATACAGAGATCCTCTATGTTGAAGATCAGGATCTCAATTTACGCCTCGTCGAGCGCATTGTGCTCCACCGGCCCCAATACAAACTTCTGTCGGCCATGCAGGGGCGTCTCGCTCTCGACATCGCCCGGGAGCATCGGCCCGACCTCATCCTGCTCGACTTGAATCTTCCCGACATGAGCGGCGACGAAATCCTCCGACAACTGAAACTCGACCCGGAACTCTGTGAGATCCCGGTCGTGATGGTCAGTGCCGACGCGATGGGCGATCGCGTGGAAAAGCTGTTGAAAATGGGAGCGCTCGACTACCTCACCAAGCCATATCGGGTCGCCGACTTCTACCGGGTCGTCGAAAACGCTCTGACCAAAAAATAGCGGCGCACGCCCAGCAAACCGACGTCGCTCGAACGGTGTCGCAAGTGCGACGGGTGGTGATTCGACTCGCGACAAAGTGTCATACTAGCCAACACCGCCGGTCCCGTTTCAGGAGTCCGCCGGTTCGAAAGCGGCTAATTCCTCTCTGTAATTGCGAATTCGCGCCCTCGGGGGACGATGGCACATCCGGTGCTGAATTATGAGCTACTCCAATGAACAAAGCCCATCGATGCCTCCTGCATTCCGCGTGCATCGCGCTCAAATTCGTGCGCGGTGCGGACGTGCGCTGGCATTGGAACCACGTCCTTCGGGAATTCAATCCCGGTGAACATTCCCAAGCATCGGAGCGTCAGAAATCAGCGACCCTCATTTAATCATGCTCTACCTCGCCAACCGCAATCGCACGCAGAGTCCTGAAGTCCACCGCTCACTCCACGCCGCGGACGGGTATCTTTTTCTTAACATGCCAGAGGACGCACTCCACGAACTCGAAAGCATCCCCTCCGATGAACGCGAGAGTGCGTCGGTGATGCTTGCGCGCACTCGCGTCCTGTTGCATTTGCACAAATGGAAAGAAGCGGAAAAGCTGTCCGACCATGGCACGACGCACCACCCAGATGAAGATGAGTTCACTGTCCAACGAGCCTTTGCGCTGCATCAGATGCAAAAGGGCGACCGAGCGAACGAAGTCCTGCTTTCCGCGCCGGAATGGCTCCGACGCACTGGCATTTTGCACTATAATCTTGCCTGTTACGAAGCCAGGCTGGGCGATCTTTCGACGGCCCGCCGCTGTATCGATGCCGCGATCGAGATCAATGCCGCGATGAAGAAAAACGCGCGCGTCGATCCCGATTTGCAGGCGCTCTGGAACTAGCGAAAATAGCGCTGAATTCGGATCAGGTTCCGAACTGGAGCTCAGAAAGGCGCCGATAAGTCCCGCCGACGCGGGTAACCAACTCTTCGTGGCAACCGGACTCAGTAACACAGCCGTCTTCGATCACGCAGATGCGGTTCACCTTGCGCACCGTTGAGAGTCGATGCGCGATCACGAATGCAGTCCGACCATCGAGCAACGCCTCCAACGCCTGCTGGATGAGCTGCTCGCTTTCGCTGTCCAGCGCGCTCGTCGCTTCATCGAGGATCAGGATTGCCGGATCTTTGAGCAGAGCTCGCGCGATGGCCACCCGCTGCTTTTGACCGCCAGAGAGTTTCACCCCGCGCTCGCCCACCGCAGTGTCGTAGCCCTCGGGAAAGCGCGCGATGAATTCGTGGCAGTTCGCGCGCCGGGACGCCGCGATGACGTCCTCTTCGCTCGCCCCCGGTCGACCGTAGGCGATGTTTTCGCGAATCGTTCCACCGAACAGCAGCACCTCCTGCGGAACGATCGCCATGTTACTTCGCACCGTCGAGAGATCGAATTTCCCGGCGGGCATCCCATCAAGCAGCAGCATCCCGGAATCCGGCTCGTAGAACCGCAGCAGCAGCGAAACGATCGTCGATTTTCCCGCGCCGCTCGGACCGACCAGCGCAATCTTTTCTCCCGGACGCGCATGGAGAGAGAGCCCGCGCAAGATCGGCAAATCCCGGCGCGAGGGGTAGCGGAAATTCACCTCGCGGAACTCCACCTCGCCAGACAGCCGCCGCGTCTCGCCCGCCGCGACCATTTCCGATTCCTCGTCGAGCAATCCCCGTACGCGTTGCGTCGCGCCAAGGGCTTTTTGCAGCAGGCTGAAAACCTCCGCGAACGACGAGACTGAACCACCGACGAAAACCGTGCAGAAAATGAACCGCGTCAGCTCGCCGTGCGTGAGTTGGCCGGATTGCATCAACCGCGCGCCTTCCCACAGCACGAGCACAATCGAGCCGAAAATCCCGACGATGATGAAAGCGATGAGCGCGGCCCGGTATTTCGCACTGCGCAAGACAGCCTCCAAAAACTTCGCCAACCCGTCCGCGTAACGCCTCGTTTCGTAGCCTTCATTGGTGAACGCCTTCACGTTGGCTATCCCCTGAAGCGTCTCGTCCACGATCGTTCCCGTCTCCGCGAGACGATCCTGCGCAAGCCGCGACAGCTTGCGAATGCGCCGACCAAAAACCACCGCCAGCAAGATCAGCACAGGAAAAGACGAGATCATGATCAGCGAGAGCCGCAGCGAGGTCGCGGCGATGATCGCGACGCCGCCGAGCAAAAGCACCGTCTGTCGCAATGCTTGCGGCACGGCATTCGTCAGCATGTCCTGAAGCTGACCGAGGTCGTTTGAAAGCCGGCTCGACAGCTCGCCGACGCGGTGTTCGCCGAAAAACTTCATCGGCATCGAAATCAACCGTGCATACACAGCCTGCCGCAATCCAACCACGGCGCGCTCGCCCACGCGGTTGAACGAATACGACGAGAAGAACGTGAGCGCCGCCTGAATCGCCAGCGTGCCGATGAGCAACAATGCGACGCTGTTCACGTCACTGAGCCAGCCTCTGGCCTGAGTTGGCTTCACGGAAGGAATCGCCGCATCGAGCAGGTGCCCGACGAGGAACGGGAACATCAGCCCGAAACTCATCGAAACGATCAGCGCGAGGACCGCGGCAACAAAGGTCCCGCGCCACGGACGCACGTAGCCGAACAGCTCGAGCAACTCGCTGAATGCCGCCTTCTTCTCGTCGGTCAACGCCTCCCCGATGACCGCTGGCTCAGGATCTCCGGACGCAGCCGGCTTCTCGCTCACTCCGAATCCACCGGCTTCAGCTCACGAATCCAGATGCTCCGATACCGAACCGCGCTGCCGTGATCCTGCAGCCGGATTGCTCCTTTTTCCGGGTGCACATGATACGTGCCGACCTGTCGGTGAGGAGTCTCGCCGGTAAGTTGCGTGTGATCCTCGAACCAACACACCATTGTGGAAAATGGTCGCGAAGGCCGGCGTCACGAGCTTCTCGTTCTCGAAGCGGGGCCCGTTGAAAATGATGTCGTAGGTCTGCCATTCGCCCGGCTTCAGCGAGGCATTCACGAGCGGCGGAGTTTGGCTGTAGATCGCGGTCGCCTGACCGTCGGGGTAGGTCGGATTCTCGTAGCAGTCGAGCACCTGGATCTCGTATTTGCCGTAAAGAAAGATCCCGCTGTTTCCCCGACCCTGCCCCGAGCCGGAGCCCGGACTCGGCGCGGCCCATTCGACGTGCAGTTGCACATCCGGTCCGAACTCATCCTTCGTCTTGATGTCGCCCGTTTTGTTGATTTCGGCGTAGCCGTTTTCGACCTTCCAGCCCGCCTCCTGCCCCTTGCCGCCCGACCATTTCGAGAGATCTTTACCGTCGAACAAGACGATCGCGTCGCTTGGCGGGGTGCCTGCCTTTTCCTGAGTCGGAAAGGTGCCCGGCGTGATCACTTTCGGCTGCGGCCGCTCGCCATCGTGGACGTGCCATTTTGTGCCGGGAATAATCGGTGTGTCCTGGTAACCAAGTGCTTTTCCGTCGGCCGCGAAGCCGCTTGGAATCAGGGCTGCGGCGGTGGTAGCAAGCGCGGAGAGGAGTAGAGTGGAGGTAAATTTCATGGGATTGGAATTGGGGAATCGAGCCACCGATTAGGCCTCGTCCATCGCGCGGCGGGAAGAAGAATTCCGCGCGGCGTCGTGCAGCATTCGGTTGATCTGCGCGGCGGCGTAGGCTGCGCCGAAGCCGTTGTCGATATTCACCACCGTCACGCCGCTGCCGCAGGATTCAGCATGCCGAGCAGCGCGGCGAGTCCGCCGAAGCTCGCGCCGTAGCCGACGCTCGTCGGCACGGCGATGACCGGCTTGCTGACCAGCCCGGCGACCGCGCTGGGCAGCGCGCCTTCCATCCCGGCGACGACGATGAGGCACGTTGCACGCCTCCAGCCGGTCGCGCACCGCGAGCAGGCGATGCATCCCGGCGACGCCCACGTCGGTGATGCGCTCGACGCGATTGCCAAAGATCTCGAGCGTCACCGCCGCCTCCTCCGCGACCGGCAGGTCGGACGTGCCCGCGCAGATCACGCCGATCGTGCCCGTCGAGCTTCGGCCGCGGCGTCACGCTCGACGGTGAGGCAGCGCGCACGCGCGTGCCAGCGTGCGGCCGGGAACTGCCGCCGCAAGCGCCGCGTGCTGCTCCTGCGTCGCGCCCGGCTGACGAGCAGCACGCCGTCATGTTTCGAAAATCGTCCGGCCGATGGCCGACGACCTCCTCCGGCGTCTTGCCCGCGCCGAAGATCACTTCCGGAAAACCGCAGCGCCGCTGCGCGATCGGTATCCACGCGCGCAAAACCGAGATCGACGAACGGCTCCGCCATCCATCAGGCTCAGGCGGATTCGGTCGCGAAGATAAGGCGCATCGGGATCATCTTCGATTCGACGAAGCCGTGCGCGTTGAAGAAGCGCTGGCCGTCCGCGATTCATGCCGATCGGTCAGCAGCGTGATGCGGCAGAAATCCTTCTTCTTCGCGTACTCGATGGCGTGCGCGAGCAGCTTGTCGCCGAAGCCGTGGCCGCGATAATCGCGATGCACGATCACGTCCTCGAGCATGATGACGAAGCCGCCCTCCGCCGTGCTGATCGTGAAGAGCAGGTTGATCATCCCGAGGATCGTGCCGTTTTGGCGGAGGACGAAGATGCGCCCGCGGTTCGGCTGCTCGAGGATCAGCCGCAGCCCGCGCATCTGCTTGGCGCGATTGGGGACGAAATCCGCCTCCTGCGAGAACAGATCGAAGAGCAGATCGGTGAGCTGCGGGAGGTCCTCCAGCGTGGCTTGCTCGATGTGGGGCTCGTCCATGGGCAAAGCGCGGCGCTTATCGCACAATCCCGGTGAGGGAAGGGCGGCGTGGGGCAGAGCGGATTTTGCGGCCGCGCTATTTCCAGTCGAGCGCGGCGAGGATTTCGTCCTTCTTCACCCGGTCGGTGAACTCGGCGAAGGTCTCGTCCGCCTGCTTTCCGGCGTCGTAGACGTGCAGGAGCTTGTCGATGAAGAGATGCACGTCCTTGGCGATGATCTTGCCCTTGAGCAGTTCGTTGAAGCGCCGGTTGTGCGCCGAGGCGGCCGCCGATGAAGGCGTCGTAGGCATCGACCATCTCGCCGTTGACCTTCGTCCGCGCGCCGCGGAAGCCGATGTCGGCGATCTGATGCTGGCCGCAGCGAACTCGGGCAGCCGCTGAAATGGATGCGGATCTTGTCCTTGTACCAGCCGGAGGTGGCTCTCGAGCTGCGCCGACGAGTGCGAGCATGCGGTTCTTCGTCTCGGCGACGGCGAGGTTGCAGAACTCGATGCCGGTGCAGCTCACGCAGCCCTTGCGGAAATTGGTCGGCTTGTAGTCGAGCCCGAGCGCGTCGAGTTCGGCCTTGAGCGCGGGCAAGGTTGGCCTCGGGGATGTTGATGAGGAGCAGGTTCTGCTTGTTGGTCAGGCGGATTTGGTCCTGCCCGGGCGCGCAGTATTTCGCGGCGAGAGCGCCGAGCTTTGCCGAGGATGCCGTTGCGGATGCGGCCGCCGGGGAAGCAGACGCCGACCCAGTAAAGATCGCCCTGCTTCTGCTTGTGGATGCCGAGGTGATCGGTCTCCTGATCCTTGATGACGGGGAAGTCGGTGTGGCGCTCGAGCTTGAAGTCGAGCAGCGCCTCGACTTCGCTGCGAGCGCAGCGCTTTCGATGCCGCCCGCTTCACCAGTCGGCGACGAGGAACTTGAAGCGCGCGCTGTTGCGCTTAAGGCGGTAGCCGTGGTCGCGGAAGATTGTGCTGACCGCCTTGACGACCGGCCAGACCTGCTCGGGCTTGAGGAAGACGGGCAGCGTCTGCGCGAGGTGCGGCGCGGAGCGAAAGCCCGCCGCCGATCATGATGCCGTAGCCGCGCTCTTCGACGCCGTTGACCGTGCGCTTCAGGCCGAAGACGCCGACGCAGTTGATGTCCGGCTGCGCGCAATGGATGCAGCAGCCGGAGACGCTGATCTTGTATTTGCGCGGCAGATTCGAGAACTCGCGGTTGTCCGTCACGCCCGGCGTTGACCTCGAGCATCTGCGGCGTCGCGTCGATGATCTCCTCCGGATCGATGCCCGGCGACCGGGCAGCCGACGACGTTGCGCGCGATGTCGCCGCACGCGCCGCTGGTCGTCGATGCCGACGGCTGTGCAGTTCGGTGAAAATGGTCGGGATGTCCTCGATCCGCAGCCAGTGATACTGGATGGTCATGCCGCGTCGTGATGTCGCAGAAGCCGTGGCCGAAGCGATCGGCGAGCTCGCTGATCTTGGCGCCTGCGCGGCGGTCACCTGACCGCCGGGCAGTCGCAGCCGCATCATGAAGTAGCCGCTGTCCTTCGGCTTCTGCCGATAGACGCCATACCACTTCATCCGGTCGAAATCGTCCGGATCGATCGAGGCAAAGCCGGTCTTCGCGTAGCGATAGATGTCGTGGATGACGTCGAGGCCGTCCTTATCCAGCTTCATCTTCTCCTGCGGGGTGATCGGGATGAGGCCTTGCTTGACGGCGGCGAAGTTGGGCTGGATGTCGATCATGGCTGGCGAAAAAAGTCGGCAAATTTAAGAGCCGGCGGAGTGATTGCAACGCAAAAGCCGGGCACCCAATGTGAGGGTCGCACCCGATTGCTGGAAAGAATACAGGACTTCCCCAACTGGAAATCGGGAGATGCCTGCGAATAATTTCCGCGATGAAGCCACTGCGAATCAAAGCCTACTGTCGGCGTTGCAAGCATCAGCAGATGTTTGTGCGCGTTGGCATGCAGCATTGGCTTCATTTGTTCCTCACGATTTGCACGGGGGGTCTCTGGTTGGTCAGTTGGATTTCAATGTGGCTCGGAACGATCTTTCGGCCCTGGCGTTGCCAGCATTGCGGCTGGCATGAGCCGCAGTTCGACCGCGCCGATCCTCAGAAGCCGGGTGAGGCCAGCTGTCTGATTGCGGTAGAGCCAGCGCCGGCGCGTTGAATCGGGTGCCGTTCCCCTGTCTCAGGGCCGGGTGATGCGCAGGCGGATGATCTTGCTCGTCGCGCCGCCAATGGGCACATGTGCTTGGAAGCGCTTCGTTGAGCCTTCGTCCGAAAAGATACTCTCGGTGAAAGTTACGCTCTCCCATGCACCTGAAGCATCGAGTTGGTCGATCCGATAGGTGAGGTCGTTGACGTCCGCGCGCCGCCGGTAGATGAGCGTGAGGTCGTCGTCGTTCACACCGACTTCGAGAGACTCCGCGTTCATCGTCAACGGTTCGAACCCCGCACCGTATTCATAAAGATTCGGCAACCCATCGCCGTCCGGATCGGCATTGTCGCCGGCAATCCCGGCAAGGTTGGCATCGACCCCGAAGCGCGAGAATCGCCAGCCATCCGCGGGCGAGTCCGCGATCGTAACTGTCGCCGCACTCGGGCTACCGACGAGATAGGCGCTGTCGGGCAGGACCGAAAGGACGATCGTTTCCTCTCCCTCAGCGAGCGTGTCGACCATCGGCGTCACATCCACCGTTGCAGTGCTGGAGCCAATCGGCAGGGTCACGCTCTCTGGCAACGCGAGCGCATCGACTCCGTCGGTGGCCGTACCGCCCGCCGCTAATCGGACGGCCAGCGCAAAGTCCGAACTACCGCTGCGCGTGATAGTGAACCGCCCGGAAACGGGTCCGACTTCCGCCGAGTTGCCGACCGTCGCTTGCACACTGATCGACGGCAGGGCAGTCGATACCGAGACGTCGTCAAAGGTTTTGATTTGGCCGTCGTCCGCGATCAACCGGAGCACATAATTTCCCGGTGCCGAAAAACTGGCGCTGGTGATGGGGTCGCTCCCGTCAGCGAAAGTGACCGTGCCGGGACCGCTCGCTTTTACCCAAGTCGATGACAGTGATGCGGGTAGCGGTTTGCCGTCGTCGGTCACATTTCCGTGCAAGCTCGCTGGGGCCGGCAGCGTAAGGCTCGCATCGCCGCCGGCATCGACAGTCGGCCCGATATTGGCAGCCACATTCGTCACACTCACGTTGTCGAAAACCGCGTTGCAGAGCGTCGACGTGTTGTTCGAAGTGACGGCCAGCCCGACAAGGATCTGGGAATTCAACGTCAAGGTCGTGGTTGCGCCGACCTGTGTCCACGCCTGCCCATCGGGAGACGTGTAGCCGGCGAACGTGTTGCCGGCCCGGACCAGCCTGATCCACTTCGGGAACGTCCCGGCGCCGGAAGTCGTCGAGGTGGCATAACTGCCGCCGCTCGCTCGGGTGCGAAAGGTATTCTGCCCGTTCGAACTCGTCGCGGAATAGAGCGACATGAACGCAGCGCCGGAGCCAGCGGTCGTGTCGTTGCGGAGCATGACGCCGACTTTCGCGGACGCTGCCGGGGCACTCATGCTCACGACGCGCGCTCGGATTTCGCCATCGCCTGCCAGAGTCTGCGTGACGAAATAGAATTGGTCCGAAGCTCCCGTGATGTTCGCGCCGCCACCGCGCACGTTGAAAGTCCCGTTCGACTCGGAAAAACTCCCTGCCGGAGTGGCGTTCGCAATGTTTTGCCCGGTCCAGGCCGCGCTCACCGCGCCGACGGAAACCGTGATGTCCGAGGTCGCCTGCAGCGCGCCGTCATTCGCGGTCAACCGGAGAAGATAGGAGCCGTCTGCGGAAAAAATCGCACTCGTGGACGGCTGGCTCGCATTGCCAAATGTGACGGTGCCGGGGCCGCTTACCTTGCTCCATGTTTTCGTGAGCACTCCGGGATTTGCGGGTTTGCCGTCGTCAGTGGCGGTGGCTTCGAGGATCAGCCCGAACGCCGGTCGGAATGGCGACGTTCGCGGTGGTCGGCCGAAGGATCGTGATGACTGGCGGGTTGTTGATGTCGTCATCGGTGAGGGTGACGATCGCGCTGCTCGGCGAGCCGATGAGGTAGGCTCCGCCGGCAATTGTCACCACGACGGTTTCATTTCCCTCTGCCGTCGGATCGTCGATCGGGGTGACCGTCAACGCCGCGCTCGCCGAACCGGCCGGGATGACGACCGGGCTGGACAACGTTATCAAATCCGCACCGTTCGTGGCGGTTCCACCGATGCTCACATTTACGCTGAGATCGGCCGCCGTGCTGCCTGCGCGGGAGACCGTGAAGCTGCCGGGATCAATCCCCGCTTCCGACGCGCTGGGGTCCGTCGCCATGATGGTGACTGAGGGTTCATCGTCTTCGATCGTCACCGTCGCACTGCTCGGCGTGCCCACCGTGTAGCTCCCGGCAGCAATTGTCACCACGACGGTTTCATTCCCCTCCCCGACCGTATCGTCGAACGGATTCACTGCGAGGGCCGCACTCGCTTGATTCGCCGCGAGGCTCACGGTCAAAGGGATCGTTTCGTAATCCGTTCCGTTGGTCGCGGTGCCGCTGACGGTTAAATTGACCGTGAGCGCACTCGCGAGATTGCCCGTGCGAATGATGGCAAACTCACCCGGATTCCCGCCCGCTTCGGCCGCCGTCGCATCGCTCGCGCTGATCGAGACGGTCGCTGCGTCGTCGTCGAGGATGGTGTAGGTGTGCATCGTGTTGCCATTGAGGGCGGCGCCCGAAGGATTGCTGAGCGCCAGAATGATGGTGCGATTCGGATTCAGCACCGTGTTGTTGACGATGGCATTTGGAACCACTTTTGCCGTCTCACCCGGCGCGAAAATGAGCGTGCCATTCGCGATTTCGAAGTCGGTGCCACTCGCCGCGGTTCCGCCGGTCACTGCGAATTCGACGCTGACCGCCGAAGTCTGCGCCGCGCTGAGCGAGACGACGATCTGCGCCAGCGAAACCGACTCCGCGCCGCTCGCTGAAGCGCCCGCGAAACCGATCGTTGCGGCGGGCACAGGATCGTTGTCGGAAATTGTGAAGGTGTGCCGGTTGATCGCATTCAGTTTCGCGCCATTCGCATTTTTCAGCGTCAGGACGACGGTCTGATTCGGCTCGGGAAAAGCGTCGTCGAGGATGGTCAGCGGGACGTTTAACGTCGTGACGCCGACATCGAAAGTCAGCGTCCCAGGATCGAGCAGATAATCGAGACCGGCCGTCGCCGTGCCTCCGTTGATTGCGTATTCGACTGTAACTGGCGCTGCTGATGCCGCGCTCAGCGAAACAGGGATTTGCACGGTGCCGGAAGACTCGTTGCCAGTGCCCGTGAGGACGTTGAAAGCAACGGAAAGGGTGAGCGTTTCATTGTCGGGCAGATACTGCGTCGCGCTGACAATCCCGATCCCGTATGCGCCATCCGGCACGATGGAAATAATGGCCGTTTCGGTCCCCTCTTTCAGCGTGTCATCGATGATCGAAAGAGCGACTTCTACGCCGGCGGCACCCGCCGGAATCGTCGTGACACCGCTTGTCGTCTGGTAGTCCGCGCCTTCCGTCGCTGTGCCGCTCATCGCGTAATGCACGGTGAGCGCAGAGGCCGTCGGTCCCTGTCGCGAAACCCAATACCGAATCAAGTTTCCGTTCGTCTCAGCGAAGCTGTCGTTGGTCGGCGTGACGTTGAGGATCGGGTGGTCGTCATCGAGCAGATTGAGCGTCGCGGTTCGATCGAGAAAAGTGGTGTAAGAGACGTCTGAATCGAGGATCACGGTCACCGTTTCGAGGTCCTCGGCTTCCGCGTCACCGAGTGGTGTGACGGTCACCGCGGAACTTGTATTTTTGCCCATCGTCAGCGTCCCCGAGAGAGCGGTGTAATCCACGCCGGACGTCGCCGTGCCGCTCACCGTGTAATGAACCGTGATGTTCCCGCTACCACTGCCGGTGGTTGTAAATTTGAAACTGCCCGTGTCACTCGGCTCGCTGAAAGTGCCATCGCCGACGCCGACCGTGACGACCGGCACGTCGTCGTCGAGCAGGTTGGCGGAGGCGTTGCTGGCTGCGCCCACGACGTAACTCGTGCTGGCGCGAAGCTGCACGATCATGGTCTGCGTTGGCTCGCCGATCGTGTCGTCGATCGGCGTGACGACAATGCTGCCGACGTTCAATCCAGCTGGAATCGTGAGCACACCGGGAAGCGCGAGGTAGTCAACACCGTGATGAGCGCTGCCTCCGAGCGCGTAATTCACGATAAGCGGCGCATTGAGATTGCCGGTGCGCGTGACCACGAAAACGGCTGGGTCGAGCCCCGCTTCGCTCGCGGTCGCATCGGTGGCGGTGACGCTCACGACGGGCGCGTCGTCGTCGACAATCGTCGCGGTTACAGCGTTCGGCGCGACCGCCGTGTTGCGAATGTAACCCGCGCTCGAGCCGAGCGTGATCGTCACCTCTTCGTCGCCTTCGACCTCTTGGTCGTTGATCGGATTGATGACGAGCGGCGCGGAAGCTTGCCCCGCGGCGATGACGATGCTCGTGCCGAGATCGGCGTAATCGAGCCCGCTTTGCGCGGCGCCAGAGGTTGTGAAATTGACCGTCAACGGCGCGGTCGTGAGGCCGGTGCGGGAAAAAAGAACCGTCGCTGCGTCACCCGCTTCGCTCGCGTCGGCATCCAGGATTTGCACCGTCACGAGTGGCAACGAACTGTTCGTGTCGAGGATCGTCACGCTCGCCGCTTCCGAACCAGTGATCACGTAGCCGGACTTTGGCAGCGAGCTCGAGCGTGGCCGTCTCCGGTCCCTCGGAATTGCTGTCGGCGAGCGCGGTCAGCGTCACATTCAACGAGACCTGCCCGGCGGGAATGGTGAGCGTGGACCAGAAGTTGGTGCTGTCGTAAACGAGGTCGGGCGAAAGCGAATAATCGCTCCCTTTTGAGGCGCTGCCGCTGGCGCTGAGAAGTGCGACCGTCAACGCGCTGGCGGTCGAGCCCGTGCGTGTGATCGTCAGAGTTCCGCTATCCGTCGGCCCTTCGGTCGCTGTGGGATCGCCCGCGGTGATCGAAACCGCTGGCGTAGCCGACGCGGTGAAATTCGCGTCCGTGATACTCGCGTTCACGGTGAGCGGATTCGCGAACCCTGACGCGACAAAAGCCGTGCCTGCCAGTGTCGCGGTCAACGTCACGCTGCCGCTTAGACCGGTGATTCTGTAGGTGCCATCGCTATCGGTGAAAGCGCCGCGATAGCTCGTGCCGGTCGCGCCATTGCTCACGCGGACGTTCGCGAGTGGCTGCCCGTCGAGGGTGATTTGCCCGCTCACGGTGAAAGTCGTCGGCGTCCCGACGCGCACCACGACAGACGCGCTGCCGGTCTGACCTTTCATGTCCGACACCAGGCAGCGCACGACGTAATCGCCCGCCACGCTCCACGATTTCATCGTGGTGGACGCGCTGACATTGCTGAAGCTCTTGTCGCCAAAGTCCCACGCGTAGGCGAGCGGATCGCTGTCGGGGTCGGTTGCGACTGCGGTGAAATCCACGGACGCGTTCAGCGCCACGACAGTCTGCGACGCGTTTAAGGTCACCGCCGGTGCGTGATTCCCGGGAAATGCGCCTAAATTCACCACGACATCGACGGACTCCGGCGTCGTCCCATTTTTCGAAATAGGCGTGATGTGAATGCCTGCTTCGTTGTCGTCGAACGTCTCGCCGATGGTGACCGCTGCGTCGTTTTTCCCGTCCGGCGAACCGGGCGTCGTATCGAGCAAATGGGCCCCGCCCGCGCTCTTGGCCCACGGGCTCCAGTTTAGCAAGATGCCATCGCGCAACCAGGCGTTCGCTGCGCCGTATCGCTGCCGAAACTCACCCCAATATGAGCGCGCGTTATCCTTGCGAATCTTGAAGGCGTAACGATTCGCGAGCTCCAGCCGCGGCTGATCGTAGGCGAAAATGCGGTAGGTCCCGCTCTGCCGAATGTCGTGGAGATACTCTTTCGTCAGCCAGCCGACTTGATTTTTGTGGTTGGCGTTGAAGTGCTGATTTCCTGCGCCCGCCGAGCCCATCGTGTCGAAATTATTCCCGTATTCGGCATGCGTGCCCGCACCGATGACCGACTGCCCGCCGGTGTCCCAGAAGTTCGCGTGCCACAATCCGATGTTGTGCCCGAGCTCATGGGCGGCCACGCCGACGGAAATGCTTTTCAGCCACACCCCCGCCCCGCCGACGTAGCCGAGTCCGCCAAAGCTCCCAGGTCCCCCGGAGTAAACCACCACATTGAGATCATACGCCGCGCTGTCGTAACCCATGGCTTTCGCCGTCGCGAGCGCGTCGGTGCGGAGGTCGTATTCGTCGCCGCCGCCTCCGTTATACCAAGCCAGTGTGCGCGGCAAAACAACCAGCGGAGCCACCGTCGTCAGCAGGTAAAGACTGCCAAAGCTTCCCTCGACGAAAAAATCGTTTACCTGCCGCATCATGTCGTAAGCGGCCGTTTCAGTCTGCGGTTCAACTCGATTTTCGGGGAACGCTAGGCGCAGGTAGAGCAGCGTTTTCACCCCGGTGGCCGTAGTGCCCGCGATAGAACCCACAGGCTTTAAAGGACCGCCGGTCGCGCCTTCCGCGGCGACCATTTTCTCCTCCAACTCCACGATGTGTCCGCCATGACAGAGGTAATAGATGATGCCACCAGTCTCCACCGCTGGCGCCTCCGGCGTGACCGCCGGCAAAGAACCATCCGCGAGCCGCTTGATCTCCGTCGCGAGCCCGGAAATGGGGCAATTGGCGGCGATCGCCTTGCCCGGGTCGGGGATCTCTCCCGTCTCCAATGCACGCACGCGGCGGTCGCTGATCGCCAGGTCATCGTCCACTGCGATCCCGTCGATTGAGGCGCGCTCGGTCGTCTGTTGAAAGGTGCGCGCGCCGTAAACATGCGCGCGGAATTTTCGCCCGTCGTCCGTGCGCACCTCACGACGGACCGGCGGTTGCGGCGCACTGTCCGGGGACACCCCCAGCACACCGTAAAATGCGCGAGTGTTCACCCGCTCCTCGAGCAGCGCCACGACCTCCGGCGGCAACGCCTGGCGCACGACCATCGGCACTGCGGACTCGAGCGCCTCGCGCGGATCCTGGCGGATCAATTCCGCAAGCCTCACACGGCGCGCGGACGCTGCCACCACACCTCGCGAAAGTAGTGCCCGCCTTGCTTCCGGAACCGCGGCCACATATTCGGCAGCCCACGAATTGAAGCGGCCTAAAGACGTTTCGGGTGCCGTCAATCGCGCCGCAGAAACTGCGGTGCGCAACGCGATTGCATGGAGATCCAGCGGTTTCTCCGATTCTGTTTCGCTCGGCTTCAAAGCCGCCAACGCCGATGCTGTCGGCATCTCGGAAGTGCTTGGAGCCTTGTCCGCAGGCCGATTGGCCAGCCACCACGCCGCCAAAATGGCGACCAAAACGACGGCGATCGGAGCGGGACGCCGGAGCGGGGAATTCATGCGGTCGGCGGCGAGTTGGGGGACAACGCGGGTCTGGGAGGACGAAGGGTATTCGCGCCAGCCTCTCAGCGCAAGTTGCGTGCGAGCCGTGTCATTGCCGGCTGTCCTCGCGGCTCTGATAGAGCTTCGCAGCGAACTGGCGGAACTCCTTATCCGGGTCGCGCATGGCGTTGCGAATGAGTGCAACCGCTCGCGGGTCGTCACGCTCGTCGAGGAGCGAGAGCGCGGACTGACGGATGAGCTTGGGCTGCGACGCTGAAGCGGCAAGCGCGAGCAGCATTAGCTTGCGCTCCCCGTGGAGGCCCCAATCCATATCGTTGAGCGCCTCGAGCACGCGCATCTTCGATTCGAAATGCCGTTCAGCCCGGAAGATCCGCGACATCGTGTCGACGGCTTCCGCAGCGTCCGAGAGCCCGAGCAAGCGGATGATTTCCGTCCGTCCCTCCAGGGTCGTGCTGCGGGCGAAGTAGCGCCGCTCCAGCGACTGCGGAGTCTCCTCCGGCACTACGACTACGGGGCGCGGCGTAGTCTTCGCTGCCACAACCGGCGCGACGGTTTTCTGAACTGGCGGAGGTAAAGCAAAGGGTGGGTCCACCACGATGTCGCGCTCCGCCGGCACCAGCCTCGATTCGTCTGGAATTTTCTGTTCCTTTTCGCAGCCGACCATAGCTCCAGCGAGCAAAGCCAGGAAGCAGGATTTTCGAATCAAGAAAGGATTGGGCATGGAAAGAATCCGGATTGACGCTGCACGGTCACTCTGACAAAAAGGAAGCCGTTCTTCTCAGTGGAGGTAAGAAGAACAGTCAAACTAATCCAATCTCCAAAAACGTGCGAGACCCAGCCATACACCAAACATGAAAACCGTCTGTCACTCCCTCATCACCGCAGCGGCCTTGTCGCTCGGCACATGCGTTCTCCCCAGCACACCAGTGTTCGCCGCCGATCACGCCGACGCGCCGACACTCGCTTACGATCAGGCCTCCGACATTGCGGATGTCTATTTCTTCGTTGACCCCAACGATACCGATCATGCTGTGCTGATTGGCACGACGCATGGATTTATCGTCCCGGGCGAAGCGGCCAACCTGGCTACCTTCGATCCAGTCGTCCGTTATCGGTTCGAGATTTATAACAAACACGTTAACCAGGATCGTCCGCCCAATCCCGATCCCGCGGATACGAATGCGGTAAAGTCGCAAAAAAATGCGGCGATCAAAAAATACGTTAACAGCATCAAGCCCGATAAGTTCATTGATGTCACCTTCTCGCCGCGCACTGCCGAACCCGGCCCAGCGGGCGCAGAAGCGCTTCAAGTGCCGATCGCGCAGACAGCACACCTTCAGTTCATCGGCTTCCCGGACATCGATAAGCGCACGATCTTCGACGTCGAAGTCACGAACCCGAATCTGCAACTCTCTCCCAGCACCAATCCGCTCATCGTGTCGCCAGTCGGGAGCACGGGCATTCAGTTCGCTGCGGGCGAAACGGACGATCCCTTCTTTTTCGACATCCCAGCCTTCGCCGCCTTCATTCAGAGCGTGCGGGCCGGCCAGGCGGACGGGACGGTGTTTTCTCGAGGGCGCGATACGTTCGCTGGGTATAATGTGCTGAGCATCGCATTGAAGATCCCCACCGCGATGCTCCGGAGTGTGGCCTCGGGCCGAAGCGTTGCCGATGCCGGAAAATTTGTCGGCGTCGACTTTGTCACACAGCGGCATACCGTCCAATCCCCGACGAAAACTGGCGAGATCAAGGGGTCCGGAGCGTTCAAGACCATCGACCGGGAAGGCAATCCTGCCGTCAATGTGGTTCTGATTCCCGCGGTCCGCAAAAACGAATACAACGTCGCAACGGCGAAAGACGACGCTTCGCTGCGCTTCGCCCTGCCGACTCCGGCGACGCGGCACTCGTCCAGCCAGCCCGGGATCCTCGACGTTCTGAACAATCTTGGCGTCGGAGGCGGGCCATTCGACGGTCTTGGAGTCAGCAGCCAAGGCACCCTGGCTGCCGTAGCGGTGTTACAGGGCGATTTGCTCAAGCTGGATACAACGATCCCGAGTGGCTTCCCCAACGGGCGGACGCTGAGCGACGACGTCGTAGACACGTTGCTCACGATCGTCGTTGGCAGTCCCGTCGGCGATGGCGTGGATGCAAATGACCGGGCTCCCGCGATGTCCTTCCCGTATCTTGGCGCGGCGCATCAGCCGCTCGCCAATACGAACGACGTCGATACCACCAGGAACTAAGCCTTAAAACGCCGCGCCGATTGCCTCGCAGTCGGCGCGGCTTTTCATGTACCGACGCCGCGTCCGCATCGCGTGCTTCATGAATCGCTTCCTCTTCGCCGTCCTCGCTTCGCTCCTCGGCATCGCAAATGCCAGGGCGCACCCTGTCGCCCAAGGCGCGATGGAACTCACCGTGCAGTCCGACAAAATCATGCTGCACGCGCGCGTTGCCAACGAGCAGGCCTTCGTCGCTGCCGTCTTCGGCACCAGCGCGCCGCCGGAGTCCGAGGGTCTCCCGGATTTGTGGAAAAATCACGGCGCCTACATGCTCGAGCACGTTCATCTCGCAGCCGATGGCGTCCCGTTGACTGGCCGGCTCGTCGGCGTCACACCGCCCGTCAACACCACCTCTGCCGCGCGCATCTCGTATGATTTCGAATATCCGCTCGACCCGAAAAAGCCGCATCCGGCGCTGCTAAAAATCAGCGAAGACGTGCTGAACGAAATCGAATTCGCGCCCGGCAATCGATGGGAAGCCAGCTACGTCGTCAGCTTCACGACCCAAAATGGCGACGGCAGCGACGGCCTCCTCCTCACCTCGCAACAGCCACTCGAACTCCCCCTCAACGCCTCCCCAACGGCCAGCCCCGCGCCGCGTCTCAACCCGATGGCGCTGGCCAAAGCTTACCTCTGGCACGGCGTCATGCACATCCTGACCGGCTACGATCACCTGCTTTTTATGGCCGCGCTCGTCCTCGCCGTCGTCACGTTCGGCGACCTCATCCGCGTCGTCACCGCCTTCACCCTCGCGCACACACTCACCCTCACGCTTTCGGTTCTGAACCTCGTCCGCCTCCCAAGCCAGATCGTCGAGCCGATGATCGCCGCCAGTATCGTCGTCGTCGCGCTGCAGAACCTTCTCTGGCCCGAGAACAGCCGCGGCACCGGACGTCTCGCCATCGCCTTCGGCTTCGGGCTCTTCCACGGCCTCGGGTTCGCCGGCGGCTTACTCGAAACTATGGCCGGACTGCCCGGCGTGGCGGTCGCCACGGCCATCATCGCGTTCAGCGTCGGCGTCGAACTCGGCCACCAAGCCGTCGTTCTACCCCTCTTTGCCGGGTTAAAAATCTGGCGTCCAGTGACGTCTACCGCGCCCGCCGAGACCCGCCTTTTCCATCCCGCGCTCCGCGCCGGCTCTGGCGTCATCTGCGTCGCCGGCTTCGTTTATTTCGTTGCCGCCCTGCGATAGTTCCGACGCACCTGGCGCCTCCTGAAATGGTGGTCGCCTGCTCCGATTGCAGCCTCCCCCAACGCCGACGGCACCGCCCTCGCCGAATACCACCGCACTGTGAAGCCTCATCCTCGCCCCCGGCAGCCGCTGTTGCGCGCTGAAAAAATCAGTCCTCACGGTTCGGCACTGCCTGATCGCTAAGTTGCATTTTGATCTCGTAGCGCGCGGCGCAGAGGCAGCCGCCGAGGATGATAATCGCCCCGGAGAGATAGATCCACATCAGCAGCGCAATGACGCTTCCGAAGGTTCCGTAGAGTTTGTTGAAGTTGGCAAAGTTCTGAATGTAGAGCGCGAAGAGCCACTGCACCACGCCCAGCCCGATCGTCACGAAGAGCGAGGAGAGCCAGACCTCACCGAATGTCGTCCGCCGGCGTGGCGCGAATTTGTAAAACATGGTGAAGCCGTAGTAGAGCACCAGCGGCGAAACGAGCAGCCGCAACACCCGGAAGACCTCGCCCATGAATTTGAAATCGAGTCCGAACTGCCAGGAATTCTTCCAATAGAGGTCGCGAATTTGGTCGACGATAGTCGGCAGCACGATCCCGAACAGCAGCGCGCTCGCGAGGATGGCGACCATCAGCAGATTTTTGATCGGCAGGCGCCACCACGAGTATTCCTTCGTTCCCCATGCGCGATTCACGCCGTGGACGAGGCTCTGGAAAAAGCGGAGCGAACTCCAGGCGAGCACGCCGAAAGCGATCACGCCCGCCTGACTGCGCGATTTCACCGCACCATGGATCGTGCCGACCAGCGCGTCGCCAACTTCGACGTTTCCCGGCAGATAGTGCTTCAGTTGATCAATGATCGTGTCGGAAGCAGCGGTCTGATTTCCGAGGAACATCGAGCCGAGCGTGATGAGCAGGACCAGCAGTGGGAAGAGCGCGAAAAAGGCGTAATACGCAAAGGACGCGGCGCGTTGTTCGCCGTCCGTTTCGTCATATTTCTTGATCGCGCGCCAAAGCACCGCCGCGGCGTTTTTGGTCAACCGCCACACTGGCGGCCAAATGCGATTCAGGGCGTTCATCGAGCCGAAAGTAGGGTGTGCGCCTCGCGCTGCCAACCTTGCAGCCGCCTCGTGAACGCTTAGCCTACGCCGCCAAATGACGGAACCCGCGGAGCCCGCTCCGAAGCCAATTCAGACCCCAAAAAAAACGACCCCACGCCGGCGCTGGCTACGACGGGTGCTCTGGTCGCTCCTCGGACTGTTCGTCTGCGTGGCCATTTTCCACCGGCCACTTTTTCACACCATCGTCCGCCTCGTCGTGATCAAAGTGGCCGCGCGACAGCACCTCACAGTCAATCTCCATCTATCGGGGAGCATCTTCACTAATCTCGTCGTCGATGGCATCCGCGCACGGCCCAACGGCACGGGTGACTCGCCCGTCGAGCGCATCGACATCGAACACATCCGGCTCGACTACAGCCTCATCACGCTCGCAAAAAAAGGCGTCGGCGAATTTTTGCGCAGCTATGAAATCAAAAACGCCGACCTCATTTTCATCGCGCAGCCGAGCAAGGACGAAAAGGAGAAGCAGCAGAAAAAGTCACTCGCGCAGGACCTCAACAACCTCCTTGCGCAGCCTGCCGCCTACGCCGACCGCGTCCGCATCGACAACTTCAGCATCGTGATTCACACCGAAGGCGGCGACACCGCCGTGCGCGGCCTTGACATCCTCCTCGATCCCGAGAAGACGGGCTTTTTCAAGATCTCGAAGATTCAGGTGCCCAAGCTGCCACCCTGGGAAAATATCGCCGCTGAAACGAGCTATGCCGGGCGGAATCTATACATCCGCGGACTCGCGCTTTCGCCCGAAATCGTCCTCGACGAGGTGAACTTCGACGCCTCCCAGCGCGCGCAAAACAAGGGCAGCATGACACTGCACGCCCATCTTTTCGGCGGCACCGCTGCACTCTCGCTGGCAGGCAGCGAGCTCAAGAAGAAGGGTAAGAATCTCGACAACAGCTACGACACACATCTTACGATTGAGGCGGCGAATGTTTCGGTCGCGGAAGCCGCCGCTTACTTCCACGCGCCACCCGTGCCGGTGGAAAGGCTCGCGAAGTTGTCGGTGAATTTTACCGGCGAACCGGAGTTGCCGCAGACATGGGATGGCGGCGCGACCGTCCGCGTCGAAGCGATAAAGACGGGCACGATGCAGATCGATGTTTTTGAGACGACCGCGACTTTTAAAAAGGGAACAGCCGAGCTCACCGCAGGAAACGTGACGATCGGCAAAAATCGCATCGCGCTCACCGCGACGGCTGCACTGCCGGCGTCGGTGAATGATTTTCAGCAGAGCGCCGTGGATGCCAAGGTGGAGATCGAAGCGCCGGATTTGGCGGCGTTCACCGCGACGATGCCGGAGCCTCTGACCGGCACTGCGACCGGCGGCGGCAGGATCTCGTATCACGAAAAGCATGTCACCACCGACCTCGCCCTCACCGCCAGCGGCATCGAAAACAAACAGCTCGGCGTCGGCACTGTGAAGCTTCAGATCAAAGGTTCGACCACGCTCGGAGACACCGCGCGCACAGCAATCGAGAACCTCGACGGAAAAGTTACTGCCGAGATTGCGAAGCTGCGATTCCAGACCTTCAACGCGGACTCCGCGAGCCTTGACGTCCTCGCGCATGGCGATCTCGTCACGCTCAAAACTTTCTCGCTGGTTCGCGCGGAAAATTCGGTTTCAGCGAGCGGCACCTACCGCGTGCCGGAAGATCTGAGCAAGGCCGCCGCTGCGCCGATCGATGCGCAGTTTGCGATCAAGGCTCCGCGGCTTGATGACTTCGGTATCGCGGTGAAAGACAAGATTCTCAGCGGGCACCTCGATGGCGATGGCAGCGCGAAAATGATCGGCGGAAACCTCACCGGAAGCGTGCGCCTCGACGGTGGCGAGTTTCAACTTGGCGATTTCAAGACCGGCCCGCTGGCGGTGAAAGTTTCCGTCGCCGACAACGTCGCAACGATCGAAACATTTGCGTTGCAGCTTAGCTCTACCGACCAGATTGCGCTCAGCGGTAAAGTGGGCACGCAGGCGCCATTTCTTTACGAAGGCGGCGGCATCGTCAGCATCCAAAACCTCGCGATCTTCCAGCCATTGCTCGCCGTATTTGACATTTCCGAGCCAATCAAAGGTGCGGTGCAAATCGACTGGAACGGAAAGAGCGAACCACCCGAAATCAAGGTTGCCACAGCTCCGGCAGTGCACACCGGTGAGTTGAGCCTCAGCGTAACTCAGGCCGGATACGGCAAATTCGATCTGAGTGAATTCAAGCTCGCTGGCCTCTACGGACCGGGTTTCGCACAGTCGTCCGAATTCAAGGTGGTGGTCGGGCCAACCAGCCTCACCGGCGCGCTCGAGATCCGCGAAGGCAAGCTGCGTTTTCGCGATATCGCGCTCGCGCAAAAGAACCTCCCGGTGCTGACGGGCTTCATCATCGTTCCGCTCGATTTGTCCGATCTCAAGGCACCCGTGCCCCTCGATCAGCGACTCGCCGTGAATCTCAACAGCAAGGATCTCGACATCGAGGAACTGCTGAAAAGCTTCGGACAAACGGTGCCGATGAGCGGCACATTCACGGCCAGCTTTGTTGCGGGTGGAACCGCGCTGCAACCGACCGCCCATCTGAAAGTTCTCGGCCACAAACTGAAGTCGAGCGCGGCCGCACAGTTCGAACCGGCGGAGCTTGATCTCGCCGTTCACTACTCGCAAAAAGAACTGACGCTCGACACCACGCTGCGGCAGCCGCAAATCCAGCCGCTCACGATCAAGGGCCACGTTCCCCTCGACCTCGATGCGACGCTGCAGGCCAAGAAACTCGACCCGAATCTCCCGATCGACGTGACGATTAAATTGCCGCCCACTTCGCTGGCCATCGTGCCAAAACTCGCGGCAGCAGTGCGGCGGATTGACGGAAATCTCGGGATCGACGTGCATGCCGGTGGCACCGTCGGGAAGCCGGAATTGAACGGATCGGCGAACGTGAAAATCACTTCGGCAAGGCTCGCGAACGAAGCAGTGCCAGCCATCGGCGGCTTTCGAGCGGATCTCGCTTTCGCGGGGGATACTCTCACCTTTAAAACCTTCCGCGGAGAGATCGGTGGCGGCACTTTCAATCTCGGAGGCACATTAAAATTCCCGAAAATCACCGAGCCGGTTTTCGACTTGAAGCTCATCGCAAAAGACGTGCTCGCGGTGCGCAACGACTCGGTCACGGTCCGCGCCGACACCGACCTGAAACTCGCAGGCCCGCTCGCCGCCGCCAACGCGACGGGGACCGTTTACATCACGAACAGTCGATTCTTTCGTGACATCGACATCCTGCCCATCAGCCTGCCGGGGCGGCCAAAACCGAAGCTGAAACCGCGGGCGGTGGAAGGGCCGAAAACCGTCTCTTTTGACCAGCCGCCGCTCCGCGACTGGACATTCGACATCGCGATCAAGACGAAGACCGATGATCCGTTTCGGATTCGCGGGAATCTCGCGAACGGCTCCGCTGCCGTGGATTTGAAACTCGCAGGAACCGGCTTGGAGCCTTACTTGGAGGGCAGCGTGCGGGTCGAAGATTTCCTCGCCTCGCTGCCATTCAGCAAGCTCAGCGTCACGCGCGGCTTTGTCTATTTTACGAAGGATGCGCCGTTCCAACCGACGCTCGATCTCCAGGCGGAATCGACGATGCGAAATTACCGCATCGACGCCTACATCTCCGGCAGCGCCAGTGATCCACAGGTCACCCTCACAAGCGAGCCCCCGCTCGCGCAGGCGGATATCGTCTCGCTCCTCGCAACAGGCGCGACGGCATCGGAGCTCACCGGAAATCCCGACGTCCTCGCAGGACGCGCGGTCGTCCTCGTCTTCCAGCAGCTTTACCGAAAGATTTTCAAGAAGAAGGAGCCGACCGAGGAGGAGACGCTGTTCGACCGCTTCAGCTTCGATGTCGGCGCGACCGACACGCAGACAGGACGTCAGGAAGTGACCGCTTCGTTCAAGCTCGGCGACCAGCTCTATCTGATCGGCGAAATCGATGTCGCGGGTGGTTTTACCGGCCGCGTAAAATATTTGCTGCGCTACCGATGAGCCGTTTTCTTCGACCAACCCTGCGCAAGGGAGCAGGACTGCTTTTGTTTCTGGCGCTCGTCGCGGAGGCACCGGCGCTGTGGCCTTTTCGCAAAGTCAAAAAGGACCTGACGCAGGAGCCGTTGTCCGGCGAGTCGGCTGGGAATGTTGAATTCATCGGCAATCGCAGCTTTACCGCCGAAGAGCTGCGCGAGCCGCTGACCGAGTCGAGCCGCGAGATCAAGGAGCGCGGACTGACCAAGGCGCGCGCCGACGATACGGCTTATTACCTCGCCGTTTTCTACCGCAAAAACGGCTTCGCCAAAGTCGAGGTGAATTACGAAATCCGCGGCAGTTTCGTCGTCCTGCGCATCGACGAAGGTCCGCGCGCCTATTTGCGAAAAGTCACTTTTCGCGGCAATCGTGCGGTCGCGGAAAGCACGCTTTTCGACTACATGATCGGCGCAACGGAGGAGCGACTCGCTGAGAAGGCAAACACGTTTCCGTTTGTCGAGGGAGACGTGCAAAGCGGAGCGGAGCGAGTGCGCGGCCTGTATGAATCGGAGGGGTTTCTTGATGCGGTGATCGATCCGGCGAAGATCGATCTCTCGAGCGACGGCACGCACGCGGATGTCGCAGTGACGATCCAGGAGGGCCAACGCTACACCTTTGGCAACGTGCGATTCGAGGGGAACCCGATCTTTTCGCGCGATCAATTAATCAAGGGACTCGGCGAAAAACTCGACCAGCCATTCACGCCGCAGCGGATGTCGACGATGGAGCGGAACCTCCAATTTTTCTACAAATCGCACGGCTACTACACGGCAACGGTCGATGCAACGGGCGACCCAAAACAGGCGGTGCGCGGACGGGTCGCCGTCGTATTCACAGCGACGCCGCATCAGTTGTTCCGGTTCAACGGCGTCACCGTGCAGGGGCTCGACCGGCTGCAGCAGGGCTTTCTACCGAAGCGTTTTGCGCCGCTAAAAGGCGAGATCTACAGCCCGGCCAAGCTGGACGAGAAGTATCGCGAGCTGCTGCGAACCGGGCTTTTCAAATCGCTGCGGGTTAATTCCGTGCCACAGGAAGACGACACCATCCGGCTTGATCTCACGGTCGAGGAAGCGAAGGCGAAAGAACTCGGATTCGCCCTCGGTGCGGGCTCGTACGACGGGGTTTCCGCCGGGCTGCGCCTCGGTGATCGTGATTTTAGAGGCCATGGGAGACCGCTGAGTTTCGACATCGATTTCTCGCAGCGCGGCTCGAAGGGCGAATTACTTTACGTCGATCCCTGGCTCTTCGACGGTGAGAATTCGCTCCGCGCGCGGCTCTTTGC
This sequence comes from uncultured Verrucomicrobiae bacterium, assembly GCA_963767975.1. GTDB lineage: Bacteria > Verrucomicrobiota > Verrucomicrobiia > Chthoniobacterales > Chthoniobacteraceae > CAIURC01. The sequence continues at coordinate 20,497 of CAVYGI010000005.1, read as the reverse complement.
GCAAAGCCGCGACGAGGTCGGTTACTCCAAGCGCGAGTTCGGATTGCGCGCGGATATTTTGCGGAAACTGACAAAAAACATCGAACTCGGTGTCTTCCTGCAAGTGAAGCAAGTGACGATCACGGAGTCGTTCATCGTGCCGGAATTGCTCGGCCCGCCGAGCTACGTCATCAGCACGCTCGGACTCACGCAGAACTTCGATTTTCGCGACCCGACACCGGTCACACCGAGGCGCGGTTGGGTCATCAACACGGCACTCGACGTGAGCGCGCTTTCCAATAGCGTAGCGTTTGGTCGGGCGACGGTGCGCGGGAGCTACTATCTGCCTCTCAGCGAGAAAGTGATGCTCGCGCTCGGCGCACGCGGCGGGCTGATTTTGCCATTTACGGAAGTGCCGATTGACGAGCGATACTTCAACGGCGGTGCGACAACGGTGCGCAGTTTTCGCGAGCGTCGCCTTGGGCCATTCGATCGTCACGGCAATCCCGTCGGCGGTCAGGCGTTCACCGTTTTCAATGCCGAATTGACCTTCCCGCTCTACGGGCAGCTACAGGGCGCGGTGTTCGCCGATGCGGGCAATTTAATCGCGACCTCCAGCGACGCGGGCGTGGGAGACATGCGCTTCGGCGTCGGCGTCGGCGTCCGTTACGCGCTGCCGATTGGACCGCTCCGACTCGACGTTGGCATTAATCCGAGCCCTCGCGAGAAGGAAGCCATCGGCGCGTTTCACTTCACGTTCGGAATCGCCTTCTAGTAGATCTCCAGCGTCAGGCTGGCAAGTTAGGAGGATTTTACGAACACTCCGACCAGTGGTCTTGGGTAAGGCGTCGGCGACCAAAAATCGCTCACAAAGCCGGTTGCGGTCCGGAGTTCGACATGGCCTGCATCGTTACCGCCATAAACGACGACGGCGCCGACCGGTGCCCGCCGCGGATCAGAGACGTTGAGTTTGCGAAAACCATATTTGCGCACCAACTCCGTGCCAGCCTGTTTCGCGTAGGCACTGGTCGGGCGTGAAGAAACGAGCCCCGCACGGAGCAGCGCATCTTTCACGTATCGCCAGCAATACCAGGTCATCTTCGGTTGCGCGCGGCGCATCGCGATTTCCGCTGCCCGCCGCATCCGGGCGTCGTATTTGATCCCGGAAGACTGCGGGCCGAAACGCTGTTGCTCCGCCTTTGTCAGCGTGCGCGCGGTCTTCTTCTCGAACAGCGACTCCTGGGCGAAAGCATTCGCGGAGACGAACAAGAGGGTGAGAATGGCAAGCGGCAGGAAAAATCGGCGCATCTCGGGGAATTCTGCGCGCGAGCGTAGTGCGCTTCTTCGGAAGGTCAAACGGATGCTTGTTGATGCGGGCATGTGTCGTTGGTTTAGCCGGAAACGGGCCACGGGAGCTGATTCCCGGGCGATCGACTGGGAATGATCATTGACGCTCCGGAAGACCGCCGATTTATTACGCGGCTTCATTTTCAACAAGAAATCCACTACTCCATGATTAAAATCGGCATCAACGGCTTCGGGCGCATCGGCCGCCTCGTATTTCGCGCAATCTGCGACCAAGGCCTTCTCGGCAAAGAAATCGACGTCGTCGCCGTCAACGATCTCGTTCCGGCGGACAACCTCGCCTACCTCGTGAAATATGACTCCACGCAGGGCAAGTATCCCGGAGAAGTCCGCAGCGAAAAGAGCAGCCCGGATGTCGCCGAAGACGACGTGCTGGTGGTTGATGGTCATAAAATCAAGTGTCTCGCGGTGAAGGAAGGCCCAGCGGCGCTGCCGTGGAAAGACCTCGGTGTCGATGTCGTCATCGAGTCCACCGGACTCTTTACCGAAGGCGCGAAAGCGAAGGGTCACATCACAGCCGGCGCGAAAAAAGTGATCATTTCCGCACCTGCGAAAGACGAGGACATCACGATCGTCATGGGCGTGAACCACGAGAAATACGACGCGGCGAACCACCACATAATCTCGAATGCGAGCTGCACCACGAACTGCCTCGCACCGGTCGTGCACGTCCTGTTGAAAGAAGGCTTTGGCGTCGAGGAAGGTCTCATGACGACCGTGCACAGCTACACCGCCACGCAGAAGACCGTCGACGGCCCGAGCAAGAAGGATTGGAAAGGCGGTCGCAGCGCCGCGATTAACATCATCCCGTCCGGCACCGGAGCCGCACGCGCCGTCGGGCTCGCGATCCCAGAGGTGAAGGGGAAACTCACTGGCATGTCCTTCCGCGTTCCGACGCCAACGGTCAGCGTGGTCGATCTCACGGTGAAAACGGCTAAGGCCACCAGCTACGAAGAAATCTGCGCCGCGATGAAGAAAGCAAGCGAGACCTACATGAAAGGCATCCTCGGCTACACCACAGATGAGGTCGTCTCGAGCGACTTCATCCACGACCCGCGCTCGTCCATCTTCGACGCCGGCTCGGGCATCGGCCTGAATGCGAATTTCTTCAAGTTGATCAGCTGGTATGACAATGAGTGGGGCTACAGTAACCGCTGCGTGGACCTCGTTCGGTTCATTGCGAGCAAGTAAGCTTTTTTCCGCTCCGCGAAAGCGCTCCTTTTCAACGCCCGCCATCGGCAACGATGGCGGGCGTTTTGTCTCGGACAGGCGGCGCCCCGCCGTGACTCGACGGGTTCCCAGAGCTCTGCTACCAACTCCGCATGGATTCGAAGCCAATTCCAACCGTGGCAAATCTCGTGATCATGTGGGTGCTGTGGGCGTCGTTCACAGTCGGGATTTTCTTTTTCTACACGTTCCTCGGGCAGAATTCCGCGCCTGCGCCGATCGGCACCGAGACTCGGACTCCGTGGCTGATTGCCGGCACGATGATTTTCATCAGCTCTGCTCTCCGCTGGATCGTGCTGCCCCGCATGCACGATGCGCAGAAGCTGCTCGTCACAATGATCGCCGGCATCGCCTTGGCGGAATCGGTCACGTTTCTCGGGCTCTTTGTCTTCCCGGCTTATCGCCTCGATTTCTTCGTCCTCAGCGCGCTGGGAATCTTTCAATTCATCCCGACCTACGCGCGCCGGCAACTCGGACTATCCGGGTCGAGCGATCTTCGCGAGTAGCGGGTTTGCGGCCCAAAGTGCTTGTCTTTCCCAGCTCGCGCGCGCTTTCTTTCCCCCTCATTTTTATGTCCAAACTTTCCGTTCGCGATCTCGATGTCTCCGGAAAACGCGTCCTCGTGCGCGTCGATTTCAACGTCCCCGTCGAGGATGAAAACGACCACGTTCGCATCACCGACGATACGCGGATGCGCGAGAGCTTGCCGACGATCGAACTGCTGCGCGAAAAGGGCGCGAAGGTCATTTTGATGGCCCACTTCGGACGCCCGAAAGGCGCGCCAAATGCCAAATACTCACTGCGTCCCATCGCCGATCACCTGCACACGCTCATCGAGCATCCGGTGATTTTCAGCCACGATACGATCGGTGAGATTCCCGAGAAAATCATCGCGCACATGCAGCCAGGGGACGTCGCGCTGCTGGAGAATGTCCGCTTCCACGCGGGGGAAGAGGCGAACGATCCGGCCTTCGCGGAGGAGCTTGCGCAAGCTGGGCGACATCTTTGTGAACGACGCGTTTGGGGCGGCGCACCGCGCGCACGCCTCAACCGCGGGCATTGCCAAATTCCTTGGGCAATCCGCGATGGGACTGCTGATGGAAAAGGAGCTCAAGTATCTCCAAGGTGAGCTCGAAAAGCCGGGGAAGCCGTTTTTGGTCATCCTCGGCGGATCGAAGGTCTCGGACAAGATCGGCGTGATCAAAGCGCTGATGCAAAAAGCCGACACATTTCTGATCGGCGGCGCGATGGCCTACACGTTCTTCAAGGCGCAGGGGATTCCGACCGGAAAGAGCCGCGTGGAAGCCGACAAACTCGACCTCGCCTTGGAACTGCTGGAGCTTGCGAAATCCCGTGGCATCAAATTCCTGCTGCCCGTTGACAATCTGGAGACGACCGAGTTCAGCGCGAATGCAACGCCGCGCGCGACGGAGGTTCATTCGACCGCACACCGGCATTTCTGCCGATCACGAGGCCGTCGATATCGGCCCAAAAACGATCGAGCTTTTCAGCAAGGAAATCGCGGAGGCCAAGACGATTTTGTGGAATGGGCCGGTGGGTGTTTTCGAACTCGCGCCTTTTGCGAAAGGCACGCGAGGCCTCGCGGAAGCGGTCGCCGCGAATAAAAACGCCGTGTCGATCATCGGAGGCGGCGACTCCGTCACCGCGGTAAAGCAATTCGGTCTCGCGGACCAAATGACCTTCATCTCGACCGGCGGCGGCGCGTCGCTGGAATTGCTCGAGGGCAAAGTGCTCCCCGGAGTCGCGGCTCTCTCGGAGAAATAGAAATTCCCATGCGTAAAAAAATCATCGCGGCCAACTGGAAGATGAACACGACACTCGGCGAGTCGGATTCCTTCCTCGAAACATTCCTGCTCGAGATCGGCGAAGAGAAGCGCGTCGACATCGTCATCTGCCCGCCCTTCACCGCGCTCTCGCACGTCTCAGAGCGGCTCGGCAATGTGCCAGAACGTGAAGCTCGGCGCGCAGAACATGCACTGGGAAAAGCCGGGCGCCTTCACCGGCGAGATCAGCGCGCACGATGCTGCGCGAACTTTTCGTGCGCTACGTCATGCTCGGCCACAGCGAGCGACGCGCGCTCTTCGGCGAGACGGATGCGATCGTCAACAAAAAGGTCCGCGCTGCCCTCGAAGCCTCGCTGAAACCGATCGTCTGCATCGGCGAAACGCTGGAGCAGCGCGACGCCGGGCAGGTCGAGGAAGTGCTCGGAGACACAGCTTCGCGGCAGCCTCGCCGGCTTCGGCGCGAAAGAACTCGGCGATTTGGTGCTCGCCTACGAACCCGTCTGGGCCATTGGCACGGGCCGCACTGCAACGCCCGCAGCAGGCGCAGGAAGCGCATGCATTCATCCGCAAAACCGTTGCCGAGATCTCCGACGCCGCGACTGCGGAAAAGATTCGCATCCAATACGGCGGCAGCGTGAAGCCGGCGAACACCGCGGAACTGATGGCGCAGCCGGACATCGACGGCGCGCTCGTCGGCGGCGCGAGTCTCGACGCGCGCGGCTTCGCCGAGATCGTGAAGATCGCGTGCGATCCGATGCGCTGAGCTTCCCGAAACTCGCGCACTTTTTACCTGCGACGAAACACCATCACGCGTCGAGGTAGCGTTTCAATCGTTCCCGTAAATCCGTGCGCGCGCGGAAAAGCACGCTCTTCACCGCAGGCACCGACAGATCGAGAATCTCTCCGATCTCCTCGTACGAAAATTCGTCGTAGCGCCGAAGGACAATTGCCATCCGCTGCGTCTCCGGGAGTTGTTCAATTGCCTCCTGGATCGCCGCCTGCATTTCGTCGTCGAGCATTTTGGTGTCCGGCGCCTTGGCCCTGACATCCTCGTGCTGCATCGGCTGATCGCCGGGTTCCGCGACCGCATCGATCGATTGCACCGGATGCCTTTTGCGGCGCCGCATCTCGTTGAACACGAGATTGCGCGTGATCTTGAAAAGCCACGTCGTGAACTTCGCCGTCGGCTCGTAGCGCGGCGCCGACCGCCACACGCGCACAAAGACCTGCTGCGCGACGTCCTCGGCATTGGAGCCGTCACCAAGCATCTTCGCAACCGCGCCGATCACCCGGTGCTGATGCGCTTCCACGAGTTCGCGAAAGGCCTCGGTATCTCCCTGCTTCACGAGCTCCATCCAGCGAAAATCCTGCGCGCCGGAATCCGGTGACTCGGGCAAAATGTTCGGCGGTTCGGTCATCGGAGGGGGCCCGAATCATGGAAGCGACGCGAGGCGTAGAGCAAGCGCGCCGCGAGTCCGCTTCCCGCGCGGCACCTTGCATTCGAGACCTCCGCCACTAGCTTCGCGCTCCAGATGCCACTCGCCGCCAAGCTCATCCCGCCATCGTTGCGCCCGATTTTTGAGAAAGTCTCCGCAGGCGACCGCATCTCCGACGATGACGCACTCGCCCTTTACGCCACGCACGAACTCAACGCGCTCGGAGTCATCGCCAACGTCATCCGCGAACGAAAAAACGGGAACGTCGCGACGTTCATCCACAACCAATACGTCAACTACTCGAACCTCTGCCTGCTCTCCTGCCAGTTCTGCGCGTTCGGCGCGAAGCGGCGCGAGGCTCATGCCTTCGAGCTGAGCATCGATGAGATCGTGGAGAAAGTGCGCATCGGTGTGGCCAACGGCATCACCGAAGTCCACATGGTCGGCGGGCTGCACCCGACGTTGAAAAAGGAGTGGTATCTCGAGCTGCTCTCCCGGCTGCGCGCGCTTGATCCGGCGCTTTTTTTGAAGTGCTTCACCGCCATTGAAATCCGGCATCTTGCGGAGCGCGTGTTCAAGTTACCGATCCGGGAAACGCTGGAAACCCTGCGGGAATCAGGACTCGGCGCGATCACCGGCGGAGGCGCGGAGATCTTCGCGCCCGCGATTCGCGAGCAGATTTGCCGCGGAAAGGAGAGTGCGGAAGAGTGGCTCGAAGTGCATCGGACCTGGCATGAGCTCGGCATGCGCAGCACCGCGACCATGCTCTTCGGCCACATCGAATCGGCAGCAGATCGCGTGGATCATCTGCGCCGTTTGCGGGAGTTGCAGGATGAAACTGGCGGCTTCACGGGCTTCATCCCTTTCGCCTTTGAACCCGAGGGCGCGCGTCCGGAACTCAAGCATCTGCCCCATGCGACCGCGCACGAGTGCCTGCGGAACCTCGCGATCAGCCGCATCTATTTGGACAACTTCGACCACATCACCGCGTACTGGATCAGCCTCGGTTTGCCGTTGGCGTCGGTCGCGTTGAATTACGGCATCGACGACCTGCACGGCACGATCGCGGAGGAAAAGATCTTTCACATGGCGGGCGCGACCACACCACAGCAGCAGTCGATTGCAGCGATGGAAAAGGCAATTCGTGAAGCCGGTCGCGAGCCGATGCAACGCGACACGTGGTATCGACGCATCGTCCGCGAGGCTGCTCCAGCACTGGCTTTCGCGTGAGCCGCTGGTCTGCGCTGCACGCGCTTCGCATCGGTTGTGTGCAGTATCTGAACGCGCAGCCGTTAATTTTCGGCTACGACGGCGAGGTGATTTTCGATCATCCGTCCGAGCTCGCGCGGATGCTCGCGAGGGGGGACATTGACGCGGGGCTCGTCCCGATTTTCGAGGCGCTCGACGCGCGGGAATATGCGGCCGTGGATGGCGTGGCCATCGCGTGCGACGGACCGGTTTTCAGCGTCTTTCTCGCGCACCGTGGCCCGCTCGCGGACGTGAGAACTGTGGCCCTCGATCCGGCATCATTGACTTCCGTAAATCTGCTCAAAGTCCTGCTCACCGAGTTTCACGGGCTGCATCCGGAGTTCATCGATGCACGTGAATCGGGCGTCGCTGACGCGCAGTTGCTCATCGGAAATCAGGCAATCGAGTTCCGCCGGGCCCATGCCGGAGCGGAGGAATTCCTCGACCTCGGCGAGGAGTGGAAACGGTGCACGGGTCTCCCGTTCGTCTTTGCGCTGTGGCTGCTGCGGCCGGACCTCGGCCACCTCGCAGAGATCGCTGGAGCATTCCGCGCGTTACAGGAAGACGGACTTGCTCGCCGGCCGGAAATCGTCGCGAGCGTGCCTGATTTCGATGCGGAATTTCGGCTTCGGTATCTCACGGAGCACATCCGCTTCGGACTCGGCGCGCGAGAGAAAGCGGCCATCGAAAAGTTCCGCGAATTGCTCTGCAAACACCGACTGATCGGCTCACGCGCCAAGCGCTTGAGCTTCGTCTGACGCTCGGAACTAGTCGCTTCCTTTGTCCAGGATTTCCTGCACAGCGCGCAGAGGGATGGCGGCGAACTCGGGGCGGTAGGCAAGCTCGTAGCCGACTTCGTAGATCGCTTTATCGAGGATGAATGCCTCGAGCAGCAGATGCATATCGGCTTCGTTATCGGGAATGAAGGGCGCGCCTTTGGTGGTCTCGAGGTAAGCGCGGAGGAAGACATCGCTGATCGTCTGCACCCAGGCCGCGGCCCAGGGCTGCAGGAAGCGCGCGTCATCTTCGCGGCGATTCGAGACGGCGACGTGCGCGACGTAATCGAACGAGCGCAGCATGCCGGCGACATCGATGAGCGGTGAACGCTTGAGCGTCCGCTCGCCGAGTGAGCGCCGCGGTTCGCCTTCGAAATCAATGATCACAAAATCCTTCCCGGTGTTCAGCACCTGCCCGAGGTGGTAGTCCCCGTGGACGACCGTCTTGAGCGTCTGAATTTTCCGCGTCAACAAACGCCCCTGCCGCGTGAGCAGCTCGGCCTCCGCCGCGAGCACGGAGTTCGCGATCTCACGCGCATTCTCGGGAAGGTGAGGAAGCCGCTGACGCAGCACGCGGAAGGTGCGGCCGATCGAACCACGCATCGCCTGGTAAAGGGAACGCTGCCACAACGTGGTGAACGGCTCAGGCTCGAATCCGGCGGTATCCGCGCCCGCGGCGAGCGCGAGATGCAACTCGCCGGTGCGCTGGCCGAGCTGCCGCGCGCGGTCCGGATAAACGCCTCCGATCAAATCCTGCACATGCTCGGAGTCGCATTCGATCGATGGCGGCTGTCCCGCGACGCGGCTTTCGGGAGTCGCGGCGGCGAAGACGCGATCGAAATAGCGCGCGACGGAATCGAGCGCGTGGCTCCACCCATCGCCCTCGTTCGGTGTGAAGCCGACCATCAGGCCGAGCACCGCTGAGCCCGCCGAATCTTCGAGCGCGATCGAGCCGCCGAAGCTGGGGACGTTGGGAAATTGGCGCACTTCGCTGAGGTAGCGCGTCACGTCGGCGTCGGGGTTCGGACCGCGCTCGATCTTGCGGTAGAGCTTCAGCAGATAGCTCGAGCCGTAGACGATCGCGGTGTTCGATTGATCCGCTTTGAGCACGCGCGAATCCGTGGCCAGGCGCGCGGCCTCGGCATCGTCGAAGCCCGCGCCGCGTTTCGCGACCAGCCGTGCAGCCCCGCTGCCGGAGGTTTCCCCGGCGATGGCTTCGAAAAGCGCGCGTCGGAAATCCGCGTCCCAGGCCGCATCGTGCAGCACGCGCGTCCGCTCTCCGCTCGCTCTGGCAGGACCGCTTGCGGAAATTCCTTCAGCAATTCAGCCGCGGCCTCGCCCTCGCTGAATTGCAGCGGCAGCAGATACGTCTCCGGCATTCCTTCGATGAACGCGACCTCGACGAGCAGCACGCGCGCGGCGTCCGGCGCGGAACTGATCGGCACCTCGCGCGCGACCTTCAGCTCGCGGAGCGCTTTCCCTTTCCCGCCAAACCACCGGCACGTCTGCAGGTACGCCGGCAGCAGCACGTCCTCGAGTTCGGTGCGCAGCGCGTCGCTCCAGCCCGGCTCCGTGCTCAGCAGCGGGATGTCGCGCTCCACCCCCGCGATCGTCCCGATCCGTTCTCGCGCGCAGCGTGAACCAGAAAAAATCGTGCGGCCCGAACGTGAAGACCGTCTTGCCCGCGCGGATTTCCGGGAAGGCGCCGCAACTGAACAGCTCCATCGGCACGCGCCCCGCGAACTCCGAGAGGTCGAGCTCCGCGACCTGCGTGAAGCGCGAGAGATTCGCCACCACCAGCACCGTCTCGTCCTCGTGCTGGCGGATGAAGGCGAGCACCTTGGCGTTGTCCGGCGTGAGAAACTCGATCGTCCCGTGGCCAAAGGCCTGCAGCGCTTCGCGCTCCGCGATGAGCCGCCGCATCCACCAGAAGAGCGACGACGGATTGCGCCGCTGATTCTCCACGTTCACCGCCTCGTAGTGGTACTCCGGGTCGATGATCGCCGGCAGATAGAGCTGCTGCGGATTGCGCCTTGGAAAAGCCGCGCGTTGCGATCCGGCGCTCCACTGCATCGGCGTGCGCACGCCGTTGCGATCGCCGAGGTAGAAGTTGTCGCCCATGCCGATCTCGTCGCCGTAGTAGATGATCGGCGTGCCGGGCAGCGAGAAGAGCAGCGCGTTGATCAGCTCGATGCGGCGGCGATTGTTGCCGAGCAGCGGCGCGAGCCGGCGGCGGATGCCGAGATTGATCCGCGCGCGCGGGTCGTCGGCATAGACGCGGTACATGTAGTCGCGCTCCTCATCGGTCACCATCTCCAGCGTCAGCTCGTCGTGATTCCGCAGAAAGGTCGCCCACTGGCAATTCGCCGGGATGGCCGGCGTCTGCTCGAGGATGTCGATGATCGGAAAGCGATCCTCCATCTGCAGCGACATGAAGAGCCGCGGCATGAGCGGGAAGTGGAAATTCATGTGGCACTCGTCGCCGTCGCCGAAGTAGGCGGCGGCGTCCTCCGGCCATTGGTTGGCCTCGGCGAGCAGCATGCGGTCGCCGAACTTCTCGTCGATGTGCGCGCGCAGCTTTCTTCAGGAACGCGTGCGTCTCCGGCAGGTTTTCGCAGTTCGTCCCCTCGCGCTCGTAGAGGTACGGCACGGCATCGAGCCGCAGGCCGTCCACGCCCATCTCCAGCCAGAAATCGAGCACCGCGAAGACCGCCTCGTGCACCGCGGGATTGTCGAAATTCAGATCCGGCTGATGAGAATAAAAGCGGTGCCAGAAGTACGACTTCGCCACGGGATCCCACGACCAGTTCGAGGGCTCGAAGTCCTTGAAGATGATCCGCGCCTCGCGGTACTTCGTCGGGCGTATCGCTCCAGACGTAGAAGTCGCGCTCCGGCGAGCCGGCCGGCGCGCGCCGGGCCGCCTGAAACCACGGGTTCTGATCCGAGGTGTGATTGATCACCAGCTCCGTGATGACCCGCAGCCCGCGCTCGTGCGCCTCCGTCGAGGAAGCGCGGAAATCCTCGATCGTCCCGTAGCTCGGGATTGACGTTGTAGTAATCGGCGATGTCGTAGCCGTCATCCCGCAGCGGCGAGGGGTAAAAGGGCAGCAGCCAGATCGCGGTGACGCCGAGATCCTCGAAATAGTCAGCCGATTCAGCAGCCCGCGAAAGTCGCCGATGCCGTCGCCGTTGCTGTCGGAGAAGGCCTTGACGTGCACCTCGTAAATGACGGCGTCTTTAAACCAAAGGGGATTGTTCATGTGTGTGGGAAAACGTGGGAGGCGAGCGCGGTGCGCGCGTGCGACCAGAGGAAGTTGCGCCCGTGATCCGCCGTTGGCGAGCCAGAGCTATCGCTGCGCGAGATGTCGCTCCTGCCGCGCGGGGCGGTGGGCGGCGCGGGAAGGTCTCACTTTCTCCGCGGCCTCCGCGGGCTCGAGGAAGTGCAGACGCTCGCGCTTCACCCCGCCGTGCCAGTCGCGTTCCAGCGCGGCGCGGACGACTTCCGGCGGGAGATGCGCTTCGGTCGTCAGGAAAAGGAAGAGATTCTCCGCGAGCGCCACGAGCGCGATCGAGTGCAGCTTGCCGAGCTTCGCGGCGAGCCAGTCGGCAAACGCCATCAGCCCCCGGAACGCCGAGCCTTCGCCCCAGAGCAGCGGCGTCGTCTCGACAAAGTTCCCGCTGTTCCCGATCAGATCCCAGTACCGCGCAAACCGCCGCAGGCGCTGCATCGTCGCGAAATCGAGCAGCTTGTTCTGCAGAATCTCGTACGGCGGCTGCGGGCTGTAGACCATCCCCCACTCGCGTATCGTGCCGCACGATCGGCGTGCCGCGCAGCCGCTTGAGAATGCCGACCTGAATCTCCTGCGGCCGAGCGCGACCAGCCGGTCGAAGCCCCGCCCGAAGCTCGCCAGATCCTCGCCGGGCAAGCCCGCGATCAGGTCGGCGTGGACGTGAACGCCGGTGTCCTCGCGGAGGAAGCGCAGATTCTCCTCCAGCTTCGCCACGTTCTGCCGGCGGCTGATGTTCTGCGAAGTCGCGTCGTCAAACGTCTGAATGCCCACCTCGAACTGCAGCGCGCCCGGCGGGAACTTCGCGATCACCTCGCGCAACGCCTCCGGCAGCCGGTCCGGCACCATCTCGAAATGCACGAACAGCCCCTCGCTGCCAGCGCGCGAGGAAGAACTCCAGGATCGCCCGGCTCGCTCTGAGATTCAGGTTGAACGTGCGATCGACGAACTTGAACTGCCGCGCCCCGCGCGCCAGCAGCCGCTCCATCGCCGCCAGGAACGGCTCCAGCGCAAACGCCCGCACCGGCACATCCAGCGACGACAGGCAGAACTCGCACGTGAACGGGACACCCGCGCGACGCCTCCACGTAGAAGACCCGGTGCGCCAGATCGCCCTCGCGATACAAGCTCGTACGGCAGCGCCAGCCCCTCCAGCGCCGGCAGTTCCGCCACGATGATCTTCGGCAGACCGCTCCCCGCCAGCAGCGCCCGGCACACCTCGGCAAACGTCACATCCGCCTCCCCCGTGATCACGTGATCCGCCAGCCGCACGATCTCCTGCCCCTCCGTCTCGTGGCTCACCTCCGGCCCGCCGAGGATCACCACCACCTCCGGCCGCAAGCGCTTCAGCAGCGCCACCACCTCCGTCGCCAGCGTCACATTCCAGATATAAACGCCCATCCCGACGATCCGCGGCTCCCGCGCCACGATCGCCTCCACGATTTCGAGCGCCCGCTGATTGATCTCAAACTCCACGATCTCCGCGCGCCCCATCAGCTCCCCCAAATTCGCCCGCAGATACCGCAGCCCAAACGCCGCATGGATATAGCGCGCATTGATCGTGGTGAGAAGGATGTCGGTCATCGGGCGCGGCGCACCTTGCCCCGGTTCTCCTCAGCGTGAAAGCGCGGATTGCCCGCGCGCGGCGGGCTGCTCAGTGTCTCGTCCCTCCCTCCGAAGATCATCACATTCCTTCCCTCTTCGCCTACTTCCTGTTAGGCGTACTTCGCGCACGTCAATATGAACAAGCTAACTTCCGAATGCTCCCGAAATCAACCGGCAAGAAGCTTCCTCGCGTCGATCCTCGGCTCCGTACGCCAACCCGTTATCGGGACGTCATCATCGCACGCCGCTAAATCTTAGCAAGACTACCACGGACGACAAAGCGCAAAAGCGTTGCTGCATCCGATCGGACGATGCTTCACCCGACCGTCACGTAGTTTTTTTCACTCTGGGTCTATGGTTAACTCGCGACCTCGGAGACATCTCGCTACGTGCTTCGATCCGCCGCAGACTGCGTCCTCGACATCTCTGACCGCCGGGGCCAGATGCGGTGACCGCCACGAACCGGCCGACGCCGACAGATTCGATGACGCTTCACTCGCGAGGTATTCGAGAGCGGCGACTCAACGACAACCCACGCTAAGCGATTCGGTGGTGCCCGAGTCGCTTCCGACACGCAGGAGTTGGTCGCGCTCTGGACCCGCGCGATGAACCGGAACGCATCGAACGGCGCGATGGGATCGACTAGCGCGCTGCTCCTGCCGCAGTCGACACCAACCCCCAGTTCTCTCCTACTACCAATGTTCGACGGTTTCCCTGCGCGATCTACGAGCTACATGGCGCGTTCGGGAGCAAGTCCATTCAGCCTCGACGCCGCACTCGTCCAAGCTGTCCGAAGGTCTGGCAGGTGAGGTGAGAGCACCGGGTTTTGACCCGTCTTCGCAATTCCGTTTGGGAACGGCACGCCGACTCCGTGCAACCCTATCGCCCATGGACGTCCGGCGAGGCGGTGCCGAGCCTGCTGCGAAGCGTGGTTTTTGCCCCTCGTTCCCAAACTCCGTTTGGGAACGGGCTGACTCCGGCAACTCTGTTGCCCGGGGCGTGGGGCGAGGGGGGCCGGCCGCTGCGAAACGGAGTTTCGCCCCAACAGGGCGTTCCCAAACGGAGTTTGGGAACGAGGGAAACGCCTAACCCTTTTGCCCCTCGTTCCCAAACTCCGTTTGGGAACGGGCTGACTCCGGCAACTCTGTTGCCCGGGGCGTCCGGCGAGGCGGGCCAGCCGCTGCGAAACGGAGTTTCGCCCCAACAGGGCGTTCCCAAACGGAGTTTGGGAACGAGGGAGCCGAAACGAGGGAGCCGGAACGAGGGAGCCGAAAGCAGCCGTCCCGGCTGGGAGGGCAGACGGGCTTCTGGCCTGTCGTAGCTCCGGGGAAACTGGCTATCTTTAGCCATGATGGGCGGTTTCAGCCGTGTAATGGCCTTTGTTCGGCGAACAATGGGCTTTGCACGGCGAACAATGGCCTTTGTTCGGTGAACATGGGCCTTTGCACGGCGAATGATGGCCTTTGTTCGGCGGACGGAGGGGGTCGTCCGCCGGAAGATGGGCTCCGTCCGCCGGAAGATGGGTCGTCGTCCGGCGGAAGAGGGTCGTCGTCCGGGAGACATGGGGCTTCGTCCGACGGACGAAGGGCTCTGTCCGGCGGGAGGAGGGTCGTGTTTGCCGGGGGGAGGGCGTTGCTCGGCGGGCGAGGGGCGTTGTTCCGCAGAGATCGGGTGTGGTCCGACGGACGCTCTTTTTTTCTCGCCACGACTGCCGGCGGTGGGGTATGCAGCCGGAGAACCTATGGCCCGCTTCGACTCTGGTGTCCGGTATGATGAGGACGCTTCTTATGATGAGCCGGACGAGCCAGCAACCCCTCCGATTACTCGTATGGCTAAGATTCGTCGCAACTGGTCCCGCCTCGCCCTCCCACAGCGCCTCGCGAAGGCGAAGCAGGTGGTGGATGGCATCACGGCCAATCCCACGGTGCTGCCTTCGCCGGCGCCGACTTTGGCGGCGTTGACGGCTCTTTATGAGGCGGCGAAGGATGCGGCGGATTTGCTTTCGCAGAAGGAGGTGGAGATCGCGGCGCTGCGGCAGCAGGTGCGGGCGAAGGCGGATGCGCTGTTGGTGGGCTTGAATGCGGAGGCGAGCACGAGCGAGGGGGCGACGGGGGGTAATCCGGAGCAGCTGATCCTGCTCGGGTGGGATCTGGCGGATACGGCGCCGACTTCGGTGGGCGAGCTGGCGAAGATCACGGAGCTGACGGTGACGGCGGGTGATGACGATGGGGAGCTGGATTTGCAGTGGCACCCGGAGGAGGGCGCGGGGAGCTATGAGGTGCAGACGACGACGACGATCGATAATCCGGCGTCGTGGGTGCATCAGGTGCCGTCGACGAAGTCTTCGAAGACGATCGCGGGGCTGCCGAGCGGGTCGCGTCAATGGGTCCGGGTGCGGGGGATCGGCGCGGCGGGGCCGGGGCCGTGGAGCGATCCGGTGAGCAAGATCGTGCCGTGAGCGGAGGGCATCGGGCGGGGCCCCGGTCGACGGGGAAACGGGAGTGGGAGCTTGACAGGGTGGCGGGAGACGGGAAGATCGCGGCGATTTTTCCAGAGTCGCGCGCGGAAGCTCGTGCCTCCGGGGAATGAAGGTCCCGCCCGAAGTGGGCTGCTTTTCTCTGTCTCAAAAAACCACCAAATCTCATGCGATTCCCACTGCCACTGACTGCCAAGATTGCCGCCTACATCATCGGGCATAAGATCAAGCGGACGCCGAAGTTTGCCACGGTGCTGCAGCTGGAGCCGCTGCATACGTGCAATCTGAGCTGCACGGGGTGCGGGCGGATCCGGGAGTATTCGACGTCGATCAAGGATGTGATGCCGCTGGAGGATTGCCTGGGGGCGGCGGCGGAGTGCAATGCGCCGATGATCTCGATCTGCGGGGGCGAGCCGCTGATTTATCCGCAGATCGAGGCGCTGGTGGAGGGGCTGCTGGAGCAGAAGCGGATCGTTTATATCTGCACGAACGCGATGTTCATGCGGAAGAAGATGCGGGAGTATCTGGCGGTGGAGTTTTCGAAGAAGGGGGCTTTTCTCGAGAAGACGCTGGCGCGGCTGGTCTCGGAGGAGCTGATCACGAGCAAGGATGTGGAGGAGATTCGGAAGGGGCCGAAGGATTCGACGAAGCCGGTGATCGGGCCTTCGATGTGGATGTATTGGAACGTGCATCTCGATGGGCTGGAGCGGACGCATGATCTGATCGTGGAGCGCGAGGGGGTCTTTAAGGAGTGCGTGCTGGCGATGCGGATGGCGAAGATCCTCGGCTATCAGGTGGCGACGAACACGACGATCTACAAGGAGACGGACATGGAGGAGATCGAGCAGATGTTCGAGTTTCTCTCGGAGCTGGGGGTGGATGGGCACACCATTTCGCCGGGCTACGAGTATGACGCGGCGAAGAAGGACATGGTGACGCGGCTCGATCTGCAGCCGGAGAACTTTTTCCTGACGCGCGCGATGACGGTGGAGAAGTTCAAGCACATCGAGAAGTGGGGTCAGCAATACACGCTGTTCGGGACGCCGATCTATCTGGAGTTCCTCGCGGGCAAACGGAATCTGACGTGCAGCGCATGGGCGATCCCGACGCGGAACGTGCGCGGCTGGAAAGGCCCGTGCTATCTGATGACGGATGGGCATTGGCCGACTTACAGCGCGCTTTTGAATGATGTGGACTGGGACAAGTATGGGGTGGTCGATGGCGTGGCCAAAGATGTGCGCTGCGAGAACTGCATGGTGCACTGCGGCTACGAGCCGAGCGCGATGCTCGGGAAGGGCGCGAAGTTCGGCGATACGTGGAAGAATATTAAGTTCAACTTCGCCGCGAAGCCGACGCCGTCGGGCAACGGGCACCTGGTCGAGGCCTTCACCGGCGTGGGCTCCGGCAATGGGCACCTGACCGGCAAGAAAGTCGCGCCACCCAACGCCGCCGCCGCTCCCGCCGAACCCGCCGCCGCGTAATTTGCTTTTGTAATGGATCAGACTCGCGACGGAGTCCGAGCGGTGCGGCACAGTGAGCCGGATCGCAACCTGCAAAACGCCATCCGCCTCGCGCAGGAGAACCTGCTGCGACTGCAGCACCCGGAGGGCTACTGGGTCGGCGAGCTGATCGTCGATTGCACGCTGTGCGCCGACTACGTGCTCTTCATGCACTGGTCCGGAAAGGTGGACCCGGTGCTGCAGGATAAATGCGTGGCGCACATCCGCCGGCGGCAGCTTGCCGATGGCGGCTGGAATATCTACGAGGGCGGACCGAGCGAGGTGAATGCCTCGGTCAAGGCCTACTTCGCGCTGAAACTCGCCGGGCATCTCGCCGGGTCAGCCGTGGATGCGCGAGGCGCGCGCGACGATCCTCCGCCTCGGCGGGCATCCCGCGGATGAACACTTACGCGAAGCTCTATCTCGCGCTGCTCGGGCAGTTCCCGTGGCAGTATCTGCCGACCATTCCGGTGGAGATCATGCTTTTCCCGAAGTGGTTCTTCTTCAACCTCTACGAAATGTCGTCGTGGAGCCGGGCCATGCTGATCCCGCTGGCGATCATCAATCACTTCAAGCCGACGCGGCAGCTTCCCGCCGGACAAGCAACTGCACGAGCTCTATCCCGTCGGGCCTCGAAGAGACGGATCTCGGTCTCGACTCGCGACGGCGCGCTTCTTTACGTGGCGGAATTTCTTCCTGCGCGTCGATGCGGTCTTCAAGAAGCTCCGCGTGCTGCCGTGGATAAGCCGCTGCGCCAGTCGCGCGCTCGAAAAGGCCGAGGCCTGGATGATCGAGCGGATGGGCGAAGGCAGCGACGGTCTCGCGGCGATCTTCCCCGCGATGCTGAACGCGATCATCGCGCTGAAGACGCTCGGCTATCCCGAGGATCATCCGCTTTTGCAAAAGGCGGTGCGCGATTTCGAAGGGCTGTTTGTCGATGACCCGCAGGATTTCCGCATCCAGCCGTGCCTCTCGCCGGTCTGGGACACGGCGATCAATCTGATCGCCCTGCTGGAATCCGGCGTCAGCTCCGACGCACCCGGCGGTCGTCCGCGGCGCGCGAGTGGCTCGTGAGCAAAGAAGTGCGGATGCGCGGCGACTGGTGGCGTGAAGAATCCGCACCACGAAGCGAGCGGCTGGGCGTTCGAGTTCAACAACGTCCATTACCCCGACACCGACGACACCATGATGGTGCTGATGGCGCTGCGCCTCGCGAAGACCGAGTCCGACGAGGCAAGCTGCGCCGAGGTCTTTCGAGCGCGCGCTGCGCTGGCTGCTGAGCTTTCAGTGCCGCGACGGCGGCTGGGCGGCTTTCGACAAGGACGTCACGCAGCGCTGGCTCGAGGACGTCCCTTTCGCCGATCACAACGCCATCCTCGATCCGACGTGCAGCGACCTCACCGGGCGCATGCTGGAACTGCTCGGCTACATCGGCTTCGACCGCGACAGCACCTGCGTGCAGCGCGCGCTCCAGCATCTCCGCGACACGCAGGAAGCCGACGGCTCGTGGTATGGCCGCTGGGGCGTGAACTACATTTACGGCACCTGGCAGGTGCTCCGCGGTCTCCGCGCGATCGGCGAAGACATGCGCGCAGGATTGGATCGTGCGCGCGCGCGACTGGCTCGAGAGTTGCCAGAACGAAGACGGCGGCTGGGGCGAAACGTGCGCGCAGCTACGACGACCCGACGCTCAAAGGCAAAGGCGCCAGCACCGCCCTCGCAGACGGCGTGGGCGCTCATGGGTCTCGTGCGCCGCGACGCGAACCCGACACGCGCGGCGATCCGGCGCGGCATCGAGTACCTCGTGCGGACGCAAAACCGCGACGGTTCATGGCCCGAGCCGCAGACCACCGGCACCGGATTTCCGCGCGTCTTCTATTTGCAATACGACATGTATCGGAACAACTGGCCGCTCCTCGCGCTCGCGACGGCTGCCAATTACCGCAGCGGCCTTTTCCACCAGCCGAGCCGTTACCTGGCTTAGCGGCCCTTTCGCCGTCCCGCGGACGCGCTACCTTTTCCGACCTATGCCGCTCGATCTCAAAAAGCTCGTCACTTCACGCCTCGGCGAAAACTACACGCTGCACGAGCGGCACCTGAATCCGACGCTGGTCAAAGTGCAGCGGATCATTGGATTCGATCAGGTCTACGCTCGCGCGCAAGGCGCCTACCTCTTCGACCGCGACGGCCACGACTACCTCGACTTCCTCAGCGGCTACAGCGTCTTCAACATCGGCCGCAACCATCCCGCCGTGCAGCACGCCATCCGCGACGTGCTCGACATGGATCTGCCAAACATGGTGCAGATGGATTGCTCGATCCTCAGCGGGTTGCTCGCCGAGGCGTTGCTGAAAAAAACGCCGCCGCATCTCGACGCAATCTTCTTCTGCAACTCCGGCGCGGAATCGCTCGAAGGCGCGATCAAATTCGCCCGCGCAGCGACCGGGCGCAGCGGACTCGTCTCGATCGACAAAGCCTTCCACGGCCTCTCGAACGGCGCGCTTTCCGTCATGGGCGACGAGAGTTTCCGCGAGGGCTTCGGTCCGCTGCTCGAGAACTGCGCGCGCATCAAAATGGGTGACCTCGCCGCGCTCGAAAAATGCTCGCGACGCCGCGATGTCGCCGCACTGCCTCATGGAGCCCGTGCAGGGCAAAGGCGTGAACTTTCCCGCCGGGAATTTCTACCGCGCACGCACAGGCCTCTGCCGCGAACACGGCACGCTGCTCATCTGCGACGAAGTGCAAACCGGCCTCGGCCGCACCGGCCGCTGGTGGGGCTTTCGAGCACTGGGATCTCGGAGCCCGACATCATCACCGTCGCAAAATCACTCAGCGGCGGTTACGTCCCGTTGGCGCGGTCATCACGCGCCGCGCCATCTATCAGAAAACATTCAGCCGCCTCGATCGCTGCGTCGTCCATTCCTCGACCTTCGGCCGTAACAACCTCGCGATGGCCTGCGGCCTCGCCACTCTCCAGGTCCTCGACGACGAACAACCTCATCGACCGCGCTCGCGATCAGGGCGCGGAACTTCTTCGCCGGCTCAACGCGCTAAAAGAACGTCATTCGCTGATCAAGGAAGTGCGCGGCCTGGGCCTGATGATCGCCATCGAATTCCACGAGCCGCGCGAACTGGCGATGCGGATGGGCTGGAAGTTCCTCCACAAAGTCGAGCGCGAACTTTTCGCGCAAATGCTCGTCACCTCGCTTTTCCAAGAAGCATCGCATCCTCACGCAGATCGCCGGCCACTCGATGGACGTCGTGAAAATCCTGCCGCCGCTGACCATTGGCGAGCGCGAGATCGAACGCTTCGTCACGCTCTCGACTGCCGTCCTCAGCGACTGTCGCAAATTCCCCGGTCCGATCTGGGACCTCGGCGCAAACTTCATCCGCCACTCCCTCAAACGCAGCACCATCGAGCCCGCTGCACTGGCAAGTTGATCACCCGCGCGCCGCGAGCTTTTCGATCGCCCGGCGGTGCGGTGAGGTGAGCGCGAGTTCGTCGATCCGCGCGATGTCCTGCCACCGCTGATTCTCGGTGATCGCCCGCGGAGTTGCTTGGGCAAAGGCCCGGAGGGTTACGCGATGATTCGTGAACGGGTAATCAAACTCAATCATTGGACGGCCCTCGGGAGCCGAAAGCAGCAGCGGTAACTTCCACATTCCGCGCCAGCGCGACCCGGTCTGCTGCTCCAATAAAATGCGGCCGTCCTCAACTACCCACGCGCAATTCTCGGTCATCAGCACGGTTTTGGCGCGCGCCTTTTTGATCGGCAGCAACTCCGGCGCGCTCG
>CAVYGI010000004.1:0-157712 GCA_963767975.1 uncultured Verrucomicrobiae bacterium | reverse complement strand
CTTCATCCGCCACTCCCTCAAACGCAGCACCGTCGAGCCCGCTGCACTGGCAAGTTGATCACCCGCGCGCCGCGAGCTTTTCGATCGCCCGGCGGTGCGGTGAAGTGAGCGCGAGTTCGTCGATCCGCGCGATGTCCTGCCACCGCTGATTCTCGGTGATCGCCCGCGGAGTTGCTTGGGCAAAGGCCCGGAGGGTCACGCGATGATTCGTGAACGGGTAATCAAACTCAATCATTGGACGGCCCTCGGGAGCCGAAAGCAGCAGCGGTAACTTCCACATTCCGCGCCAGCGCGACCCGGTCTGCTGCTCCAATAAAATGCGGCCGTCCTCAACTACCCACGCGCAATTCTCGGTCAGCAGCACGGTTTTGGCGCGCGCCTTTTTGATCGGCAGCAACTCCGGCGCGCTCGCCCGGCACCGACCGCGGATCGGGCAACTCGGGCACTTCGGTTGGCGCGGTAAGCAAACGAGCGCGCCCAATTCCATCAACGCCGACGTGTGCTCGCGGCCATTTGCATCGGGCAAAAGCTCCGCCGCGGCCGCCCACACTTCCGCGCTTCCACGCGTCGAATCGATCGGCACTTGGAGGTCGATTAACCGCGCCAGAACCCGCGCGATATTCGCATCGACCGCCGCCGTCGCCCGATCAAACGCGAAGCTCGCGACCGCGCCCGCCGTGTAGCGGCCGATGCCCGGGAGACCGGCGATCGCCGCGAGATCGGTCGGCAATACTCCGTCGTGCTCCGCGACCACTTGCCGCGCGGCGCGGTGTAGATTTCGCGCGCGAGAATAGTAGCCGAGCCCTTGCCACGCATGCAGCACATCGTCCTCGCTCGCGGCGGCAAGCGCCTGAAAAGTCGGAAACCGCGCAAGCCATTTCTCAAAATACCCCAGCACGGTCGCGACCTGCGTCTGCTGCAGCATGAACTCCGAAACCATGATCGCGTACGGATCGTGCGTGCGCCGCCACGGCAGATCGCGTCCCTCTTCGCGGAACCAGTGCGCAAGCTCCTCGCGGAGCGCGGCTGGATTTTGAAATCGGGATTCGGGAGAATGCACGCGCGGTCGAAAGTTCGTGCACAATCAACATGGAAACACCTCCGAAAACCATCCACACCTGCGCGCTCACGACGGAGCAAGCCAATAAACTGCGCGTGCTTCTGACCGACCGCGGATGGACGTTCGCGGCGCGTCCGTACACGCTTTTTTTTGCGCAAAAGGAGAAGCTCACCGCGGCGGTCTACGAGAAAGGTCCGAAGCTCGTGCTGCAGGGAAAAGGAACGGATGAATTCGTGCAGTTCACGCTCGAACCCGAGATCCTCGGCGCAATCACCGCGGGCTACGAAGAGGAGCAGAATCCCGCGATGTTCGAGCCGCATTTCGGCATCGATGAAAGCGGGAAAGGCGACTTCTTCGGACCGCTTGTGATCGCTGGAGTATATGTCGATCGCGAAGTCGCAGGAAAGTTCCTGCAAGCCGGAATCCAAGACAGCAAGCGGATCGGCAGCGATCGGCGCATTCGCGAACTGGCGGGAATGATCCGGAAAACCTCGGGAGTGCATGGGAGCGTGCTCGCGATTGGACCTGAGAAATACAACGAGCTCTACGCGAAATTCGGGAACCTCAATCGCCTCCTCGCCTGGGGGCACGCCCGCGTCATCGAGAATCTCGCGGAGGCGCGGCCGGATTGTCCGCGCGCGTTGAGCGATCAGTTCGCCAATCCCAAGCTGATCCAACGCGCGCTGCTCGAACGTGGGCGCAAACTTCTTCTTGAGCAGCGAACCAAGGCCGAGAGCGATCTCGCGGTCGCCGCGGCTTCGATCCTGGCGCGCGAGCGGTTTATCGATTGGCTGCAAAAGACCGGGCAGACATACCATTGCGAATTGCCGCGCGGGGCATCCGCTGCAGTGAAGACCACGGCGCGAGAACTCGTCGCCGAGCACGGTCCGGAAATTCTCGGAAGCCTGGCGAAAACGCACTTCAAAACCGCCTCGGAAGTCGCACCGCAATTTTTCGCGAAACCCGCCTTGCCCGCCTCCGACGACGTTGTTTAACTCCGGAGCATGGGCACTTTGACGAAGCGGGAATTGGTTGTGGAAATCAGCAATGAGACGGGGCTGGTGCAGCATCAGGTTTTCGATGTCATCCAGCGAACGCTTGACCACATCACGGATGCGCTGGCCAACGGTCAGACGGTTGAACTGCGCAATTTCGGCGTGCTCGAAGTGCGGCTGACCAAGCCGCGCGTGGGACGGAATCCAAACGTCCCGGGGAGTAGTTTCGTGATCCCTGCGCGCGCAACAGTGAAGTTCAAGGCGGGGAAAATCATGCGGCAAAAAGTGTCGAAACTTTCCGCCGAGATGAAGCGTGAGGCCGCGAAGTAACGCGGCGATTTGATTCAATATCCGTCGAGCTGGTAGAGCCAGAATGGCTTGCCAGTCCGCCAGCGGACGATGTTCGGGCCGGCGACCGTAGTGCGCCAGCCGTTCGGGTAGTGCGTGGTCTGCGAGAAGGGAGGCCCACTGGTCCGCTCCACGGCCTTGATCTCATATGACGGCCCTTTTTTGTGCACCGCTCCTTCTGCGATCCAGTCGGCGATAAGGTCGCCTCGATAGCTCGTGACGCGCAATTTCGTGTAGGTCTGGCAGCCGTTGAAAATGAGCACCGCTGCGAGGAGGGAGAGCCGAAGAAAGTTCACGGCGCGGACGATGGCAGCGTGATTCTGCGACCTCAAGCGCCGATGAGCGAGGGCATGGAAACGGTGGCGTGCCGAGCGATCCAGCCGCCGCCGAGCACTTCATCGCCGCGATAACAAACCGCGGCCTGACCCGGCGTCACCGCACGCTGCGGCGTCTCGAAGCGCACCCGCGCCTCGCCATTTTCGCCGGGGAAAACAGTGGCCGCCGCACCTGCGTGTCCATAGCGAATTTTCACCGTCACGGCGAAGGGCTCGATCGGTGCCGCGGA
This sequence comes from uncultured Verrucomicrobiae bacterium, assembly GCA_963767975.1. GTDB lineage: Bacteria > Verrucomicrobiota > Verrucomicrobiia > Chthoniobacterales > Chthoniobacteraceae > CAIURC01. The sequence goes on along the minus strand of CAVYGI010000004.1, from coordinate 154,744 downwards.
CCAGGTCGCGTGATCCATCTCGAATTCTCCGACGATCAAATCCTCGGCGTCGCCAACGATCACGCTGCTCGTGGCGGGATCGATGTCGATGACGTAACGCGGTGCTGCACTGCCGCCCGGCAATCCTTTGCGCTGGCCGATGGTGAAAAGCTCGATGCCTTCGTGATCGGCGAGGCGCGTGCCTGATTTATCGAAGATCCCACCGCGGTGAAACTCTGTCTCGCCGAGGTGCGATTTGAGGAATGATTTATAGTCGTTGCCGGGCACGAAACAGATCTCCTGGCTGTCCACTTTGTCGGCGGTCTTCAACCCGAGCTTCCGGGCGATGGCGCGAATTTCGGACTTCTCCATCGCGCCCAGCGGACACATCGCGCGCTGCAATTGCGCCTGCCGCAGGCTAAACAAAAAATACGACTGATCCTTGCGGGGATCCTTGCCTTTGCGGAGCACGGCACGGTCGGCGTGGTGCTCAATGATCGCGTAATGCCCGGTCGCGATGAACTCCGCGCCGATCGACTTCGCCTTCCCCCACAGATTCCCAAATTTCACCTTCTCGTTGCACATCACGCACGGGTTTGGAGTCCGCCCCGCGCGGTATTCAGCGGTGAAATAATCGATGACCAGCTTCTCGAATTGATCCGCTTCATCGACGACGTAGTGCGGAATGCCGAGTGCGTGGGCCACACTGCGCGCGTCGGCAATCGCCTGCGGTCCACAGCATTTGTCCTCGGCTCGGGAGATGCAGTCCTGCGGCCAGACCTTCATTGTCACACCGACGACATCGAAGCCCTGCTCTTTGAGCAAATACGCCGCGACGCTCGAATCCACGCCACCGCTCATCCCGACCACGACGCGTGCCCGGCGTGGGGTGTTGGAGGAGGTTGGGGTGTTGGAATTGGTGAAGTTCACAGAGGCGCGGACTTTCCGCGCGTTCATGCCGCTGCTCAATCGAAATTTGCGACTCTAAATCCCGCATGGATTTTGATTTGCTTCGCGAACGGTCCGCGGCTTCGCATTGGACGGAGCGCGGCTTTGGTACAAGGTCTCCGTCCCACGTGAAACGCGCCCTTTCTTTCCTCCCGTTCCTGCTGGCTGCAGCCGCGCTTTGCTCGTGCTCCCGACCGATGGATCGCGCCGATCTCGTGTTTTTAAACGGCGCGGAACCCGAGAGCATCGACCCCGCGGGTTTCACCGGACAGCCGGAAGGCCGCATCGCCTACACCCTTTTTGAGGGGCTGACGGCTTTCGATGAAACCGGGACTCCGCAGCCGGGAGTGGCGGAAAAATGGGATCTCTCTGCCAACGGTCGCGTCTACACTTTTCATTTTCGCGCCGATGCAAAATGGAGCACTGGCGAAACGGTCACGAGTCAGGATTTCATCGCGGCGTGGCGGCGCACGCTGGCACCGGAGACTGCATGCGAGTACGCGTATCAGCTCCACTACATTCGTGGCGCAAAGGCCTTCAACGAGGGTGTGCTCAAGGATTTCAGCCAAGTCGGGCTGAGCGCACCGGACCCGCGAACCCTGATCGTCACGCTTGAAAATCCCACGCCGTTCTGGATCGACCTCTGCGCATTCGCAACGCTCCTGCCGGTTCATATTCCGAGTGTCGAGGCCTGCGAAAAACGCGGTGAATCCTTCACCCGCCCCGGCAACCTCGTGAGCAACGGCGCGTTTGTGCTCAAGGAATGGCGCATCTTCGACCGCATCCGCGTGGAGAAGAATCAGCATTACTGGAACCGCGAAAACGTGGGGATGCGGACCATCGATATCCTGCCGTCGTCGCAACCGATGACCGCATTTAATTTCTACGCCACAGGCGTGGCTGACATCATGGCCGACAAAGGTCTCGCGCCGACCATGCTGATGGAAAAGCTGAAGACGCGCCCCGACTTCCACTCCGCGCCGTTTCTCGGAAATTATTTCGTTCGTTTCAATTGCCAGCGAAAGCCGTTCAACGACCCGCGCGTTCGCCTCGCCTTCAGCCTCGTCATCGACAAGCCATACCTCTGTGAGAACATCACGCGCGCCGGCGAAATTCCCGCCGACAGCCTCGTACCCCCGGGCACTGCCGGTTACACATCGCCGCCCGGTTTGAAGCGCGATCCCGAACGCGCCCGCCAGCTTCTTGCCGAGGCCGGCTACCCTGGAGGCGCGGGCTTTCCGCTGACCTACTACCTTTACAAAGGCGGCAGCGACCTCGATGCGAACATCGCCGTCGAGCTGCAGGCGACCTGGCAGCGCGAACTCGGCGTCGGCATCCAGCTCGCGCAACAGGAGTGGAAAGTCTACCTGAACTCGCTCACCCGGCTCGACTTCGACATGGCGCGCTCGTCGTGGGTGGGCGATTACAAGGACCCGAACACGTTCATGGATTGCTTCGTGACCGACGGCGGCAACAACCGCACCGGCTGGTCGAGCCAGCGCTACGACGAACTCATCGCCGCCGCCGCCCGCGAGCTCGATGCGCAAAAGCGCTTCGATCTTTTTCGTGAAGCCGAGCGGATGCTCATCGTGCAGGACGCGCCGATCGCACCGCTCTTTTATTATGTCGGCATTCAGTTTTACGACCGCACCCGGCTCGGCGGCGTGGAGGCCAACTTGATCGACGAGCATCCGCTCAAAAACATGTTCTGGAAGGATCGCGCGCGCCCTGTCGCAGCCGCCGCGCGTTGATGGATCGCCTCGTTCATCGGCTCGTCCGCGGACTCTCTGCGCTCGCTCGCGCACTGCCGCTCGGAGCGTGTTGCGCGATCGGCGCATCGCTCGGCAGAGGCTGCATATTACTTACTTCCCAGCTATCGGCACCTCGCGCTGCGTAATTTGCGAATCGCCTTTCCCGAGCGTTCTGCCGCGGAAATTCGCGCGCTCGCCCGTGCACATTTTGCCACGCTCGGCGGCAATCTTTTTGCCAATCCGAAGATCGCCTCGCTGCCGCCGGAGCGCCTGCGCGAGATCACGGAAATCGACGGCGCGGAGATCGCGGAAAAGCTCGTCGCGGAAAAGCGCGGGATCGTCGTGGTGATCAGCCACATCGGGAATTGGGAGCTCTTCGCGCAACTCTGGCCGATCGTCTTTCAATGTCCGAGCGGCACGATCTATCAGCGGCTCGGGAATCCGCACATGGACGCCGATGTGCGCGCGAGCCGGGCGCGCCTCGGGCTGAAGTTGTTCGAGCGAAAAGAGGGATTTCAAGGTGCGGTGCAGATGTTGCGCGACGGCGGTTCCGTCGGCGTCCTCGTCGATCAACACGCGGGTGACGCGGGCGTGTGGTGTCCATTTTTCGGGCGGCTTGCCTCGACTTCGCCGCTCGCCGCGACGCTGGCATTACGAACGGGCGCGGTGCTGGTGCCGGCGGCCGTTTACTCCGAAAAACCCGGCCGATGGCGCATGGTCATTCAACCGCCGGTCGAGCCCGGAAGTCGCGACACCGACGCGATCACCGCGAAACTCAACGACGTCCTCGAAGCACAAATCCGCCGGCAACCCGCGGATTGGTTCTGGGTCCACAACCGCTGGAAAACGCCGAAGCCGAAGTTCCTCCTCGCCGATTACAAGCGCGGCGTCGTGGTGCCGGCGGGCGCGGCGCTACAGCCATTTCGCATCGTCATCCGCGCGAGCAACTGGCTCGGCGACGCGGTCATGAGCGTGCCCGCTGTGCGCGCGATCAAGCACGGCCGTCCGGACGCACACGTCACGATTCTGACGCCGGCCAAGCTCGCCGACTTTTGGAAATCTGTGGCGGAAGTGGACGACATTCTCGCGATCGAGCGCGGGGAAAACATCTTCGCGGTCGCGCGGAAATTGCGGCGCGGCTTCGAGGCCGCAATCATTTTTCCCAATTCGCTGCGCACCGCGTTGGAGCCGTGGCTGGCGGGGATTCCGCGCCGCGTGGGCTACGCCGGGCATCGGCGCGAGAAGCTGTTGAATCAAATCTTTCGCCCGAAAAAGCGCAAGGTCGCTGCGCGGCCGACGCATCAAGTGGAGCACTATCTCGCCCTCGCGGGATTCGTCGGCGGCAAATCAAGCGTCTCGCGTGGTCCACTCCGACAGGCAGAGCGCGCGCCTGCCGCCCGCGTCATTGGCCTCTGCCCCGGCGCGGAATATGGGCCGGCGAAACGCTGGCTGCCCGAGCGTTTTGCGGAAGTGGTGCGCGAGGTGAAAGCGCGGCACGGCGTGGAGTGGAAAATCTTTGGCGTGGAGAAAGACCGCGCGGTCGCGGATGAGATCGTCCGCGTCGCTGGTGTGGAGTGCACCCACCTCGTCGGGCGGACCACGCTCGCGGAACTGATCGCGCAGCTTCGAACGTGCGATCTTTTACTGACGAACGACACCGGCACGATGCACCTTGCAGCGCATCTCGGCGTGCCGGTGGTTGCGCTTTTCGGTTCGACCGAGCCAGCGCTGACCGGACCGCTGGAGCCAACAACCGGGGGGCCGATGCATCGTGTCATCCGACACCATGTCGCGTGTTCGCCGTGCTTCCTCCGCGATTGCCCGATCGATTTCCGGTGCATGAAAGCGATCACGGTCGGGGAAGTGATTGCCGCAGTCGAGGCGAGGCTGCCCGCGACTCCCGGGTAAGGGAGGGCATCTCGCCCGCCGGTCCGGGCATCCTGCCCGGAACTCGGACACGGCAAAGAGGACAGAAAGTCCGTCGAGGCGGGACACCTCGACTGGCAGGCGAGCCCACCCCACCCGGGAGGGAGAAGCGCCGCTCTACTTCCGCGCTTCGGGGGTGAGGGTGAGCTCGACGCGCTTGCCGTCGCGCTCGACCACGGCTTTCACGGGCGTCCCGATTTTCACTGCATCAAGGGCGTAGGTGTAGTCGTAGATGTTTGTGAGTTTCTGCCCGGCGAATTCGACGAGCACGTCGCCGCCTTGCAGCCCGCCTTTCTCTGCCGGACTGCCGCCGCGGACACCGCTGAGTTTCACGCCTTTCACCTCCGTCGTGTAATCGGGGATGGTCCCGAGATACGCACGCAAGGTCTCGCGTGAGCCGCCGCCTTCGTCGCGCTTTTCCACGCGGGCGAGATCGGGCCGCACGGGGGCGGCGACGAGGTCGGAAATCAAGCCACGCGCGAGCTTTACGATCCGTTCCGTGCCGGGGTAATCGAGCTTCTCGGCCGTGTCGGTGGGGCGGTGATAATCCTCATGCGCGCCGGTGAAGAAATTCAGCACCGGGATGCGCTTCGGGTAAAAGCTCGTCGTGTCGGTTGGCAAATATGGGTCGTCCTGCAGCGCGAGATTGAAGCCGGCGGCCACGTTGCGCTTCTCGATCAGCTTCCGCCACACGCTGGAGCTACCCACTCCTTGCAGCGTCAGCTTGTTGTCGCGCAGCCGACCGATCATGTCGAAATTCACGTAAGCCGCGACGTTCCCGAGCGGCACCGGCGGGTTGGCGCAAAAGGCGGCGGAGCCGATGAGCCCGATTTCTTCCCCCGACCAACAGGCAAAGACGATTCCGCGCGGGAAGCGCTCCGGATGCTCGGCGCGTTCCTGGGCAAGGGAGGCCGCGAGTTCCATCACCGCGGCGACCCCCGACCCATTGTCATCGGCTCCCGGATGGACTTGACCCTCTTCGCCGCTGTGGGCCATCGAGGAAGAGTTCTTTCCGTTGCCGAGATGATCGTAATGGGCTCCGACGACGATGATTTCGGGTTCTGGCCCGGGCTCCGTGCCCGGCGGCGGCGTCACGCCGTCCAGCAAAAGTGTCTTGCTTTGGAGCAGCGGAGTTTTGCTCTGGAGCAAAGGCTTTTTGCCGGGCGGCAGAGGGGTCTGGCTGGCCGGCAAAGGCTCGCTGCCGGGCGGAAACGAGGGGGCGCTCGGGGGCGTCACACCATCACTCGGGAGGGGAACGGGCGGGGCGGTGAGGCCGCTGACGCCGGGTGGGAGGTAGGCGAGGACGTTGCGGCCGGTTTGCTTGAGGTGCTCCACGCCGGTTTCGAGGTTGACCCTCACTTTGGGCAGCACAAAGCCGCCTTCAGCGTGCGGGTTCTCGGTGTCGAGGCCGGTTTGGAGGCCTTTGAGGGTCTTGCCGCTCGGGGCAAAGAGGGCGTCCGCCACTTTCCCGGAGACAGAGACGGCGGTGATGCCGCTGCCACCGAGGGTGCCATCGCCGGCGAGGGGAATCAGGTCGCCGGCTTGCGGGGAATTCGGCCCGGCGACGAAGATGACGGCTTTCGCGCCGCGTTCGCGGGCCATCATGGCCTTGTAGCGGAGCCCGGCATAGCGGTTCAGTTGCGCGCGGCGCTTCGCATCGACCCCCTCGGGGACATAGCGGAGAATGAGGACGATTTTGCCGGTGACGTCGAGCCCCTCGTAGCTGTTGTAAATCGCGCCCCCGTGATCCTCCGGCACGCTCAGGCCGTAGCCAGCGAAGACGACCTCGCCTTCGATTTTGCCGTTGTCGGAAAAGGAGAGCGGACGGAAGTCGCTGTCCACCGAAAGGACGCTTTCCTTAACGGCTGCGGGCTGCGCGGGTTGGCCGGGGGAAGGGGCTGTCGGCGCTTCTTCTCTCTGAAAGCTGAGGATGAAACTGTTTTTGCCCGGCAGGAGCTTCACGCCGGCGTCGAATTCGAAAGGCTCGAAGTAGGCGGACAGATCGCTCGCGGGCGGGGTGGGCGTCCCGCCCGGCGGTTCGGGCAACTTGCCCGACCGGTCATTCGGGGGCGTGGAAACGCTGCCAATTTGGGAAGTCTGTCCGGGCGGGACGCCCGGACCGGCGGACGGGACGCCCACCCTACCCGGGAGTTGGCCGGCTTCGCCGGCCACGGGCTCGAGGCCGACCGCCTTGAAATACGCTGCGAGCCATTCGGCGCTGGCTCGGGCACCGGGGCTGCCGGTCATGCGCCCTTCGCGGGCGGGGTCGGCGAGCCAGGAGACTTCAGCCTTTAGGTCGCTGGCCGAGATGGCGGCAGTGAGCTGGCTCCCCTGCCCTTTCAGCTCCACGATGACGCCTTTGGCCGGCATCGGCGAAGTGGCGTTTTCCAGCGCGATTACTTTCTGCTCGAGCGCGTCCGCTTTCGCAGCGGCAGCCATTTTCTCCTCCTCAGTCAGAGGGCGTTTGGGAGAGTCGCCGAGGGCTTTGATGGCGGCGGGATGGTTCCAGTCCGCGAGGAAAATCTGCGCCTTCTTGTCGGCGGTCCGCGCGCTGGTCCAGCAGAGCTTTTTCCCATCGGGCGAAAAAGTCGGGAGGCCGTCGAACCCGTCGGTGAATGTGACGCGGACGGGCTCGCGCTCGCCTTGCGCATCGACGATGTAGAGCTCGAAATTCTCGAAGCCGAGTTTGTTGCTCGTGAAGATGATGTACCCGCCGCTGGGGTGGAAAAACGGCGCCCACGACATCGAGTGAAAATCCGTGATGCGCCGCACGTCCGAGCCATCGAGCGCCATCGTGAAAACGTCGGCATTCAGGCCGCCCGCATCGAAGCGGCGCCAGACAATGCGCTCGCCGTCTGGAGAAAAGAACGGCCCGCCGTCGTAGCCGGGCGTGGTGGTGAGGCGCCTCTGGTCGGAGCCGTCGGCATTCATCACGTAAATATCGCCGAACCACGCCGGGTCCTTCTCGAGACGCGTCTTTTCCTCAGCGGTCAGCTCGTGATCGTAGGCGGTGCGATTGCTGGTAAAGACGATCTTTTTCCCATCGGGAGAAAAAGCGCACTCCGCGTCGTAACCGCGCGCCTCGGTGAGACGCTGGAGCTGCGTGCCGTCCTCGTTCGCCGTGAAGATGTCCATCTCCGGGTCGTAGTCCCACGAATAACGGCGGGTCTTGCCGCTGGCGCGGAACTCGAGCTCGGCTTTTTGCTTCGCGACAGCTTCGGGGTCGAGGTGGGTGCTGGCGAAAAGAACGCGCGAGGTGCCGGGCTGGAGAAAGCCGCACGTGGTTTTGCCCGTGCCGGGAGACACGCGCGCGCTTTCGCCCGAAAGCAGGTCGAGCAAAAACATCTGGTAGAACGGATTCGCAGGATCGCGTTCGCTCTGGAAGATGAGGAGATTGCCGTCGGCGGAAAAGTAGCCTTCGCCGCTCCGCTTGCCCTCGAAGATGAGCTGACGGGAATTGGCGAGGACGGCGGATTCGTCGGCGCGAACGGCACCGGCGAGGGAGAGGAGAAGAAGAAGCGCGAGGAGGCGTGGCATGGCAGGAAGAGTAGCCAAGCGTCCGCGATTGTCACCGGGAACGAAAGCGGCGCTGCCGCCAGCGCCTACCGCCAGTTCTTCACCCACTTGCCGGAATCCCGGAAGGGTCCGACTGAATTGCTGCCGCCCGGCGCCGGGGTATCGGAGAGCGATCCACCCGTGGACCAGAGGTCAGGCGAAGGATTGTAGCCCTTCGGCTTGGCCGGGCGCGCCACGGTGGCATCCGTCCGGAGTTTTTCGCGGTAATCCTGTTCTTCGAGCATGCCCGCGGTGGAGTAGCCGTAGCAGTTGCCCCACGGATCCTGGATGAAGTTCACCGCCGTGATCTTGCCGTTGTTCTTGGCCGCGTTGAGGTGATCGGGCTTGAACTCGAAATACGCCTTCCCGCTCGCTTTGAAGTTAAGATTCTCGTCACCGCTGAGCGCCTTGTAGAGGACGCGGTTGGCTTTCTTGTATTTCTCGGAGTTGGGATTTCCATCCACGCGTGGGTCCAGCCCATCCGCCCCACCAGCCGTAGTGGGTTCGGTGATACCGGCTTCACGCGGCACATCGCCATTGTTATCCGCGCTGTAGCTACTGATCGCGGCTTCGTAAGCCTTGATCTCACCCTGTGCCCGCTGCGAAGCCGCTTTGCGCTGGGCGCCCGCATTCACGGAGAGGACCAACCCCGCCAAGACGACGATCACCGCCATCACCACAAGCATTTCGACTAATGTAAAACCGCGGCGGGAGGAGATGGACATGGGAGAAAAGTGAGGCTTAACCGTTGGCACCTTGCATGCCCTGGATGATGCTGATCAGCGGCATGAAGAGCGCGATGACGATCGTGCCGACGATGACGGCGAGCAACACGATCATGATCGGCTCGAGCAGCGAGGTGAGGCCTTCGACCGCGTTGTCGACTTCGTCGTCATAGACCTCGGCGATCTTCAGGAGCATCTCCGGGAGCTGCCCGGTTTCCTCACCGACGTCGACCATCGAAATCACCATCGGCGGGAAGACGCCGCTCGCCTCGAGCGGCTGCACGATCGACTCACCTTCCTTCACCGCGTCATGCACCTTCGTGACGGCGTCGGCGATGACGACGTTGCCCGCGGTGTCGCGCGTGATGTTCAGCGCCTGCAGAATCGGCACGCCGGAGGTCACGAGCGTGCCGAGCGTGCGGCTGAAGCGCGAGATCGAGCTCTTGCGCGAGAGATCGCCGAAGAGCGGCAGCTTGCAGCTTCATCGATCGATCGCATGGCGTCCGCCACCCGGGCTCGCACGATCAGCTTGATAGCCGACGATCAGCGACCACGATGCGCCGATCGTGAACCAGAGATACGGCGGCATGAACATCGCTCTGATCAGCGTTGCTCGCCGCGATGACGACCACTGGGTGATCGCCGGCAGCGGCTTGCCGCCGAGCATGTCCTTGAAGATCTGCTCGAACTTCGGCACGATGAACGCCAGCAGGAAGAGCATGATCAGCATCGCGATGATCAGCACGATCACCGGATAGGCCATCGCGGAGACGACCTTGTTCTTCACCTTCTGCGCCTTTTCCTGGAACTCCGCGAGACGGTTCAGCACGAGCTCGAGCACGCCGCCGAGTTCGCCCGCCTTCACCATGTTGATGTAGAGCTTGTTGAAGATCCGCGGGTGCTGCGCCATCGACTCGGAGAAGGTGCTGCCGCCCTGCACGGCGTCGGCGAGCGAGTTGATCGTCTTGCGCAGCACGAGATCCCGCTCCTGCTTCGCCAGCACGGTCAGGCTGCGCAGCAGCGGCAGGCCGGCGTCGATCAGCGTCGCGAGCTGGCGGGTGAAAATCATCAGCGTCTTGCTCTTCACCGTCTTCTTCTGCGAAGAGCACGATGCCGCCCTTGCTTGGCTTTTGGTGCCGCCGCGTGCCTTCATCGCCTTCTGCACCTTCTTGGTCGTCTTCGCCGCCGGCCCTTTGCCCTCCTCGACCACGCTCGTGGGGAAGTACCCGGCTTGCCGCAGCTGCGCCGACGCCTCGTTGCGAATTGCCGGCGTCGATGACGCCGGTGGATTCCTGCCCGCGGGCGTCGAGCGCGACGTATTTGAATTTGGCCATAAGGGGAGAAGTCTGTTCGCGAGACAGCGCAAACTGTTAGGACTCCGGCGGTCATTTGTCGAGGCGGATTTGGCGGAAGGTCTCACCTTGCGCGCTCCCAAACCGCTGCTCGATCAGGTGTATTTGAGCACTTCCTCGATCGTCGTCTCGCCGTCGTAAATGCTGCGCAGGCCGTCCTCGCGCAGCGTGGTCATGCCGAGTTCGATCGCCTTCTGTTTCAGCACCACGCGACGGCGCGCGCTGATTGATCAGCTCGCGAATCGGGTCGGTCATGTCGAGCAATTCGTAGATGCCCTTCCGGCCTTTGTAGCCGGTGTTGTTGCAGACGTCGCAGCCCTTGCCGTAGTAAAAATTCTTGTCGCCGATCTCGTGCGGCGGAGAGCCCGAGCTGCGCGAGCACCGCTTCGCTTCGGCTCGTAGGCGGTCCGGCAGTTCGGGCAGATTTTCCGGATCAGCCGCTGCCCGAGCACGCCTTCGAGCGACGCGGACAATCATGAACGGCTCGACCCCCATGTCGATCAGACGCGTCACCGCGCCGGGCGCGTCGTTCGTGTGCAGCGTCGTGAACACCAAGTGACCCGTCAGCGACGCCTGAATGGCGATCTGCGCCGTCTCCACGTCGCGCGTTTCTCCGACCATGATCCGGTCCGGATCCTGACGCAGAAAGGCGCGCAGCACGCGCGCGAAGCTCAGCCCGATCGCGTCATTCATCGGCACCTGGACGATTCCCTCGATGTCGTATTCGACCGGATCCTCCGCGGTGAGCACCTTGGAATCGATCGTGTTGATCTTGTTCAGCGCGGCGTAAAGCGTCGTCGTCTTTCCCGAACCGGTCGGACCGGTGACGATGAAGATGCCGTTCGGCTTCTCGATCGTCTCGAGAATGTAATTGTAAATGTGCGGCGGCATCCCGAGCGCCTCGAGATTCAAATTCACCGTCGAGCGATCGAGCACGCGCAGCACCACGCTCTCGCCGAACTGCGTCGGCAGCGTGGAGACGCGGAGATCGACCTGCCGTCCGGCGATGTGCTTCTGGATCCGCCCGTCCTGCGGCAGACGCCGCTCCGCGATGTTCAGATTCGCCATCACCTTCACGCGCGAGATGACCGGCAGCGCGAGATGCCGCGGCGGCGGCGACATTTCGTAAAGCGCCCCGTCCACACGGTAGCGGATTTTGAACTCGGTCTCGAACGGCTCGAAATGAATGTCCGAGGCGCGATCCTGGATCGCCTGATACATGATCAGATCCACGTAGCGAATGATCGGCGTCGAGTTCGCCTCCGCCTCCAGATTCTTCGCGTCGGCGCCGCCCTCCGCCCGCGCCGAAACTCAAGTCGCCGCCGAGCTGCGCGAGGATCTCATCCATGCTCGCCATGTCCGTGCCGTAATACTTTTTGATCAGCTCATCGATCTGGTAAGTCGGCGCGACGACGACCTGAATTTCGCGTCCGAGCGCGAAGCGCAAATCCTCCGCCGTCTGCGCATTCAGCGGATCGCCGAGCGCGATCTGAATCGTGTTCCCATCGAGCCCGAGCGGGATCGCATGATGCAGCACCGCCAGCCCCGCCTGCACCAGCCGCAGCACTTCCTGCGGCGGTTCGAAGCCGCCGAGATTCACATAATCCGCCCCGATCGAGGCCGCGAGTGTCTGGTAAAATTCCTCCTCCGTGACGATCCCATTGTCCCGCATCGCATCGACCAGACTCTTGCCCGATTGCAAAATCTCGGTCTGTAAATCCGTGATCTGATCGCGGTCGACAATGCCTTGCTCGTGAAAAATATCGAGGACTTGCTTGGGATTCATGGGAGTAGAACTGCGGCGCGTGCCGCGCCCCGAAACGTAGACAGTCGCGCTCCCGGCGGTAGCTTAAAATCGCGAAAAGTTCCGGATGAGCAAAGTGGTTGAATCTTGCGATCGAAGGGCAACTTCCTACTCTCGCGCGCCATGAAATACATGGATGGAAATGTTGTTGGTAGGCATCGGCGGGAATTCGAGACGTCGATGAGCCGTCCGCCTGCGATGCGCTTTTTGGTCGGATTGGTCGCCGTGATTTGCCTGTCGGCGATCGGTTTCGCCGCGCCGACGAAATCCGCGGGGCGCAAGCAGCCGACCGCCGCATCCAAAATAACTGCGGCCAAAGGGACTGCCAAGACTGCGGAAGCAGTGCCCGCTGGTGAGATTTTCGGGGTCGTGGAAATCGGCGCGAGTGGAATCAAAGCTACCGTTTTCCGAACAGAGGCAACTATCGAAAATGCGGAGGTTCCGCCGATTACCGTGCTCAAAAATTACGAGCCACTGAATTGGAATGCGGCCTTCGCCAACCTCGCCGGATCGGAACGCGTGGCTAAAGGCGTGGCGCAGCGGCGGCAGGAGATGCAGGACGAATTTCATTTCCCCAACGACCATCTTTACCTCGTCGGCAGCAGCGGACTGCCGGCGGAAGTGAAGACGCTCATCGCCGGCGCCACGTTCGACGTCGGACAAATCGATTACATTTCTCCCGAGCAGGAAGCGAAACTCGTCTTCCGGGGCATCGTGCCGGTGCGCCGATTGCAACAAGTGCTCGTGCTCGACATCGGCAGCGGTAACTCAAAGGGCGCGGCGCTCGAAGGCACCGGGGCGACCGCGCGGTTCAACACGTTTGCCGTCCCTCTCGGCACGAAAACGTTCGCCGAGAAAATCAGTGCGGCGAAAGAGAGCCGCACATTTCAAGAAGCAGCGGAGTCCTTGCGCATAAAAGAACTACTTCCGACCGTGCAGAGCGAATTAGCACACGTCGTTGTGCGACCCCGCATTTATCTCGCGGGCGGAACGCCTTGGGCAATGGCGACGCTCATGCACCCGGAACAGATCGGGCCGGATGTCAAAGGCGTTGAAAGCGCGTGGGTGAAGCTCACGGTGCAGGATATCCGCCGTTACTGCGAACAGGCGCTAAGCAATCCCGCAACCCTGCTGACGCCCGACTATAAGACGGTGCGAAAGGAGAACCGGCAACTCGCCGAAGCAGAGGTCGCGAAGGTCGGGAAGGTCTTCAATCAAGACCAACTCACGGCAGGCGCGATGGTCCTGAAAACCTTCCTCGAGGAGTTGCATGCCGACCAAAAAGACGCGGTCTTCTTCTCGAAAAAAGCGCTCTTCGCGTGGCCGCAGGGTTATGTCCTCGAGAAGCTGCATCCCGTCCTCACCGCCCCCGCGCCAGCCCCCTCGCCCGACGCAGTTTATGGGGTGGTCGAGATCGGCGCGAGCAGCATCAAAGCGAGCGTGTTTAAAGTCGAAGCGCCCGATCCGACCTCGGAAAATGCGCCGATTACCGTGCTCAAAAACTATGACACGCTCGACTGGAATCCGGTTTTCACGGAGAGCGGAAACTCCGAAAAGCTCGCGCGTGGAGTCGCACAGCGGCGCGAGGAAATGCAGCGCGACTTCAAACTCGCCAGCGACCATTTCTATCTCGTCGGCAGCAGCGGACTTCCGGCGAATGTGAAAACGATTGTCGCCGGTGCGACGTTTGACGCTGGGCAGATTGAATACATTACCCCCGAACAGGAGGCGACGCTGGTTTTTCGCGGCATCGTCCCGGCGCGGCGGTTGCAGCAGGTAGTCTTGCTCGACATTGGCAGCGGTAACTCGAAAGGCGCGTATCTCGACGGAGCTGGCGCGGCTGATTTCGCAGTCTTCGCCGTGCCGCTCGGCACGAAAGTTTTCGCCGAGGAGATCAACAAAGCGAAGGGCGATCGGACTTTTACCGCCGCCGCCGAGCCCGTGCGAACCGAGCTGCTTGCTCCGAAAATCCACACCCAGATTCGCGACTTACCCGGACTACAAAATCGATCGCGCATCTATCTCGCGGGCGGAACACCGTGGGCGCTCGCGACACTTACGCATCCCGAGCATGTCGGACCCGCGGCTGACGGCACGGAAACCTCGTGGGTCCGCCTATCGGCCGACGACGTCCGCAATTACTGCGAGAGGGCTGCAAGCGATCCGGCGAGTTTGCTCAAGCCGGACTATTCCGCGACGCGAAAAGAGAACCGAGCGCTCGCCGAAGCGGAGGTCGCGAAAGTCGCGAAGGTTTTCAACCAGGATCAGCTCCTCGCCGGCGCCATGATCTTGAAGACATTCATGGAAGAGATGCGATTCGACAGCAGCAAGGTCCTCTTTTTCTCGAAGCGCGCGCTTTACGCGTGGCCGCAGGGCTACGTGCTGGACAAAATCTCCGCGAGCAAACCGGCGAAATAAGTCACTCCGGCGGCAGCACGATTACGCAACGGAATCCGACAAACGGACTCGTTGAATCTTCAGGCAGCGCGAATTCGTGCGCCGAGTCCGTCTTCCATGCGATGATGTCTTTGTCCGCGCTCAGCCAACTCGCGCCGACCACTGACCGGCGGGCGCCGCTTGCCGCGGAAACATCGCTGCTCCATTCCTGGACGTTGCTCCCGACATCGTGAAGCCCGGCCGAGTTGGCGGGAAAACTACCGACCGGCGCAAGCGCGGCGAAGCCATCGTCGTAGTCGGCGATACCGGGAAAAGTATTGCCGAATTTCGCTCGCGCGGTGTCGTCGGCATAGTTGCCCGCGCCTTTCGGCGGAGGCCATTGGCTGCCCCATGGATAGATCCCGGAGCCCCACGCTGCACGCCATTCCTCCCGGTTCGGCATGCGGTAAGTGACTGGCCGTTTCAGCGCCTTTTCAGCTTCGAGCGAAAGCCACGCGCAGAATGCATCGGCGTCTTTTGAACTCACCATCACCACCGGGTCAGCCGGATCGCTACCTACCGACTCGGTGCCGCGATACACCGGGTTTTTCCAAGCCACTTTCTTGTTATCGCCACTCGTGCCCGGATTCGCGGCCGCGAAAGCCGCGTAGTCCTGCTGGCGGGTTTGGTGAATGCAAATGAGCACCTTTGTCCCTGGAACGGGCACAAATTTCATCCCCAGCGAATTCACATAAGGCTGCTGCTTCGTCGCGGTGAGCATGGGATTTTCCGCCGATCGCGGAACTACATCCGGCGCGGACGACGGCGCCGCAGGCGTCGGAATGACCTCCACCATTTTTTCCGCTTTGGCGGTGTCTGCCGCGCCATTCGGCCTTGCGAAATAAAGTGCGGTGCCGCCGGCCACAAGCACCGGGATCAAGATGAATGAAACCACGCGTCGCACACCCGTCTTCTTTGGCGTCTGTGGCATTTCCACCAGCGGAACCCGCACCGTCGAGTCGCCCACGTTGACCGCGAGCAAACGCGTAACAATTTCCATCGCACTTTGCGGGCGATCCTCTGACTCCTTTGCGAGACACGCGGCGATGGTCGCCTCCCACACTGCAGGGATCGGTTTCTTGTCGCCAATCCCGAGTTCTTCCCGGCGCTCGGTCATGGAAGGTGGCACGATATTGCAGACCTGCGCGTAAATCGCGGCCGGGCCACCGCGGAAAAACGGCGGCTTGCTGGTCAGTAATTCGTAGATCAATGCGCCGAGCGAATAGATGTCGTCGAGCGCGCTCGGCTTCCGCCCGGAGACCTGTTGCGGGCTCATGTAAGGCGGCGTCCCACTCGAATCGTGACGCAAAGAAATGCGGCTGAGCGAATCGCTGATGCTCGAGGAAATGCCGACATCGGCGAGCTTCAGCTTGCCGGTTTTCGAAACCATCACGTTGCCGGGCTTCAGGTCGCGATGCGCGATTTTTGCCTCGGTGTGCGCGTAATGCAGCGCCGCGCAAAGCTGCTCGATCCAGGGAAGGATGCGGTCGCAGTCAAAACAATCGTTCGACTCCGGCACCTTCAACTCCTTCAACGACCAGCCTTCCACATATTCCATCACGATTCCCGCGCCTTCTTCGTCCTGCTCGAAATAATGGGTCCGCACGATTCCCTGATGCGTGAGTTCCATCCCCCGCAAAACCTCGCGCCGCAAATCGCGAATCGCCTCTGCATCCTTCACCACATCGTCAGGCAAAAGCTTGATGGCCACGGGTTGGCCGAGCTTTTCGTCGCGGGCAAGCACGACCACTCCCATCCCACCTCGCCCGAGCTCACGCTCCACTCGAAATCGCCCAAACAGCAAGGGGCCGTCCGACGGCGGTGCGGCTCCGGCATCAGTCCGGGGCGCCAGCACAGTTCGCTCCAAAGAAGTATTCTCATCCATCGCGAAACGTTTCTGTAGCGCGGCGAGAATCTGCGACAAGCCAGATCGTCCCGTCTTCACGAAAACTGAATCGACCGTTTCCGATCGCCGCTCCCCCCCGGATCAGTCCTCGAAGAGGTGGCGCAGGTCGTCGAGCGTGAGGCTCTGGGCGAATTTCTCTTCGCCGAGGACGTCGTCGGCGAGGGCGCGTTTGCTGGTTTGCAGGGCGCGGATTTTTTCCTCGATCGAGCCTTTGATGAGCAGGCGGTAGGCGATGACTTTGTTGGTCTGCCCGATGCGGTGGGTGCGGTCGATCGCCTGATTTTCCACGGCGGGATTCCACCACGGATCGAAGAGGACGACGTAACTCGCGGCCGTGAGATTGAGCCCGAAGCCGCCGGCTTTGAGCGAAATGAGGAAGACCGCGGCGCCGTCATGCGCCTGGAAATCGCGCACGAGTTGCCCGCGATTTTCGGTCTGCCCGGCGAGGTAGTAGTGCGGCCATTTCCGCTCCTCCATTTGCGTCTTCAGGATGTCGAGCATCTGGACGAATTGCGAGAAGACCAAAACTTTCTGGCCTTCTTCGATGAGTGGTTCGAGCTGATCGAGCAACGCTTCGAGCTTGGCGCTGTCGGCGCGGCGACTCGGGTTTGACGAGCTTTGGATGGCAGCAGATTTGCCGCAGCCGCATGAGTGAGGTGAGGACGTGGAAACGATCCTGCGCGAGTTGCTTCGGCGAATTGATGCGCAAGAGCATCTGCTGCGCGCGCTTCAATTCCGCGCGATACATCGTCTTCTGCTCACCCTCGAGTTCGCAGTAAAGGTCCTCTTCCACGCGGTCCGGGAGGTCGGTGGCGACTTGCAGTTTCGTCCGGCGGAGGAGGAAAGGCCGCACCCGCGCGGAAAGCCGGCGGCGGGCGTAGGGGTCTTCCTTGCTGTCGTAGAGTTTGACGAATTGCGCGCGGCTGCCGAGGGCGCCGGGCATGGCAAAGGCCATCAAACTCCAGAGGTCGAGCAGCCGGTTTTCGATCGGGGTGCCGCTCAAGATCAGACGATGCGAGACGCGAAGGGAGCGGGCGATTTGCGCGGTGGCAGAGCTCGGGTTCTTGATGAACTGGCCCTCGTCGAGGATCACGGCGAGGAATTCGAGCTTGGCCAGGGCGGTGCCGAGCGAGCGCAGTTGCGCGTAATTGATGACGTGCAGATCGGCGTTCGAGACTTCGCTCGGGAGCCGCCCGAGTTCGCCGCCGGGCCAGACGCGGATGCGCAGCCCGGGTGCGAAGCGCTCGGCTTCCGCGCGCCAGTTGTCGGTCACGCTTTTCGGGCAAATGACGATCGCGGGCCGCGGATCTTTCGACTGCTCGCGCAGCCACACCAGCCACGTCAGGGTCTGCAGCGTTTTACCGAGACCCATGTCATCGGCGAGGATGCCGCCGAAATTATTAGCGCTGAGGTAGGCGAGGAAGTGGAAGCCATCGCGCTGATACGGGCGCAGTTCCGCCTTGATGCTTGCGGGGATTTCCGGGTTCACGCGCGCCTGCAATTCGGCCACGCGGCGTTCGATCCGATCGCACTGCGCCTCCGGCAAAAAGCGGCGCGCCGCCTGATGCGCGAGTTGCAGCGCATGCAGCCGCTGGGGTTCGCTGGAGAGATCTCCGGCGCTTAGACCGAGCTGGGCGAGCTGCCCGTCTTCCTCTTCGGTGAGGTTGAACTTCAGGCGCCGCCAGCCTTTCGGCCCGAGCCGCACCCAGCCTCCGCGCGCATCCATCAGCAGCTTGAGTTCTTCCTTCGTGAGCTCCGTTTCCGACACATCGAGCACCACGCGCAGGTCGAACCAATCGACGCCCGCCTCTTCGACATCAAGCCGCACCGTGCCCGAGACATCGGCCTTTTGGAACGAAGCGAGTTCGCCCCGCAGGTCGAGCGGCAGATCCGGCGGCAGCGATTGCAGCCATGTGGAAAAAACATCGGCGAACTTTTTCGTGACCTTGAGGTGCCAGTGAGTCGAGTGCTCGTCCCATTTCAGCGCCAGCGGCTCCATCGCGGCCGGCACGAAGGCCAGCGGCGTGCGGTCGTAGAAGATACTCGCGTCACGCTTCGCCTCGTCGTCCACGCGGCGCCAGCCATTCGGCGCGAGGATCATCTTCATGCCGCCATCGCTCGATTCACCGAGCACCTCCACGATGCAGGTTTCCTCCTTCGCGCCGGGCCACGTGGCCTGCACCTCGCAGCGCACGAGCGGCACCACGTCGAAGGTTTGGATCTTCTCGCGCAAACGCTTCGGCAGCTCCACGCCGAGCCGCCGCAGGAAGCGCACGCCGTAGCCGCTCTCCAGCGCGGGGGCCGGGATGCGGGCCTCCGAGCCGGGATCGATCGCGCGCGCATCCACCTCCGGGCCGGTCCAGACGGTGTGCCGCATGAGATAAAGCGTCGGCGTTCCTTGCAGCACGGCGATGAAAGGACCTGCGGGTTCGCCATCGGGATCGACCAGCCGCAGGCGGTAATCTTCCGCGTCGTCATTGGCCGTCGCCAGCTCCCAGCGCAGCGGCTCGGCGGGTCGCGCGAGCGGCGCGCCGTTCAAGGAAATCAGCCGGCTCGCGAGCCATGGCACGCGCAGGATTTCATTCAAAATCCCCGCCGTGTCCGACTCCGCGTAACGCAACGTCGGCTCGTGGCCGAACTCCGCGCGCTCCGCCAGCCAATGGCAAAGCTGCGCCGCTTCCGGCGTGCATTCGCTCGGGAGCAGCGTCGCCAGCGCGCGGAATTGCGGCAGCTTCATCGGCAAAAATTCCGCCTCCCCGGCGCGCCGCGATTCCACCGTCGCCTGGTCGATGCCGAAGCGCAGCCGCAGGTCCAGCTCACGCGGCGGTGCCACCGGCACGTCGTCGTGCAGATGGGAGAGCAGCTTGGCCCAGCGATCAACATCGCGGTTGCGCTTCCACGTTTCCACGCGCTCGCGCACGGGCTCGGGATCGCTCACCGACTTCAAAAAAGCCGGCGGGCGAATTCCGCGCTCCTCTAGAAAGAGCACGATGTAGAGCCAGAACTCGCGCTCGTCGTCGGGAAAATACGGCCAGATCGAAAGGCGATCGCGCGCCTGCCCCGGCAGATCAAAGCCCATCGTCTCGAAGTCCTCGATGAAGAGCGATTTGCTTTTCTTTGCCTGCGCGTAGACCGCGCTGATCGCGCCAAGAAATTCGATCTCCTCGCGATTCAACTCGCGGCCCAGGGTCTTGATGAGCTCCGCGGCAAATGGGCTCGGAGACGGCTTCGCCACAGCTTCTGCGGCCGGCGGCGTGTCCGAGGGAAAGCCGCCCACCGGCACGACGAGCAGCGTTTTCATCAACGCGTAGGCATGCTGGCATTGCACCCCCGCCGGGCAGTTGCACTGCTCCATCCACTTGCCCGTGCGAGGCTCGAAAGCGATCAACGTCTTGTAGCTGCGCGTCCCGCTCACCACCGCGCTGAAGGCATCCTTGCCATTCAGCGGCACCACATCCTGCACCGCTCCGCCGACGAAGTATCCCATCCCTTTTCGCGCCAGCGCCGCAGGGTATTTGTTGAGGAATTTATGTCCTGCGACACGGGCTTCGGAGGAGATGGCGAACGACATGGGGGCGGGACTGTAGGGAGGGATCGCCCATCGGCAAGGGCGAGTCGTCATTCCTCAGCAATCCTGGAGCTCACGACGACGTGAAAAGGGGTCGTGGCGTTGACCACGACCCCTTCAACTTTGACTAGGCCGCGCCTCAGAATCCCGGGGCGTTCGAACCCAGAGGACCCGTGAGTTTCTGCGTCGAAGCGCCGGCGCCGCCGAATTTGCCGGTCGTCTTGCCGTTGCCGCCGGAGCCGGTGAAGTTCGCGGTGTCGGCGTAGACTTGAGCCGCGCGGCTGCCGCCGATGGTCACGGTTTTGGTGTTGTCGATCGTCACGGTTTTGCCGGCGATGATCTTGGTGCTGTTGCCGCCGAGGTTGACGTTGTCCGTGAAGCGGACCAAGCCGGAGGTTCCGCTGCCGCCGTAGAGCTTCAGCATGGTGTCGGCGTTGATGGTGCCGCCGCCGATCAGCAACTGGCCGTTCGCCCCGAGCGCGCCCACTTTTACCACGTCGCCGCGGATATTGGCGTTGGTCAGCGTCACGGCGCCAGCGGCGCCGTTGTTGCGGATGTCCACCGTGCCCTTGTCGGCCTGGATGCGGCCGCCGTTGACGTTGATCGCGCCGCCCGACGAGGTGAAGGTGATCTTGCCGCCGCTGCCGGGACCGGCGGCATTGAGCAGCGAGAGGAGTTCGCCGCTGTTGTTGATGGCGATGGCGACGCCGTTGGTCTTTTTGCTCGTCAGCTTGATGTTGCCGCCGTTGCGACTGGCGCGCCCGGCGGTGTTGTCCGCCTGGTTGCTGCTGGTCTCGGTGCTGGAGACTTTGACCTTCGAATTGACGGTGATCGCGCCGGTTGTGGTCACATCCACGGTGCCGCCGTTGCCGCCGGTCATGCCGGCCTTGCTGTTCTTGCCGGTGTCGGCGCTGATCGGCGGAGTTGACGGTGAAGTCGCCGCTGCTGGTGAGCTTGAAGCTGCCGCCGTCGCCGCCCGCATCATTGCGGGTCGGGTCGGCGTCGCCGCCGTCGAAGGTGGCGGTGGTGAGATTGGCCTGGGCGTTGCTCGTCGCGTCGACCGTGAGGCTGCCGGTGGTCAGCTCCAGGCCGCCGCCGCTGCCGGGCAGCGCCATGCCGGCGCCGGCCGTGCCGTTCAGGAAGACGCCGAAGGATGACTTGATCGTGGGCGCGGTGATCTTGGTCGTGCCAGTCGGCATAGGTTGTGATACCGCCCGCGCCGACCGTGAGAATGGGCGCATTGAGATTGCCCACGCTCAGGCTGCCTGCGCTCACGCTGGTCGTGGACGAGAGGTCGGCGGCGGTGATCTTGCCGGCGACGCTGACTGCGCCGGGCACCGACGTTGCGGAACTCAAATTCAGATCCCCGGTCAGGGTCACGCTGCCCTTGGTTTTAATGTCGAGCTTGTCGACCGAAAGGCTCCGGCCGGTGTAGCTGCCGCCGTTGATCGTGATCGTCTTGAAGCCGGCGAGGTCCACGCCAGTGGCGTCGATGCCGGTGATGCCTGCGGTCAGCGTCGAATTGCCGCCGGCGAGGGTGAAGCTGTCCGTCACGACGATTCCTTTGCCCGAAGCGGTGAGCAGACGTGAGCCGCGCCAGGTCCAGCCCGCCATCGCCCGGCGCGCCGGTGCCGGCCGAGAGGGTGAGAATTCCGGGCGTGTTCATCGTCACCGTGTTGGCCGAGATGTAGCCCGTGGTGCTGTCGAAGATCAGGCTGGTGCTACCGGTCACATTGACCGTCGGGGCGTCGAGCCGGCCGGCGATCGTCGTGTTCGTGCCCGAGAGAGTCAGCGCAGTCTTTGGCCCGGAGGTCCGCGCCGGCGTTGACTGCGAGATTGCCTGAGGTCGTGACGCTGACATCGGTGCCGCGCACGGCACCACCGATGGTCGCGCCCGAGGCGGAGACCTGCACCTTGCCAGCGGAGACCAGACTCGCCGCTCGCGCCTTCGGTGAAGGCGGAACTGAGGGTGAGCTTCAGGTCACCAAGGCTCGTGGTGACGCTGCCATTGATCACGGCCGAGCCACCCGTGGCGGTGAAGGTCTGGCCTTGGACAATGCCGCCGACTGAAACCGTGCTGTTCGTGGCCGAACCGACGGTGATTTGTTTGCCGGTGGTGTTCCCATCGAGATAAATCTTCTGGCCGGTGAGATCGATGTTTCCGGTGGAAGTGAGCACTCCCGTGGGGCTGAGCGTGAGCAGGCTCTTGGGCTGGATGCTGATCGATCCCGCGGTAATTGAGCCGGTGACTACTGCGTCGGAGGCAGGCGTCGGCCCGCCGCCGAGTTGCACCTCAGAAGCCTGCACATTCCCGCCAACGACCATCTTACTTCGGGCTGCGACGATCAGCCGGTTGGCGGTGACGTTGCCATCGAGGATGACGTCGCGGCCGGTGGAAGTCACCTTCAGATCGCCGCTGGTGGAGGCGTTGACGCCGGCGAGCAGGTTGAAATCCTGGCCGAGTCGTGAAGGTGAGCTTGACTGCCGGAGACCGCGCCTCCGAAGGTGAGATGGCCTTCAGCGAGTTGATATCCACCTTGCCAGCAGCGCTCAAGGCACCTGTCGCACCGACGGTGAAGATGTCTCTATTCGTCACATTGAATCCCTCGAGAG
This sequence comes from uncultured Verrucomicrobiae bacterium, assembly GCA_963767975.1. Lineage (GTDB taxonomy): Bacteria > Verrucomicrobiota > Verrucomicrobiia > Chthoniobacterales > Chthoniobacteraceae > CAIURC01. The sequence continues at coordinate 132,181 of CAVYGI010000004.1, read as the reverse complement.
GATCACCGGGCCGTTGACGACGAAGCGCTGCAGCGTGCTGCCCGAGAGGCTGGCCAGCAATTCGCCGGTTACCGCCCCATTAATGGTGACGTCGGCGTTCCCGCCAAGTTCGAGATTTTTCACGGTGCTGGTGCCGTCGAGTTGGATCAGCCTAGCCGCGGTGAGGCTGACCGTATCGCTGGAGGTGAGAGTGCTCGCTGCGGTCTGCACGAGATTGTTGGTCGCAGTCAGGGTCGCTTTCTTGGCCGTGATCGCCCCGGTGAGCGTGAGGTTACTGCCACTGGCAGTGAGCTGGTCACTGGCCTGCATTGTTCCGCCCATTTGGATGTCACTGACCAGTTTGATGTTCGTGCCGGCATTGAGCGTGATGTTCTTGCTCGTGACGTTGCCGTTCATCGTGATCTTCCCGCCGGAAGAAACGGTCACCGCGGCGTCCGGACCGGACGTCGCGATGGTCGAGCCGGCGCTGGCGACGAACTCAGTAGTCGGCGTGAAGGTGAGCTTCTTTCCGATCAACATTCCATTCACCAAAATGGTGGCGCCAGAAGCTGTGAGATTTTCGGCATCGACCATGCCGTTCAGGGTCAGATTGCCCACCTGAAAGAGACTGGTCCCGGCGGTCAGGGAGAGGTTCTTCACGTTGAAATTCGCGGTCGCCGAAGTGGAGGCGCTTCCACCGAAGCTGAACGTCGCATTCTCCATGATGATGTTGCCGCCGAGTGTCCCGGTGGTTCCACTGCCCGTGAGATCACTGCCGAGCAGCGTTCCGTTGGTCGTCAAGACATTGCCAGCCGTGAGCGTGATCGTCTCGGAATTGATCGTGCCGTTGGTCGTCACATCCACCAGGCCGCGCGCCGTCGTCTCCTTCGTCCAGACGTTCGCAGTCGGCAGAAGAGTGACATTTTTCTCCGCAGTCAGGATGAGCTTCGCATCCTTCAAGCACGACCGGTGCGCCGAACTCGATGTTGCCGTTGCGAGCGTAGAACTCCAGGAAGTTAAAGGCGGTGCCGTCGGTCTTGGTGAAAGCGAGCTTGTCGGTGATGCTGATCGAACCGTTCGCCGTCCCCATGAAGATCTCCCGGACTCCGTCGAGCGAGACCTGATCGGCCGTGGTCGAGCTATCGATGTTCGTCGCGCTGATAAAGGCCACGCTGTTCGCTCCATCCTTGGTCAGAAAGGTCGGGTTCCCGTCGATGATCAGGTCCGTGAACTTGTAAACGGCCGTGTTCGCAAACTGCGTGTTGAAGTGGGTGTCGAGGCCCAGCGTGCGTGTCGATGGGAAGCGAGGCTGCCGAAGAGGAACTTCGAGGCGGAGCCATTGTGTGCCGCTGTTGCGGTAGAAGGCGCTGGCGACTGCGCCGCCGTCCGTCGTGATTGAAGGTGCGGTCTTCGTCGTGTCGATAACGGTGCTGCCTTTGATCGTGTAGATGCTTCCGGCGGCGATCGCACTCGGAGCCCCGGTGATTGGGTCGATCGTTACCGGAGGCACTACGATCGGAGGCACCACGACTGGAGGCGTCACCACGACTGGGGGCGTCACCACGACTGGGGGCGTCACCACGACTGGAGGCGTCACCACGACTGGCGGCGTCACCACGACTGGGGGCGTCACCACGACTGGCGGCGTCACCACGACTGGCGGCGTCACCACGACTGGGGGCGTCACCACGACTGGCGGCGTCACCACGACTGGGGGCGTCACCACGACTGGCGGCGTCACCACGACTGGCGGCGTCACCACGACGGCGGCGTCACCACGACCGGCGGCGTCACCACGACGGCGGCGTCACCACGACTGGGGGCGTCACTACGGGCGGCGTCACAACCACCGGTGTCTCGGTGGGAAATGCTGGGCTTACTTCCAAATCGGCCGGGATCGCCGGGCGAACAGACGGTCGAGTAGAGCCGGCTTCCTTCCCGCTCAAGCCGGGATTAACCACCGAGTCAATAGGCAAGGTCATCCGTGACTTGGAGCGTCCGTCCAGCGTCACAAGGACTGCCGAGTCATCTTCCGAGCTCGTAGCTTTCTCGAGTAAGGCCATGGTTTCTTCCGAAGCGACGACGACTTGTGTGCCGTCTCCCTGAACGAGCAGATTGGTCTCCGCGAGCTCGGAATTCGACTTGGCGCGGTTCTGGAGCGCGATCTCTTTTTCAATCAGCCCCATGCTCGGCAGCACTTCGATGTCCATCTCGGCTGATCCGCGGAACTTCTCCGGGTCGATCAACGCCGACGTTTTCACGAGCTTGGCCAGATCGACGGTGACCGGCTTCGGCATGTTCCGGTCTTTCGCGCCGATGATTACCATCTTGCCAGGAGTCAGCACGACGGACTCGCCCCAACGACCATTCATGGAAAGCCGCAGGCTGCCCTCGAGCACGAGCACCTTCACGTGATCGCCGGGGATGTTCTCCATCATGATCGTCGTGCCCGTGATGGCCGCGGTCACTGCAGCGGTCTGGATTCGCGCCCCACCGAGGCCTTTCGGCACCTGCAACAGCATACTGCCGCGGTCGAGCGTCATGTCGCGAGTGCCGGCCTTGAACGAAAAGAGCGCATCCGCGCCGAGACGCGTCAGCGTGTCGTCCTGAAAAAGCAATTCTGCGCGCGACTGCACACCGGTGCGCACGGCCAAATCGTCTTTGATAATGTCTCTCAACTTCGCAGGCTGCGCACTCGCAGTTTGCGGATTCACCAACCGCACATCATTGACGATGCGATGGATTTCTGCCTGCTGCAGTGGACCAGCAAAGCTGACCACCGCATAAAACGATGCGGCCAACACCCCGTAAAGCGGCCGCAATAGCGTGTGTGAGGCAGAATGAAGGTTCATAGATTTCATAAAAGCAATATGCGGGCCGTCAAGCTGACTTCCTTGGCGCTACCTTAGATTTGGTGGCTGCGGACTCTAGAAGCCCGGGCGTGAGCTGAAGGTGCTCGTGGTGGCGCCTTTGCCACCAAAGGTGCCTGTGCTGGAATTGTTGCCGCCGGAACCGGTGTAGTTTGCGTTGTCCGTGTGAACGTTAACGGCGCTCGGTCCGTTCACCGTCACCACTTTGCCGTTATCGATCTGCACCGTGTTGCCGGCGATGGTTTTCACGCTGTTACCGTTGAGGCTCGTGTTCTCCTTGAAGATCACGCTGCCATTGGAGCCGTTGGCGTAGAGCTTGATCGCCGAGTTGGCGTCGATCGTGCCGCCGGCGATGATGAGCTGGCCGTTGGCACCGAGGACGTTGGCCTTCACCACGTCGCCGCGGAGAGTGGCATTGGTGAGGGTGATATTACCCGCGCCGTTGTTCACGATGCTTACGCTGCCTTTATCGGCTTGGAGGGTACCGCCGTTGACGCTGATGTCGCCGCCGGCTGAGACAAACTCCACCTTCCCTCCGGGACCTGGTGCGGCAGCACTCAGCAACGATAGCAATTGTCCGCTATTCTGGACGCTGATTGCAGTTCCCGTGAGTTTGCGGCTCTCGAGACGAATGTTGCCCCCTTGCCTGCTGGCTTTGCCCACAGCGGTGTCGGAAACTTTGATCGACGAATTGACGGTGACCGTCCCGTTGGTGGTCACGTTGACAGTGCCGCCTTTGCCGCCCGTCGTCAGCCCAGTCGAGTTGCTTCCCGAGGTAGCAGAGATGGCTTTGCTCACGGTTACATCGCCGACGACTGGCTGCGCATCTGTCCCGACATGGAGCGTGCCGCCGTCGCCGCCCTCGGTGAGGCTAAGCAGTGAGGCATTGCCACCGTCGAAGTTGCCACCATTGATGGCCAGAGCACCGAAGGTCACATTCCCGCTCGAGAGCAGCGCGAGCCGATAACCGGACCCGGGAGTGCTCAACAGCGGGCCGCTATCCGCTCCGCGATAATTGAGCCCACCCCCTGCGGTGATGCTCGCGGCGTTCAATACTCGCAAGCTGCTGACAGGATCTTCTAAGCGCGGGCTGATTGCCCCGGTCACGCTCACATTGCCACCGGCTACGGCGTGGTCGGTGGTCAGGCTTCCGGAAACCGTCAGGTTTCCAGTGGTGAGATTGATGAATTTGGCGTCCAAATTCTTCACGGTGACGTTTCCGCCGTTGACCGTCACACCCGTGAGCCCGGTAAGGTTGTAGGCAGTGGAATTCAGGCCACCTAAGCCGGCTTCCAACACGCTGGTCGCGCCACTCGGGACTGCGAAATCACTGATCATGGTAATGGCTGGCGCCGCCGCGCGGAAGTTGGTTGCTCCCGTGAGATTGAATCGGGTCTGCGTCGTCTTGCTGGCATTCAAGGTGAGCGTGCCTCCGGTCTTGATGGAAACGTCTGGCGCGTTAATCACGGAGTTAGCGCCGCCTGCGAGGAGGCTGCCGGTGAGGTCGATAGAAACCTTATTCGCCGTAAGACTCCCGTTCACCGCGAGCGAGTTTCCCAAGCTGGTGAAGGTGCCGGCGTTTACCGTGCCTCCGAGCGTGGTCTGCGCCCCAGACCAGACTTGGATTTGATTGCCGGTGAAGTTACCGAGAAGCTGCGTGTTGTTCGCGGCGTTGAGCACCGCACGATTAACTGAAACGGTGGAGCCTAAGCTAAACACAACATTACTGCCGGCATCGCCGAAGAGATCGGCGCCCGGTGTCGTGATCGCGCCGCCGATGGTGAGGTTGCTGGTGGCGCCTCGAGCGTAAAGGTGGAGGAAGCGAAACCCGGACGTTGACGGCGCCGTGAAGCTGACGGAGCTGACGGCGGAGGTTAACGTAATGGACCCGCTATTCGTCCCTACAAAAAGGCTGCGGAGACCGCCCACGGCGAGGGCCGAAGACTGTCCGGCGGTTCCAATGCCGGTGTTTCCGATCAGTGCGACATCAAGCGGTCCTCCAGTAGTCGTGAATGGAATCGCCCCATCAAAGTTGAACGAAGCGAAACGGAACGTGGCGATCCCTGCTGTCGGGAAGGACGGCTCAAGATTCACCCCGAATCGACTGTCGAACTTCAACTGCGCATCGAGCAGCGAAGTGCTGCCAAAGAGAAACTTTGAGGCGACTCCATCAATCGCCGTCCCCGCGTAGACCGCACCGATGGCCGTCAAAGCTCCTTGTTTCGGAAAGGCATTCAGGACGGGGTTGGCGCCACCTGTCGTGACCGTGGCCTTGACGAGATTTGGTGAGCCGTAGGTTGTAAGCGAGTGGAGCGGGATGATCGGTGTTCCACCCGAGGGGAGCGTCGCCGTCGTGTCCATCGCCGGAATAAGCGGCGTCACAACCTCAACCGTAGGAGTCGTGGGAATCGGAATAACCACAGGGTCTACCGTGGGCACGATCACTGTCGGGTCCACCGGCGGCACGATCACTGTCGGGTCCACCGGCGGCACGATCACTGTCGGGTCCACCGGCGGCACGATCACCGTCGGGTCCACCGGCGGCACGATCACCGTCGGGTCCACCGGCGGCACGATCACTGTCGGGTCCACCGGCGGCACGATCACTGTCGGGTCCACCGGCGGCACGATCACTGTCGGGTCCACCGGCGGCACGATCACTGTCGGGTCCACCGGCGGCACGATCACTGTCGGGTCCACCGGCGGCACGATCACTGTCGGGTCCACCGGCGGCACGATTATTGGCGAGTCAACTACGGGCGGCGGGGGCGTGGTGGCACCTGGCACCTCGAGAGACGGCGGGCCCGGTTCGACAATGATCGGGATATTCACTCCGAGATCGTTGGTGGAAGGTAACGGCGTCTCCGCTGTCGTGAGCTTTGGACTCGTGGCTGGCAGCGGATCGCTTGCTTTGGCGCGATCCTGACGAGGTAGAAGCGCTGGGAGGACTTCGCTGTCCGCCGTGGCTGCCTCGAGGGCGGCCATCGTTTCCTTATTCGCGACGACAACCTGCGTGCCATCTCCCTGGATGAGCAGGTTGGTTTCCGCGAGTCGGGACTTCGACTTGGCGCGCGTTTGAATCGCGATCTCTTTTTCAATCAGACCCATGCTGGGAAGCGGCTCAATGTTCATCTTGGCCGAACCGCGAAACTTCTCGGGATCAATCAACGCCGAAGTCTTCACGAGCTTCGCCAGATCCACCGACACGGGCTTGGGCATATTCCGGTCTTTCACACCCACAATCACCATTTTACCGGGTGTGAGCACCACAGATTCGCCCCACCGACCATTCATCGAAAGGCGCAGACTACCCTCCAGCACGAGGACCTTCACGTGATCACCCGGAATGTTTTCCATCATGATCGTCGTGCCCGTGATGGCGGCGGTCACTGCTGCGGTCTGAATCCGCGCTCCGCCGAGCCCTTTCGGCACCTGCAACAACATGGTGCCGCGATCAAGCACCATATCGCGTGTGCCGGCCTTGAAGGAAAATAATGCGTCGGCACCGAGACGCGTGAGCGTGTCATCCTGAAAAAGCAGCTCCGCGCGTGACTGGACCCCAGTTCGCACCGCTAGATCATCTTTGATAATGTCTCTCAATTTTGCGGGTTGCGCACTCGCATTTCTGGGATTGACCAGCCGTACATCATTGATAATGCGGTGAATCTCCGCCTGCTGCAGTGGGCCGGCGAAGCTAATACACGCGCTCACCGCGACGAGGATGCCCCCAAGGAGCGAACGCTCGAACATGCGCAAACTTTTGGGAATCATATTTCCCATAACAGCAATAATCAGGCCCGCTGGGCCTCAAAAACTCAGAATTGCCAGCTGAGCGAAAGCCCCCCACCGCCACTTGCTGCCTCGTACTGGAACGGCACACGATTAGACCCGTTCCAACTCCAGAACCCACTTGAAGACGCGCTCACCCACTCCGTAAACCGATAGCGCAACCCGAGAGAGACGGTCTGATTGTGGTCGGCTCTGCCCGAATCGGAATACGGCAAAAACGAATATCGATACCCGAGATCCATCTCAAGTTTGCGGGTCGCTTGCAGGTGGTACCCAGTGAACGCACTTAATTCCGAACGCTCTGACTCCTGAGGGTCTGCGAAGCCAACCTGCCCCGACAGTCCAAAATACACTCCGTGGGCTTGGCTGAAGGAGACAGACTTCTGCAGCCCGAGGGTGATTGTGTGATTGGTGAAAAAAACATCGCCGCTTTTCGCCCCGAGCAACTCATTGAAGTTATATCTCGCGAACAGGTCAACGCCTCCCAACTTCCCGGAGTGGTAACTGATCCCGGCACCTGCATCGATGCTGTTGAAGTCGAGCTGCCGGAACTGATTGTAGCGGAAAGTGGCAATCCGCAGACTGGTATCGAATTGCAAGCCATGAGGCAGCGCCCGGCGATATTCGAAGCCAAAGGTAGCCAGAAAAAAGGCGTCGGACTGGGGATTCTGCCGCGTCAGCGCGACGTTGCTCGTGGCAAACGCAGTCACATCCGCAAAAATGCGAAACGGGCGCACTCGCTCCGCCTCTCTCAACATCTGCTGGATGCCGAAGCTGTCCGGGTCATTTGCAATGGTGGGTTGAAGAACCGAGCCGCCTGCAGCTTCGCCAAGGGCCGGAGTGGTCGCCCCGAGAGCATTTACCTGCTGCCGCGCCTGCTCAATCCGGGACCCTTGCGCCGAAAGCAACCTCGTCGCAAGGACGAGGGAGAGACAAGGGATGAAGAGTTTCCAGCAGGCCGCCATAGGAAGTCGCTTCAACTAGCAAAAGGGGTGCCGAGGAGGAACAGACTGCAATATTGAGACGAAATCGCCAGTCGGCATGTTTCCCGCTAATTGCTCAAACGTCCATGCCAAACCGGCGCTCCATTCTTGTCCTTGTTATCGCCGCGATTGCCACGGTGCTGGGATTTGCTTTGTCCCGCATGCCAGGCTCATCACTCGCGAATGCGGAGCTCAATGCCCGCGATTTTCTCGCGCGGCAGGGAAAGCTTACTCCTGCTAATCCGAAGCTCATCTTCCTCGCCATTGATAGCGACTCGATAAGCCTCGATGCGAAGTCCGACCTGAAGGCGCTCTTTGGAATTGAAGGCACCTCCACCCCAGAAGGTCGCGCGCTGGCGCTGATGAGTGAGCACTGGCCCTGGCCTCGCAGCGTTTACGCGCTTCTTCTTGATCGGTTGATCGGCGCTGGGGCCCGGGCCGTGGTGTTTGATCTGAACTTCCCCACCCCGAGCAGCGGAGACGAAACCTTCCGAGCCGCACTGGAGCGCTACGCCGATCGCGTAGTGATCGGCAGCAACTTTACCAACTCCCTCGGCAATCAGAAGGGACGCATCGATACCTCCCTTACCCAGCCCACTCCCGAACTCATCCCGCAATCCTCCGTTCCCGACAGCCGCGTGGGCTACGTGAATTTCTGGCCCGATCCGGATGGAGTCATTCGCAGCGCACGCTTTCAAACCAACTTCGCCCAGTTCCTTGGTGCGGAAGGCAATCTCGGCGAGGCCAACTACATCTCCCTCGCGGCCCAAGCCGTGCGGAAATATGGGCGTGGTGACCTGATTCCCAACGACAACGAAGGCCGCTTCTTTCGCTACACCGCTGGTCCGGCGAAAGGCTTTCCCCCCCGGTCGATCTTCGAGGTCTTTGTGCCGGAATATTGGACCCGCAACTATGCTTCGGGAAAAGTTTTCGACGGTGCCGTCGTCGTCGTGGGAGCAGCCGGAAACTGGCAGCACGACGAGCATCTGACTCCTTTCGGCGTCATGTCCGGCCCGGAGATTCAGCTCAACGTCGTGAATGCCTTGCTTCATCAGGAGTTTCTCAAGCCAATGTCCTGGCTCGGGTGCCTGCTCATCTACCTGCTCTCCGGAGCCTTTGCAGTCAGCGCCAATCTTTTCTGCACCCGTCCGCTGCCTCGCCTTGGCATGTACGGCGCGGCTGGAGCGCTCTGGGTCGGCATGCAACCGACGTTCTTCAATCAATGGGCCCTGCTCGTTCCGATTGTCGGTCCATTGGCTGTTGCCGGAGCGACCGGACTCTTTGGTCTTATCTACGACCTTGTCTCCGCTGGTGCTGAGCAACTGCGCCTGCACCTGACCTTGCAGGAGCGCAAACGCGCGCAGGAATTCCTCGAACAAACCAACGTCGAGCTGGAACGCCGAGTCGCCGAGCGAACCGCGGACCTTTCTCTCGCCAACACATCTCTCACCAACTCCCTCGCCGAAAAAGATGTGCTGCTCAAAGAGGTGCATCATCGGGTGAAAAACAACCTTCAAGTGATCTCGAGCCTGCTCAACCTTCAGTCGGGCTACATCAAGGATCCGACCGCGCTCCAAGTCTTCATCGAGAGCCGCAATCGCGTGCGCTCAATGGCATTGATTCATGAAAAGCTCTACCAATCGGCCGACCTTTCCCGCATCGATTTCGAAGACTACATCAGGACCTTAAGCAATGGCTTGCTGGCGGGCTTCGTGGGTAAAGGTTCCAAAGTTCACATCTCCGTCGAAGTGGAGAAGATCATGCTTCCCGTAGACTCGGCCGTGCCCTGCGGGCTCATTGTCAATGAGCTGGTCACCAATTGCTTTAAATACGCCTTCAATGCCGAAACCGGCGGCCAGATTCAAATCTCCATGCGGCGCGTTGACGACAAAGACCTGTTGTTGCGGGTGTCGGACAATGGAGTGGGCTTTCCGAAAGACGTGGACTTCCGCAACACGGAATCCCTCGGCATGCAGTTGGTGACAACCTTGGCCGAGCAAATCGACGGAACGATTGCCTTGATGAATGGCACCGGAACCACCTTTGAGATCACTTTCCCGGAGGCCCACAAGACCAAGCTATGAACAAGACCCAGATCCTCGTCGTTGAAGATGAAGGGATCGTCGCGAAAGACCTTCAAGCGCTGCTGAGGCGCCTCGGATACCATGTGCCCAATACGGTTGGCACAGGCGAGCAAGCCATTCAGTTGGCGATCCAGAATCAGCCGGATCTGATTCTGATGGATATCCAACTGCGGGGCGCCATGGATGGTGTCCAGGCGGCGGCGGCCATTAACTCGCTGCAGGACGTTCCGATCGTCTACCTCACAGCCAATTCCGACGAGGCCACGCTACAGCGCGCCAAAGGCACCGCTCCTTTCGGGTTTCTGGTTAAACCATTTGAGGAACGGGCCATTCAAGCCGGTATCGAGATGGCGCTCTACAAGCATCAGACCGACAAGCAGATTCGTGAGCGGGAGCAATGGCTTTCCACCACCCTGACCAGCATCGCGGATGCGGTCATCACCACAGATGCGAGTGGCAACGTCACCTTCCTGAATGCCGCGGCGGAGAAGCTCTCTGGGTGGACATGGGCAGAGGCGCTCAATCGGCCTTACGCCGAGATCTTTCAGGTGATCGAAGAGGCTACCCGGACAGCCCCGCCAGATCGCATCAACAAAGCGCTCTATGAAGGCGCTTCTGGCAGTTTCAGCAATCATACCCTGCTCATCCGTCGCGACGCCACTGAAGTGCATATCGAGCACAGCGTGGCGCCAATCCGGCAAGGTCTGGAAGAACTCATCAGCGGTTGTGTGATCGTCTTCAGTGACGTCTCGGATCGAAAAGAACTGGAAGAGAAGCTCCGACAGGTGCAAAAGATGGACGCCATTGGGAAACTGGCTGGAGGCATCGCGCATGATTTTAACAACGCGATCACCGCCATCATTGGTTACGCCGAGATGATCCTGCTGCAGGTGAAAACCGGCGACGCCTTGTATCAGGACGCCAAGCAAATCGTCCGCGCCGCTGAGCATTCGGCTCGATTGACTCATCAACTGCTGGCCTTCAGCCGCAAGCAGGTCTTGCAGCCGCGCACGCTCGATCTCGAACTCGAAGTCGGTAACGTGGAAGGAATGGTCCGACGCTTGATTGGTGAATCAATCGACCTATCACTCGAAGTCGCCCCGGGTCTTTGGAATACGATGGCGGATGCGGGTCAGATTCATCAAGTGGTGCTCAATCTCGCGATCAATGCACGTGATGCGATGCCCGACGGCGGCAAGCTGACCATCGGTCTGAGCAACACCAACTTGACGGCCGCAGAAGCTCTCCGGGTGCCGGATGGTCGCCCGGGCGACTTTATCCTGCTAACCGTCAGCGACACAGGAACAGGCATGAGCCGGGAGGTAGCCAAACGAATTTTTGAGCCGTTCTTTACCACGAAAGAAGCTGGGAAAGGCACGGGGCTTGGGTTGGCGACGTGTCACGGAATCATCAAGCAAACTTCAGGCATGATCTCCGTTGCCAGCACGCTGGGAGTGGGAACCGTCTTTTCGGTGTATCTACCCCGAGCCGAAGGAGCCGAACCGGGCCCGGTGCAGGCTTACGATGACAACGCATTACCGCGTGGGCAAGAGACGATTCTTTTAGTCGAGGATGAAGATATTCTTCGCGAGCTTGGTGTGCAGGTGCTCGAGAGTCTCGGCTATCGCGTGATTGCGGTTGAAGATGGACGCGCGGCTGTCGAGTCGCTCGATCCGATCACGCGTGAAAGCGTCGACATGGTGGTCACCGATCTGATGATGCCACGCATGAATGGACGGGAGCTGATCGGCTGGATCACGGAGAACATTGGCCAGATGCGCGTGTTATTCATGTCAGGTTATACTGACGACGAGATCATCCGCGATGCGGTGCAGGGCGCTGAAGTGGAATACATCCAGAAGCCGTTCACTCCATCCGCACTCGCGCGTAAGATCCGGGATGTCTTGGACCGTCCTGTGGGTGCCTCAACTGTGTCTGGGTAGGAATTCAGTCCCGCTGCTCCGAGTCGAGTAGCCTCATGCTGGGAACAGTTGCAAGGCCTCAGTGCGTGGCAAGATGGCTGCATTCCGACACAAAAAAAACGCCGCCTATTGCTAGGCGGCGTCTTTTGGAGTTGCGGTAGACCGAAGGCGCTTAGACGGCAGCGGGTGCGGGTGCGGAGGCACCCTGCTCTTCAGCCTGGCGATCTTTCATCGCGGCTTTGCGGCTGAGTTTCACGCGGCCCTTTTCGTCGACGCCGATGCACTTGACCCAGATGATGTCGCCCGACTTTGACGACGTCTTCGATGCGGTTGACGCGGAAGTCGGCGAGCTCGGTGATGTGGACCATGCCGTCCTTGCCGGGCATCACTTCGACGAAGCAGCCGAACTCCTTGATGGTGACGACGCGGCCCTGATAGATGCTGCCGATCTCGATCTCCTTGGTCATGCCGTTGATGATCTGCTTGCGCGCGGGCCATGCCCTCGCGGTTGTTCGAGTAGATGTGCACGGTGCCGTCGTCCTCGATGTTAATCTCGCAGCCGGTCTCGGCGACGATGCCTTTGATGGTCTTGCCGCCGGGTCCGATGAGCAGGCCGATCTTGTCGGGGTTGATCTTGATGGTCTCGATGCGCGGGGCGTATTGGCTGAGCTCGGTGCGCGGCGCGGCGAGGCGCGGCGTTCATCACGTCGAGGACTTTCATGCGCGGCGTCGCGGGTGCTGGTAGATGGCTTCGTCCATGAGTTTGCAGCGAGATGCCGGGGAGCTTGAGGTCGAGCTGGAAGCCGGTGACGCCGGCGTCGGTGCCGCAGAGTTTGAAGTCCATGTCGCCGAAGTGATCTTCGCTGCCGATGATGTCGGTGAGCATGGTGTAGCGGCTCGAGCTGGCCGTCGGCGCCGAACTCGGTGACGAGGCCGCACGAAGATGCCGGCGACGGGGTTCTTGAGCGGCACGCCGGCATCCATCAGGGCGAGGACGCCGGAGCAGACGGTGGCCATCGAGGTGGAGCCGTTGGATTCCATGACTTCGCTGCTGACGCGGATGGCGTAAGGGAAATCCTCGCACGCTCGGGATGACCGGCGCGATGGAGCGCTCGGCGAGCGCGCCGTGGCCGATTTCGCGGCGGCCGGGCGCAGCCGGTGCGGCCGGTTTCACCGACGCGAGAACGGCGGGAAGTTGTAGTGCAGGATGAAGCGCTTGCTCGTCTCGCCGCCGGTGTAGCCGTCGAGGTCCTGGGCTTCGTCGGTAGGCGCGAGCGTGGCGAGGGCGACGGCCTGCGTTTCGCCGCGCTGGAAGAGCGCGGAGCCGTGGGTGCGCGGGAGCAGGCCGACTTCGGCGCTGAGCTGGCGGATCTGGTCGAGGCCGCGTCCGTCGCAGCGGATCTTCTTGTCGAGGATGCTGATGCGGAAGGCTTTCTTCTGCAGGTAGTCGAAGGCCTGGCTGATCTCGAACTTCGTGGCCTCGGGAAACTTCGCGAGTGATGGCGGCGGTGACTTCGTCCTTGAGCGCCTCGATGGCCTTCGTGGCGGGCGACTTTGCTCGGGCGTGTAGATGGCGGCTTCGATGCGGTCGCCGGCGACGGCGTAGGCGACTTCGAGCAGTTCGTCCTTCACGATGAAGAGCGGGACCTGGCGCTTGGGCTTGCCGCACGCTGGCGGCGAGTTCGTTCTGCGCGGCGATGAGCTTGGCGGCTTCGCCGTGGGCGAAATGCGAGCGCCTTGATGAACTCCTCCTCGGGCAGCTCGATCGGCGGCGCCTTCGATCATGATGACGTCGTCTTTGCGTGCCGACGTAGACGAGGTCGAGGTCGCTGCGCTCCATCTGGGCGTGGGTCGGGTTGGCGACGAACTGGCCATTGACGCGGCCGACGCGCACGGCGCCGACGGGACCGGCGAACGGGATGTCGGTGACCATCGAGCGCGGCGCTGGCGCCGTTGATGGAGAGCATGTCGGGATCGATTCTCGCCGTCCGCGCTGAGGAGGACGGCGATGATCTGGGTGTCGTAGAGGTAGCCCTTCGGGAAGAGCGGACGCAGCGGGCGATCCGTCATGCGGCAGGTGAGGATTTCCTTTTCGGAAGGACGGCCTTCGCGCTTGAAGTAACCGCCGGGGAACTTGCCGACGGCGGCCGCTTTTTCGCGGTAATCGACGGTGAGCGGGAACCAGTCCTGGCCTTCCTTGATGGTGGTGGCGGAAACGGCGGAGACGAAGACGATGGTCTCGCCGCAGCGGACGGTGACGGCGCCGTCGGCGAGTTTGGCGAGCTTGCCGGTTTCGATGGTGATGGGGGTGGCGCCGACCTGGCGCCGTGACGTTGTGGATCATCTCATGTTGGTGATGCTGCGGCTCCGGCACCGCTGCGGAATTTTGAATGTTGAATGTCTGAACTTCGAACGCCGGGAGCGCGAGACGTCCGCGAAGTTCAAGATTCAAGATTCAAAATGATCCGCGAACGCGCGCCGGAGCTGGCTCTCTAGCTTTGGGGTTTTGTTCTAGATGCCGCGCGGCCGAATTGCCGGGCGGAAAGAGATGACGGGGTAGAAAGAGTTCGCCCGCGAGTTTGCTCGCGGGCGAACCAATTCCAGAAATTCGTGGAAGCTACTTGCGCAGGCCGAGCTTCTCGATGGCGACCTTGTAGCGGTCGTTCGCGGTGCGCTTCAGATAATCGAGCAGCTTGCGGCGGCGGGCGACCATCTGGAGCAGGCCGCGGCGGGAAGAGTGATCCTTGACGTGCGTCTTGAAATGCTCGGTGAGATGATTGATGCGCTGCGTCAGAAGCGCGATCTGCACGTCGGCGCTGCCCGTGTCTTTGGCATGCATCCGCAGCGCCTGAAATGTCCTGGGTATCTGTCATATCGTTTTTGTGAGGGGCGGGAGTATGCGTAGGGTTCAGCCGATGGCAAGCGATTGTTCGCGGAAACTCACCCACCCCACCTCGCCGTATCGGGCACCATTTGGCACTAACGGGAATATCATCGAGCGGTTATTGTCGGACACGTTGCGGCCGGCTCCCCCCTGAGATCTCACCCAAGACGCCATTTCGCTTTTTTGAACTCCATGAACAAATTTCTGACCCTCCCTCTCTCGTGCACACTCGCGCTGCAGCTTCACGCCGCGCCCGCCGACGACTTTCCGCCGATGCCACCGGAGCAGCCGCTGACCGCGGCGGAGAGCTTGAAGACGATGCAACTGCCGCCGGGCTACCGCCTCGAACTCGTCCTCAGCGAGCCAGACATCAAGGAGCCGGTCGTCTGCGCGTTCGATGGAAATGGGCGCATGTTCGTCGCGGAGATGCGCTCTTACATGCAGGACATCGATGGCAAGGATGAGCTCACACCCGTCAGCCGCGTCTCGCTGCACTGGTCGTCGAAGGGCGACGGCGTTTTCGATAAACACACGGTCTTCGCCGACAAACTTTTGCTGCCACGAATGATTTTGCCGCTCGATGACGGGCGCGTCGTCATTGGCGAAACCAACACACTCGACCTCTACGTTCACACTGACAGCGACGGCGACGGCGTGTCGGACAAAAAGGAGCTCTGGTGGGAGGGCGGTCCGCGCGGCGGCAATCTCGAGCACCAGCCCAGTGGCCTCCTCTGGTCGATCGACAACGGCATCTACACGACGTACAACAACTTTCGCCTGCGCTGGACGCCGGGTGGCGTCGTGAAAGAACCCGCGGGCAATAATGGCGGGCAGTGGGGCCTCGGTCAGGACAACCACGGCAAACTCTTTTTCATGAACGCGGGCGGCGAACGCGGACCCCTGAGTTTTCAGGTGCCGGTCGTTTACGGCGCTTTTCGCGCGAAGGGCGAATTTGCGCCGGGTTTCGAGGAAGTGTGGCCGCTGGTGGGACGCGCAGACGTGCAAGGCGGCACCAATCGTTTTCGGCCCGCCGACAAGACGCTCAACCACTTCACCGCGACCTCCGGCGCCGAAATCTTCCGCGGCGATCGCCTGCCCGAAGAAATCCGCGGCGACTTGTTCTTCGGTGAACCAGTCGGCCGGCTCGTGCGCCGCGCCAAGGTCGAGGAAAAGGACGGCATCGACCATTTTGAGCAACCCGTATCAAGAGGCGAAATCGGAGTTCATTCGCTCGACCGACGCGTGCTTTCGCCCGCTCAACATGGTCACCGCACCCGACGGCACGCTTTACATTGTCGACATGTATCGTGGCATCATCCAAGAGGGAAACTGGGTCGCGCCTGGCAGCTATCTGCGCAAGGTCGTGCAGCAATACAGCTTCGACAAAGTAACGGGCCGGGGCCGGATTTGGCGGCTCGTCCACGACACGACGAAACTGGGACCGCAGCCGAAGATGTTCAACGAGAGACCGGCGGACCTCCTTGCGCATCTCAATCACCCCAACGGTTGGTGGCGCGATTCCGCGCAGAAATTGCTCATCTTGAAACAGGACAAATCGGTCGTCCCTGCGCTCACCGAAATGGCGCGCAACGAAAAAAATTACCTGGGTCGTCTGCACGCGCTCTGGACGTTCGAAGGACTCGACGCGCTCACGCCCGCGCTCATTCGTGAGAAGCTGAAAGACGAGCATCCGCAGCTTCGCATCGCCGCCATTCGCGTGAGCGAATCGCTCTTCAAAAAAGGGGACGAGTCGCTCACGGCGGATATCACCGCGATGGCCAAAGATCCGGAGCCGACGGTTGCGCGGCAGACTTTTCTGACCGCCAATCTGCTGAAGTGGAAAGACGCGCCAGCCCTCATCGAATCAACGATCGCCAGCACTTCCGCCGCCGGCGTGAAGGAAATCGGCGAGCTGATTTTGCATCCGCAGGTGCAGCAGACGGCAAAGGCCGCCTTTTCGCCGGCCCAGAAAAAGGTGCTCGCGGCGGGCGCGGAGATTTACAACACGCTCTGCACCACCTGCCATGGTCCGGACGCGAAAGGCTTGCCGATGGTCGGCGGCGCCCCCGGCGCACGTCTGGCACCCGCACTCGCAGGATCAAAGAGCGTGACCGGACAACGCGAAGGTCTGATTTTCATCCTACTTCATGGCCTGAGTGGCGACATCGACGGCAAGAAATACGAGGGACAAATGGTTTCGATGGCGACCTTCGACGACAAATGGATCGCGTCGATTTTAAGCTTCATCCGCAACAGCTTTGGCAACTCCGCGAGCTTCATTTCGCCGGAGGAAGTCGCGCGGTTCCGCGCCGCGACGAAAGATCGCACGCAGCCTTGGACCTACGCCGAACTCCGCGCCGCGCTGCCCCAACCGCTCGACCGCAAGACGTGGAAACTCACCGCCAGCCACAAATCCGGGGCGCTCTCGCAGGCCATCGACGGCAACTCCAACACGCGCTACGACACCGGCACTCCGCAAATTCCCGGGATGTGGGTGCGCATCGAATTGCCGAAGCCCACGGCCATCTCCGGCGTCTCGTTGGAAAACGCAAAATCCCCGGATGATTACCCGCGCGGCTACACCGTCGAAGTCTCCGAGGATGGAAACACGTGGGGTCAGCCGATCGCCACCGGAAAAGGAACGGGCGTCCAGACCGACATCGCGCTTCCGCCCGTCACGACGAAATTCATCCGCATCACGCAAACGGGTTCCGTCGGGGGACTTTTCTGGTCCATCCACGAGATGCAAATCTTCGCCGCTCCTACCGTTCTGAAGGAAGTCGCCGGAAAGCGCTGACCTCAGTCGCGGGTGCGATTCAGCGTACTGGAGGAGTCGAAGGCGCCGCCTTGCTCCGCTGTTTGCGCGCATCGGTTGGTAGCTGTGGTGCGGCCTCTGAAGCAGGCGCAGGTGCCGCTGTCGGCGCGTCGGGATTTGCCGGAACTGGGGAGGGTGGGATTGCCGCGCCAGGAGCTCCTGCCGCGGGCTGACGCCGCGCTGGCAAACGCTCGCGCCGGGGCGTCGCCGCTGGCTCGGCCGAGGGGACTACCGGTGCGGCAGGAGCCGCGGACGGGCGTTCCGCCCGCTGCGGAGGCTCATTCCTCTGACCCGGTTTCGTCGGCAAAGTGCGCGGAATCGCCGGCGCCGGCGCGGAATCGCCGGGGGCCTTCGCGTCGCCCTCTACATCCTTGGTCGGCATTGGTTTGATTTTCTCGAGCACCGGGCGGCGCATGGCGGGACTCTCGTCACCAGCCGGCGCGGCAGGCGCTGCAATCGGCGGGACGTTGCGGACTTTTGCGCGTGGGACGGATTTTTCATCGATCGCTGGCTTCGCTGGCTCATCCGGTGAAGCAGCCTTCTTCGCTTCCGCGGCTTTCCGCAGCGCGTCCGCTGCTCCTTTCCGGTTCTCCGCTGCGGCTTTTCGTTGCTCATCCGCGGCTGCTTTTTCCACGTCCGCCGCACGTTGTTTTTCCACCTTCGCAGTTTCCGCGACGGCGGCCTTTGCCGCATTTTCTGCCTTCATCGCGTCGGCTTTTTTCTGCGCGTCGAGCCGCGCCGCTTCGACAGCTTTCGCCCGTTCCGCCTGTGCTGCGACGCGCTGTTCCTCTGCATCCGCTTTCTTCTCCATCTTCGCCGCCGCGATGGCTTCTGCCTGCTTCGCCGCTTCGGCTTTGCGCTGCTCGTCGGCGACGCGCTTTTCCTCAGCCGACTTCTCCGCTTCCGCCTTTTGCATTGCTGCGACCTTCGCCTTTTCAGCCTGTGCCGCCGCGCGCTCCTCGTCTGCCTGGTTCTTTTTCTCCATTTTCGCGGCGGCTGCGGCCTCGGCCTGCTTCGCAACATCCGCTTTCTGCTGTTCGTCCGCTGCGCGTTTTGCCTCCGCAACCTTGTCGGCATCAGCTTTCCGCGCCGCTGCTGCCACGGCCGGGTCCGGCGTCACCGCAGTGTCCGCACGAAATGGCGCAGCGACCGGCCGCGCCGCGGGATTGCGCTGCGCCTGCTCGCTTGCGCGTGCTTCCTGCGAGAATTTGGCGCGCGTGGCCTGCGGGTCGGCGACGCCATTCCAGCCGCGCTCGACATCGGCGGCTTTCACCCGCTCCTTTACCTTCGCGGGAGCGGTGACCGCGCGCGCTGCCGCGGCGACGACGGGCGCGGAAAGCTGCAAAACGTTCCCTCGCTCGACCGCCGGACGGAATCCGCCGCGATCGTTGACTTTCTCGACGCGCAGCTGCTTCACCGGCACACGACTCCGTGCGTCGATCACGGTCAGTTCGGGGCCGGCGTTGTAGATCGACGTCTGGTTCTGCACCGTCTTGTAAGTGATGTTCGTCACATTCGTCGTCGTGTTGAGAATCGTGACGTTACGCTCCGGCTCCACCACGCGCCCGACGTAGGTTTTCTCGCCGAAATTTTCCACCGGCACGAATGCGTAACTCGCCGGTCCGATGTCGTAGTAGCTATCCACAGCCGCGGTGAAACCCGAGCCCGAATGCGCGTCTGGCGGCAGCGGTGCCCAGCCGACGAAATTATCGCTGCGCCGCCACGCGACCCATGCCGGCGCCCATTCGGAGCCGGGCACCCACACCCAGCCGACTCGCTTCACGCGCGTCCACCGGCCGTAGTGATAAGTCGCCCAGCCGAATTTCTCGTTCGAGACCCACGTCCATCCGTAGTCGGTCCAGACCCAATTGCCGTCCGTGTAGGGCCGCCAGCCGGAGTCCTGAGCCTCGCGCGGCTGCCAGACGTAACCGTATTTTTCGAGCTCGAACCAATCGCCCGACGGATCGAGGGCATCGTAAAAAAAGTCGATCTTTTGCGCGACACGAGCGTGATCCGCGGCTTCCAGGCGGGCGTCTTCAGCCATTTGCTTCGCGCGGGCGGCGTGGGCTTTTTGCTCCGCTCGTTGCTGATCGAGCCGACGATCTTCCTCGCGCAACTGCGCCAACCGCTTCGCTTTTGCCGCTTCCTGAGCATCGGTGAGGTCCGCTTTGTCGCGCTCCAGCACGGCGCGTTCGGCGTCGATTTTCGCCCGCTCGGCATCGATTTGCGCATTCTTCGCGGCGGCTTCCCGATCCGCGGCGCGCTGTTCGAGTTCACGGAGTTCCGCGATGCGGCGTTCGTCCGCGTCGCGCTGAGCATTGCCGGCACCGGCATCCGGCGCGCGATCGCATCCGACGCTGAGTGCCAAAACGAGCGCGAGAAAGAGACGTGAATTTTTCATAAATGATAACGTGCGATGAGACGGGTGAATCGCGCCCGCATTCAGATTTGTCCGCGGGAACTTTCAACATTGAACCGCGCCGAGCGAACCCTGAACTTGCACGAAATGGACAAGGACCTCGGCAAAATAACCGAACAAATCCTGACCTCCTACAAAACAGGCGGCGGCATCAATAACATCGACGGCTCCAACCTGCCGTCGAAGCGCGCGCTCGCCGCGATCTGCGAAGACCTGCTCCAGCTCTTGTTTCCCGGCTTCCACGACCTCGAACCCATCCACTCCAGCGACCTCTGGCGCGTGACCGGACACCGGATTTATTCGATCGCCGATCGGATGAAAGAAGAGGTCTGCAAAAGCCTGCGCCTGCGCGAACCGGGCTGCCCGGAGGCCACCGCGGAGAAAGTGCTGTGTGATTTTCTCAGCACAATCCCCGACGTGCGTGCGCTGCTGCGGACGGACGTGGAAGCCGCATTTCAGGGTGATCCGGCTGCCGCCAATTTCGACGAAGTCATCCTCGCTTATCCCATACGTCGAGGCCGTCGCAATCCAGCGGACCGCGCACGTTTTATACAAACTCGGGCTGCCGCTGATCCCGCGCATCATGACCGAGTGGGCGCACGCGCGCACCGGCATCGACATCCATCCTGGCGCGGAAATCGGCTCACACTTTTTCATCGATCACGGCACTGGTGTGGTCATCGGCGAGACCTCGGTCATCGGCGCGCACGTGAAGCTCTACCAAGGCGTCTCCTTGATTGCGCGCTCCCTCGCGGGCGGTCAGGCGCTGCGCGGCACGCGGCGACATCCGACCGTCGAGGATCACGTCACGATTTACGCCGGCACGACCGTGATGGGCGGCGACACCGTGGTCGGCGTCGGCAGCACGATCGGCGCGAGCGTCTTCCTCACGCATAGCATCCCTCCCCGCTCGCTCGTTTTCTTCGAGGAGAAATCGCTCCAGATTCTCGACAAAGACAAGCGCGGTGAGTTCGTGGGCGATTGGATGATCTGAGCTTTGATCTACCTCGACCACAACGCGACCACGCCGCTCGCGCCGGAGGTGATGCGCGCCATGCTGCCGTATCTCGAAGAGCATTTCGGCAACCCTTCCAGCATTCACTCCGCGGGACGCGAAGCACGCGCGGCGATCGACGAATCGCGCGATCGCCTTGCGCGCGTGCTCGGGGCGAAGTCCCACGAAATCATCTTCACCGGCGGCGGCACCGAATCGGATAATCTCGCGATCATCGGGCTCGCGCGGAGCCGGGCAAGCGTCGGGAAGCATCTGATTACCAGCGTTGCCGAGCACCACGCAGTGCTGCACGCATTTGAGTTTTTGGAAAAGCGTGAGGGATTCTCGGTGACTTGGCTGCCGGTCGATGCGCGCGGACGCACTGATCTCGACCAACTTCGAGACGCTCTCAAGCCACAAACGACCCTCGTCTCGATCATGTCGGCCAACAACGAAACCGGCGTGCTCCAGCCGGTCCGCGAGGCCGCGCAAATCTGCCGCGAGCGCGGCGTGCTGTTTCACTGCGATGCGATTCAGTCGTTTGGAAAAGAGCCGGTTTCGGCGCGCGATTTCGACGCTGTGTCGCTCGCTGCACACAAATTTTTCGGACCGAAAGGCGTCGGTGTTTTGTGTCTCGGCTCAGGCATCTCAATCGATGCGTTGCAGTTCGGCGGGTCGCACGAAAATCAGCGCCGGCCCGGCACCGAAAACGTTGCAGCCATTGTCGGCATGGCGACCGCCGCCGAACTTGCGATCCGTGACCTCGAAGCCGAGTCCGCGCGGCAGGCATCGCTTCGCGATCGGCTCTGGCAGGGCATTCGCGAGGCTTACCCGACGGCGGTGCTCAACGGCGATCTCGACCATCGGCTCGCCAACACCCTGAACGTCAGCTTCCCCGAACTCGAGGGCGAAAGCCTCCTGATCAACCTCGATCTCGCCGGCATCTGCGCCTCCAGCGGGTCCGCGTGCATGGTCGGCTCGATCATGCCGTCGCACGTCCTCCTCGCGATGGGCGTGAAGCCGACGCTTGCCAGCGCGACCGTGCGCTTTTCGCTCGGGAAATGGACCACGGCCGAGGAGATCGAGCGCGCCCTTTCACTGCTCCCCGAGATCTTCGCCCGAGGCGCTGAGTGCGCCACAGGGCGGTGAAAGTCGGAGGCGCGAAGTGAGATTGCGCCAAGCCGAATACGGCTTTTGCCCGGAAAAATCTCGCCCCACGCACAACCGAACCAACATCCTCTCGTCCCATGATTCTTCCCCGCCAACTCCTCGCCGCTCTCACCGCGGCCCTGTTCACCGCCGCACTACCCGCGCTCGCTGAAACTACCCCGCCCGCTGGTTTCACTGCGTTGTTCAACGGCTCCGACCTCACCGGCTGGCGCGGCGGTTCGACTTTCGACCCGCGGAAACTCGCCGCGATGCCGGAGGAGCAGCGCACCGCGCAGGTGGAAAAGTGGACCGCCTCAATGCGCGAGCATTGGAAAGCGGAGGGCGGCGAATTGCTCAACGACGGTAAGGGCGACTACGCCACGACTGAGAAAGAATTCGGCAATTTCGAACTGCTCGTGGATTACAACATGGCGCCGCTCGGCGACTCGGGAATCTATCTGCGCAATGTGCCGCAGGTGCAGATTTGGGATCACACGAACGAACGCGAATCCAAGAACGGCGCGAACAAAGGCAGCGGCGGACTCTGGAATAACTCGCCCGGCGCGCCCGGCAAAGACCCGCTCGTCCTCGCGGACAAGCCAAGTGGCGAGTGGAATCACTTCCGCATCGTGATGGTCGGGGCGCGGGTCAGCGTGTGGTTGAATGACCAACTCGTGGTCGATCACGCGACGCTCGAAAATTATTACGATCGTAAAACCCCGATCCTTCCCCGCGGGCCGATCTGCCTGCAAACGCACGGCGCACCGATCAAGTGGCGCAACATTTTCATCCGCGAAATCGGGACCGATGAGGCGAACAAAATCCTCCAGAGCCACGGAGCTGATTCTGCCTTCAAATCACTGTTCGACGGCACCAGCCTCGCGGGATGGCAGGGCGCAGTCGAAAACTACGAGGTGCGCGACGGAGCGATCGTCTGCAAGCCCGGCAAGGGAGGCAATTTGCTGACCAAAGATGAGTATGCGGACTTCGTGACGCGCCTGGAATTCAAGCTGCCGCCAGGTGGCAACAACGGCCTCGCGATCCGCTGCCCACTCAGCGGGGATACCGCCTACCAGGGCATGTGCGAACTCCAGGTGCTCGACGACAATTATGAAAAAGTGCGTGGAAAGATCGACCCGCGGCAGGCGCACGGATCGGCTTACGGCATGGTCGCCGCTGCGCGCGGTTACCAGCACCCGATCGGCGATTGGAATTTCGAGGAGGTGACGGTGAAAGGCCCCACGATAAAGGTGGAACTCAACGGGACGGTGATTCTCGACACCGACCTCAGCAAAGTGGACATGCAAACCGTGATGGGCGGCAGTCCTCACCCCGGCAAAGACCGCACCAGCGGGTTCTTCGGTTTCGCGGGGCACAGCGACCCGGTGATGTTCCGCAACGTCTCGATCAAGCCTCTCTAATGCTTGCTCTCGAGAAGTTTTCCATCGGTGTCGGCGACCGTTTCGCCCATCAAGCCAAAGCCCAACTCCGCGCCTGCCAACGGCTCGCTGCGGACGGCGTCGCAGTCGTGCCGGTCTGGAATAAGTCCAACCGAGAGCACACTTTTATCGGCTCCGAGCCGGCGTCCGTGCTCACGGCGGCGAAGGCTGCGGTGAGCGCGCTCAGTTGGGAAAAAAGTTGGCACGTCGACGCCGATCACATCCGCCTCGAGACCGTCGATCGCTTCATCCCGCACTCCGATTTCTTCACACTCGACGTAGCCGATTCCATCGGGCAAGCCGCGAGCCGTGAGGCTGTCAAAGCCTTTGTGGATCGGCATCCCGAGCTCATTGGGATGATCGAGATTCCAAAAATCGCGACGCCCTTTTACACCACCCGCGACGAGGTGCAGCGCATCGCGGAGAAATTTTTGCTGGCGGTGCAGGACGCGGGGAAAATCTATCGCCACATCGTCGCGCAAAAAGGCGCGGACTCGATGATCGCGGAAGTTTCGATGGATGAAACCGACTCACCGCAGACGCCGCCAGAACTGCTCGTGATCCTCGCGGCCATCGCTGACGAAGGGATTCCCGCGCAGACGATCGCGCCAAAATTCACCGGTCGTTTCAATAAAGGCGTCGATTACGTCGGCGACCTCGCGCAGTTCGAAAAGGAATTTCGCGACGACCTTGCCGTAATCGCTTTCGCGATTGAAAAATACGGCTTACCCACGACGCTGAAACTCAGCGTCCACTCCGGCAGCGATAAGTTTTCGCTCTACCCGATCATCCGCCGCGCGCTGCCGGATTTCGACGCTGGCGTGCATCTCAAGACCGCCGGGACCACGTGGCTCGAGGAACTCATCGGCCTCGCGGAAGCCGGAGGAGACGCGCTGGATTTTGCGAAGGAGATTTATGCGTATGCGATCGAGCACGTCGATGAATTGACCGCGCCGTATGCTGCCGTCATCGACATCGACCGCGCGACACTGCCAAGCGCCAGCGAAGTCGCGAGTTGGTCGAGCGAGCAATACACCGGCGCGCTGCGGCACGACCAGCAACACCCGCTTTTCAATTCGAGCTTCCGGCAACTGCTCCACGTCTCGTTCAAACTCGCCGCCAAGGCGGGCGCGCGTTATCTTGATCTGCTGAAAGCGAACGAGGGAGTCGTCGCGCGAAACGTTACGGAAAACTTGTACCAGCGTCACTTGCGCCCGCTTTTCATCGGCGCATGAAATCGGCGATCACCGTCTCGCTGGTCCCGCAAGCGAAGGGCGGGCCATTCGTTTTTTGGGACGGTCTCGCCCACGCGTTTGAGCAAGCCGCCGCGCTCGGCTTCGATGCGGTGGAGATTTTCCCGCCGTCCGCAGAGGCACTCCCCGTCGCGGAAATTCGCGCGCTGTGCGACCGCCATCAACTCGCCGTGGCCGCGATCGGCACGGGCGGCGGATGGGTCGTGAACAAGTGGCACCTTTGCCATCCTGACGCGGCAATCCGCGCACAGGCTCGCGGGTTTATCCGCTCGATCATCGAAGTGGCCGCGCAGTTTGACGCACCGGCGATCATCGGGTCGATGCAAGGCCGCGTGGAGCCCGAGGTATCCCGGGATCAAGCACTGGCATGGCTTCGCGAAGCACTCGTCGACCTGGCAGCCGAGACCTCGACGCTGCTTTACGAACCGCTCAACCGCTACGAGACAAACCTATTCAACCGGCTCGCCGATGCCGCCGCATTTCTCGACGAGTCAGGAATCACGAACGTCAAATTGCTCGCCGACCTCTTCCACATGAACCTCGAGGAAGCCTCAATGGCCGACGCTCTTCGCGGAAGGGGCCGGCGTATCGGACATGTGCATTTTGCAGACAGTAATCGCCGTGCGATCGGTTTTGGTCATACCGACATTCCGCCCATCATGCAGGCGCTCCGCGACATCGGATACGAAGGATACCTTTCCGCGGAAGTCCTCCCCCAGCCCGACTCCGACGCCGCGGCCGCGCAGACGGCGAAGGCCTTTGCACACTACGTTTCGGGCCACTGACCTCATGCTCAAGCACCAACTCATTCATCCAAAAATCAACGAAGTGCTCGGCCGTGCCGGACACCATTCGGCGATTCTCATCGCCGATGGAAATTACCCGGCATCCACCAAGCGCGGGCCGAATTCCGAAGTCGTCTGCCTCAATCTGTCACCCGGACTTGTGACCTGTGCGCAAGTGCTGCGCGCCCTTCTCACCGCAGTCCCGATCGACCGAGTGAACACGATGGGCATTCCGCCCGACGACGCCTACGCGGCTGCGGGAGAGCCACCGGTCTGGGACGAGTATCGGCGCGTGCTCAACGAGGCCGGGCTCGCACTCGCACTTGAGCCCATCCTGAAATGGGACTTTTACAAAGTCGTCGAGTCCGCTGACCACGTCCTGACGATTCAAACCGGCGACCAATCACTCTGGGCCAACGTGCTTCTCACGATGGGCTGCCGACAGGGGTGACGGGCCTCAATCATTGCGGGCTACTTCGGCTCTTCGCGATACGGCTTCTTTTGCCTGTAGAGTTCCACCCGGCTCTCGATCTCGTCACGCACTTCCTTTGGCTCCTGTGCGGAGGCCGCGACCGCTTCTGTCTGCCACTTCACCGCGGCTTCGAAATCCCCTTTCTCCGCGTTCGCCGCAGCGAGGGTATCGAGATACGCCCCGTTTTTCCATCCGGTGAGTTCACACGCCTGCGTCGCGTATTTTACGGCTGAAACCCCGTTGCGGAATTTGTCGTCCTTCCCCGTCGCGAGCAGCCAGGCGTAGTCGTTCCAGGCCTGCGGGAAATCTTTGTGCGCCTCGATCGCGACTGCATAATCGTCAATCGCTTTTTTGATTTCGCCCATGACGTAGTAGGTCGAGGCGCGGCCCATTAGCGCACCGAGATCTCGCTCATCGGAGGCCAGAATCGCGGTGTAATCTGCGACCGCCTCCGGCCACTTCTTCTGAAAACGCCGCACACCGGCGCGTCCGAGCAAAGCCACAGTTTCCTTCGGTTCCAGCTTCAAGGCGGCGTCGAAATCGGCAAGCGCCTTGTCCGTTTGCTCGAGTGCCGCCCAAGCGTAGCCGCGCTGCGCAAGCGGTCGCGCGTCGTTCGGCAGCAGGGCGATGACCTGCGTGTAATCGTCCGCCGCCTTTTGAAAATCACCTTTCGAAAACTCGGCCGCCGCGCGTCCCGTGTAGCCTGCGGGATCTTTCGGATCGATCTCGAGGCACGCATCGAAATCGGCGATGGCAGCGTCGGTTTCCTGCCGCATTAGATGGATCTGACCACGTGAAGCAAGCGCGGGAGCGTTCCTCGGATTGATGGCGATCGCAGCATCGAGGTCACCGAGGCCGGCTTGCAAATGGCCGGTGGCGCCGTGTAAAAGCCCACGGCAGTAAAGCGCGAGCTCGTTCGCCGGATCCAGGCGCAAGGCCGCATTGAAGTCCGCCATGGCTTTATCGACGTTGCTTTTTTCTGCTGCACGAAGCCGCGTGCCGCGAGCGATTCAGCGTCTTTCGGAGCAAGCCGAACGGCCTCATCGAGATCCTCGAGCGCTCGATCAAACGCGCCGCGATCGGCGCGCAAGCGGCCGCGCCAGAGCCGCGCGGTCGGATTGTCGGGCGTCTCTTTCAGCACGGCATCGAGCGCGCTCAAAGCTGCGTCGAAATCTTTTCGACCGATCGCATCCTGCGCCCGGGAGAAGTAGTCGGGCGTCTCGGCTTTGATAGCCGCGAAGCTATTTGTCGAAAGACTGACGATGACCGCGAAAAGGACAAAAAGACGTTTCATACAGGAAAGGATCGGCGCGCCAGATTCAGCGGGACAGAAGCGAAGATCAAGTGCCGGACTGCCTTTCGCTCATTGACCGGACGCTCAGATTTTCTGCGCGAGAATGAAGCTCCGATCCGCAGCGGTGGATTGAAAATCGCGCCATTCGAAACCGGCATCATTGAGGAAAACAGCCATCTCCCCGAGCGAGTAGCACTTCCCCTCGGTCGAGTGCATGAGGAGCGCCGAGTAGTTGGCGACGGGAAGCGGACCCGTCTTTTGTTTGTTGATGTGGCAGTCATGGACCACCAACAAACCACCATCCGCGAGGGCTCGGTGCGACTTGCCGAGGAGTTCGCGAACGACGGGTTCATCCCAGTCATGCAGCACATTGGAAATAAGATGGGTGTCGAATCCGGTCGGTAGATCGACCGCGAACATGTCTCCCGCCACGACATCCACCTTCTCGCCGCAGCCCTGTCTGGCAATGGCTTCGCGGGCGATGCGGTCCACCGGCGGTTTCTCGAAAACCGTCGCGCGCAGCTCAGGAAAATGCGCGGTGAGCGAGCACGCATAGATGCCGGAGCCGCCGGCGATGTCGAGGAGCGAGCGGCGCTCCGAGAGGTCCAGTTTCTTTGCGAGAGCCTGTCCGAGATAAACACCGCGACAGTCCATCGCGGCGGTGAACTGCCTGGCAAACTCGGGCTTTTCCATCGCCTGAGCCCACGCATCCGCGTCGTAGCTGCCCCAGTTCGCGGGCTTGCCCGTGCGCAGAACTCTCAGCATGTCGAGTGTCTGCGGACGGTCTTTCAGCGCGGCATAATATGGCGCGAGATACCACGGCGAACCCGCGACCAGGTGCTCGCGCGCGCGTAGCGTCAGGTGAAAGCAACCGCCCGCCTGGGTCACCAGGCCCATCGCCGTGAAAAGCGTGAGCATCACATCCGCGGGGCGGACCTTGATTTCAAAGTGCGCGCAGAGCGAACCGAGCGTCGCCGGGTGATCAGCGAGCCAGGTGAAAAAATCGAGATGCGCGATACCCGCCGCGAGGAGGTCGACGCCGTAAATACCGTCGCGAGCGCGGTAGATTTCGAGCGGATCGGTGGCGGGAACGGCGGTGAGCGGATGCATGGGCGGAAGATGAAACTTCAAACTACAAACGTCGAACGTCGAACGTTGAAGTTTCAGAACTCACTCGCAAAGTGATGCGGAGGGCATGGATGATTGGCTTTTCCAAATCCGCGCCCGCCGCGTCATCGCCGGTCAGACACCCTCCGTGAATTTCGCAGCCTGCAAGCGACGGATTGCCTTGTCAGTCCGGGCGCTTCACGCAAAAGCTGGCCCATGAAGCTCCTCATCACTCTCGCCGCCATCGCCATGCTCTCCACCTCCACTCTCGCCGAAGACGCCATTCTCCACGTGGTTCATTTCAAATTCAAAGCCGACGCTAAACAGGAGCAGGTGCAAAAAGTTGTCGAGGAATTCGCGGCTCTGCGGGCGAAAATCCCCGCCGTCGAGTCGCTGGAATACGGCACCAACGTCAGCCCCGAAGGCCACGATCAGGGCTACACGCACTGCTGGATTGCGAAGTTCAAAAATGCCGCTGACCGCGATACCTACCTCGTTCATCCGGCGCACAAAGCATTTGTCGAAGTCCTGAAACCGGTGCTCGACAGCGCGCTCGTCGTGGATTTCGTGCCGAAGGTCGCTCCCGCAAAATAGGCGCGAATTCTTCGGGTCGAACGCGGGCTACTTTCGCGTCGCGAGATATTCGACGATATCGCGGAGTTCTGTTTTCGTGAGATTGTCCCGAGTCGTCTCGGGCATCGGCGAAGGCGCACTCGTGCGGTCTTTGATGTTCGCAGTCGGGACACTCACGGTCTGCGGTTTTCCTTTCGCGTCGAGCGTCTCGATCTTCAATCCCGCGCCATCTTCCGAGAGCACGCGTCCAGCGACCACACTGCCATCTTTGAGCGCAAGGCTGACGATCGCGAAGCCCGGCGCGATGACTTTGTTCGGGAAAACGATCGACTCCATCAGGTAAGTGCGGTCCTTGCTCGCGCCGATGTGCGTGAGGTCCGGGCCGACGAGGCTGTCGCCGCCTTCGCATTTGTGGCAGCGGAAGCACTGCACCTCCTGCTTCTCGCGGAAGAGTCTTTTCCCGCGCTCCACATCACCTCCAGCCAGCGCGATTTTGAAGGGCGCCCCAGGGTTGGTTGCCGGCAATGATGCTTTGTATTTCGCCAGTTTGTCTTTCACCTCCTGCGAGCCGCTTTTTTTCGCGGCTTCGTAAATATCGAGCTGAATTTCCGCCGGTGCCTGGCCGGCGGTCAGTCGGTCGAGCAAGCTTGAGAGCAGGGCGCTGGCTTCGGGGCGCTGCATCTGCGCGAGGGCGGCGAGCGCTCCTTGTTTTTCGACCACGGAGCCGTTCTTGATTGCTTCATCGATCATCCGCACGGCTGCCGCCGGATCACCGGCAGCGAGGGCTTGCAGACCCTCACTCCGCAGCTTCGCATCCTTCGCGATGAAAGCCGATTTGGCGGCTTGCGAAAGATGGCTGTCCTTCAAGCGGACGAGTGATTTGAGGGCCTCGATGCGAGCGGATGCGGGTGCCTTTTCGTTGGCAACCAGCGCGGCTAGCGGCTCGCCGGCGGAAGTGAGCGCGAGCTGCCCCGCGAGCTTTGCACTGATTTCCTGAATGCCGCCGGGACTGTCTTTCAGAAGGGCGGGAAGTGCCCCGCCAATGGCGCCCACCGCGTCGGTCGCCGGACGGTTGGCGATCGGCCGCCAGAGGTTGAGCACCCGGTCCTGCGCACTCGGTCCGCCCCAGATCGCGAGCGCTTCGAGCGCATCTTTGCGCGCGGCCTCGGGTGCTCCGGAATTGGCGGCAAAGGTCGCCAGGGCGCGGGCGTTATCTGATTTCCCGAGGCGATAATTAGCGTTCACCGCACGCTCGAGAATGCGCGGATTTTTGATCTTGTTGCTCGTCAGCAGCGCTGCGAGCGCAGGCATTGCGGGCTCGATCGGTGCGTCGTGAATCGCCCGCGCGGCTTCGAGAAGGACACCCTCATCGGCATCCTGCAAAAAGGCTGTGATCTCCGGACTTTGCTGTCGGCGCAGCGCGAGCAACGCGCCGATGCGCACGGCCACGGAACCGTCTTTTGCCTTCGCCGCGAGTTGCTGCGCGGTCGCGGAAGTTTTCAGCCCCATGACTGCGCCATGCCGCAAAATCGGATCCCGGTCGTTATTGTCCGCGAGCATTTGGAAAAGCGGCTCGACGGCTGCCGGATGCGCGAGCTTGCCGAGTCCGAGTGCCGCAAAGAAGCGCGGGCGAGGGGCGCCATCTTTCAGCAAGGCCACGAGTTTTTCCGCGGCTCCCGCCACCTTGCGATCCCCGAGCACGTGGGCTGACTGCGCGCGCACCTCGGCATCGGCATCGGTGAGCAAAGCGATGAGCGGTTGCGCGGCATCGGCCTGCTTCTCCGCAAGCTGACCCAGACCCCAGATGGCGTGAATGCGCGGCAGCGTTGCGGCCTTTGGATCGCTCGCAACCTTGACCAGCACAGGCGCGGCGGCCGGTCCCTGGGCGGCCAGTGCGAACTGCGCGGCCTGCCGCACGCGCTGATCCGCGTGACCAAGAAGCTTCGCGAGATCGCCGTCGCTCCGCTGCGTCATGCCTTCGGCAATGAGCTTTTGCGTCTCCGCCTGCAAACCGGTGTTGGCCGCTGGATCGCTGAATTTGTAGATCCGTCCCTTGCCAACGCCGCCCCAGCTTTCCACCCAATCGAGGACGTAAAGTGAGCCGTCGTTGCCAAACTCACAGTCGGTCGTGAGCACTCCTTTCACAAAGTCGTTGCGCTCCTTCACTTTGAAGAACGCGCCTTTGGCATCGAGCGCGATCTGATGGATCACGCTGGCGCTCGCACCGCCGCGAAAATCGGAAAGGTAAAAGCGCCCGTGGTGTCGGTCGCCAAGCCCGGTCCCCGGATTGTAGGTCAAACCGCTCGGGCCGTTGCCGATGTTTGCAATCGGCGGGATGAGATATTTGGCAGCGGGCGCTTTCTCCTCATCCCATAGCATCTCGCGGTTCCACGGGCCGCGATCGTTCAGGTATTGAAAGGTCATGCGCCAGCCGTAATCGCCGCCTTCGACGAGGTTCAGAAAACGCGCCTTGTCGCCGGAATCGGAGTTGTTGTCGCCGGTGAAAAGATTGCCGAATTCGTCGAAGGCAAGTTCCTGCGGATTCCGCACGCCAGTGGCGAAAATCTCGAAGCCGGTTCCATCCGGATTGCAGCGCATGATCGAGCCGGAATCAGGCTCGGCCACGGTCGCGCCTTCCTTCGTTTGCACATGAATGCCGCGGTCACCGATGGAAAAATAGAGCTTACCATCAGGTCCAAAACGCAGGCCGTGCATGTCGTGCCCGCGGAAGGCAAAATGAACGCCAAACCCGCTCAGCAGCTTGTTCTTCCCCTCCGCCTTTCCGTCGCCGTCAGCATCGCGGAAGCGCCAGAGATTCGGGATGCAGGTCCACCAGACTTCGTCGCCACGCGCGAGAATCCCGGCGCCGGTGCCATCGAGCGGATCGCGAAATCCATCGGCGTAGATGGTCTGCTTGTCGGCGACTCCGTCGCCATTCGTGTCCTCGAGACGGACAATGCGGTCCTCAAACTGGGTAAATTTTTCCGCGAACTTTTTTGGGTCCGGATAGAATTTGCGAATCATCGCGAGGCGGTCGTCCGTGGTCCGCGCGGCGATGTCGTCGGCGAGCCAATCCATGTGGCCGCGGTTGTCCTCGATCCCCTTCTCCTGCCGGAAGCTCTCGGCGATATACCAGCGGCCCTTTTCATCGACGGAAAAGGCGACGGGATTGGCGAGGAGCGGCTCCGCGGCGAAAAGATCGACCTTGAGAGCCGTGTCGAATTTGAACGACTTGATGGCATTCGCCGCAGCCGGCGAAGCCGCGGCGGGAGGCTCGCCGGTGCCGTGTTTGATTGGTCCCTCAGCGAGGACGGATGCAGCGAAAAGCGGAAGCGCCGCAAGGCGAAACGAAAGCGGGAGATTCATTGGTCGGGAACGAGGGAGGGAGTGTGCGGAAGAAGGAAAAGAGGAAGCGGACGGTGCCGTGCAAAAATGGCCCGAAACGGACGAAGCAGGGGGCTGCGTTTCGCGCTATTTTACACGCGTCAGTTGCATCGAATCTGTTTGAAACCACGCCTCGCCTTTGCTCGCGCGCAACTCCGCGACGAGAACCACTTCGCCACCCGGCGCGTCGAATTCGAACTTCAACGTCTGCCAACCGCTGTCGCCTTTCGCGCCATTTTGGCCGGCGCGCGTCCCGCCGGAGACGCGAATCCCGGCGCCTTCGCCGGAAGGGTTTTGCGTGGCTGCGACGTGTGCTGTTTTTACGTTTGCCTCGAAGCGATAATGCCCCGGTTCGAGCGCGATGCTTTTTCGCCAAGAGGCCGAGGTCTCGTTGTCCGTGCGGATGTGCAGCGCCGCGCGATCGTCGATTTTCACTTGATCCGTCTGCGCCGCGCTGCCCTCCACGCGCCAATCGCCACCGAGCTTGAGCACGCCGTTTTTACCGAAATCCTTTGGCTTCGGAATGTCGCCGATTTGCTTGCCGATCGCCGCAATGCGGTTGTTCACCTGGTCGCGGACGGTGTTGATTTGCCCCTGATAATCCTTGGCCCAGTTCGGGTTCTTAGCGGCAATGGCGTCGCGAACTTGATTTCCCTCCTCGACCACGCGGGCAGCCCAGTCGTGCTGCTTGAGCACGTTGTGATAAATCTCCTCCACCCGTTTTTGATACAGCGCGCGGCTCTCCGGCGCGCGCCAGATGGCGTTGCCGACCATTGCGCCGAAATCGCGAATCACCGGGAAGTTCGGGTCGTTCAGCACCTGATCCATGCCGTGGACGAAAAACGAGATTTTGCCGGTGCTGGGGTCCTTGTAAAAGCGATAGTTGTTTCGGTTGAAATTGTAGCCGTCCCAGTGGCCGAGGATCGCCTCCATCGCCATGAAGCTGAGGTATTTGTCGATGTCCAGGACCTTGCCGAGTCGCTCCAGACGCTTGGCGTTGTCGCCCTCCTGGCACGCAGCGACGAGTTCCTTGAGGTCGGTTTTGTTCTTCGGGTCGCCGGTATCTTTTTCCGTGTTTTCGTCGATCTCGCGCACGAAGCCCCCATCGTATAGATCCCCCGTCGTATCGGAGTAAAAAGTGGCGAGGAACTCCTTCGTGAATGCTTCCTTCACGACGTACAGCCCGAGATCGCGGCCATTTAACGTGACGAAAGCGTGTCCGCAGCGCGAAGCCGGGACGCCCGCTTTGCGCGCGATTTCTCCACCGATAAACTCGTGCAAATACGTGCCATCCTGGGCGCAGTTGTTCAGGTGAAATTTCTTCATCCCGTGGAAACGCTCGGCGCCCTTGAATTTGTCGAAGCTCAGCGTCAATCCGGGCTTTTGATCAATTCCCTGGAAACTACCGGCCGACCCTTTGAGCTTGATGGCTACATGCTTCAGCGTTTTCCCGCCTTCGGTGATGGAGCCCTCGGCGTAATTGCGCTGGTCGCGTTTCAAACGTTCCACTTCCTCCGGCGGAAGCTCGATCGCGATATTCAAAATCGGACCGGCGAAAACTTCGTCAATCGCCTTTTTCTGCTTCTCGGCCTTCGTCGGCTCCGGCGCCGCGGCGGCGAGCGGTGGGTTCCGCGTCGGCGCGGAGCCGAGATGTGGGACGATGTAGAGCGCCGCGGCGGCGATCATGAGCAGGATCAAAACGTAATTCAGGAATTTCATGCGGCGACGTGGAGGTGCGAGAATCGAAGTCTCCAAAGTGGTCGGTGGCATAAGATGAAAATTGCTCAGACAACCTCAAGGCGCTCCGGATTCTTAGCCGCGCGGACCTCGCTCGCGACCGAGCAGACGCGAAATAATCTCTGGATAAAGGACATGTTCCTCCGCCTGGATCCGCGCGTGCAAACTCGCCGGCGTGTCGTCCGCGTGAATCGCGACTTCCCGCTGACCCAGCACCTCTCCGGTGTCCATGCCGCCATCGACAAAATGCACCGTGCAACCCGTAGCCGGCACGCCAGCGGCGAGTGCCTGCTCCCAGGCGGCGAGGCCGGGAAACTGCGGCAGCAGCGATGGGTGAATGTTGACGATCCGCCGCGGAAACGCCTCCAGCAGCGGCGCTTTGATCATCCTCAAGTAGCCCGCGAGCACGACGAGATCGACCCGTGCCTCGCGGAGAACTTCCACCACGCGGAGTCTCAGCCTCCGGCTCCATCTTCGTGCGGAAACGCCCTGGAGCCACGAACTCCGCGCTGAATCCGCGAGCTCGCGCGAACTCGAGGATGCCGGCGTCTTCCACATCGGAAATGACCACGCCGATTTCCGCCGCAAGTCGCCCCGATCAATCGCCTCCGCGATGGCGCGAAAATTGGATCCTTTCCCCGAGCCGAGAACGCCGAGCCGTGTCATCAACGCGCGAGCCTCTCGAGCGTGGAAGTGGTCGATTTTCCCGGCACGAGCGGAAGGATGCGAATTTCACTACCGACTTCGCGCAGCGCTGCAACCTCCTCGGGATTCAAAGACTTCACCGTGTAGTCGCCGCCTTTCGCGTAGACCTGAGGTCGGATTTCTCGGACCACATCCGTCACCCGCTCGGTGTGAAAAATCGTCACGAAATCCACACAGGCGAGAGCAGCGATAACCTTCGCTCGATCACCCTCGGAGTTGATGGGACGCGACGGTCCCTTCAGAGCCCGCACGGACGCATCGCCATTCACCGCCACGACCAAGGCGTCGCCCAAAGCTCGCGCGGCCTGCAAATAACGAACATGTCCGACATGCAGGAGATCGAAGCAGCCGTTCGTAAAAACTAACCGGCGGCCCAACTCAGCCATCGTGGCACCCGCGCAAGCGAGTTCCTCAGCAGAATGGATTTTCGAAGAAGGCACGCGTGAAGCTTAGTCCCTCCGTGCGCTCCAGCGAAGCCTCAAAATCGCCCGCCGCAGCTTTCGCGGCAACGCGAGAATCGAACTCACAGACGGGCTATCATCCGCCAAAGCACCAGCTTCGATTGCCATTCAGAAAGGGCCGGGAAAATGCCGCAAAACTTCCACCTGTCAACTCACAGCAGCGTCGATCTCCCGCCAGCAAGGATCTGGTTATTCAAGCGCGGAGCTAGGGTTACCGGATCTGACAATGCCGCGTGAGTTGTTGGGACAAGGAAGCTTCCGCCATCTCGCGCGACGCAAAGCCCGTTCCGATGAGTTCCGCCGATTGTTGGCCAATCACCCGCTCCCGATCCCATACTCTTTTGAGACTCGCTACACGGGAGTTTTCGCCAAAGCTCGCGTTGCGACCGGGCTGACCGGGAAGTATTTCCCACGGGCAGTAAAAAACAAAAAAGTCGTTGCCGATCGAGTCACTGAATCTGCATCGATTCAAAAGCGAGGTCAAAGCCAGCGATTGAAATCTTGAGCAAACGGCGTGGCCCGGATTCGACCAAGCCGGAACTCGGCAGGCAGACTTCCGGGCGGTGAACTCGCGCGAGTAACGAGGCGCGCTGGCTGTTCGGATACCATTCGAGAAAGAACATCGTCCACTGGGCACCAGACTCGGTTTGCCAAGTGGCAGAAAGGCTTCGGTCACACCCGAGAAGTTCAAGCGTCGCAGCCGGCAAAGGAGCGTTTTCTGCCGCCGGAGGCGGCACGAGACCCCAAGTCGCTGCCGCGGCGGTAGCCGGCTGGCGAAAATACCACGCCTCTGTGAAGGCAACTGTGAAGAGGAACCACCCACCCAAAAGCGCGCCGGCGCGCCCGGACCACGCATTCGCAGGAGGAATGCGATCGACGGCGGCGGGGAGTTCATTCCCACTCGAGAGCCAGTTGCCGAGGAGGGCGATGATCACGAGGCAAACCGTCAACACGGTGTAGCCTGCCGGATCGTGCCACTCGGCCACAGCGCCAATTCCCCTCCGGGCGGCCGAGCAGGACAGAAAGGTCGTCCTCGCCACATTGGTCAACAAAGCAATAGCGAAGCCCGCGCTCACCAGTACCAGACGGCGCCAGGCCGTCAGTCGGTAAAATTCTCCAAGAAAGAGCGCTGCCATCAAAGTCGCTTGGAGAGAGCGAACGCCGCTGCACGCTTCATCGACGCCGAGCACACCAGTCGCTATTTCGACCAGATTTCCGCGCTGGACGGCGGGCAAACCGCTCAGATTCATCAGCGTCACGGTCACGCCTGCGACAAAACGCATCAACCCCTGCACCACCGCTTCCTCCGGAACCGTAGGCCAAGGCACGGCCGTTAGCGTGAACAAAACCGGGAAAGCAAAATGACGAGCCCAGCTTTTGCCGCCAAGCCGGGCACTGAGCCCAATGGTGCCGGCCACGGCGCTGAGGACCATCAACCATGAAATCAAGCGCCAGCCCAAATTTGGCTGGAGAATCAACCACCCTGGAAGCACCACGAAAGCCGACGCTGTAATGAGCGGCATCGCCCACGCACTCGGTGGATCTGGATCAGGACGGATCTGCCATCGCCGCCACAGGAGAACGAGCGCCAGCGGCAGGACGATCCAGCCGTAGGTGTATTGTGGATTGGTATTCCAGTGAATCGCCAGTGGTCCGAAGGCGAGGATCCACCAAACCGCCCACCCCAACGCGATCTGCCAAAACGCCCTCTGACGATGGCCTCGGAACCAACCAAAAGCGCGCCCAAAAACCGTCTCTAAAGATCGCATTGCTTTTGAAACCTGAGCCGGAAAGGTGCCAGTTGAGAGAGCGTTGCAAAAACTTTTGGCGATGGCTGGCTGGGTGCTTAGCATCTCACTCACGATGGTTGATCTTGCAAGGAAACCGACTCTTAAACGGAACATTGTCATTTGCGCGCTGGGCTTGGCCGCTCTTGCTGCCATTTACATGGGAGGGTTGCGACTCTACGGGAAATTGATGCCGCCTCATCTCGCGCAGCGAGGCCGAATGATGATGCAGAAAGGCGACTTTACCAATGCCTCGCTGACGATCCGGCACGCCCTCGACATCAACCCTCAGGATGTGGCAACGAATCGATTGGCAGCCGAGATTGCTGAGAAGGAGGGCGACGCCAGCGCTGTCATTTGGCGGCGGCAGTTGGTTTACTTTCAGCCCAAATCGCTCTCCGCAGTGCTGGAATGTGCAGACACCGCACTGCGATTCGGTCAGGCGGACCTCGCCAGCGAAATGCTGATGAACGCCTACGAGATTGGGAAGCAGTCGCCACAGTTTCACGGGGCCTTGGGACGAACAGCCACCGCAATGGAACAGCCCGAGCTTGCGGTGCAGCACTTTGCGAAAGCTGCGAAGCTCGATCTTCAAAACGAAAATCTCGAACTCATGTACGCCGCAGCGTTGCTGGAGCGCGGATGGCTCGAAGATCGAAGCGAGTCCCGCGCGACTTTAGAGCGCTTGATGAAGAAACCGGCTCTTCGAATCAAGGCACTGCGAGCCCTCATCCGGGATTCGATCGCCAATTACGAATTGCTTGCGGCTGTCAGCTTAAGTCGCAAGCTGGTCACGACTCCGGAAGCAGAGTTCGCTGATCGGCTGACGTTGGTGGGACTTCTGCGCCGCACCGGCATGCCCGAGTTTCTTGAGACATTGGACGAGCTGAAAAGTTTCGCCCGCAACAAGCCGACCGAACTTGTCGCTGTCTTGTTTTGGATGAACGGGATTGGTTGGAACGCGGAAGCCCTTGCTTGGGCCGACACTTTTACTGCTGCAGAATGGTCGGACCCTCGGGTTTGTGCTGCGGCCGCCGTTTGCTGTTGCGCGCTCCAAGATTGGCCACAGCTCGAAAAGTTAACGAAGGGGAATTGGCAATTTCTCGAATATCTACGCAGCGCCTTGCAGGCTCGCGCGAGCCGCGAGCAGGGAAACTTCGTGGCTTTTAATGCTGATTGGAGTGCCGCTGTTGCTTCGGCTCTCAAGCAACCAGGCGCCCTCCGGCAATTGGCGGAGTTAATCCAAGACTGGAAGTGGCCCGTCCAATATAAAAATCTCCTGGAGGTGGCGGTTGATAGCGCAAAGGGGGACTGGGCGCTGCCTTCCCTCCTCGCGCTGCTGGCCAGCGAGAAGAATACGGCGGCGTTGCGGGAGGCCACCGCACGCTTTTTGAGAACACATCCGGACAGCGACGCTGCCGCCAATAATTTTGCGATGTATTCCCTCTTGCTCGGGCGGGACATCCCGGAGAATGCGACCGCGGCGAAAGCCCTCTACGACAAGCATCCGCTCGAAGCCAGATATGTGTCGACCTACGCGTTTTCGTTGCTCCTCCGCGAACTTCCTGAGCAAGCGCTTCAAGTGATGGAAACCCTCCCGCTCGACGACCTCGAGAAACCAGATATCGCGGCTTACTACGGGATCATCCTCTCCGCGACAAAAGCGGCGCCACGCGCCGCAAAATTCCTCGAACACGCTCGGCATGGCGATTTTCTCCCCGAAGAGGTTCAGCTGATAGATTTGGCACGGCAACGAGCCAACGCTCAAAATTGAACATTCCGCGCGGCCAAATCGCCGCGAAAATCAGTTGACGGAGTTTTTCTAGAAACTATAACCCCTCTCAGACCTCCACTTTCGCGGCTACATTCCAGAAAAAAAGGTTCGAAATCTCTGCTCATTCGGTCAAACAATCCAACTCAACTGATGAAAACGCTACCACTCTTCGCTTTCTCCAAGCCCGGGCCATTCATGAAACGGTCATTCTTGAGTTCGATGGCCTTGACCGGGGTTGTCTTCGCGCTGAGTGCGGGTGCCGCTTGTGCGAGTGTCATCAGCGATCTCGGTGCCGCTGCGGGTTATTCGGTGCTCACCTACAACAGCAGCAGTACTTCCAACTCTGCCTTTCAAGGAGGCCCGATCGGAGTGGTCAGTGGTAACTGGGCGCAAAGCGGGGGCCAAGCCACCGATGCACAGCAGCCCACCACGGTCTATCTCAGCTCGGGCTTCAAAAACAACGGACCTTCGGTAGAAAAGACCGTCTTCGACAGTGCGCGGTTGAGCACAGCGTGGGCTGCCGCAAAGACAGCCTCCGCTACTTTCGCCGCCCTCGCTCCGACTGATACGCTAGGATCGATCACGTCAGGCACCACCATCACTAAGTCAGAGGTCGGTGTGTATGTTCTCAGCATTTCCAATATCAAGTTGAACCAATCGGCACTCACGCTGAGTGCCCCAGCAGGTTCCACTTTTGTTTTGAACATCTCAGGAGACGTTACCCTCGCCGGGGGTAGCAGAGGAAACGGCTTGCGTGTTGGCGGAGGAATTTCTCCGACCGATGTGGTCTACAATTTGACCGGCTCTGACAGTCAACTGACTACCTCAGGCGGCGGAAATGCACAGTGGATTCAAGGGATCGTGCTCGCAACGGGTGCTAACGCGTCGGTAGGCCTTCATCCTGGTGGCGTGACCGGGGAGATTATTGCCCGCTCATTTTCGAGCTCTTCCGGCACGATGGTTTGTGCGCCACCCATGACCGTGGTTCCAGAAACGACTACCGTATTGCCATTGCTCGGGGTCCTCGGGGCGGTCCTGATGGGCCCAATGATTCGGCGTAAATACGTTACGGCTCAAAAGTAACGTTCACTCCGAGATAGACGGCAATTGAGGTTCTGGGGCGCGGCGATACGCTCCGCTTTCAACCATGTCGCCCCATAGCTCACAACAGGATAGTTCGCGAACCGTCGGTGCGCTTCTGGCAACTGTTTTGCTCATCGCCACCATTTTTGGCGGGTGGAACTTTGCGCTTTCTAAAAGCAACGGGGGTCTAGAGGCGGAGGTCGAACAGCTTGAACAGGCACGGGTTCGAGCGATTGCTGAACGGCAGAAAACGCAAGACCAACAGGAGAAATCTCAGCGCGTTCTCTCCGCCATCGAGAAAATCAAGGATGAACAGTCGCAGAACTCCTTCGCTACGGTATTGAGAAGTATCTCTGTCGCTCTGGCTCCAGACATTGGCATCAAAGCGCTGCGAACATCGAGGGCAGCCGAAAGCCCATCCAAGCAGTTGTTTCGCATCGAGGGCGGTGCGACTGGAGTGCTTCCTCGGAAGATCGCGGATCAGTTCCTGCAGCGTCTGGAGCAGGAATTGAATCGGCACGTTCGGATCGAGGAGAGGTTCAACTTTGAACGGCTTGATGATGAGCCATCTTCCGCTGTGGCCAATCCGCGTGAACACCAGGCAGCGTTCACGATCTCCGGGATCGTTGGGATCACGCTTCCTCAAGCTGCGGCATTTGCGCCCAAGTAGCATGCCCGCCCCCGCGAGAAGAATCAGTCGGTGGACATTGATGGCCGCGGTTGCTGCGGGCGTAGCGGGGGTATTTTACGCAAGCTTGATTGTGCCTGCGAAATCGCGCGGGAAAGTGCTGGTTGACCGGATAGCTCAGGTGCACGAGGAAATCGATGTTGCGACCGCCTCCGGGGTGGACGCCTCGCGTTCGGAGCAAGCAGCATCCAAGACGAAAAAAGAGTTTTACCGCTCGTTGGGAAGCCAAAACGAGAGTTCAGCGATCGTTACATTCCCAAGTGAACTTGCGGAGCATTTTCGCCGGTTCGGCTATCCCTCGGTCACCGTTCGCTTGGCCACCATCCTTGATGAACCTGAACTGTCGGGTTGTCGGCGGATATTTTGGTCGGTAGGCGTGCCAATCCCCAAGAACGATCGAAATGCGCAGGGCTTGCTTCTAGCAGTCGCGGAGTTCACGAAGCAAGAACGCTTCGTCCAACTGATTGATTTTGCGCTCTTACCCGATGTTGAAGATCTCAGCATGCGGACAGCCTCGATCAACCTCGCGATCCTCGTTCAGAAGTAATCGAACTTCCGAGCGCGACTATTGGCTACAGTGAGCCCGTTAACGCACTGCCTCCACCCAGCTCGCAACACGCCAACTGGATGAACCGCCCCCGCCGTTGAATTTGGCCAGCGCCTCATCGTAATGAACGCTCGCCCCGCCGCTGATTACGATGTTTTTGCCGATAAACGATCCGCTCAAATTCGAACTCCCCGAAACGGTGAAAGCGGCTCCGGGTGCGTTAATCGCTCCGATGAAAGTTCCGCCGCCTGAGACGGTGACTTTCTGATTCACGCCCGAGGCTGGAGTCACGACATTGATGATGTTATTAGCAGCGATGTTGCTCTGATTGTTGAAGGAGGAGCCAGAGACAGTGACGTCGCCTTGAATGTGGTAAGTCACATGAACTCCCGGCTGTTGCAAGATGTAGCCGCTCCCGGAAGTCGTAAACGAACCCGTCACCCAAACTTCAACATAGCTTTCCTGTCCAGCGGCGTGAGGCGCGATGGTCAGCACCTTTCCTCCCGAGACCGTCAACGAAGATACCTTGTATCGAACTGGAGAGGACTGGGGTCCGCCAGTGAGGGTGGTGCTGTTGTTAATTACAGAGGGGGTTGCGTTAAACGAAGTCCAAATCGGTGCTAACACCGGAGCCACCGGTTCGCTGAAGGGAGTGGAGATAGGCCCCTGGACATTGGTTGTGCCCGAGATTGCTGGACCGCTGTAGGCGACACTTCCATAGACAAAAGTGTCTTTCAAATCGGAGGAACCCTCGGTGTCATTCACTCCTACATTGCCGTTGGATTGGCGCTTGTTCACATCGTAGAGCCCGTTCGTTGATTTAGCAGGGTTGCTCGAGTCAAAGCTGTCGATCCATCCTCCCCCACTCATATTGAAGCGCTTGTTGAGCAAGAGAGCGCGCACGAAAGGAGATTTTGTGTTGGGCTGCGCGAGAACTTCGATCGTTCGGATCGCTTGCGGTGCAGCCATCGCGGATCCCGTGCTACGGTCGGCGCGGACGCTTAGTTTGCGCAACAGTATGTCGCGCCGGTCAATCCCGGCCCTTCCGGCCCCGGCGAGTTGGGCCATGCCCTTGGAACGGATGCGCAGCCACTGACTACTTCCCATGGTCACCTTGTCGACCGAAACACTGGTGCTTATCGGTCCCGTCGCGGGCACCCCTGAATCGAGCGAAATGGTTTTGGTGACAGGCGTCGCCCCCGGCGATCCAGGAGCAGCCGACCACCCATCGGCTGCCCAGGAATCCTTTTGTGCACCCACCATCGCGACTTCCACACCGGCCTCTGCCGCCTGCCCGGCTTGAGCCCAGCGAGAGGATTCGTTGCTCGTGCGGAAACGTTTCGATGCTTCAAAGAGAGCTGAGCCAACGACGATGAAAGTCACAGCCAGAATCGCCAGCACGGTGACTATTGCCGAACCCGATTGATGCCGGAAAACAGATCGGATGTTGGGAGATCGAGCGGTCATAGCTGCAGTTGCGTGCGTTGGCCGCACAGCATGTCGAGTTGGCGCCGAAGCGTGCGGCTGTTGCTGCTCCGCATCGGTTGAACGTAAAAGACTCGGCTCCGAATCTGGCCACTCGTCTCGCGAGCGAAGGAGAGAGTGAATGCCCCCGCCGCGTCGGCGATGGTCCGCGCTGCGCCGGCCTCCTCCCGGATCACCGCTCCGTTGGCGGCGTAGTATCGCAAAGTCAATGGCGATCCATAAGTGGCGTTAGCCCCAGAAAGCGCCGGCGCGTTCGCCACTCTCGAGCCCCGAGTGTTATCTTCTTCGCGGGTATCTGCGTAGTAGTCGGCGATGGTGAGCCTCAGCTCAGTCCCAAAAGCAGTGCCGGTGACCAGCGTCGAGCCGTTGTAGATCTCAATGGTCGAAGCCCGATGGATATCCCGCTTCAAATAATCGATCACTCGCATCTGATCCGTCTGCCGCTTGGCGTAAGAGGTCGCATTCGTGGCGGAAGTTCCCAAGGCCACCCATGTGGTCATTAGCGCAGCAGCGAAAACTCCGAAAACTCCGGTCGCGACCAGAATCTCGATCAGCGTGAAACCGGCCTTTTTGATCGTGACGTTCCTAAAGATCACTTTTCGAAATCCCTCCTCTGGAAACGATCGTCACCAGACTGCGCTTTTGCTGACGTGAAGAGCGGCGTCCCGTCCACGTGATGGTGGCGACGACTTTCACCGCGGAGGCTTCGCTCAATGCGTTGGTGCCGGCGGTCAGCGACACCGTGGGATTGGCCGTTCCATTCCATACTGCTTGGAGCGTTTTCGCGGTGGGCAGATCAAAGGGGGAAATCGTCAACGTCTCCTGGGTGACCGTGATTCCTGCCATTGTCGCCGGCCGGGCGGTCCAGACCTTTGCAGTCAGCCCAGCGCCATCGGTCAACTCTGCCCATTCCAGTTCGCGGACCTGATCCATCCTTTGCTCCAAGCCTGAGCTTGCCAACGAATCCTCTTCCGCAGCCGCTACCAGCTTTCCGCTCTGCATCACCGTAGCAAAAGACCCAAGAAGGCCAATGGCCACTACGCCGAGAGCAATTAAGATCTCAATGAGCGTAAACCCGCTGGATTTGGCCATCCCGGTCCCGGACAACGCGCACGGCTTG
Organism: uncultured Verrucomicrobiae bacterium; assembly: GCA_963767975.1. GTDB lineage: Bacteria > Verrucomicrobiota > Verrucomicrobiia > Chthoniobacterales > Chthoniobacteraceae > CAIURC01. The sequence continues at coordinate 88,599 of CAVYGI010000004.1, read as the reverse complement.
GGCAGCGTGCGGTGGTTGGCGGGAAAAAGCTGTGTGGTGGAACCGGACATTCGAGCAGTCTTCAAGCCGGACTCGTGCCCATCTCTCGGCGATTATCGTGTGGCGGCGATGTGTCCGCCCTATTTCGGACTCTGAACGAAAAAATGATTAATATCGTAAAGTTTTCCTTGCAGGGGTTGCGAGGTTCGATAGTTTGGTCGCGTTCTGGGGGGAACAGCAGCCCTTCGGTCGCCATTCGGCACCGGGGGGCTGCATTTTTTTTGGCGTGAATCGGGCAGCCTTAAAATTGCGCAGAGGCGCGAAAACGGCATTTGCGAAGCGACTCCTCTGCAACGAAGGCAAGGCGTGCTGCGTTTTCCCATTCTATTGTGTCTGGTCTGCCTAACGGCGGCAAATGGGGCGACGCCACTTTTTCAGCCGCTCAGCGGGAGACCGGTTCCACAGTGGACTTCGCGGAGCAAGGTGATGTCTCGATTGGCTGCGCCCAAGTCATCAAGCGCTCCCGCCACGACGCGCTCGACTGCGGTCACAGGCGCCGTGGCAAGCGCCCCATTGCCACTGCGGATTCGCGTCGCGACCTTCAACGCGTCCCTCCACCGCGATAACCAGGGTCAACTGGCTAGTAATCTCGCAACCCTCACCGACTCAGGCGCCAAGAAAATCGCTGAGATCCTGCAGCGAGTGCGACCAGACATCGTGCTGATCAATGAATTCGATTACGATGCCGGGGGACTTTCCCGCGACCGTTTCCACGACAATTACCTCGCCGTCCCGCAAAACGGTCAAGCGGCGCTGAGCTATCCATACCGCTACGCTCCGCCTTCGAACACTGGCGTCTCCAGCGGCTTCGACTACGACAACAACGGCACCACCAACAGCACGCCGGGAACTGATACCGCCTCAAAGGATCTCTACGGCAACGACTGCTACGGCTTTGGATGGTTCCCAGGGCAATACGGTTTCGTGGTCTACTCGCGCTTTCCGATCCGCACGGCAGACATCCGGACCTTCCAGTTTTTCCTTTGGAAGGACATGCCCGGAGCCGCGCTGCCAGACAAAGCTGGGACGCCGCCGCCTGCTGACTGGTATTCAGCAGCGGAACTTTCGACGTTTCGCCTGTCTTCGAAAAACCACGCGGACGTCCCCATCGAGGTGGTTCCCGGGCAAATCGTTCATCTGCTGGCGAGCCATCCGACGCCACCATCGTTCGATGGTTCGGAAGACCGAAATGGCCGGCGCAATCACGACGAGATCCGTTTCTGGGCCGATTACGTCAACAGCGCCACTTACCTTTACGACGACGCCGGCAAACGTGGCGGGCTCTCGCCGGATCAGCGCTTCGTTATTCTCGGCGACCTGAATGCCGACCCTCTCGATGGAGACAGCTACCTCAGCGCCGTCAATCAGCTCCTCCAGCACCCTCGGATCAACGGCACTTTTTCCCCCGCCAGCCCCGGTGGCACGCAGCAGGCCCAACTGCAGGGAGGTCCAAACGCCACGCACGTCGGCAATCCCGCCTACGACACCGGCGACTTCTCAGAATTCGGTGCCTCGGCCAGCGGCAATCTGCACGTCGATCACGTGCTCCCCTCCCGCGCGGGACTGAACATTGTCACCGGCGCAGTGTTTTGGCCGCCCAACAGCGACCCGACTTACTCACTCACTACAGCCTCCGATCACCACTGCGTCTGGCTCGACCTCGGCGTCGCGCCGCTCGTCGCGGAGGCGGTGCGCGGGTTGTCGGTAAAAAAAGAGGGCGTCGATACGGTGCTGACTTTCGCCGCGCAAGCCGGCGTCAGTTACAGTGTCCAAATCAGCCCAGACCTCATCGCGTGGACGGATACTCCTGAGATTGCGGTCACCGTTGATGGCTCGCTCAATGCGCGGGCCATCGATGTCGGGAGTGCCTCGGGCGCGCGTTACTACCGCATCGCCGCGTCACTGTAATCGCAGGGCGCAGTCGCCGGACTCGGCGGTAGCACGTTACGCCGCCCGGGACCGGCGGAAGCGACGCAATCCAAGCAGGACGGCACTGCCGCCCAACAACGCGAGGCCCGTCGGCTCTGGAATGACGCGCAGGACCACGTCGTTCGCGTCGCTCCCGGCGTTGTAGTCGATCTCGAAAAGATTGCCCCCCATCGAGATGCGCGCCATGTCGTTGAAATTGCGGAATGTTCCAGTGCTGGCGAGCGTGTCCTGCTCGTCGAGGATCTTGAATTCCAAGCCCATCGTCAGCGGCGCATTGCCGATCGTGCTCAGCATAAACGTCGGGAAGCCACTGGCATCGCCAAGCGTCGTCCCGCCAGTCACCGTGAAGCTGTCAGCTGTGGCGGTGTTCGTATCAACACGGATGTTGAGCACGGCGTCTGAACCGAGAAAGAGACCTGCTGAGACGCTGGCTGAGGCCGGCGTTGCGCTGCTCGACGCGAGCGTGGCATCGCTGGAGCCTACACCTTCACCGATGAAGAGCGTGTGGAAAGACGCTCCCGCGCCAGTTTTCAACGCGCCCGATCTGATCGTGACAAAGTCGGCGCTCAATGATCCGGCGACGATGAAATCCGGGCCGATGGTCGCGGGCGCGGTCGCCGAGACGACGATGCCTTCCGCGATGGCGTTCGAGCCATTGGCGAGCGTCAGACTTGTCCCAGCCACGCCATCGATATCGAGTTCTGGGATCACTGCCGCCGCCGCGCTTGTGCCGGTGCTGAGTCCAAATGAACCGAGAAACGTGGTGTGGTTTTTGACCGTGATGCGATGGGCGTAGCCATTGACGCCGGTCGCCCGGAACATTGAAACAGGGCCGATAAATTCCATGTCCATCCCGGCGAACGTCGCCGAGTTGAGCTGCCCCGCGCCTAGAGAAAGTCCGAGCGGGATGGCGTCCGCCCCCGTCAACGGGGTCTCGGCCTCAATCGTGCCGTCATTGAAACGAATGATAGATGCAGTCCCGGCCACGGTCCCGTTTCCGAGCGCGGTCTTGCTGCCGATGAGAATCCGACCGCCGACACTCGGCGTGGTCGTTGCGGTGCCGAGATCAAAGATACCGGTGAACGCCGCATTGGCGCCCGCGAGGCGCAGCGTCCCCGCACCCAATTTGGCGATGCGCGCACTCCCCGTCAGATTGCTGTTGAGGGATGTATCCACATTGGCGGCGCCGTCCGCGATCGTAAACGTTCGAGCGGTGCTTCCGACTTCGAGCGCATTTTCGACCGTCACCGTCCCGCCGGTGTTGGTCGTCGTGAGATTTCCCGAGAGCGTCAAAGCGTTCCCCATCAGCTTGCCGGCATCGGTGAAAATCAGTCCCGTGACCGCATCGCCGCCGCCACCGAAGAGGGCGACTGTGCCGGCGCCTGGGAGCGTCAGGATTCCCGTATTCAACGTGCCGTAAATATTGAATGCCTTTCCTGCCGGCGCCTCGATGGCACCGGTCCCGGAAATCATCCGGGGCCCCAAATCCACGTCACCACTTGCTTGCAGAGTGCCCCCCGCCAGCGAGATCGGGCCAAACCCAGAGCCGAGATTTTCATCGGAAGTGAAATTCAGGATGCCACCCGAGACGGTCGTAGTGCCGGTGTAGTCGTTCTGCCCATCGAGGACGAGCTTACCTGCGCCCAGCTTCGTCAGTCCGGCAGTGCCCGAGATTTTGGAGTGAATCGTCGTCAGCGTGCCGACCCCGATGATTTCGAGGTTCGGCACCGTCCCGAGCGTGAGCGTTCCGCCGGTGAAAACGTATCCACTGGCCGCGAATTGCAGCCCGGCATTGGCAGTCACCGTGCCGACCGTGACGTTCCCGGAAGTGCCGCCGAAAACGCCAACTTTGTTCGGATCAAACACTTGCGCAGTCCCGGTGCCGTCGTTCTTGCTGTTGAAGTCGGCTGTGGTGGCATCGAAGACCGTGGATGCGCCGTTGACGCCCTGCCCGGTGGTGCCGAAGTAGAGACTCGACAAGGTGTAAGTTAAGACAAAATCATCGATGCCAAACGAGTCTCGGCTGCCTGAGCCGGTGGCCGCGCTGAGGGCCACGATGCGGAGCCAGACGTTTTGGCTCTGATTCGCTATGCCCGCGATTCCGGCGTCCGCGGAAACGGTCGTGCCCCCGAAGGTCCCCGGGTCGTTGTAAGTCGCAAGCGTCGTGAAACTGGTCGGATTTGACCCGAGACCATACTGCACGCTCCAGACGGTCGAGCGACCTTGGACGCTGAGCATCTGCGCCGAGAAGGAGAGCGAGAAATTCGAGAGGCCGACCGTATCGCTAATCTGGAGCGTAAACGCCGCACTTGGGTCGCCAAATGAACCCGTTTGGCGAATGCCCAGCGCGCGGTCCGTCGCCGCCGCTTGGGTCGCCGTGCTATCCGTACTCGTACGGCCGTCCGAGGACGCAAAATTTTTGAATGCCCCGCCGGTGTCGCCCCAACTCACCGCCGTCTTGGTAAAAGCAACGTCGGTTCCGAGAGACGTGGCCGTCGCGCCGGTTTCCAAGGTCCATCCAGCCGGCAGCCCATCGGTCCCGATCAAGTCGAAGTTCTGCAGGTAGCTCGTGCTCGAGAGCGAAATCTGCGCCGCCATCGCGGTGACTCCGAGGATCGAGACGGCGGAGCCGGCGAGAATTTGCCGCCGCAGCGGTGACGCCGAGCGGATGCTGGACTGAGCGGTTTTCACCGTGAATTTCGACTTCGGGCCAATGGAGATTTTCATTTTCAAAACAATGGACGGGCGTAGTGTGTTCGGGCTGCGGAAAGACGAAGTGCCGCGGAGGAGGCGTGCTTCGGATGGCGCCAGCGGGGGGCTGTCGGCGGCTACCGGATGCTTCGAGAGAGCACGGTGGCGGGCGGCAAATAAGGGCGTTCTTTGCGTTTCGCAAACAACATTTTTGCGAAACGCGAGATTGTCACATTCGCGTCCGGAATTTGTCGTTTTGTTACCGAAAAGATCGAAACCGAACACCCATCCACCCGATAATGACGATAAATAGCCCAAGACTGGACGGTTCTGGCACGACAGTAAAAACGGCAAAAACCGGAAGATGATCCGATGCGCTCGCGGAATCTCCGGCGGTGAAATTCGTCCCGTTCATGGTGTTGAGCGCGCTGAGTTGCCCTGCCGTGTGCTGCTTCGTATCGAAAATCTGGCTGCTGGTAAGCCCGAGCACGCTCGAGCTGTAGAGCAGATAATCGAAACGTGCGTTTGGATTCGTCGCGTCGATCGTCGCGCGCTTCCCGGCGATGCTCGCCGGATACGGGTCCGTGAGACCGGTCTGCTTCATCGTCGTGATCGGATGGTAGATCGCGCCACTGGAAAGGGTGTCGCCGATTTTGTGATTCGACCAATTGGTGGCCTCCCCCGGCTCTTCGGATTCGTTCCAATCGCCCGTCAGCACTGCGCCCGCTCCCGGATGCGCCGCCATCCATGCGTTGACGTTGCTTTTATCGATCTCCGCCTCCGCCTGCCGCCGATCCGCCGACGAGTTTGAATTGAGCGCCTTGAGATGCGCTGTGAAGAGACCAAGGTCCGTCGCACCCGGCAGATCGATGTGGGACATCACGAGACCCCGCAGCGAGACGTATCCGCCGCCGGCATCGCTGAAAGTCTGCGAAGACAGGATCGGATACTTTGACACAATCGCATTGGCGATGTAGCCGTCCGAAGCCTCGCCGACGTAGATGAAATAGTTCAACCCCTCCTGCGGCGTTGGTCCGAAAATGGTCAGATTGTTCCGGATGAACGTATCGAGGTAGTCGTGCGCCATCGTCCGATTGAACGCCACGCTGTTGCCGCCGAGTTCATTGATCGTCCACACATCCGGCTGCAGGTAATTCACCACCTTCGCCAGTGCCGGCTGCGACGAAACATTCGAATCGCTCCCGCCGATGTCGCGGTGAATATTGTAATCAAGCACCCGCACCGAGACCTGCGCCCACACCTCGCTGGCACAAAAAAGCGCGAGCGCAAAAATGAAGCGGAGGCGAGACATGGAGGCGGACGATGGTGCGAATCGCCCGCGCGGCAAGTGACATTTCGCCGAGAGCACAAGCTTTCCAAATGGCCCAAAAAGCGCGACGACATTCCCCTCCCATGCCCGCCGCTTCCCTCCCGCTCTCGGCGCACGCGATCACGAAAAAATTCCCCGGCGTCATCGCGCTGCGCGACGTTTCGTTCGATCTGCGGCCGGGCGAAATCCACGCGCTCTGCGGCGAAAACGGCGCGGGCAAATCCACGCTCATCAAGCTCCTGTCAGCGGCATCCACCCGCACGGCAGCTACGAGGGCGAGCTGCGGGTCGACGGGCAGCCGCGCGCATTTCCTCGGCATCGCCGACGCCGAGCGCGCCGGCCTCGCCGTCATCTACCAGGAGCTCGCGCTCGTCGAGGAAATGACCGTCGCCGAGAACATTTTCCTCGGCGCCGAGCCGACCCGCGTCGGCCTCATCGACTGGCCGCGCGTGCACCGCGAAGCGCGCGACGTTGCTCGACGCGATTCGAGGTCGACATCGATCCCGGCGACGCCGGTGTGCGCGCCTCGGCGTCGGGCGAAAAGCAGCTCGTCGAAATCGTCAAGGCGCTCGGCAAAAACTCGCGCATCCTCATCCTCGACGAGCCCACCGCCGCGCTCGCCGAGCACGAGGTGCAGATCCTCCTCGACATCCTGCGCGACCTCCGCGCGCGCGGCATCGCCTGCATCTACATCTCGCACAAGCTCGACGAAGTCTTCGCCATCGCCGATCGCATCACCGTCCTCCGCGACGGCGCGACCGTCGGTCACGCTCGACGCTGCGGCGACGACCAAAGCCGAGGTCATCCGCCACATGGTCGGGCGCGAAATCACGCGACCTTTTTCCGCGCCGCGCTCAGCTAGAGCCCGCCGAGGCATCTCGGGTTCAGGCCGCTTCGCACTCCTCAGCGTCGAAGATCTCACGCGTCGCCGATCCGCACACCGGCAAGCTCCGTCTGCACGACATCTCCTTCGATCCTGGCGCCCGGCGAAGTGCTCGGCATCGGCGGCCTGATGGGCGCGGGCCGCACCGAACTGCTCATGCACCTCTTCGGCGCGTGGGGCGTGCGCCGCGGCGGTCAGGTGCGAACTTGCGGGACGCGACCTCGCCACCGCTTCGACCCGCTGAAATCCTGCCTCGCGGGCTCGCGCTCGTCAGCGAGGACCGCCGCCGCTACGGCCTCATTCTCGACCAGCCCATCGGCTTCAATCTCTCGCTCTCCTCGCTGCGTCAGCTTCACCCGTCGGCGGCCTGATCGACACGAGCGCGGAGTTCCAGAAAAATGACCGAGACTTCCGCTCGCTGCGCGTCAAAGCGCCGAGCCTCGATGCGGCCGTCGGCAAACTCTCCGGCGGCAATCAGCAAAAGGTCGTGCTCGGCAAAGCGCTGATGACCGAGCCGCGCGTCATCTTCCTCGACGAACCCACGCGCGGCATCGATGTCGGCGCGAAGCTCGAAATCTACGAGATCATCAACCAACTCACCGCCGCGGGAAAAGCCGTCGTCCTCGTCTCAGCGAACTGCCCGAACTGATCGGCATGAGCGACCGCATCCTCATGCTGCACGAAGGCCGCATCGGCGGCGAATTCACCCGCGCCGAAGCCACCCCCGAGCGCCTGCTCGCCGCCGCGATGGGCGGTGCGGCAGGCAGCGTGATTGGTAAGAAGTGATTGGCGATTCGTCCCACCACACGTTCCTCAATTACCTTTCACCAACCACCGATCGCGCAGCCTATCCCCATGTCTTCCCGCACTCTCCGCGACTTTGCCCTCCTCATCGCGCTGCTCGCCATCGGGGCATTTTTCGCGTGGCAAGTGCCGGACTTTGGCTTCATCACGCCGCGCAATCTCTCGCTGCTGATGATCGATTTCGCGATCACCGCGACGCTCGCCGTCGGGATGTTGCTCGTGATTCTGCCCGGCCACATCGATCTCAGTGCCGGCAGCGGCGTCGGCCTCATCGGCGGCATCGCGACCGTGCTCGTCTCACAGCACGCGCTGGCCCGCGCCGCTGGCGATGCTCGTCGGCATCGGCGTCGCGCTCGTGCTCTGGCTCGCGATGGGCAGCCTGATCGTGCGCCAGCGCATCCCGGCCTTCATCATCACGCTCGGAGGGCTGCTCATTTTCAAAGGCCTTTTCTGGCTCGTGATCCAGAATCACACCATCCCCGTCGTCGTCGGCGGCAAGTCGAATCTCTACTCGCTGCTCACGACCTACTATTTACCGCCGACTGCCGGCTACGCGCTCGCCGCGGTTGTCGCCGCCGGTCTCATTTTGACTCGAATCCGCGCGCGTACCGAACGGCGCTCACACGGATTCCCGACCGACGACACCGAACTTACGTTCCTCAAACTCTTCCTCGCCGCGCAACTCATTTTCCTTTTCGTCGTCGTCACGAATCAATTTCGTGGCATTCCGCTGCCCGCGCTCATCCTCGGCGTCGTGGCGCTCGCGGTGTTCGTGCTCACGCAGCACACGCCCTTCGGCCGCTACCTCTACGCCATCGGCGGCAACGAAGAAGCAGCCGTGATCTCGGGCATCCCCGTCGCGCGCGTGACCATCGGCGCATTCGCGATCATGGGCGTCATCGTCGCCATCACCGGCTTCCTGCAAACGGCCTACAGCGGCGCTTCCACGACCACCATCGGCGACCTCATGGAACTCGACGCCGTCGCCGCGTGCGTCATCGGCGGCGTCGTCGTTGAAAGGCGGACGCGGCACCGTGCTCGGCGTCCTCTTCGGCGCGCTCATCATGGCGTGCCTGCTGAACGGCATGACGCTCCTCGCGGTCGAGCCCGAGAAGAAATTCATCGCCCGCGGCCTCGTGCTCATCCTCGCCGTTTGGATGGACGTGCGGTTCAATCGAAAATAGGCAGTTGCCGTTAAATCAAGGCGGAAAGAGCATCTCCGCGCCTTTGCTCGCCGGCACCGCGACCTCCTTCAGCGGCGGACGCACCGTTCGCCAGCCCCACCACAGCGCAAAAAGCGCGGCGCTCCATGTCACCATGGTAATGCCCCACCACACGCCCCACAGGCCCATTCCGAGCGTGAACGCCAGCGCGTTGAAGACTATCAGCGGCGCGACGACTTGCCGGTAGAGGCCGATCCACAGGCCGTAGGTCGGCCGCTTCACGCCCTGCATCATGAAGACGGTCACGAACAGAATCGGATACGCCGCAAGCGTGAACGCCGATGTGAGTAGATAATCTCTGCCATGGCCGACCACTGCGGCATCTCCGGTGAAAAGCTGCATCGCCGGGCCCCGCAGCGCCCAGACCAGTGCACCGCCGCCGATCATCAGCCCCGCGCCATATTTCAAATTCGTCGTCCAAGCCTCGCGCACGCGATGCGCCAGGCCCGCGCCATGATTCTGCCCAACGATGCTGAGCACCGCGGTGTTCAGGCCGATCACCGGCATCAGAACCACTTGTTCGATGCGTGTCGCGATGCCCGAGGCCGCTATCGCTTCCTTCCCGAAGAACTTTACGAACCAGGAAATCACAAACAGCCCGACCGCCACGGTCAGCATATTCAGCGCAGCCGGCACCGACTGCCCCATGAGCCGCCGCAGCGCCTCTGCATTCGGGCGGAAAAGCGCGCGCGGCAAATTGCGGCAAAGCTCCGTCGAAACGACATGTCGCAGCAGCCAGACGGTGCCGCCGATCTGCACGAGGATCGTCGCCAGCGCAATGCCTGCCACCCCCATCGCCGGAAGGCCGAACCAGCCCCGCATCAGCAGCGGATTCAACACGCAATTGGCAAAGAATCCTGCGATGAGAAAATTGCGATACGCCCGCGTGTCGCCTTGCGCCACGAGCACTGCGTTGAACGCCATCGGCAGCAGGAAAAAGATGCCGCCGGCGAGGATGACATTCATGTAGGCGAGCGCCACGCGGAGATAATCGCCTTCTGCTCCGAGCTGCCGAAAAAGCCATGGCGCCGCGAAAAATCCGCCCGCCGAAAGCAACACCGCAAGCACCGCCGTCGACACCACCGACTGCGCGAAAATCAGCCGAGCATCGTCGCGATTTCCGCCGCCGAGCGCATTTGCCATCAGCGCCGTTGCGCCCTGACTCAGGCCACTTCCGACCGCGATCACCACGAAGAATACCGGAAACGACAGCGACAGCGCCGCGAGGGCGTCGGTGCTCAGCCGCCCGGCATAGTAGGTGTCCACGAAGTTATACATCGTGTTGAAAAACATCCCGACGCTCGCAGGCATCGCGATGCGCCACGTCAGCTGCGCGATCGGATCGGTTGTGAGTGAAAGCGGGCGGTCCATCGAAGCCGCCCTAGTCTTACTCCTCCGGCGCACTTTGCTCCGCAGTCGCGCCGGTCGAAGGCAACTCCTTTATCCGCAGATTCTTCCATTCCGTCGGTGAGCCTTCGCTTTCCAATCCGATGTATCCTTTGCGCCAGTGGCACTCTTCCCCGCCGCTCACTTCCTTGCCATTCACCTCGAGCCGAATGACCCCCGCGGTGCACACGATGCGGTAGTGATTCCACTCCGGCGAAGGCTTGCTGCGGCGCTCCGTCGGAAAGCTGCGCATCCCTTTGTGCGGGCTGAACGGCTTCATCGTGGCCCCATGAATCGCGAAGACATCTCCGTGCGTGGTGTGGTCGGCGGTATTGCCGTAGCCCTCGTCGAGCACCTGCACTTCGATCGACCGGAGAAATGGCACGCCGGGTGCCGCCTTCGGCGAAGCCCAGATGAAAATCCCGGCATTGCCGCCGCTCTTCAGATGCCGCCAATCCACTTCGAAAATGAAATTCTCATACTGCCGGTTGGTGCGCAGCGCGCCTGTCGGCTGACCGGTGCAGATGATCATCCCGTCCCGCACGCTCCACGTGTCGGCCGCGCAATTCACGTTCACCCAATTCGACAGATCGCGACCGTTGAATAGCGGCACGAAACCCTCCTCGTCAGCCGCGCGCGCGCTGCCGCCCGAGACGAACCCGGCGAGGATGACAAAAAGCCAGGCCAGCCTCGGAAACCTGATGAATAGACCCTTGGCAGACGATGGTTGTGTTGGAGCGAGCATAGTGATGGGGGATTTTAGCGAGCAATGGGAATGGGAGAAAACGACCAGCCATGCTCGTTTACCTCGAGCCCGCTGTGACCTTTGTATTGATCGTAAACGGCCATCATCTCCTCGATCGAATCGAAGTATCCGATCACATATGCCGCGCCGAAAGATTGGCCCGCTTTGATCGGTCGTTCGCCGATTTCTTCGATGAAGCAAACGTAGCCGCGCTGATGACACCATGCCTCGCTGACGTCGCCCGAATTCAACGTCATCCCGGCCAGCCAAGGTCCGTCCGCACCCGTCTTCGGATCACGCAGATGATACGCGCGAATCATCCTCGCGGGCACGCGCCCGGCGTCGCGGCGATAGTTGAATTTCTCGTCGGGCGCGAAGTCCTTGCGAAATTCGCTCGCCGGGATTCGCCCGGCGTAACTGAGGTAGATCTCGCTGAAGGTGTCGCCATCGTGGTGCCGGATGTGCCCCGGCAAATCGAGCCGGAACGCGAGCGATTCGCTGTCATTGGCGACCGTCATTTTATCTGCGGCGATGAAGTAGCGGCGGCCGCGAGGAAAGATCAGCGTCTGCTCCCAGACTGACCCGGCCTGCTTGCCCGGCGCGGCGATCGTGTAGGTCCAGCTTTGCTTCACCGCCACGAAGTCGGGGCCTTCGATCACGGTCGGAGAGAGTTCTTTCGCCTGCGTGCAAATCTGCGGGCCCTCCACGATGCGCTTCGCCCGCTGCCCATGAAAGAGGTTCCCGACATCGTAGCGCATCTCTAGCGGAAGTTGCTCCCGATAGTCCGCATCGCTTCCCGGCTCGATCAGCCAATCGACGATATCCAAACCGAAGCCCGGATCGTGAAATCCAGTCTTTTTGTCGATGAGACTCCCGGCCGCCACACCCGAGACGTAGCCTTTTTTTTGAATCGAGAAATCGAGCGCATCCCCCGTCACGCGAATCATTTCCTCGCCGTTTTCGACTCGAAATCCCGGAACTGAATCAGCGGCGCGCAGCGACACCGCGCAGAGCGCGAAGCCCAAAACGAGAGCGCCGCGGGTGATGGGCCAGCACATGGTTCGGGGGATGAAATTGTCGTGTTGCATTGTCGTATGTTTACCCGCCGAAGCAGACAGCCTCGACATGTTGCTCGGTCTTGTGAACGTCCTTCCACACGATGGCGTCCTTTGAAGAAAGAAGCCGCCCTTTCCATTGGGTGCCGACATAAATTCCCTCACCAAAGGCAACGGTGAGCGGTGCGTTTTGGTTCGCCTGTTTCTGCCATGCGACGCCGTCGGGAGAAAAATAGGTCGCTCCAAAACCGATCGCGGCGAACTGCGCGCCGGTCCAGATGATCGTGTTGAGATGCTCGCCCTCCTCCCCGCGTTGCGGCTCGCTCCAGACCAGCCCATCGTCGCTGCTCATGCGCAAGCCATTCAGCCCGACGCCGACGAACTTACCAACGCCGGGACGACTCGCCGCGCCGAAGCGCAATGTCCGCAAGTGTGTCGATCGGCTTCACGTCCGCAGCGTCCTGCCAGGTCGCACCGCCGTCCGCCGAAGCCGCACGCCGTCCGCGATCACCAACACCAACGATGATTCCTTTCCCAAAGGCGAGTCGGCGCAGCATATTTTTACCCGGAATTTCTTTCAGATCGCTCCAGTTTTTCCCGTCGGTCGTGGTGAGAAAGAAGGGTCTCGAAAGCCCGACGGAACCCGGGTCGCCCCCGATGCCGATGAACTGCTTTCCGTCGAAGCCGAGGCCGCGCACGTACTTGCTGTATTTCGCGTCCTGCTTCCCGAAATCCCACATCGTCCCATCAGTTGTCGTTGCGAAAATGTTGTTCCCGCCGTAGCTGCCGGCGGCGACGAATCGACCGTTGCCGAAGGCCACCGCGCGATACGTCTCCCCTTCCTTTCCCGTCTGCGCGTCGTTCCACTTCACCCCGTCCCGAGACGTGATCCTCAGTCCGTCCTGTCCCGCTGCCAGAAAAAGCGCAGCCATCTACGCGTGGATCGGAGAGTTCGAGGGACGTCGCATCGGTGCTTTTGGAAGGGAAAATCTGGGCGGATTCACGAGCGGGTTGAATAGAAAACGGAACAAACTTCGCAGAACGGTTTGGCGACGCCAACCGTGCATCGAGGAACATTTCTCCCGGGGCGCGTCGCTATTCCGCACCAGCTTCGACTTGCTTGAGTTCCTTTCGCAGCAGCGCCGCGAGCCGATGCTTAATCAGATAAACCTGCGCGATGTTGAGCCCGAGTTCGCTGGCGATTTTCCGCGCGCTCCATTGTTTGCGAATCGCGCAATCGAACACCTGAAAATGCTGCGGCTGCGCGACCCGCTTTACTCGCTCCATCGCGGCATCGAGAATGCGGCGCTTCCACTCCTCATCCCACGCTGACTCGAGATCAAGCCCCGGCGCGGCAATGCGGTCCAGAGTCGCGGTCTCACGCGCGCATTCCTCGTCCCGCAAACGGCCAGACGGCGGGAGCCGCTTGCGAAATTGATCGGCGATCCGCCACCGCGTCATCTGCAGCAGCCACGGCTTGAACCGACCCGCCGTGCGGTCGTAACGCGTGATGCTTTTCGCGACCGAGAGCACGGTTTCTTGCACCACGTCGTGCGCCTCCGCGTCGCTCAGCCCGGCGCGCCTTGCCACGCTGTAAATCAACCGGGCGTACGTGTCGAAAAATGCCTGCCAGCGCTGCTGATCTCCCCAGTCGCCGAGCCGCTCGACCATGCTCAGCCGCGTCGCGTCGAGCGGAGTCTCATCGTGCATTTTTGCCACGTCGAAACTCACGGCTCGCTCTCCGGCACGACCACCACGCGGAAGCCGAAAATCACATCGCGCTCAGAGCGATCGACCACATTGCGGTACGCACAGCGGAGTTCCGCCTGCGCGGCCGTGCCCCACGACCCGCCGCGCAACACGCCCCAATCTTTCCCGCGCGCGCCCGTGTTGTAGCTGTCCAACACCCACTGCCAGACGTTGCCGCTCATGTCGAAAAGACCGAGCGCATTCGCGGCGAAATTGCCGACCGGTGAAGTCTGCGCGAAGCCGTCGCGATAGCCCGGAATCCTTGTGCTGGAGCGCTTCACCGAGGCATCGGCGAAATTTCCCGCACCCGTCGGCGGCGGCCACTGGCGGCCCCACGGAAAGTCCGGCAGCTTGCCATCACGCTCCTCGGGCGTCGCTCCGCTTTCCGCGGGCAGACCCGCTGCGGCGCTCCATTCCAGATCGGTCGGGAGGCGATAAATTTGGCCCGCTTCGAGCACGCCTGCCTGTTGCTCTTTCGTGGTCAGCCACTCGCAAAAAGCGACCGCATCGTTCCAGTTCACCCGCACCGCCGGATGCGTCGGCTCCTGTTCGAAATCCGGCAGCAACCGCGCGCGTCCACTCGCCTGGCAGAACGCCTCATACTCGCCGACCTGCACCGGACCGACGCCTGCGAGCACGTTGCCGACTGGCACGAATTTCATGTGCAACGAATTTTCCCACGGCTTGCCGGGCAGTGGTCCGACCCGCTGCGTGAGGCGTCCACCGAGAAAAGTCTGGCCGCCCGGCTTCACCTCACCCGTCAGGCGCACCGGCTCGAACTCGCTCATCCGCAGTTCGTAGGCGACCGCGCCGGGCTCCAGATCTTCGAGAAGAAGCGGCGCCTTTCCGATTTGCCTCCCCTCTGCGAAAACTGAGGCCCCAGCCGGTGCGCTGGTGATCTTCACGCTGCCGCGGGGGAATTTGAAAACGACCGCCGCGTCTTGCGCCCGCGCGAGTTCGATCTTCTGCCGCTGCTCCGGCCACGACCGAAAATGCGCGACAATTTCGTGCGCCCCTTGCGCCAGCGCAATCTCGCGCGGAGCCGTTCCCGCGGGCATTCCGTCCACCTGCAATTCCGCGCCGACCGGCTCGCTGGTGACCGCGATTCTTCCGAAGACGAACTCGGCCGCGACGCTCGCTGGTTCGTCGCGCACGACCTGAACGCGCTCCTGCGTGCTGCTGCCGGCCATCCGGAAATCGACGTCATACTCACCCGTATCGAGCGCGTCGAAATTCGCGGGAGTCTGTCCACTCGCGATCGATGAGTCGCCGCGCCGGATCGTGAAGTCCGCACCCGAGGGAATGCTGGTGATCACGAGCTGACCATGACTTCGCGCGAGCTGAATCTTCGGCACCGCGGTCACGCGCCGGGATTTCACCTCGAACGAAATGACGCGCGCATCGTAGCCCGCGAGCATGACGCGCGCGCTGTGGCGTCCGACCGCGAGAGTGTCGAAACTCGTGGGACTCGATCGAATTGTGCCGCCGCTATCGAGCACGACCATCGCGCCCTGAGGCTCCGTTTCAATCCGCACGCTTCCCGGCTGCCGATGCCACCAGACCACGCCCGCGCCAGCTCCGAAGATCATCATCGCGAGCATTACAAACGGCGCGAGACGACGACCCCGTGAGCGCATCGGCCGGCCGGCCGTGAGACGCTCGAGGTCCTCGTGCATTTCCTCGGCCGAGGCATAGCGCTGGCGCGGGTTGGGCGCGCAAACCTTCATCAGCACAGCGTTCAGCGCCATCAGGCCATCTTTGTCCGGCAGCCGGGTGAGGTCGCTGTGCAGCGCGGGAAAATCGAGCCGATCCTTCCCCATCGCCATCTCGTAAAGCACTTTACCGAGACTGAAAAGATCGGCCGCCACCGTACCCGGACCTTCGGGCGGAACGTATCCCTCCGTGCCGACGAACGACCCTTCGCCGCTCGCCGCCACGAGTCCGATGTCCGCGATTTTCGGAACACCTCCGACAAAAATGACGTTCGCCGGTTTGATATCGCGGTGCACGAGCCCGCGGCCGTGCAGCACTCCGAGGGCGCGCGTGAGCGAGAGGCCGATCGCGAGACATTCCCCCGCCAGCAGACGCGATCGCCGCCTCAACTCGGTCCGCAAAGTCTTCGGGACATACGCTTCCGCTTCGACTTGCCGGCCCGTCACGTCGTCAGCCAGTTCCATCACGTAGTAAAAAAAGTGGCCGCCCGGATCGCGGCCGACGTGCAGAATATCAACGAAGCCCGCATCGCTGCGGGAGATCGGTTCAAAGCGCGCCATTCCCTCGAACTCGCGCTCAAACGAGCGCTCATTCTCGAATGTCCGCCGATCGACGATCTTCACCGCCCGCAGCGCTCCGGTGAGGCTGCGCGCCATCCAAATCTCGCCGTACGCACCGCGTCCGATCACCCGCACCAACTCGTGATTGGGCACCTGCGGACGCTCGCGTTGGGCACTCGGCAACATGCTTCGATCCTAGCCGGGCTCGCTGCATTCGCGCATGGCAAGAGGGGCTGGCAGCGCGGCCCGTTTCACTTCTCCGGCGCCACCACGCGGCCTGGCGACGTCCCTTTTTGGATCGCGATCAATCGGCCCATCGTCGCGACGTAGAGAACGCCATTTGCCGCGGTTGCCGTCGCGCTCATCGGCTCCTTCAGTTCAATCGAACTCAACACACGCTTTTCCTTGCTCGCCGCGAGCACCCAGAAATCCCCCTTCCGGGTGCCGACGAAAACCTTCCCGTCCGCGATCAGCGGCGACGCCCAAAACTCGCCCTTCGTTTCTTGCGTCCAATACGGCTCACCGGTTGCCGCATCGAGGCAGTGCAGCTTTCGCGAAGTGTCGGTCGCGAAGATCAGGCCACCGGAAATCGCAGGCGTCGTCATCGTGTGTTTGTCGAGCGGCTGCGACCAGACTTCGCTCGCGGAGCCACCCGGTTTCGTCAGGTCCACGCACTTCAACCACGCCTCGTTTTTACCCCAAAAGACATCGCCACCGCCGGCGACGAACATCCGATTTCCGAGCACGACGGGCATTCCGTAAATATTACTCGGCCCCTGCTGCCGGTTCTGCGTGAACCGATGAACGTCCTCTTTCGGCGCCGTCGGATCGGGGTCGAATTGCCACACGCTTTTGATTTTGAGCTGCTTTCCCGCCGGCGGACTTTTCTTCAACGGTTCAAAGGCGCGCACGACGCCGTCGCCGCCTGCGCAAAAAATCAGCTCGCGCCCGTTCACTTTTCCGAGCGATGGCGAGGACCACGTCGCATGGAAAATCCGAGGTGCGATGTGTTCGTCGTCGCGCGCCACAAGTCGCCCCGTTGCTTTCTCCAGCACGATGAAACTTGGTGCATCGGGCGTGCGGATTTTGCGGTGCGAGTCATCCACGCCCGTGCCGGTGTTGAGGTAGAGAAAATCGCCATGCACGAGGATCGAACTGTGCGCGCCGTCGTGCGGCCAGATGCCCGCGAGCTTCGGCATGTCGAATTCCCAGACAATGTCCGCATCCTGTGATCCCGGCGGCACGGGAGATGCCGAGGGAGTGCTGGAGGTGGCTTCGAATTCCGGCGCGGGCGCGGCTCTCGGGATCATCCGGTCGGTCTCGCCGAGGAAAGGTCCATCGTTCCCATTCGTCATTCCCTGCACATCAAGGCAGACGACATCGCCGCGGTTATCGACCAGATAAGCACGCTCTCCGTCGACCGTGACCGGCGAGGACATCCCCGTCTTTGGCCAGTCAAAATACTGATCTTCATCGCGCTTCGGCACGACGAGTTGCCAGAGCAAGTGCCCATCCTTTTCATCGAGACACAGCATCACCCCGCGATCCCCGGTTTGCGCTGAATCCCGCGGCACCTCGTTGTTGGTCCCGATATAAACCCGGCCTCCGGCGACGATCGGAGTCGAGTGCGACTGCGTCCCGAGTGGCGCGATCCATTTGATATTCTCGCCCGTCGCCGGGTCGAACGAATCCGCCAAACCTGTCTCCCCGGAAACCATGTTACGTGACCACGCCTCTCCCCACTGCGGTTGATCCGCCGCATCTGCCCCGCCAGGGACGAGCCCAAGAAAAAGAAGCGGCGCGACGAGAGCGGGGAATCGGTAGGACATGCGCTCTCTGTTACCGGAGATTTGTCCGCGCTCCAATCTCTGCGTCATTTTCCGCACGCTTGCCGCCTCGCAGTCCGGCTGCTCTCTTGCACGCATGAAACTTCTCCTCAGCGGAATCGCGGCTCTCCTGCTCGCCTCGGCGAGTTCACCCATCGTCGCTGCCGAGGCGGCCGGCACGAAAGTCGAACTCGAGCAGCTCATCAAAAAAATCCAGACCAAGGCTCAAGGCGGCAAGACTGCCGAGGCGGATTTTGCTGACGAAATCAAGGAATTCGACGCGCTGTTGGCGAAGCATCAGGCCGAGAAAACTGATGAAACCGCCGAGATCCTCCTGGCCGAGGCTGGGATGTATGCGCAGCTCTTTGAGAACCCCGAGAAAGCGACGGAGCTGCTGCAGAAGCTCAAGACCGATTACCCGGAGACCGCCGCCGGCAAGCGCGCTGACAGCCTGATCACCATGCTTGCGCAGCAAGCCGAGGCGGGGAAAGTGCAGCGCGCCTTGCGCCCCGGTGCTCCCTTCCCTGATTTTACCGAGACGGACCTCGACGGGAAACCGCTCTCGATCGCTGCCTACAAAGGCAAAGTCGTCCTCGTCGATTTCTGGGCGACCTGGTGCGGGCCGTGCATCGCGGAACTGCCGAATGTGCTCAAGACTTTCAGCAAATATCACGACAAGGGTCTCGAGATCGTCGGCATCAGTCTCGACAGCGACAAAGACAAGCTGACGAAATTCATCGCCGACAAAAAAATGACCTGGCCGCAATATTTTGATGGGCAGGGCTGGAAGAACAAACTGGCCGCGAAGTATGGTGTGAACAGCATTCCCGCGACCTACCTGCTCGACAAAGACGGCATGATCATCGCGAAAGGTCTGCGCGGCGAGGCGCTGGAAGCAGCCGTCGCGAAAGCGCTCGGCGCCAAATAGCAGGCGGGTTTTCCACGTCAGCATTTGGAACTAGTGCGTGCGCTCCCGCGGTGCGCGCCGCTAGTGTCGCGCGCTTATGCCTTTTCGCGCACTCGGTCTCACCCCTCAACTTCTCAAAGCTGTCCAGGAATCGGGTTACACCGAACCCACCCCGATTCAGACCGAAGCGATTCCGCTGATCCTGCAGAATCACGATCTCATTGGCATCGCCCAAACCGGCACGGGTAAGACCGCTGCCTTCGTCCTGCCGATTCTCGCGAAAATCGGCGAGATGATCGCCACGCCCGGCAACCGGCGCTGCATCCGCGCGCTCGTCGTGGCGCCGACGCGCGAACTTGTCGTGCAGATCGAGGAGAACGTGCGGGCCTACGCGAAGCACGTACCGATCAAAGTCGCCACGGTCTTCGGTGGTGTCGGCGAACGTCCCCAAATCGAAGCGTTGCGATCCGGCGTCGATATCGTGGTCGCCACGCCGGGCCGGTTGATCGATTTGATCCGCCATGCGCGGTTCGATGGGCTCGCATTTCTTGTTCTCGATGAAGCCGACCGAATGCTCGACATGGGCTTCCTCCCGCCGATCCGGCAGATCGTCAAAGCACTCCCGGTCAAACGGCAAACGCTGCTTTTCTCGGCCACGCTCTCGAAAGAAATCGAGGGCCTCACGCACGAGTTTTTACGCTCACCGAAGAAGGTCGAGATCGGCCGCCGTTCGAATCCTGCGGAGACGGTCACGCAGTTTGTTTACGAAGTCCCAAAGCACCTCAAACCGAACCTCCTCGCGCATCTGCTGCTCGACGCGAGCCTGAATACCGTCCTCGTTTTCACGCGCACCAAGCACGGTGCCGACCGCGTTGCCCGCAAACTCGAAAGCTGCAAAATTACCACTGCGACGTTACACTCCAACCGCTCGCAGAACCAACGCCTGAGGGCCTTGAAGGACTTCAAGTCCGGCGCGGTGCGCGTGCTCGTCGCGACCGACATCGCCGCGCGCGGCATCGATGTGGACGGCATTTCCCACGTCGTGAATTACGACTTCCCAATGCACTGCGAGGATTACGTCCATCGCATCGGCCGCACCGGGCGAGCGAAAGCGGTCGGTGACGCGATCAGTTTTGTGACGCACGAGGATCACAGTTCGTTGCGGACGCTCGAGCGTTTCATCGGCCGCGGCATCGTCCGCAAAAAAGCCGAGGGGTTCGACTACACGAGCGCGGCCCCGCCGATGGAGCCGCAGGGAGAGCGCCGTTTCATCCCGGGTCGCGGCGGCTCGACTGGCGGCTCGCGCCCACCGCGTGGTGGCGGCGGTGGAGGGGGGAATCGCCGCGGCGGGGCGCCGGGCGGAAGGCAGGATCATCGGCGGCGCTGAAAGGTCGGCGGACCGCAGCCTTATTTCGCACTCGCCTCGATGAGCAGCGTGGCCGCCGCTGGGGCGTGGAAAGAGTGGCACGTCTGGCAATCGGCGCGAATGCCACCGGTTCGGCGTTGCGAGGCCGCGAGTTCGTGGCTGCCGGGTCGAAGTTCCGCCTGGAGCTTCAGGCTGTCGCCGGTCGGCACGACTCTGTTTTGTTGCAGCGGGCGGTGACATTCCGCGCAGAGCGACTGCGAAGGCAGGAGGATGTCACTCGTCAATTTGCTCTCGCGCGCCGCCCCGTGGCAGTCGGCGCAGTCCATGTGCTGATGCGGGACGTGGGTGAACGGACCGTGTTCAACCCAGCGGTCTGGCATGTTCACCGGTTCGATCACGGGCGGCGTCTTCTCGCTGCCCGGCTTCACTGTGTGGCACTTCGCGCACTCGGTCAGAAATTTCCGCGCACTTCCTTTCATGATCCGCGCGCTCTCTTCGCGCCGCGGGTCGCCGAGGAAAAATACGCGCTCCTCGAGATCAGCGAGACTGTTCAAGCCGCGCCGTTGCAGATTCTCCAGTTCCGTCGTCGTCTGCCGGTCGAGCGTCACCGGATCGCTGATTCCCTCCGCGCGCAGCGCCTCGCTGAACGACAATTTCAGACTCGCGAGAAAGTAGCGGACCTTCAGCGGGTCGCCGTGCGGGATCAGCACTTTCGGCAAACTGGGCTGAATTTGCAGCGAGTGACATTGGGCGCAGCTTTGTTCGTAGGTCACCTTTTGGTAATACGCGCCATCGGTCGCCGGTTTGTGGCAATCAGTACACGTCATTTTGCGCTGATTGATCATCGGCATGTCGTCACGTTCATGCCGGGCGTGATTGAATTTCAAATTCGCCGGGTCGCGCAGATTGGCCTGCTCGTAGCCGAACGGCGGATGCCCCTCGCTGTAGCTCGAAAACGGCTTGAGGGCCGGAGAAGCGGGCGGGAAAAAACGCAGCAAGCCGTCGCCGAGATCACGCGTCTCGCCCGTCGCGGCAAGCGGTGGATTGTCGAGTTTGACCAACTGCCGCGAATGCTCGAGCGCCGCGGCATCGTTGTGACAGTCGGAACAAGTCTGGCTCGATGGAAGCGCCATGCGCTCGTGTCCGACGTGTTCGCGATGGCAGACCGCGCATTGCGAAGCGTGGACCACCGAAAGAGATGCACCGAATTTTTGCAGCGCGAGACCCGCCGATTGCGGCTGATGCAATCCCATCGCGTCGTGACAATTCAGGCACGCCTGGTCCATCAGCGAGATCGAGGTCGAGAGCTTTCCCTTTTCGATCAGGCTCTGACCGCCGGGGCTTTCGGCGATCGACACCTTTTTAATCGCGTCCGCTTTGGAACCGCTTTTCCGCCCGAGCATCGAGCCGAGCAAATTGGAGTCCGCGCCGAGATGGCAAAGCGTGCAGTCGTTCGCGAAGCTCGCGTGGTTCTCGGAAATCGGCCCCGTGGTGAGAAAGGACTGTTTTCCCCAGAACTGGAACGCCACCAATCCGCCGACGCTCGCGACAACCGCGACGAGGAAGCACCAGCCCCGCAGCCTGCGGAAATAGTGCCCCTTTTTGAAGTAGTCGAAGTTTCCCTTATACTTCTCGGCGATCTGCTTCTGTGTGAATTTCGAGCCGGCCATTGGTGCGATTTTATGGGACGGTCACGAGAAAGCGCACGGCGACCCAGCCGTGCCAGGCGGTGAAGATCAAGAGCGCGAAGGAAGTGGGGACGTGAATGATTAGCCAGCCGTGGAGCCAGTGGTGAAAGCGCACCTGCAAATCCATGAGCCGCCGGTCGTCGCACCATTTCTGAAGCTCGGAAATCTTCGGCTCCCACTCGTCGGCGATGTTCAGCTTGAGCAGTCGGAAAATGTCCCCGGCGTTGCGCGCATCGCCGAGACGATGTCGGTCTCCGCGCTGCGCGTAGAGATAGGGGAGACACTCGTCGTCGAGGAATTCCGCAAAAATCTGCAACGACGGGTCCGCGTCGGCCGGAGCCGGAACGGCTGGGGCGCTGGCATTCACCGCGGGTGACTCGGCGGCAACTGCGGCAGGCTGCGCCTTTTCTTTGGCAGCGAGTTCGAGGTCGTGGACCTCTTTGCGCAACTTCAATGCGGCCTCGAAGATGCGTCCGCGGATGTGCGGGATTTGCTCGAAGACGACCTCGCGCGGAAGCCGTTCCTTCATCAGCCGCGGCATAAACTGCTGGAGCACGAGACCGAAAAAACCGCTCACCATCACGAAGATGTAGAGAATCACCAGCCACGAAGTGTGCGGTCCGCCGGTGTGGAATCCGCAATGAAACAGCACGAGAGGGACCGTCAAAAGCGTGAGCCAAATATGCGCCTTGAGCCAGAACTGGACGTTGCCGATGCGCCAGAGCCGCTTCTTTTTCCGGATGCCGAGCGCAGAGGCGAAGAGGAAAATCAAGAAGGCGACGGAGCCGAAAATCAGCCCGAGTGGCGTGCCGCCATACGTGTTGCGGAGCGGCGGGACTTCACCGAAGAAGGCCGGCAGCGTGAGCGTGAAAGGAAGGGACTGCGGGTGAAAATTCGCGAGGTAGAACACGGCCGCAGCGATCGTGGTCACCAGGAAAAAAGCGAACCAGGGAGTGTGGGAGCGATCGATTCTCATGCGTCCGAAAACTCAGTGCGTGGTGCGATTGACAGGCCGGTCGAGCCAGCGGACGCGGCGGTTGCCGAGGTCGGCTTTGCCGATTTGGTGAGCGAGGAACGAGTTTGGATCGACCCGCTTTGCGGCATCGTGTGGGCAGGCGTAAACGCAACTCGGCACGCTGAGCTGCGTGCACAAATCACAGGTCGTCGCCTTCTGCACGGAGACCAGTTTGCGCTCCATTTTTTTGGGTGCCGCCGGCGGCTTTGCCGCGGCGGGTGCAGCCACAGGTTTCGCCGGGGCTGCCGCTGGCGGCTTCGCCTCCGCGACCGGAACCGCTGGCGCGGCTTTCGGGTCTCCAACCGACACGGCAGGAATCCCGGCTGCCGGGGATGCACTCTTTTCCGAGGCAGCGAGGGGCGCGGAAACTGGCTGGTCTGCTGGCTTCCCGGGCG
Organism: uncultured Verrucomicrobiae bacterium; assembly: GCA_963767975.1. Taxonomy (GTDB): domain Bacteria; phylum Verrucomicrobiota; class Verrucomicrobiia; order Chthoniobacterales; family Chthoniobacteraceae; genus CAIURC01. The sequence goes on along the minus strand of CAVYGI010000004.1, from coordinate 65,295 downwards.
GTGGGGCGGGTTTCGGCGCAGACGCCGCAGCCGGTTTGGCCGCGGCCGGTGCCGCCGCTTTTTTCTCCACCACCGGCACATCTTTCATCACCTCGAAAGCATGCATGTTGATGTTGCCGTAGGGGCACAGCTCCGCGCATTTCGAGCAGCCGATGCACCAGTCTTCGATGATGATTTCGAGACTCTCCTTTCGCCGGATCGAACCGACCGGGCACTGCGTCATGCAGAGCGGATCGCGGCAGGATCGACACGCGGTGGCGACGAGGAACCGGTCGTAGCGCAACCCGTCGCGAAGCAGACGGGTGACGCCGTCGTGCGCGTCGGCGCAGGCGTTCACGCAGGCGTCGCAGCGCGTGCAGTTGTCGAGGTCGATGAGGAGAAGATTCTGCGCCTCGAAAAGTCCCTGGTCGATGAACTCATCGAGCTGCAAACCGACGGCACTTTGCCGGATTCATCGGCCTTGACGCGGACGGCGGCGATTTGCTCGAGCGTGGCGCGGACGATCGGAAACTTCTCGAGCATCGACTGGAAATCGTCCTTGCCGATCTTCACGAGATCGACGGCGTCGAGCGCCGAACAGGTCGCGTTGCGACGCCTGCTCGCGGAGCAGGCCGATCTCGCCGAAGAACTCACCGCGCTTCAAATACGTGCGGACCAATTCATCGTCGATCGGATTGCTGTCCGGCGACAGCCAGAATTCCTTTCCGCTCGTCTTGTCCTGCAGATAGCTGCGCTCGACGCCAGCGATCAACGGCAGCTTTTGCGAGACCCGCACCAATCCGGTACGGATGAGGTAAAAGGCATCGGCGGACTCGCCCTGCCTGCAGATGACTTGACCTTTGGCAAATGAGATGAGTTCGGCCTTCTCCTTGAGGTAGTTGAAGAACTCGAGATCGAGCGTCGCGAAAAGAGGGCACGCTGCGGAGATGGCTGACCAGCGAGCGCTCGCGATAATGGTCGTCCATCTGCTTTTTGAACGATGTGCCCTTGAAGGTCGGCGCCTTCACCTTCGTAGTCGCCTTCGTCGTCGGGATCGACATCGCGCGTGCCGATCAGCATGTCGAGAATGACGCGGAGCATCTCGACCATCACGCAGTCATCCGCGGCGCGGACCGTGGCGGAGCGCGGCTGGAACGTGCGGCAGGTCATTTCGCCGAAAAGCTCGCCCTGCGCCGAGCCAGGCAATCGGCGTGGTGCGGGGCAAATCGATCGATGCGTCGATCGGGATGAAGCCCTGCGCGACGGTCTCCGCTTGATCAGAGACGAGCGAACTCGTCATCCGCTTCATGAATGAAAAGAGCCCGCCGCCGCGCGGTTTCGTGTTCAAATGCGCGAGCGGGTTGTTGATGTAAATCTCGACGTTTCCCGCGACGAAGTAGAAGGCCGTCGAACCGAACTCGCCCTCCTCGCAAACAATCTCGCCCGCCTTGAAATTCCGGCGCACGGCCGCTCCGAGCGCATATTGCTTGAGCAAAGTCGCCGGCACCTCCTTGAGCGCCGGGAGAAGCTGCAACAGCTCGTCCACGCTCAGTGGTGTGCCTGTGGTGAGCTTTTCCGGGATTTCGTCCATAAACTGATGAGACCGAAAAAGGCTAGGCCGGGCGGGGCCTGCCAGCCAAGACGGAAAGCACGAGTCGCCTACAATCGAGTGCAATGTTCGGCGCTTTCCGCAATCGACTTTTCGGCGCACACCCGCTACATCGCGCCTCGTGGCATACTCGAAACTTACCTCCGTGCTCGCGTTCGCTTCCACCACCGCGGCACTGCTGCTGCCAGCATTGGGGGTCGATGACCCAAAGCTCGCCAACCTCAAATTCGTCGGCGCGCAATCATGCGCTTCCACCAGCTGTCATGGTGGCGGCATCGGAAAAGATCAGGCGGTGATCTACGCGAAAAAGGATCAGCACGCGCTTGCCTATGGACTCACCGCCAAAGGCACCTCCCTGCGGATGGCGGAGTCCTTGAAGATCGAGGATCCCGTTAAATCCGCGCGCTGCAATGTCTGCCACTCGCCGATGCAAGGCGTTCCGCAGGATCGGCTGGTCAATGATTTGCACGCCGACAAAGGCGTGAGCTGCGAGGCGTGCCACGGCGCCGCGGACCTCTGGCTGCGTTTCCACACCCGCCCCGATGTCAGTTATCAGCAATCCGTCGCCGCCGGCATGCGCGACCTCAACGACCTCTACACGCGCGCCAATACCTGCATCGCCTGCCATTTAAACATCGACGAAGATCTACGCCGCGCCGGTCACCCCGAGCTCCACTTCGAACTCGACGGACAGACCATCGCGCAGCCTCCGCACTACCGCGACGAGCGCCCCTCGGTCGGGCTCCGCTCCTGGCTCACTGGTCAGGCGGCTGCCTTGCGCGAGATCAGTTGGAAGCTCAAATCCAATCCCGAACCTGCGCTCGACACGCGCTGGAAAGGGCTCGTCTGGCTGCTTCGCAAAACGGAGGCAGGAAAAAAGGAACTGCCGGAAGCCGGCGACTACGCGGCGATGCAGACCGCTGCCGACCAACTTGCGCGCAACGCCGCCAAGGCCTTGTGGACCAAGGAATCCGCGACCAAGCAGCTTCGCGACTACATTTCCTCGAGCCCCGAATTCGCGGACGCGAAGGCCGACAAAACGCAGATGCGTCGTCGCGCCGAGGTGCTCATTCCGTCCATTGACCGGCTCTGGCGCGCCTTGAAAAAGGAAATCAATCTCGACCCCGTTGCTTTCGAACCGGCACTCGCTGTCGCCAGTGATCTCGCCCGGGAACAGTCCGACTTCGACCCGGTGAAATTCTCTCGCGCGCTCGAACAGGTCGAGGTCGCCTTCGAGCGGCTGCAGAAGCCGTAGCCACGGCGTTGCACGGATCGTCGAACGCGAGCAACGTTCGGCCCGTTTTGGAAACCGCGACCGCGCCCCTGCTTTTCGATTCCGCCTTTTTGGCGAAACTCGAGCAGCTGTACCTCATCTCGAAAAAACTCTTCCGTGGCGATCACCGCGCCGAGCGGAAATCCAAGCAACTCGGCTCCAGTCTCGAGTTCGCCGACTTTCGCAATTACACCGCCGGAGACGATCTCCGGAGTATCGACTGGAACATCTATGGGCGCCTCGATCGCTTGTTCGTAAAACTCTTCGAGCAGGAGCAGGATCTGCATCTCTATTTCCTCATCGACGCCAGCGCCTCGATGAAATGGCAGCCCGCTGCCGCGTCGCAACTCCCTTCCAAACTCGACGCCGCCCGCCGCATCTGCGCTTCGCTTGCCTACATCGGTCTCGCGAATCTCGATCGCGTGAACATCCACTGGTTCGGCTCCGCACTGCACGGTGACCTCGGACTTTCTCGCGGCAAAAGTCAGTTTCACAAAGTCCTCGAATTTCTGCGACGCGCACCCGACCTCCCCGGCGAGACGAGCCTGCTTACCAGCATCCGCAGCTTCGTTCACCGGACCAAACGCCGCGGTCTCGTCTTCCTTTTGAGCGATCTTTTCGACCCCGCCGGATACGAGGAAGCGCTCGCGCTCTTGCGACACAGCCAGTTCGAAGTCCACGTCCTGCAAGTCCTCGCAGCCGCCGAGTTGCGGCCTGACACCAGCGGCGACTTGCGCCTCATCGAAAGCGAGACGGGCGCCGCCTTTGAAGTCACGGCGACCGACGCGTTGCTGCGCCGCTACCATGAAGAAATCGACTCCTTCCTTCATGGCATCGCCGCCTTCTGCCTTCGCCGTGGCATCAACTACGCGCAAGCCTCCAGCGAAGTGCCATTCGAGGAACTCGTGCTCCGCGCGCTGCGGGATGGGAGGATGCTGAAATGAACAACTGCGGAGACCGTCCAACGTCGAACGGATATCGCTCACGGTCTGGTCTTACCGATCGACTGCGCTCCGTCGTCAGATGTTTGGCGTTCGGCGTTGGCCGTCGGCCCTTCCCCGCCCGATGACTTTCCTCGCTCCTTGGGCCGCGTGGTTCGCCGCCGGAATCCCGGTCATCGTCCTCCTCTATCTGCTGAAACTGAAGCGGCGACCGGTGCCTGTTTCGACACTGATGTTCTGGCAACGTGCGCTCCAGGAAAGCCGACGGCGGGCGCTCTTCCAGCGCTTGCGAAGTCTCCTTTCGCTTCTTCTTCACCTGCTCATTTTTCTCCTCATCCTCGCCGCGCTCGCCAAGCCGACCTTCGATCGCTTCGTCGCCACCGGATCGTCAACCGTCGTCGTTCTCGACACTCGCGCGCGCATGCAGGCGCTTGAGGAAAATGGTCTCTCCCGGTTTGAAAAAGCGCGGCAGCTGGCCTCTCGTTTTATCCGCGAAGCCAGCGGCAGTCATCAGCTCGCAATCCTTTCCGCCGGCTCATCTCCAGCCGTTCTCTCGCCCTTTACCGGCGATGAGAATCCGCTGCAAGAGGCTCTCGCCACTGCGACCGCCAGTGACGCCGCCGGTGAACTCGAACCCACCCTCCGACTCGCCGAAGATCTGCTCGCCGCGCGCCCAGGCGAGCGCCGCATCGTCGTCCTCACCGACCGCGCGCCTCCCCAATCCAATATTGAACCTTCAAAATTCAAAATCTCCTACCTCCCCACCGGCACTACGCGCGACAATGTCGCAATCACCCGTTTCGCCACCCGCCCGCTTCTGACGAGCCCCCAAACCAGCGAAGTGCTGCTCGAAGTCCGCAATTTCGGACGCACGGCCGCAAAGGGAAACGTGGAGATTTCGTTCGACGGGAAACTGCTCGATGTGCGTCCGTTCGTAATCGAGCCCGGCGCGCGCAAGCTCGAGACGTTCCCGACTATCCCGCGCTTAATCCGAAATGCCCGCGGGTGGCTCATCGCACGCCTGCCGGTCGCGGATGCACTCCCGCTGGATAATGTGGCCTACGCCGTCCTCCCAACGCCGCAACCTCACCGCGTGCTGCTCGTTACGCGCGGCAATTGGTTCCTCGAAAAGCTTCTCGCGGCCGACCAGGAGATTACGTTCGACCTGCTCGATCCCGACACTTTTCAGCTCGCGATGGCGGACAAGTTCGACGCCGTCATCCTCGACAACGCGCTGCCCTCAAACTTCGACCTCGCCAACTCCACCGGTAACTTTTTGTTCGTGAAGCAGTCGCCGTTTTCCCTGCCCGGGGAGCCGATCGCACAGCCGCTGATCACGGATCTCGATTCTGCCAATCCGGTCCTCCGTCTGGTCTCATTGCAGAATGTCACGGTCGTCCGCGCCTCTCCGGCACAGCTACCGGGGGCGATGCCGGGCTGGACGTTCACCGCGCCGCTCCGGGCGTTCGAGCATCCGCTGATGATCACCGGCATCGAGACGAAAGGCTCGCGCCGTGTTGCGGCGCTGGCGTTCGACCTCGCCGATTCCGACCTCCCGTTGCGTATCGCCTTTCCACTGCTCATCTCAAACACCGTCCACTGGCTCGCCGGTGGATCGCCACCGTCCTCGATTAATTTGCGCACTGGCGAAACCCTCTCGCTTGCTGCGGATCAAACCGTCTGGACCAGACCTCAAATCGATCCGACGAAACCCGCGAAGCCGGCTGACACGGACCTTGCCCGGACCTTTTTCCGACCGCTCCAGCAGGGATTTTACTTGCTGACACAACCACGCGGCGTGACCTGGATCGCCGCCAATTCGTTTAGCGAGAGCGAATCCGATTTGCGCGGCGAAGACGCGACTCCACCGACCGTGGCCATCACCGCACCGATGTCGTTGGGCCACCTCGCGGCTCGTCCGCTGTGGCAATATCTCGCGCTCGCCGCGCTCACGCTGACCACGCTCGAGTGGTGGCTTTTTCATCGGAGGAAAACCGAGTGAACATTAGCTTCCGGCGTCGCTTTTCGCACCGTGGTCTCCCCGGAATGCTCCGCCTTCTTCGGAGTCATGGCTTCACCTCCCGCCATGCTTGAGCTGACACATCCGATCTTCCTCGGATTGTTGCTCGCGGTCCCAGCGCTCGTGCTGACAATGCGGCGTTCGCTCGCCGAGATGACTCCCGCACAGCGGCTCGTCTGCCTCGCTGTGCGCACGGTGCTCGTGTTCCTGCTGATCGCTGCGCTGGCGGGCGTCCGCATTCTTTTGCCATCCACGGATCTCGCGGTGGTTTTTGCGGTCGACCACAGCGCGAGCATTTCACCGGAAGCCTTGAAACAAGCGCGGGGATTCGTCGCAGCGAGCCTCGAAGCGCAGCAGGCGCGCGACACGAGCGGCCTCGTCGGCTTTGCGCAAGGCGCCGAACTCTGGCAGCCAGCGACGGAAAACGCTCATCTCCCCGCAGTCTGGCCGGAGCTAAAGGAACGCGCTCGAACCAATCTTGGCGGCGTGCTCGACTTCGCCAGCGCCGTTTTCCCAGCGGACAAAACAAAGCGTCTTGTCCTGCTATCCGACGGCAACGACACGGAAGCCACCGCCACGCAAGCCGCTCAAATGCTTGCTTCGCGGGGCATCGAGCTTTTCACCGTGCCACTGCGTAATGCTGACACGCCCGAGGTCTTGGTCGAGAAGGTAGAGGTGCCGCGGCGACTGAAAACGGGCGAACCCTTCGACCTTTCCGCGAACATCCAGAGCAACGCGGCCACGAGCGCGAAGGTGAAACTTTACCAGAATCAGTTCCTGCTCGAGACCCGGGAGGTCGAGTTGAAGCCGGGCGAAAACGAATTTCGCGCGCTGAATCTGAAGGCCGACGGCAATTTCATTTCATACGAAGTCGAGGTCGTAGCGGCGCTCGATACCTCGGTCGAAAACAACCGCGCGCAAGCCACAGCCAGCCTTCGCGGGCAGCCGCGCGTGCTCGTCGTCGAGGGAGAGGAGGCAAAGGCGCGCCCACTCGCGGACGCTCTCCGCAGCGAAAACATCGGCGTCGAGACGCGCGGCTCGCTCGGTGCGCCGAAGACGCTGGAGGATTTGCAACAGTTCGATCTTTTCGTCCTCAGCGACCTGTCGGCCCTGGCGCTTGGGCGTGATCAGATGGAGCTGTATCGCCGGTGGGTGCAGGATTTCGGCGGCGGCTTCGTGATGCTGGGCGGAGAAAATAGTTTTGGGGTGGGCGGGTATTTTCGCACGCCGATCGAGCAGATGCTGCCGGTGCGGATGGAGCACGATGATCGTCAGGATGTGCCGAGCGTCGCGCTCCTCGTGGTGCTGGATCGGTCGGGCTCGATGACCGCTCTGGTGCAGGGACAGACGAAGATTTCGCTCGCCGATATGGGTGCTGTTTTCGCGATGAACGTGCTGCAGCCGAAGGACTATTTCGGCGTGCTCGCGGTCGATACCAAGGTCCACACCGTCGCACCGCTGCAACAGCACGTCTCGCGCGCCCCGATCGAGCAGAAGATCCTCGAGCATCACTGCGGGTGGTGGCGGGATTTACATTTACACGTCGCTGGCGGAGGCATTTCAGCAGCTCCGCGACGTGCCGGCCCGGATCAAACACGTCATCCTTTTTTCCGACGCCGCCGACGCCGAAGAAAAGAGTGCGGGCGAGATGGGCGACGGCGCGCGCGGCGCAGGCTCAGCGCTTGAACTCGCGTCCGCGATGTTGACCGCGAAGATCACGACTTCGGTGGTCGCGCTAGGCCTGGAGGCCGATAAGGACACAGCATTTCTCCGTCAACTCGCAGAGCGCGGAAGCGGTCGCTTTTACCTCACGGGCGACGCCACGAGTCTGCCGCAGATCTTCAGCACCGAGACGATGAAGGTCGCGCAATCGAGTCTCGTGGAGGAGCCGTTCCTCGCGGTGCCGGGGCAAAAAAGTCCGCTGACGGCTGGTCTCGATTGGGCGCAATCACCGCTGCTCCTCGGCTACAACGCGACCAAACCAAAGCCGACGGCGGACGTGCTGCTGGCCACGGAAAACGGTGAGCCGCTGCTCGCGACCTGGCGCTATGGACTCGGGCAGGCGGCCGCTTTCACGAGCGACGCAAAGAGCCGCTGGGCCGCGGAATGGCTGAGTTGGCCGGGCTTTGGGAAATTCTGGACGCAACTCGTGCGCGGGTTGATGCGCAAAAGCGATCAGGCGAGTTTTGCGGTGGATATGCGCGAAGTCGGCGACCGGCTGACGCTTGAAATCGACGCAATTAAACCAGACGGGTCCTTTCGCAATCAGCTCCCGTTGAGCATCAACGCGCTGGGACCTTCCGGTGAAACACAGACGGCCGAGCCGCGACAAGAGGCACCCGGCCGATATTCCGCGACCTTTGCCCTTCCGCCGGGAGGGACGACCATTTTCTCGATCAGCTCGCCGGAACTGCCGGACGGCGGCTACGTTTTTGGCCATACACGAAGCTATCCGCGCGAGTTTCTCAGCACCGCGACAAACGAGCCACTACTGCGTTCGCTTGCTGAAATCAGCGGCGGTAAATTCGATCCGACCCCGGCGGAGATCTACGCGCGACCGGACCGCAAATCCGCCCAGCGCCGTGATTTGCGGGACCATTTCCTCATCGCGGCTCTCATCCTGTTCCCGATCGACATCTGGCTGCGCCGCCGGACGTGGCGTTGATTCTTGAGCTTCGCGGGTCCACAAAGTTTGATGACGCGAACCATGAAAGCATTTCGCCTCAACCGCCTTTTCAACCCCAAATCCAACCGCTGTTTCGACGTCGCCATCGATCACGGCTTTTTCAACGAACGCGCCTTTCTTGCCGGCATCGAAAATCTCGAGCCGATGCGTGCGAACGCTCGTCGATGCCGCGCCGGATGCCATCCAGCTCACCATCGGCCAGGCCGCGCTGCTGCAGTCGATCCCCGGCAAGCAGAAGCCGGCGCTCGTGCTGCGCACCGACGTCGCCAACGTCTATGGCAGCGAACTGCCGCGCGCGCTTTTCAGCCGGATGATCGGCAACGCCGTCGAGCAGGCGGTGCGGCTCGATGCGACGTGCGTCGTCGTGAATCTCTTCCGCATTCCCGGCCAGCCGGAGGTCACCGACCAGTGCATCGACAACATCCTGCAAGCTCAAGCCGGAGTGCGAACGCTGCGGCATGCCGCTGATGATCGAGCCGCTCGTCTTCCGGCCGAATGACGCAGGCCGGCGGTTACATGGTCGATGGCGATCTCGACAAAATCCTGCCGCTCGTCCGCCAGGCCGTCGAACTCGGCGCGGACATCATCAAGGCCGATCCGACCGACGACGTGAGCGTGTATCACCGCGTCGTCGAAATCGCGGGCCGCATCCCGGTGCTCGTGCGCGGCGGCGGCAAGGCGCCGGACGCCGAGATCCTGCGCGCACGGAGGAGCTGATCGAGCAGGGCGCGGCGGGCATCGTCTACGGGCGCAACATCATCCAGCACAGCGAACCCGCGCGGGCATGACGCGGGCGCTGATGGCGATCGTGCATGATCGACGCGACGGCGCTGGAGGCCGCGAACGCCTCGTCAATGCGTCCGCATAGATGAAAACGGTCAGAGTCGGCATCATCGGCGGCGGCCTGATGGGCCGCGAAGTGGCCAGCGCGATCGGCCGCTGGTGCGCGCTGCTCGACTTGCCCGTGCGGCTCGAGCTCACGCGCCGTCTGCGACTGTGCAGGAAAAGGTGCGCGATTGGTTCCGGCGAATCCCGATCGGTGACCAGCTCTCACGGCCGACTACCACGAGCTGCTGCGGAGCGACGTGGATGTGGTCTACGTCGCCGTGCCGCATCATCTGCACGAGGCGATCTACCTCGACGTGCTGCGCGCGGGGAAAGACCTGCTCGCGGAGAAGCCGTTCGGCATCGACCTCGCCGCGGCGCGCAAGATCCGCGACGACGGCGAGCGAGCTCGGGCGCTTCGTCCGCTGCTCGTCGGAGTTTCCGTTTCTGCCCGGCGTGCAAAAGGTCTGGCAGTATCTGCGCGCGGCGCGAGCTCGGGCACGTGCTCGAGATTCGCTCGCGGCTTCTGGCACGCGAGCGATCTCGATCCGACGAAGCCGATCAACTGGAAGCGGCAGACACAAATTCTGCGGCGAGATCGGCGTGATGGGCGACCTCGGCATGCACACCGTGCCATCTGCCGCTGCGCCTCGGCTGGAAGCCGAAGCGCGTGTCTTCGCGCAGCTTCAGAAAATCTACACCGAGCGCCCCGACGGCAAAGGCGGCATGGCCGCCTGCGACACGTGGGACAACGCGCTCCTGCACTGCGACGTGGAGATCGCCGGGCAGCGACGTGCCGATGCGCATCGAGACGAAGCGCCTCGCGCCCGGCGAGATGAACACCTGGTTTATCGAAGTGCTCGGCACCGAGGGCGGCGTCCGCTTTTCCACGAAGGAGCCGAAGACGCTCTGGCTCTTCGAGCGGCGCAAGGAGCAGGTCTGGGAGCGCACGATGTCGGTCATGGCGAGAGCGCCTTCCCGGTCGTCACCGGCGGCATCTTCGAGGCCGGCTTCCCCGATTGCTTCCAGCAAATGTGGGCGGCCTTCGTCGCGGAACGCGAGGGCGTGCTCGGCGACCGCTTCGGCTGCGCCACGCCCGATGAAGCCGTCGCCAGCCACGAACTCTTCGCCGCCGCCCTGCGCTCGCACGCGGAGCGCCGCGCGGTCGAAATCTGAACTGACACGCAACGCAAAGCGCCGGCGCGAATCACTTTGAACGGCGCAATCCGGCCCGTGTCAGAACCCCGCACAATCATGAAAATTGCCGTCCTGTCCTCCTCCATCGTTTCGCTTGCGGCGTCGTTGCTGCTACTTGAGCGCACCTCTTTTCGCGCAAGAACCTCCGACGGTGCACGCCTCCGGTGAAGGTCGATCCGTCGCCGTGCAGGGCAAGCCGGGGATGATCACGAGCTTTGCTCCAGTCGTGGAAAAAGTGTCGCCGAGCGTTGTGACTATCTCCACTTCCAAAAACGTTTCGAAGAGCGCGCTCCGATCGAATCCGCTGCTGAATGATCCGACCTTCCGCCGCTTTTTCGGCATGCCCGAGGACGGCGAAGATGATACGGAAGCCACGCCTCAACCTCCATCACGCCGCGGTGGCCGCGCCCCGAAGAGCCCCGGTAAAGGTGGCGCCGACAATGGTAGCGGGAGTCTACGGAAACAAGCGCTCGGCCTTGGTTCAGGGGTCGTCGTGAGTGCTGACGGGGTAATTTTGACGAACAATCATGTCGTCGAAGGCGCCGACGACATCGAGGTGACGATCGGCAATAGCGAACACAAATACAAAGCGAAGAAGGTCGGCACTGATCCCGGGACCGACATTGCGGTGCTGAAAATCGACGCGAAAAATTTGCCGGCGATCACATTCGGTGACAGCGACAAGATCCGGGTCGGGGACATCGCGGTGGCCGTTGGCAATCCGTTTCGGCCTCACGCAATCCGTCTCGATGGGAGTGATCAGCGCGATCGGGCGGGGAGGCAATGGAGCATCGTCGATTACGAGAATTTCATCCAGACCGATGCGTCGATTAACCCCGGCAATTCGGGCGGCGCTCTCGTCGATATCGAGGGCCGGTTGATCGGGATCAACACCGCGATTTTCAGCCGCACCGGCGGGAACCAAGGCATCGGTTTCGCCGTGCCGGCCAATCTCGCGCACGGCGCGATGGACAGCATCATCAAGAATGGACGCGTGATCCGTGGCTACCTCGGCACGATTATCCAACCGCTCACCGAAGAGCTCTCGAGTGCCTTCAAGACCAAGGATCAGAGCGGCGCTTTGGTCTCGGAGGTCGAACCGAAGGGTCCCGCGGCAAAGGCCGGGATCAAAGGGGGCGACGTGATCACGGAGGTGGCGGGCAAGAAGGTCGAAGGTCCGCGCGAGCTGCGTCTGCTGGTCGGCGCGATCGCTCCGGGAACGAAAGTGGATGTGAAGATTTTGCGCGACGGACAGACGCAGGTCATTCCGCTCGAGCTCGGCGAATTGCCGGTCAAAAAAGGGTCACTCGCTTCGGCTGAAGAGCCGAAAGAAGAGAATCCCGATGTGCTCGATGGCGTGACGGTGGCCGATGTGGACGACGCGCTGCGTAAAGAACTGGACCTGCCGGATTCGACACAGGGTGTGGTCATCACGGCCGTGGATCCTGATTCACCGAGTGCCGCCGCAGGTCTGAAGCGCGGCGACGTGATCCATGAAATCAATCGCACGCCGGTAACGAGCTCGAAACAAGCGATCGACCTCAGCGAGAAAGTGAAGACTGACAAAAAGGTGCTGCTGCGCGTCTCCAGCAAAGGGCAGAGCCGCTATGTCGTCGTGGTGCCGAAGGAATAACGACGGTCCTTAAAAGGCAGGCCGCAACTTTGACCGCGCCGGGACTAGTCTCGGCGCGGTCTTTTTTTGAGCCATGGCTCCGCCGGAATTCTCCCGGTGCGAAATTGGGTCGAGTGACTATGGTTACGCTCTCACCCCCATGCGACCTCTTGTCATCTTCGTTACGACCGCGCTGATCTGCGCCGGGAATGCTCTGACAGCGACTGCTGCCGACCTCCCGCCGGCGGCGGAGCGAACGGTTGATTTTGTGAAAGAGATCAAGCCGCTGTTCGAGGCTGCTTGCGTCAAATGTCACGCGAAAGGAAAATCGAAAGGCGACTTCAGCCTCGAGACGCGAGAGGCCTTTTTGAAGGGCGGTGAGACGGGGCCCGCGGCGGTGCCGGGGAAGAGTGCGGAAAGCTACGTCGTCGAGTTGGTCGCGGGGATCAACCACGGATGAAGTGATGCCGAAAAAAGGAACCCGTTGGACTCCGGATCAGGTGGGCCTTTTACGCGCGTGGATCGATCAGGGGATGCCTTGGGATTCCACGATCACCTTTGCCAAACCTATCCCGGAGAATCTTCATCCGCGTGCGGTGGCGCTGCCGGAATCTGCGGACGCTCACCCCCTTGACCGGTTGCTGGCGGCGTATTTTTCGTCTCATCAGCTCGCTCAGCCCGAAGTCATCGAAGATCGCCTTTTTGTCCGGCGCGTCTCGCTCGACACGATAGGTTTGTTGCCCTCCCCGGCGCAGCTCGACTCCTTCGCCGCCGACCCCGCGCCGGACACGCGGGCGCGCTTCGTGAAGACTCTGCTGGCCGACCGGCGCGGCTATGCAGATCACTGGCTCACTTTTTGGAACGACCTCTTGCGCAACGATTACGAGGGCACTGGATTCATCGATGGCGGTCGCCGGCAAATCACAAGCTGGCTCTATTCTGCGCTGATCGACGACCTGCCATACGACCAATTCGTCGCGCAACTGGTAAACCCTTTGCCGGCGAGTGAGGGTTTTACGAAAGGCATCGTCTGGCGCGGCATCGTCAACGCCGCGATGACGCCGCCAATGCAGGCATCGCAAAACGTCTCGCAGGTCTTCATGGGCGTGAATATCAAATGCGCGTCCTGCCACGACAGTTTCATCAATGACTGGGCGCTCTCGGATGCCTACGGACTCGCGGCGATCTACAGCGACGCGACACTGGAACTGGTCCATTGCGACAAGCCGACGGGAAAAAAAGCAGTCGCTTCGTTCCTCTACCCGGAGCTCGGGACAATCGATGCCGCTGCCGACAAACCGGCGCGGCTACAGCGACTCGCGGAGATCATGACGAGTCGCGAAAATGGCCGGCTCGCCCGGACGGTCGTGAATCGCCTGTGGGCTCGGCTGCTCGGACGCGGGCTGGTCGAGCCGATTGACGACATGGATCGGCCGGCGTGGAATCGCGATTTGCTCGACTGGCTTGCGGAGGATCTCGTGGCCCACGGATATAATCTCAAACACACGATCGAGACGATACTGACCTCACGCGCCTATCAGCTTCCAGCCATGGAAGCAGCGAGCGGGAATGAACCCTACGTCTTCCGCGGACCGCTGACCCGGCGGCTCACTGCCGAGCAGTTTTCCGATGCGCTGAGCGGACTCGGCGACACGTGGGCGCGCCTGCCTTCGTCGCTGGAATTCGATTTTGGAGGGAAGGGCTCGATCGAGGGAGTGAAGATGCCGCAGTGGATTTGGACAGACGAACCCGCCGAACTCGGGCGGCAGCGCGCGGCGGTGCAAAAGGCGCAGTCGCAACTCGAAATCGCGGCCCAGAGAATTGCGGAAGCCAAGTCGGCCAATGAATCTGCAGCGGAGAAGGCGGGCCCGCCGATCGAGCAGGCACGGGCCTTCGCGGAGCAAGCCGCCGCGGCGGCGAGCGCGGCGCAAGCGGAGTTGCAGGCCGCGATGCTGCCGCGGAAGGCCGGCGAGATTGTCCCAGAGTCGGATCGGCACCGCGTGGTTTTTCGGAAGAAGCTCACGCTCGCCCAGACGCCCGGCGAAGCCTTCGGCGCGGTGCTGGCGAGTCAGCGCTTCGAGGTGCAGGTAAACGGGAAAGCGGTGAACACGATCATGCGCGATGGATCACGCAACGGCCGCATTGCATTACTTGATCTCAAGCCATTGCTCATTCCGGGCGAGAACATCATCGCAGTTGAGGTCTCGAGCCACACGGAGAAATCCTTGAATGATACTGAGCGCAAGAATCACCCTGAGTCGGCGACGCACCTCAACGCGCAGAGTGGCCTCGCCTTTTACGTCCGTTGCGAGATGCTAGGCGGGGAAATTCTCGAACTCACGACCGATGAAAGCTGGCGCGTGCGCCGAAATGTCGATGGCGCCTGGGGTAGTCTCGCCTTGGCCGATCAAACGTGGGCTTCCGCTCGGACGCTCCCTCACGGCACCGCGCCTGTTGACGAAGGGCCGGGGCTCAAACCGCTTCCGCGGAAAGACTTCGCCAATCAGCCGATCGAACTCGGCTCGCAGCTTTCCTCAGCGGTTTCCATCGCCGCGCATGCAGGAGAAATCCGCGCGTCCCTGCTGGCCGCGGATCCTTTACAGACGGCCCTCGATCGGCCGAACCGCGAGCAAGTCGTCCCGGCGCGTGCGACTGCCGCGACAACGCTGCAAATGCTCGAGCTCACCAACGGCACAACGCTCAACAACCGCCTCACAGCCACCGCAGCGAAGCTGGCGCCCGAAGTGCAGAAAGATCCGTCTGCGTGGATCGACACCACATTCCGGCGCCTTCTCGGCCGTCCGCCTGCCGCGCCGGAGCGCGCGCTTTCCCTCGAACTGCTCGGCACTCCCGCCACACCCGCGAGCGTCGCCGATATGCTTTGGGCGGTGCTGAATCTGCCAGAGTTTCAACTGATCAACTGATCCATGCACCAGCCTCGCTCCCGCCGCGATTTTTTGAAGACAGCGTCCGCTGCGACGCTGGCGGCAATGGCTGCCGGGGCCCCGCGATTGTTCGGTGCGGAGGCGTTGCCGAAGATCCAGGCGACTGCGGATACCGTCATCGTGCTCTGGATGGCCGGTGGGATGGCGCACACGGAGACGTTCGATCCGAAGCGCTTTGCCCCTTTTGAAACAGGCATGGATCCGAACGGTGTATTAAGCACCTTCCCCTCCATCGACACGGTGGTCGATGGGATCAAATTCTCCGAGGGACTCGAAAAAATCGGGCGCGTAATGGATCGTGGGACAGTGCTGCGATCCAGCGTGGGGGCTGATCTCGGGTTCATCCTGCATTCGCGGCATCAGTTCAACTGGCACACCGGCTACGCTCCGCCGCAGACCGTCGCCGCGCCGCATCTCGGGGCGGTCATCGCGCGCACGCTGGGTCCGCTGAACGACGCGGTGCCGGCATTCATCAACATCGGGCAGCGGTTCGATCAGGGCGAAGGCGAGGAGCTGAAGGCATTTACGACTGCCGGTTTTCTTGGGCAGTGAGTTCGGGCCATTCAATATTCCCTTTCCGCAGGACGCCGCATCGGCGGTGCGTCCGCCCGCGGGGATGACTCCGGAACGTTTCGAGAATCGAAACAAATTTTACCGACGACTGCTCGAGGCGAGCCCTGTCGGCGAGCACGGCAGCGCCTTTCAAAAAGAATCGCTGCTGCGAGCGATGGACAACGCACATCGACTGCTCGCGTCACCCGCGGCAAAGGCATTTGATCTTTCGCTCGAGCCAGCGGGATCGGTCGCGAAATATGTGCCGGCGGGCTTTGACGCGTCGAAGATCAGTACGGCACCGCGCGACCGCGAGGGCAATTACGAGGCGCAGACGATTGGGCGATTTGGCTTGGGCTGTCTGCTCGCGCGGCGACTCGCCGAGGCGGGTGCGCGTTACATCGAAGTGACGACGGAATACATTCCGTTCCTGAATTGGGACACGCACGAAAACGGCCACGCCCGGCTCGTGAACATGAAGAACATGATCGATTCGCCAATCGCGCAACTCGTCCTCGATCTCGAGGAGCGTGGGCTGCTCGATCGCACGCTCATCGTACTCGCGAGCGAGTTCAGCCGCGACATGATGATCGAGGGCAAAGCCGGAGCGCGAAAGTGCGCGATCAGGTGCGCGTGCCGGACCGTCATCGAAGATCCGAAATTCTACGGAATGCACCGGCATTTCACCGACGCTGGCAGCGTGCTGCTCTTCGGCGGCGGGATGAAGCGCGGGCACGTCCACGGTGTGACGGCGGACGAGCGGCCGTGCAAGGTCGTGGAGAATCCGGTGCCGATCGAGGACCTGCACGCGACGATTTTCCAGGCGCTGGGGATTTCGCCGAAGCTATCCTATGAGATCGAGCAGCGGCCCTTTTACGTCACGCGCGACGGCCTCGGAAAACCTGTGATGGACTTGTTTGCGTGACGACTCGGGGTTGAATCACTTCCTCAATCCGACGATCGCGCCGGCGTAACCGGTGAGCTCCATGTAGCCGTGGCCGCGGATGGCTTGGCCGTTGCGCGACCCCGTGAGGTCTATCAATCCTTCCCAATACGAGAGCGGCGGAAGGTTGAGTTCCTGCGCTTCGAGCGGCGTGGAAACTTCGAGCACCATGTCGAGTGAAGGAATGCGGAGCTGCCAGGCGAGTGGATAGCGCGCACCGGTGGTTTTGCTGGTCCAGAAGCGCGAGGGCGTCAGCTGATAGGACTCACGAGTGAGATGCCGCGTCGTGCCGTCGGAGGCCACAAAGGTGCCGCTGGACGTCGGATCGATACCCCCATCCCGCAAACGCATTTGATACAGCATCAGCTCGGAACCGTCGTCGAGCTGGAGGCTGAACCAGTCCCAACCGGCTTGGTCCGCGGCGAGCTGATTGCTGGCCCACTCATGGTCGAACCAACTCTCGCCGGTGACCGCGAAGACCCGTCCTTGCAGCGTCAATGAACCAGTCGTGGCCATTCGAGTGCCGGAGTAGTAATGCGAGGCGCGGCCGATACCGGCAGCCTTTTGACTCACACCATCGACGCCGTGGATGGCCCACGGCTTGGTGTTCGTGACGGTAAAATCGACTGCCACTTCTTCCGTCGCGGCGCGCAAGTGAAAGCTCCCGTCCGCGGCGAGACTGAGCGTCCAATCATCGATCCATGCGAGCTTTTCGCCTCCCGAAAAGCCCGCTTCACCAAACGCACCGCGGCTGATTTTCTGACGAAAATAAAACTGCTTGCCTTCAAGGTCGGTGAGCGCGAAGTGCGCGAACTTAAAGTCGCTGACGATGAAGCGAGAGGTAGTCTCCAGCGATTGATTTGGTGGACGAAGACCCTGCCGGAAAAAGGTCAGCTCGTAGCCGAAGCGCCGGCCTTTCCCATCGCGGACATTGCCGGTGAAGTAGCACCACTCCGTTTTGAAATCCTCGTGCGGTCCGTGGTCGCGCGGAAACGCGTATGACCATCCGGGCAAGGCTGGAAGCCATTCCGCAGCAGACGAACTGATGCTTGCGACCGCTGCGCACGACACGGCACACGACCACGTGCGGGCGCGTCTCAGCACAGCCGCGCGGGCTGCCCGGTGCTCTCGAGCACGGCGTGCCACAGCTCACTGTTCGGGTCCACTTTGCGTCGGCCAAAGATCGCGAGTTCGATCGGCAGATGGACGAAAGCGCAGTGCCAGCGGCCAACGAGCATGCCAGTCTTGCCAGCCATCGCCGCATGAACGGCGTGTTGCGCGAGTTGCGAGCAGTAGACGTTATCCTGCGGGTTCGCGGGGACGCTGCGAATGATGTAGCTCGGGTCGATGTAGCGCAGGCTGATGGGGATGCGGCGTTCCTTGAAAAACTCGCCTACGCGCTGTTTCAAATACGTGCCGATATCGCCGAGCTTTTTGTTTCCGCTGAGATCGAAAGCGTCAGGTCCGGAGGGGATCAAGTCCTGCCCGGCACCTTCCGCAACGACGATGACGGCGCTCTTCTTTTTCGCGAGACGGTAACGCAGCGCTTCAAGCAAGCCTCGCTCGCCATCGAGCTTGAAAGGCACTTCAGGAATGAGGACGAAATCTACGTTGCTGCCGGCGAGCGCCGCATAGCTCGCAATGAAGCCTGAATCGCGGCCCATCAGCTTGAGGATCCCGATACCATTCATCGCGCCGGTGGCCTCGATGTAGGCGCATTTTACAGCCTGCACGGCATTCGCAAAGGCGGTCTCGAAGCCAAAGCTTTTGTCGAGATACATGATGTCGTTGTCGATCGTCTTGGGAATGCCGATGACCGACTTCTTCAGTCCGCGCCGTTCGATCTCATCGGTGATCGCCGCGGCTCCGCGCAGTGTGCCGTCGCCGCCGACGACAAAGAACATGTCGATCTTCATTTCCTCGAGGACGTCCACCATTTCCCCGACATCCTGCGGGCCGCGTGATGTGCCCAGGATGCTCCCGCCGAAGTTGTGAATCTGCGCGACGGATTCTGGACGAAAGAGCGCCGGAGTATGACCGTAGCGCTGAATCATCCCTTCGTAGCCGTAGCGAAATCCGAAGACGCGCGTGATGCCGTAGCGGTTGTAGCACTGCGTCACGATGCCTCGGATGATGTCGTTCAAGCCGGGGCAAAGCCCGCCGCAAGTGACAATGGCTGCCGTCGCTTTCGGAGCGTCGAAATAGGTCTTTTCGCGCGGACCAGCGACCTCGAAGCTGAGTGGCTCGCCGGGCCGAGGCCCGGCCGATTCCATCTGATTGTAAAGGACGCGATCCGTGTCGTTTTTGAAAGGCACCTCGACGGCGCCGAAGTGGCGGAGCGGCGAATCGAAACGGCATTCTCCGAGTGATTTAATCGAGGCGGACATGCCAGACATTCAGTCGCTTTCCGATCTCACGGCGGCAAGGCGAAAAACGGCCTACTGGCTTTGGCGAAGGCTCGCGCGATCGCTCCTTGCCTTCGAGGCGTCCGCTTTCCATCCTTTCCACGAAATAGAAAGCCGATCCGCACAACGGATCACAACCTACATTCTTATGGCCCACGAACTCCCACCGCTCCCCTACCCCAACGACGCACTCGAACCTTCCATCGATGCGCGCACGATGGAGATCCATCACGACAAACATCACGCTGCTTATGTGACGAATCTGAACAAGGCGCTGGAATCCGCGCCCGACCTCGCCGGAAAGACGGCGGAAGAAATCATCAGCGATCTGAGCGCGGTGCCGGAAGCGATTCGTGGTCCCGTGCGCAACAATGGCGGCGGCCATGTAAACCACTCTTTTTTCTGGAAGCTGTTGAAAGCCGGCGGCGGCCAACCGACCGGTGATCTAGGCAAAGCGATCGCGGAGACGTTCGGCGATTTCGAGCAGTTCAAAACGAAATTTGAAGCTGCCGGCGCCGGGCGCTTCGGCAGTGGATGGGCGTGGCTGGTCGTGAACAACGGCAAGCTCGAAATCGGCTCCACGGCGAACCAGGACAACCCGATCATGGGTAAAGCTATGGCGGGGATCGAAGGAAAGCCGGTGCTCGGGCTCGATGTCTGGGAACATGCCTACTACCTCAACTATCAAAATCGCCGACCGGATTACATGAAGGCCTGGTGGAACGTCGTGAACTGGGAGCAGGCCGACGCGAATTATCAGGCAGCGCTGAAGTAACGCTCGGCGCGTCTTTCGGCGTTTTAGCGGCCCGGCGCAGCGAAGGCGGCGCCGGGCTTTTTATGCCGGGAACTCATCGGGGAAGTTCGCATTTCGTCAGGCGGACGAGTTCGTCGAGTCCACTGCAGATTCCGGTGATTTCGGCGTTCTGTCCTTTTTGCCAGCGCACCGAGGCGCTCTCGTTCCCCCTCGGCGTCGCGACGTAAATCGTGTTGTTGAACAACTGTTCTTCCCGAAACCGAAAATCGACGGCGGAGAATTCGCACTGCACCCAACCGCCTGCGCTCGCAGCAAGAAAAACAAGTTGTAGCTTCGCATCCTTTGCATCCTGGCGGAAGCCCCCGAAAATTCCGCGCACGGTGATTTTCTGACCTTTGTAGGTCTTGTCAGCACGCGCACGGTCCCCACCGTAGGCCTGTAAGAGTGCATCAGCGGAAACGATGGCACCGGCTTCGACGCGGCTGATGGGGACGTAGCCATTTTGCAATCGCTCGATCGCGCCACGAATAGCGAGCGCGTCGTCGAGCTTACCCGCCATCGTGAGCGTTTTCTTCAGCTCGATCAAACGTGGCACCGTCTCTCCAACGAGTTGAGCGGTGAGTTCTTTCAACCGCGTCAGGCTCGCCGTCTGGAGCGCGCGGAGGGACTTCGGCTCGTTGACGAGGTTTTCGTCCGCCAAACGATTCTCTTTGGTAACGCGCACCTTTTCCGCGCGGACCACGAGGGCATTTTCGAGGTCGGCGGCTTTTTGAAAGCCGAGCTGTAGTTCGAGCAGACCATCCTCGTATTTGCCGATGACATCGCGCTGGACGCTGGCGATTTTGTCTTCGCATTTCTGCGCCTCGGCCTCGGCAATCGCAGCGCTTTGGGCAAGGCTGTGCGCCTGAAACATGACCAGCGCCGCGGCGACTATGAGACGCACTTTCATTTCAAACCGGTGGACGTTTTCCGAAAACCATCCCGGTAGCCCGCGACGAAACCGCGCTCCCATTTCGGATCGCGATCGGGATTTTTGACTGCCTCGGCGTGCGCAATTCGCTCGATCGACTCCGGCGACGGAAGCTTTGCTCGTGGCTCACCCGCTTTCTCTCCGACGTCGAAACCAGCTTTGTAGCCGTCCTCGAACGGGACAACCTCAACGGGTGCGACGTGGACAATCGGCGGTTGGGGACGTGGTTTTTCGCAGGCGCACGCGAGCGCGACGAGGCTGCTGGCGAGGAGAAAGGGGACGGTTTTCATGGTGGGGTTTCAGCGGTCTCGACCCCGCTCCACTCTCGGACGGTGGGGTCATATTTTAACCGAACTTTCCACGCTGCGCGACGGGAAGCGCCACGGCGGTCGGAAGCGGTGCCCCGCAAGATCACGAGCCCGCCTTCAGGCGCGGTAAGTTGAACCGTGGCCTTTTCGAAATCTTCGAAAGTAACCAGCCCACCTTGTGCGACGGTCTGCGTCCGCACCGCCTCGCGCGCGCGCCAGTAGGCTGCCTCCGGAGTGTAGGAATGCTGATAAATTTCGCGCCACCCATCGATCGTAATCGGCCCGAAAAGATAAGCCAGCAGCCCGACGACCAGCGCGATGGACAGGCCGATCGCCGGCCGACGCCAGCGCTCTTTCTCCACGCGCCGTACGACGAGTTGCGTGACGGGCTGCCACTGCTCGAGTCCTTCGCGCCAATAGAGCGCGTCCTCGGTGATCAGTCCGCAATTCAGCAAATGATCGATGTGGCGGATGGTGTAAGGCCCGCGCTGCTTGCCCTCGATGTGCAGGTAAAATACCTCGGCGGAATTCATGCGGGAAACACGGCGTTCATTCCGCGGGCTTCGCTGTGGGCCGGCAAGCGCAGACGTTTATTTGATCGGGACAGATGCTCACTTTTCCGGAAGGTCGAGAACGGGCGGCGCGCTCGTGGCCGGGCGGGAAAACTTCTCGCCGAACTTCGTGAATCCCGAGACGAAACCGCCATTCGAAAGGAAAAAACGTCCATTTTCAACGCCCATGAATCGATCGAGCCGATTCACTTTTCCAGTGGGGTCGTGGCTGAAACTGGACTCGGTGATTTCCTGCCATTTTCCATCAGCGCTGCGCAGCCAAGCCGGACCGAAAAGCGCCTTGCGCTGGAGGTGCCCATTGCCGCCGCCGAAATTCTCGGAAAACGAGTAAAGTCCGCGCAGCCATTTGCCATCGTGCGGCGCGCGGAAGCTCGCGATAAGCATCCATTTTTTTTCGTCGGGCTGAAACCAATAGCCGGTGTAGTCGGTGTGATCGCCCTCGGCTTTGGCCCTGACGACGAAGCGCTGGGTGCTGCCGGTCTTCCACGGAAAGACGAGATGCGAATGTCCGCCCGTGCCTTCATTTCCAAAATCGCTCGCGACCACGTCGTCGCCTTTCGCAAGGAGTTTCACGCGGTTTTCTTCAGCGACTTTCTTTCGGTCGATGCCTTCATTTCCGCTGTCCCAGACCGAGAAAATGATGCGGCGCTCGGTCTTTGAATTCACCTGCATCCCGAAGTAACCGCGCGCAAATCCGCACGCCATATAGTAGGTCGCGACGGGGTCGGTCACGCCGATCACCTCGTTATAGAACAGCGCGACCGGCGTGTCCTTCGGCGTGGCATAGCTGAGATGCACGCTCGCGGCGTTGCGGCGGGGATCGAGATTGAAATGCGCGTCCGCTGTCGCCGGTCCCTCGAGCCGCAGCGCGACCAAATCGCCCGCCAGGGTGCCCGCGGAATTGAGTGAGGTCAGCGTGAAGCGCGCATAGCCTGGCTGGGCAAGGCTGAATTCCCCAAAACCGACAGTCTGCATCTCGCCCGTGCCCGTCACACTGACCTCACGCGATTGCCCGCCGACGGCGAGTCGCAGCTTTGAGACCGCCTCCTTCGGAAGCCGCAGGATCAAGGCAGCATCGAGCTTCCCGATCGATTTGATTTCGCCAAACCACGACACTGTGATTTGCGGATTGGTCCATCCGGTGAGATCCGTTTTGGAGATTTTCGCGCCATTCGCATCGGGATCGAGATACGCGGTGGCGGCGGGTATCGTCAGTTCGGCACGGAGGCCGGCGGCGAGGAAGGAGAACAGAAAAAAGGAAAGGAATCGGCGGAAGATCATGGAATTGGGGGAATGCAGAGTGTTCCGATGCGCGGGCGCGGAGCAATCCGGCAATTGCGATACAGTGGTCGACTGGATGCGCTCGGAAGTCCGCCAAAGACCGTCTCGAAAAGCGGACAATCGAAGCTCACCGCCATGCCCCACCTCCCGGCGCTCCACTTTGTTTCAATTTTTCCGCTGAATACTCAAAATCAAAAGTCGCGATGTATCGACTGAAGGGATTGAAGTGGAGAGGACGATCTTCAAGGACAAATCTCACCACTCATGACTCCCACCCCATTTCTCGCATTGCTTGCAGCTCTTTTCGCCATAGCCGTCGAGGCCGCAGAGCCGCGGGTCTTTTGGGCGTCTGATCCAGTGCGCCCCGACGAGACGGTGCTCGTGCACGGTAGCGATCTAGGGAGCGCGCACGCAGTCGTGGAGATGGCTCGATTGGATGACACAGCTTCAGCCACCCCGGGCGAGATGTCACAACTCAAGGATTGGACTAACCTTCCTGTCCTCCAAGGTAGCGAACAGTCGCTGAAATTCGTCGTGCCGGCTGCGTTTAAGCCCGGTGTTTTCGCCTATCGAATCACCGTGTCCGGTCAAACCACCCAACCGCTCCTGCTGAATGCCCCGGACCCGTGGTGGTTGCAAGGAGACGAAGGCGAAGCCGCGACTCCCGGCGGATGGCTGCGCGTGATGGGAAGCTCACTGAACCTCGCCGGGCATAGCAAGGCGCGTCTCGAACCGCTTTCCGGCGAACCAGTCGAGTTGCCCTCGGTTGCGGCGGATAGCTATGCTTTGAAGTTTGATCTACCCGCTAGCCTTAAGACTGGGAGTTACACCGTGCGGGTTCACAATGGCTCCGGTGGCAGCGCTGCTTGGCGGGTCGCTGGCACCGTGACGGTTATAGCCGCGCCGGTGGTGCCGGCAGAAGTCTTCAGCGTCCTGGATTTTTACGGAGCCGATGCCGTGAAGCAGATGCGTAAGTCGCTGGTGAAATACACCCAGCCGATTGACCGCACTGAAGGCATTCTCGCTGCGCTCAAGAAGGCTAAGGAGAATGGCGGCGGTGTCGTGTATTTTCCCGCGGGTCGCTACACCATCAACGGTGCGCTCGATCTTCCCGAGCATACCATCCTGCGCGGCGAAGGCATGGGACTCGTGACTCTTTGGTGGGGCACCGGTCATTTCAATCTCGATGGAGGTGGACCGCAAGGGCGAGTGCGCGTCGATGAGCCGAAGCCGCCTCAGGTCTTGATCCATGGGGCTGACTTTGGCATTGAGGAAATGAGCCTCTACCTCCCTCTCGACTATGAGCAGGGCATCGTGTCGGAGAAGCGGCTTCGCATGAATAAGGTCCGCGTGCGCGTTGACCACTATTGGCTTGTTCAGGGTCGGGGCGGCGGCACCGTAGCGCGACTCGGCCGCAACTTTCGCGTCACCGACTGCGACATTCTCGCCAAAGGAGACGCACTGGTGCCGGGACAATACGGCGTGATCGCGCGCAACCGCATTGCTTCCAACAAAAGCAACACACCGATGGGCGGTTCGCGCGAAATTATTGTCGAGGACAACAAGTTCGTAAGCATGGACCCGACAACTTACCAGAACATCTCTGGCAACGGGCGGAACATCTACTACGCACACAACCACCACGAGAGCCTCTATGCACAACAGGCCGACTACTCCTTCACTTTCGATTCCGGCACCGGTGCGTATCTCGGCAAGGTCGCTGAAATCAATGGGACAAAGGTCACCCTTGCGACCGACCCCACCTATCCGGCATGGGCTCCGGAGAGAAATAGCATCTGGCGGCGATCTGCCGTGTTTATTCTAGATGGGAAGGGATCGGGGCAATGGCGCGATGTCGTTTCCAACCAAGGCCGGGCATGGGAAATCGACCGTCCTTTCGACCCGGCACCAGATGTTTCTTCGCTGGTTTCAATCGTGTCTTTCAACGGGCGCGTCCTCGTCATCGGCAACCATTTTGAAGATGCCAATTGGGTCAATGCGGGCTACGGCACTTCGATCGATGTGATCTACGCCGAGAACAAGCTGCTGCGTTGCGCTGACCTGATCAATTACGGCCTCCGAGGCCAGCATGGCTTTCAGCCTTCCTGGCATGTCCAGTATCTCGACAACCAAGTTACGGAAGGTCAGACTAGTGTCAGCTCCACCAGCGGCAGCCGGGATTCAGAGCTTTACGCCGGGCCGATTACCAGTTGGGCAATCCATCGACGCCACACGGTTGCGGCGCAGAACAGCGGCAGCATCTCAATTGGCGGGAATCTTCGCGATGCGATTGTAGAGGGGTGCAACCTTCGGCACCCGCTGAGCACGATCAAGGTGGACCGCGCAGCGGAAGGAGTCCTTTTTCGAAACAATCGCTTCGAGGCTAGTCAAACGCCGCGTTATGAAGGCGATGGCTTAAAATCAGCGGTAATCATCCCGTCGATGGACGTTCAGGGTGGCGGAAGTGCGCATTGAATCCAAAGGCATCACTTCCCCCTCCTGGCCCTCGATTTATTCTCCTAGCTTAGCCGCCGTAGTGACCATTCCACCGAGACCATTTCTCAAGTCACGCCCTATGGTTCGGATGGCCGCGCAGCCTCCGGGCCGTTGGCATGTTCGTTCACAAATTTTTCCGCCGAGCCGCGGAGGATGAGTTGAAGAGTTTTCGCTCCGTCGTGCAGCGGGACCATGTGGAATCTGCAGCCGAGAGTGGAGTCCGCGCGCATCAACCCGACGATGGCCCACGGAAAGAGAAGCGGTGGATGGCCGACCGGTATCGGAAATGGAAACGCGAGATAAATTCCTTCTTCTGAGAGCGTGGCTGTGAGGCAGTTGTTGTAACCGCCTATCTTCCAGACGCGCAGGCTGCAAAAGCGGAAACGCTTGCCGACCGGTCGTAACCCCGCAGGAAAGCGCCTCGCCAGCGCGCGCCATCCTGTGATCCAGCCCATCGTCCAGAGCAATCCAACTACGTAGCCAGCCATCAGCACAATGACCGCGGCAATCCACACGGCACTGTTGCCCGAAAATTGCGGGAAAGGATTCGAGTCCATTGTCCCAGTCACGACCTCGGCTCGAGCGCCGTTGCTACTTCTGCGCGCTGCGAGCCGCGATTTTCTCGCGGCCTTTTTCCAGCACCTTGCGCTCAGCACGCGTGAGGCTGTGCATCCCGGCTCGGGAGATTTTATCGAGGATCGGATCAATTTCCGCGTCGATATATTGCTCGGCGCTCATGCGATCGATACGGGCGCGTTCCTGCCGTTTTTTAAACATGTAGCGCTGGATCGCGAGGGGATTACCGAAGCCGAGTTGCTTCACGTATGCCCACCCCACCAACACACCCGTGAGCATGGCGACCGGTCCAATTTGACTGCCCGTGCCGGTCAACCAGAGCGCAACGCACAGGGCAATGAGAAGCAGTCCAAGATATTTCGTGCGCAACCGAAGCGGGAGGATGAAGAACAAATTCGGTCGCACCTCCAGTTCCGGGAGAATCGTGGAATACGCCGCGAGCAAGGCTGCAGCACCGGCGGCCGCGCCAATCAGTTCGACCCCCGGCAGCGCCATCAAATGAGCCGCACCACCGAGCACCGTGCCCAGCACGTAAATCCCGAGAAAATTGCGCCGCCCAACAATCGGCTCGACTTCGCGGCCCGCGAAAAAGATCGCCCCTACCGTCGCCAGCAAATGCAGCGGGAGGGGCCCGAGATGCACGAAGGAAAACGTCAACAGTCGCCAGTATTCGCCGGCCACGATCTTACCCTGATCCAGCGCAAACCACTCCACCAAACCGCCCTCCGGCATGCGCACGTCTGTGCTCAACAACGCGAAAACCGACTGCGCCGCAAACGCGCCCACTTGGAGCGCGATCAACACCGCCGTCATCGACGGCTTCGTCCCGGTCCAGCGCCGCGTGAACGGCTGCATTTGACGGCGGGAGGGACGCATGGCGCGGGAAATTATGGCAGGCCGTTTGCGTTGTAAAATTGGAAAATCCGAGTCACCGCGCGAGCGAGCCCGCAGGCACGAGAACGCGCAGTTTTCGCGCGGAAATCCGGAACGTCACCGGCACGCGCGCCATCACTTCGCCATCCACCTCGACCGGCACTTCGCTCTCGCTACGGACCACTGCGCGGCGCGTTTGGAAATATTCCACGTCGCGCAAATCGGTATGCCGTCCGACGAGCATCATGCTCACGTAGCGCGCGAGATCGAGGTAGCCGAGATTCTTGAAAACGAGCACGTCGAGCTTCCCGTCATCGATCTTCGCATCTTTGAAAAAAGCGAGCGGCCCGCCGTAAAAACGGCCATTGCCGATCAGCACGAACGACCCGTCGATTTCACGATCCTCCGACTCGATCCGCAGCCTGGGCGGCGGCTGCGCCGCGATTTGGGCGGCCGAGATGAGATAGCTCAGCGGACCCAGACTTTTCTTCGACGCCCAGCTCGTCGCCGCGACCACTTGAGCATCGAGTCCCACGCCGGCGAGTTGCACAAAGAACTGCTTGTTTGCGCGCCCGAGATCGATCCGCCGCGTATGCCCGGCCTCAATCACAGACCACGCTTTACGAAGATCGCCTGGGATGCCGAGCTCTGCGGCGAAGACATTCATCGTTCCCACGGGCAGGACGCCGAGCGTCACGTCTGTGCGCGCGATCCCATTCACCACGTCGTTCACTGTTCCATCGCCTCCAGCCGCCACGATCGTCCGAAATCCCTGCTCCACCGCGCGCGCCGCGAGCGTCGTCGCATCGCCGGCGGATGCCGTCGCCATCAGCTTCCCATGCGGCAGATTGCGGATCTTTTCACGCACCCGCTCCGCCCTTTCGCCACGCGCCGCGGGATTGTAGATGACCGCGATTTCTTCAGCTTTCACGTTGGCGTTTCGGCCTTTTCTTTCGAAGGTCGAGGCGTAACTTCTGCGCCGTGAATCGACTTTCCAAGGCTATTCTCATCGCCTTGGCGCTGCTGCTGGCGGTGGCCGCAGTGCTCCTGCTGAGCCTCAATCTTTACGTCCAATCCCCCGGCACGCAGGCGCGTATCCAGGAGGAATTGAGCAAGGCGCTCAAGCTCCCGCTCGTTATCACCAATACCAGCCTCACCCCGTGGAGCGACCTGCGGATCAATGGCATCAGCGTCCCTGGGGAAACTGGAAATTTCCTGGAAGCCGCGAGCTTCAGCGCCCGCTACCGGCTCCCCTCACTCTTCCGCAAGAGACTCGTGATCTACGACATGCAGATCGATCGGCCGAAGATCGTCTGGGCAAAAAATGCCGATGGCAAATGGGTGCTGCCGGCGCTGGCGAAGAAGTTGGCGTCCACGGAAAAGAAACCCCTCAAGGGAGTGGATACGACACCGAACACCGACCGTGGGAGCGACTTTGCCGTGCAGCTCGAGGGCGCGAAAATCAGCCATGGATCGATCGAACTTCTCGACCAGAATCGCGAACGCGTCGCGCTCCTGACCGACGTCGACCTGAACTACGTTTTTCAAACGACGGAGCGCGGACAGGGCCATCTAGCCGTGTCCAAAATCACCTACGGCGCCTTCATTTTTGAAAACGTCCTCTCGCCATTTTCTTACTCCGGCGAGGGCATCACGTTTCCGGAAATCGAAGCGGAACTCGCCGGCGGCACGGTCTCTGGCAGTTTTCAAATTCAAACCAACGCGCCGAAGTTGCCGTTCGCGATCGCCCTGAAATTCAGGCAGGTCGATGCAGCCCGCTTGAGTGCGGATGCCGGTTGGCCGCCCGGCCAAATCGCCGGCACGGTCGGTGGCGATTTCGAGCTGCACGGTCGGTCGGAAGCGCTGGACAAAGTCGAGGGCAGCGGCCGCCTTACCCTGCTCAACGGACACATCAAGCAGCTCGAACTTTTCCAGACCATCGGTCAGGTTCTGCAAATCGACGGGCTGAGCGATTTGCGCCCGAAAATCGGCACGGCCGTCTTTCGCATCGCTGATCAAAAGGCATTCGTCGATCAACTCACCCTCGAGGCGTCCGACCTGAAACTTTCAGCGCAAGGGAAAATCGGCTTCGACGGCAAACTTACCCTCGATTCGCACCTCGCGATCTCGAACTCGCTCGCCAAAAGCCTCCCCGCTTTCATCCGGGACAGCTTCAACGAAGCCGATGCCGATGGGCAGGCGTCCATCGGCTTCAAAATCAATGGCAAGGCCGATCGCCCGCGGACCGACCTTGCGGAGAAAATCGTCGGCAAGCGCCTCGGCGAGCAATTCGGCAACGTGATTTCGAAACTCTTCGATTCCGGGAAAAAGAAGACCGACGACAAAAAAGACGAGAAGAAGAAAGACGACAAAAAGAAGAAAAAGAAGAGCGGCGACGCCAAGGCAAAAACCGAACCCGTCTCTACGATCGAGCCGCCCACAGCTGTGTCTGCGCTGCCTCCGGCCCCGGTGGGCAAAGCGCCGGAGCCCGCCGATTCCGAGCCATGAGAGTGGTCGCCGGCACCGCGGGAGGTCTGCCGTTGCTGACTCCAAAGTCCGACCTGCGCCCGACGATGGATCGCGTGAAGGGCGCCATCTTTTCGAGCCTTGGCGAGCTGATCATCGGCGCACGAGTGCTCGATCTTTTCGCCGGCTCCGGCAGCCTCGGGATCGAGGCACTGAGCCGCGGTGCCGCCTCCGCCATTTTTGTCGAAAGCGATCGCGCGGGCCTCGCGACCATCGAGAAGAATCTGCAAAAGACGAAACTCGTCGGTTCAATACACGGCTCCGACGTATTCCATTTTCTCGACCGCCTCGCCGCACCTGCCAGCTTCGATCTCATCTTCGCCGACCCGCCCTACGCAAAGAAGAACGGCGACCGCGACTTCGCTCCAGAACTCCTCGCCAGCGACTCGCTCCATCGCGCTCTCGCCCTTGATGGCGTCTTCATTTTGGAGCATTTGCCCGGCGCAGATCTGGACCTGAATTCCCGTTGGGAATGCCTCCGAAAGAAGCGCTACGGCGCGACCGAAGTCGCCTTTTTGCGCCCACTCCCCGGCCCTCCCCAGTGAGCACGCCCGCTTCCGGTTCGTGCCCGCGCGCGCTCCCCGCCGACGCGCGCCGCTCGCTTCTAATTTACAACTTCTTCTTTCCGTTCGCCTTCCTTGCGCTCGTTCCTGCCCTGCTCCGCCGCATGCTGCGGCGCGGAAATTTCCGAGAGAACTTCGGACAACGCTTCGCCCGTTACACCGCCGAAGATCGCGCCCGTTTTGCGAGTGATCGCTGGACCTGGATACACTCGATCAGCGTCGGAGAAACACTGATTGCCCTCAAACTCGCGCGGGAGTTGCACCGGAAAAGTCCAACGCAGCCAATCGTTATTTCCGTCACCACCTCGACTGGCTTCACCCTCGCTCGCCAGAACCGCGAACCTTGGCTCGAAGTCATCTACAACCCACTCGATCTGCGCTCCGTCGTTCGAGCCGCACTCGATGTCCTCCGGCCTGCACAGCTCATATTCATTGAGGGCGAAGCGTGGCCCAATCTGCTTTCCGAGTGCCACCGTCGCTGCATCTCCACCGCGCTCGTCAACGCGCGGCTTTCTCCGCGAAGTCAATCTCGTTTCCGCCGCTTCCGCTCTCTGACCGGCCCGATCTTTCGACTCCTTGATCTCGTTTGCGTGCCCGATCCAAGCGACCTTTCTCGTTGGAAAATGATCGGCGTTCACTCCGCGAGGATCCGTCACACCGGCAGCATCAAATTCGACCTCTCCGCGCCCGCGGGTGCTTCTCGCGAATCCGAGTTCCGTGCTTTGCTTACTCCACTCGGCATCACCGCCGACACGCCGATCATTGTCGCCGGCAGCACTTGGGCTCCCGAAGAAACAGTCCTCGCCAATCACCTGCTGGAACTACGAAAAGACCTGCCCAAACTCTTCTTGATCATCGTCCCGCGCCATGTCGAACGGACCGCCGAAATCGTCCGCGAACTCAGTCCGTTGGGGCTGCGCATCACGCGTCGCAGCGGCCTTTCCTCGATCCAGGAGCAACCAATTCGCTCATCCGCGCCTGCTGACATCCTCATCGTCGATACCACCGGCGAACTGCGTGATTGGTACGAACTCGCGACCGTTGCCTTCGTTGGCAAAAGCCTCCCGGGCGTCTCTGAAATCGGCGGACAAAATCCGGCTGAGCCCGCCGCTCTCGGGAAACCCGTCATCTTTGGCCCGCACATGGAAAACTTCGACGCCATTGTTCAGCTCCTTCTTTCTTGCGAAGCCGCAATCCAAGTCCCCGACTCCCCCAGCCTCCTGCGCGAGACTCACGCTCTGCTGACCACGCCCCCGCGTCGCGCGACCCTCAGCACTCACGCCCGGACCGCTCTCCAATCCCACCAAGACGCCACCGCCCACACCGTGGACCTCCTTTCCAAATGAGCGCCGTCCTCGCCCGCTTGTTGACCTCGGCAAGTGAGTTCCTTGAAACGCCTCCCATCGCATTCACTCCTCTGACGCTGCCGCAGCAGCGTCCTCTCCCGCTCCCAAAAACGCGGAGCTGAGCATTAGCCCTCCCCAATCAAGCCACCCGACGCGTAGCTCCGGAATGCAAGAAACTCCTTGCAACCCGGCGCCTGGATTCTCATATTCCCGCGCTCGTTTCCCAAAAAAACGACCCTATCGTCCAGTGGTTAGGACACTCCCCTTTCACGGGAGTAACACGGGTTCGAATCCCGTTAGGGTCACTTGCATTTCGTAACTATCAGGTTGGCGGGCGGTTTGCACTGTTTCGGAGCTTCAGATGACTGCGCTACGCTCTTCTCTGGACAGTCGCGCGTGCCCGCCGCGGTGCTGGATTGAGTGACAGACTCAAGCTGCCTCGAGCTTCTACTTAGGGACTGGCATCGATTCGCGCGGACGAGGTGCCGTTGGTTCAAACAGCGGAGACCCACAGTTGCTGTGGAACCTAACAAATCGCGCGTCACCCGTGTCGGGGGAGGGACGAACTGCCACCAAGCCGGCTGCGGCGTTTACATGAGCATCAGTGACCTGGCTCCAAAGCCGCCGCAACAACCGACAGGCAAGTCCTTTTAGCGGGGACTTACCGGAATCTCTCCACTTTCATCCTTTAAATTGTTCCGTCTCACCCAACTCACGTGGAAAGAACGGTAGGAAGTTGGCCCGTTTGTGGCCCTCTGTGGCGGCACCGACTGAACTGCCAAGGCGCATTCACTGGGCTGTAGTCAGAACGCGACCTGTCTAGGCCTTGTGCGAAGGTGCGTGCGTGCCGGTTTCCGCTGCGCTCACCGCGAAGCGCGCGTAGAGCACGGGGAGCAGGAAGACGTTCAGCAGCGTGGAGGTGACGAGGCCGCCGAGGATGACGACGGCCATCGGGATACTCGATCTCGTGGCCGGGGATGTTGCCGCGCCAGACGAGCGGGAGCAGCGCGAGGCCGGCGGCGGAGGCGGTCATGAGGATGGGCGCGAGGCGTTCCTCGGCGCCGCGCAGGATCAGCGCGGGGCCGAAGGGTTCGCCTTCCTCCGGTTTCGAGATGGCGGAAGTGGCTCACGAGCATGATGCCGTTGCGCGCGGCGATGCCGAGCACGGTGACGAAGCCGACGAGCGAGCCGAGCGAAAGCACGCCGCCGTTCAGCCACGCGGCCGAGCACGCCGCCGATGAGCGCGAAGGGCAGCGTGAGCGCGACGAGCAGCGTGAGGCGGACGCTTTGGAAATCGGCGAGCAGCAGCACGAGGATGCCGCCCAGCGCGGCCAGCGTGAGCCAGAAGCAGGCGCCGGCTGGAGTCCTGGCGCGCCGTGTATTCGCCGAGGAACTCCGGGTGATAGCCGCGGGCGGAAAGCTCACGCGTGGCGAGCCGCGCCTCGATGTCGCGCGCGACGGCTGCCGAGGTCGCGGCCGGCGACGTTGCAGGTCACGTCGATGCGGCGCGAGGCGCCCTCGCGTTTGATCTCGTTCGGCGTGGGCACGATGGCGATGTCGGCGACGTCGCCGAGCGCGCACGCGCTGGACGCGCCCGCATGCCGGGCACGTCGATGAGCAGTTCGCGCAGCGCGTTGATGTCCGTGCGCGCCTCGGGCACGCTCCACACGGCGACGTCGTGAATCTTCTGCTCCTCGAAGACTTCGCCGACCTTCTGGCCCTTCACGAGCGTGGCGACGCTGCGGCAGGATCTGCGCCTCGGTGAGTCCGTAGATGCGCGGCGGCTTCCTTGCGCGGCGTGACGACGACCTGCGGCACGAGCGCCTGCTGCTCGACCTTCAGCGTGGTCACGCCGGGCACGTCCTTGAACGCGGCGGCGACTTCCGCGGCCTTGCTCGCGCAGCATCGGCAGGTCGGGGCCGAAGATGCGCACGACGATGGTCGCGCTCGCGCCGGTGAGCACTTCCTTGATGCGCTCGCGCAGGTACGTGAGCAGGTCGCGATAGAGGCCGGGATAGCCGTCCACGACCTCCTGCACTTTCTTCACGGTCGGGTCGTAGTCGACGTTCGGATCGAGCGCTGATCCACAGCTCCGTGAAGTTCGGGCCGACCACTTCATCGGCGACCTCGGTGCGGCCGATGTGCGCGCCGAAGTTGCGCACGCCGGGGATGCGTGCGCAGTTCCTTGCTCGCGGCGATGGTGATGCGCGTCATCGCGTCGAGCGAGGTCGCCGGGCTTCTCCACCCAGTGCATGAGGAAGTCGCGCTCCTTGAAGTTCGGCAGGAACTCCTCGCCGAGCTTCGTGTAGGCGAACCACGTGCCCGCGAACGCGACGACGAGCACGATGCACACGGCGCCACGGCATGCGCGAGCAGCGGCGGCAGCACGCGGCGGTAGCCGGCCTTGAGCAGCGCGCACGAGCGGCGCGTCCCGCTTCCGCTCCAGCGCCGTGCCGCGCAGCAGCATGAGGCAAAGCGCGGGCGTGACCGTGAGCGCGACGACGAGCGAGGCGACGATGGCGAGGATGTAGCTGAGCGCGAGCGGGCGGAAGAACGTGCCCGGCGAGCCCGTCGAGGAAGAACACCGGGCAGGAAGACGAGCACGACGATGAGGCTCGCATAGACGACGGCGCTGCGGACTTCGAGCGAGGCGTCGAGCACGACCTGGAAGGCGGGCCGCGGCTCGGCCAGCGCGCGGTTCTGCCGCAGGCGGCGCAGGATGTTTTCCACGTCGATGATCGCGTCGTCCACCACCTCGCCGAGCGCGATGACGAGGCCGGCGAGGACCATCGTGTTCAGCGTCTGCCCCTGCCAGCGCAGCACCAGCGCGGCGGCGACGCAGCGAGAGCGGGATGGCGGTGAGGCTGATGAACGCGGTGCGCCAGTCGTGCAGGAAACAGCGCGAGCACGATGATGACCAGCACGCAGCCGAGCCACATGCGCGTGGGTGAGATTGTGCGATGCTCAGCTCGATGAAGGTCGCGGGGCGGAAGATCGTGGAGTCGATCTCCACGCCGGGCAGCGCCGGGGCGCAGTTCCTCGAGCACCTTCTCGACGCCGTGGGTGACATCGAGCGTGTTGCCCCACGGCTGCTTCTCGACGATGAGCAGCAGGCCGGGGCCGTCGTTGATCACGGCGTCGCCGATCGGCGCGCGGATTGCCGACGACGACCTCCGCGACATCGCCGAGGCGCAGCGGCGTGCCGTTGCGAAACTCGACGACGCTGCGCGCGAGGTCGTCCGCGCTGGTGATCGCGCCGGCCTGCCGCACGGCGAGGCGCTGATTCGGCGTGTCGAGAAATCCGCCGGCGCCGATGACCGCGGCGTCGCCCGCGGCCTTCACCACCGCATCGAGCGTGACGCCGTGCGCGCGCAGCCGCGCCGGGTCGACGAGCACCTGATACTCCTTGTCGCGCTGCCCCCAGATGGCGACGTTCGCCACGCCGGGCACGGACATCAGCCGCGGGCGCATCGTCCAGAGCGCCAGCTCGCTCAGATCCATTTGCGACAGCGTCTTCGAGGTCATGCCGATCTTCAGCGCGCGGCTGAGCGACGAATAGCGGCGACATGAGCACCGGCGGCTTCACCACCGCGGGCAGCCGCGCCTGCGCGAGCGCGAGCCGCTCCTGCACGAGCTGCCGCGCGCGGAGCAGGTCGGTGCCTTCCTTGAAAATCATCACGACCGACGAAAGGCCGAGCACGGATTTCGAGCGGATCGTCTTCAGCCACGGCAGGCCGTTGAGCGCGTTCTCCAGCGGCACGGTGACGAGCGCGTCCACCTCCTCGGTGGAAAGGCCGGGCGCTTCCGTCTGGATCTCGACCATGCGGCGGCGCGAACTCCGGGAAGACATCGAGCGGCGCGTGCCGCACGCGACTCGACGCCGACGACGATGAGCGCGACGCGAGAGCGCGACCACGAGCACGCGCATGTTCAGCGCCCAGGCGACGATGGCTTTCAGCATGGCTATTTCCCGGGGCCGAATTCGATGCCGAACAACTCCGCCGAGCCGTCGGTGACGATCTTCGCGCCGACGGCCGGGCCGCTGGCGAGCACGGCATCCGCGCCGGCGACGCGCGCGACCTGCACGCGGCGGCGGACGAAGGTCGTCGGCGCCGGTCATTTCATAAACCCACTGGCCGCCGTGGATGTCGTGCAGCACGCCGGCCCACGGCGCGATGAGGCGTTCCTCGCTCGCGCCGGCGACGGGCACGCGCACCTGCACGCGCTCGCCGGGGCGGAGCTGGCGCTGCGGGTCTTCGATTTCAAAATACCAGTCGACCGTGGATGCGAGCTGCATTGGCGGTCGGCGGCGCGGCGGCGATGCGTTTGGCGGCGATGGTGCGTTTTGGTGCCGGGCGGCGTGATGCTGGCGGCGGCTTGCGGGTCGAGCGTGGCGGCGTCGGCGGCGAGGATGGCGACGCGCACCCACCAGCGTTTGCCATCGGGCGAGGCGGCGAAGCCGGGGCCGAGCAAGGCGCGTTTGGCGGCGGCTTGCTCGTGCGCGGCTTTGGCGAGTTGATGCGCGGCGCGGGCCTCCTCGACGGCGCGTTCGCTGCCGGTCTGGTTGGCGAGAAGTTTTTCGGCGCGTTCGAGGGCGAGCTTGGCGGCTTCGAGTTTCACCGTCGCCTGCGAGAGGTCGCCGTCGGCGGCGGCTTGCAGCTCGGCGAGCTTGAGCATCTCGGTCGGCGTTTTGCGGCGGGGCGAGCGCCATGAGCGCGTTGGTGCCTTCGCCGACGGCGAGCGGAAGCGTGATTTCGCCGCCGTAGAGCCGCTCGTGCGGGACGGCCTTCTTTTCCACCGGCACCGTGGCGATGCCGAGACGCTTCGCCGCTTCGGGGGTGAGCGTGACGGTGGTGAGGTCGGCTTCCTTGACCGGGTTGGCGATGGCGGCTTGCGCGGGCGCGGTGGATGGCGCGGGATCGGCGGCGAGCGCGACGGCGGATAGGAGCGAACAGGGCTGATAGGACGGATTTCATTTCCACGATGAAGCAGGGGTTTGCAGCGCGTCTTCCAAGGCCCCGAGCGCTTCGAGGGCCTGGATGCGGGATTGGGCGCGGGAGAGATCGGCGGCGCCTTGCTCGACCCGGCGCTGGGAGACATCGAGCTGCGAAAGTTCGCCCGCGGCTTTCATCGTCTCGGCGGTCTTGGTCTGCGCCTCGCACGTCGGTCGGCGAGGGCGTTGGCGGCGTCGGCCTTGGCGCGGGCGGAGCGATAGACGGCGAGCGCGAGATCGATCTCGCCGATGGCCCTGGCCTGCACCGCGAAGAAGCGCGCAGCGGCTTCGGCGCGGCGTCCCTCGGCCTCGGCGATGGCGCCCTTGTGCTGGTTCAGAATGGGAAGCTCGAAGCCGATGCCGAGCGTCCATTTGTTCACGGTCTGGTCGAGCTTGTAGCCGGGGCCGAGCTTGATGTCGGGGTATTGCTTCGCCACCTCCAGCCGCACGCGCTCCTCGCTCGCGGCGTAATCGGCAAGCGCGGCGAGGATGTCGGCGCGATGCGTGACCGCGTGGCGGCGCGCCGCTGCCGCCCGACGGGCGCGGAGGGCAGCCGGCTGACTTCCGAGAAGTCGAAATCCTTTCCCGCAAGCGCGACGACCGGGACGCCGACGGCCGTGGCGAGTTGTCGCGCGCGCCTTGGCGGCGAGCAAGTCGGTGTCGTGCATCGAGAGGCGCGTTTGATTCAGCGGGATGCGCGCGACGGCGACATCCTGCGGACGTGCCGCGCCTTCCTTGAGCTGCAGCTTCGAGCAGCTGCGCCGACTCCGCCTGCGCGGCTTCCTGCGAGCGATACTGCCCGCGCGTGGCCTGCGCCGCGTGCATGGCGAGCAGCGCGCGCCGCACGTCGCCGCGCACCTTCCACGCCGCCGCCTCCAAATCCAGCCGCGCGACGCGCACCTTCGCCGCGGCCTCGGCCATGCGCGCATCGCGCTTGCCGCCGGTCTCGATCGTGAAGTCGAGGCCCGGCTCGATGATCCACGGCGAGATGCCGCTCGTGCTGCTGTTGTAGGCGGGCTTGAAAGATAGGACGGGATTCGGCCGCTCGCCCGCCGTCCGCAGCGCGCCCTCCGCCGTCCGCACGCGGGCGCGCAGCACGGCGAGATCGGGATTTTTCTCCCGTCGCCTCGGCGACCAGCTTCGTGAGCGACCAGCGCGCTTGCTTCGCCGAAAGTCGGCGCGAGTCGAAATCCGCCGCCGTCTTCGCCGGCGAAAGCGGCTCGCTGGTGAATCGCGCGCAGCTGGTGAGTATTGTTATGCACGCCAGCAAGATCAATTTTTGGTAGGTGACCATTCTCAAAATGAACAAAGGGGGTCGCGGATTGAATCACGGTCGTGACGAAAGGCGACCCCGATCACACGGCGGCAGCCCCACTCCGACGAGCGGCACTCGAAGCACCAGATACGGCCCCATGCTGGCTAGTCGTGCGCGTCGAAAGCCTGCGCATTTTCAGAAACCCGATGAGCGCGCCGCCCTCGCGGAGGCCGTCGATACGCTCGGGAGCTACCCCGGTTGCTTGCTTGGAATCAAAAGGTGCCGCTTCCGATGCCTGGGGTCTCCACACCGCAGAAGGTGCTAGTGGTGGATGCGCCGATTTCGTCCGCGGTTATTTGTTTCACACGTTCAGCAGCTCACGAGTTTCCTGTCCATCTGGATCGGGCTGATGGTCGATCTCGTCGGTCGGCTCGGGGTCTTTGCGCTTGCTTTCGGAAGATCGTTAAGGATGCGGTTCACACGATCGCGAACCTCCTGCGCGCCAACCGCGCCGTCTTTCTCCAACAGAAATGCAATGATCACCTGTTGCAAAAACGAGCAATTAACAATTGGAGCCAGTTTTGGCGGGTTTACAGAGGGTTTGCAGATGACTGCAAGGCGTTTTCTCGGACTAGGAATCGCGTTGCAGATGACTGCACCGCGTTTTTTGGGCTCTGGAATCGGTTTGCAGATGCCTGCATCGCGGTTCTTCCGGTGGGGAAATGGGTTGCAGATGGGTGCGGAGTGGTTTGGGGGGTGGGGAAATGGGGTGCAGAGCGGTGCGGGGTGGGTTGGGGGGTGGGGAAATGGGTTGCAGGGAGGTGCGGGGTGAGTTGCGGGATGGGGGAAGGGGTTACAGGGGGGTGCGGGGCGGTTTCCGGGACGGGGAAACGGGTGGGAGATGGCGGCGGGACGGGCTGCGGGTCTCGATGACGGTCTGATTTTCACAGCAATCCAAAAACCAACCCCACCCGACACACATCATGTCTGATACTGCCGCCCAAGAAGCTCGCAGATCCCGTCGCGAAGACGGGACGTTTAACGGAGATTGCGGCGAGCCATGCATTGTCGGAACGCGTTAAATTTTTGCGGCGACATCCCCCTGGTAGAGGCGTGCCCGCAAGCGCGAGGAAGTGCTGAAAGCTGGGCCTGTTTCGGGCGCGACCAGAATTCTACATCCCCTCTTGCACGCCGGCCTACATGACATCAGCCCGGGCCTCAATAATCCCCTAATTCCGCTGCTTTTACTTCCGACCACCCGTGTAAGTCGTAGGATCGCACCTGATGGAGCACACCAGTGCCGCGGCATGGACTGCAGCGCTCAAGCTCATCCCTCTGCTCAGGACAAACGAAGTAAGCAGGACTGTTTGCGAGTTGATGCAAAGGGGGGGCTCACTGGATGGAGAAACGGATGCCCGGCTGTTTCGCCAGCCACGGCACGACTTTCTCCACCCAGCGCGCCGCATGCGCACGCAGCCCTGCGCCGCTGAAGTGCACGCCCCGGCCACCGTTCTCGCGGAGGTCGCCTCTGAGCGCGTCGCTGTCGGGACCCTCGAGCGCCACGCATGCATGCCAGAGCGCCGCCTGGGCCTCGCGGATTTCGGGGGAACTTTCGTCAGCTGGCGTGTGGTAGCTGACCTGCGCGACGAACCATGGTGCGTCCCAGCCGATGGCGCGCCGCGCCTGCTGGATCACCGTTTCCAGATACTCACGGTAAAGCGGACCCGGCAGCGTGCGGCTCGCGTCGCGCTGGTTGGCATCGCTTTCACCCTGATGCCAGAGCACGGCGCGGAACCCCTGCGGACCCAGTTGTTGCATCCGCTGCACGAGCATGGTGAAGGCTGCGCCGTCGCTTTCCCACACCCCGGACGGGAGCCGGTGCACCCGGCTTTCGATGGTCGGCGGGTTGGGAAATGACACCCCGCCCGGCAGCCATTCCCGCACGCTCGTGGCTCCGATCCCGCATGCCACCAGCCCGATGGGCACGCCAAATCGGTCGGCCATCGCATCGCCAAACGGCGGGAGGAAACTTCCGCCGCCGCCGCTGGCGCCGGACTGCGGATCATTCGCGAGCTGCCAGTTTTTCCCGTCGAACGTGACGACTTTCCCCGTGCGGGTCGTTTGCTTCTCTTCGCCGTGATTTGCCGAGTTGGATTGTCCGGCCACCACGAAGATTTCCCCGACGCCGACGTGATCGACTCCGCCT
This sequence comes from uncultured Verrucomicrobiae bacterium, assembly GCA_963767975.1. Lineage (GTDB taxonomy): Bacteria > Verrucomicrobiota > Verrucomicrobiia > Chthoniobacterales > Chthoniobacteraceae > CAIURC01. The sequence goes on along the minus strand of CAVYGI010000004.1, from coordinate 25,589 downwards.
TGTGCGACCGCTTTCCCACCGCTCATCGCCCGCACTTCCAGGCGATACCAGCCGCCTGCAGGTAGCTCCATGGTCATGGAAAATGTCGCGCCGTGGCGGTCGGTGGGAAGCTGCCGCCAAGCTCCTGCCTTTTCGGCATCGACGATCCGCGCTTCGAGCGCGTCGAACACGGCACCCTCTGCATTCTCAATGCTGCCGGCGATCGCAATGGTGCCCAAGTTTTGCGCGTTGCGCTGCACGATCTGGCGCTCGCGCGGCGCTGTGAGCTTGAGGACATGTTTCGCCGGAGGCGCCGACTCGATCGGCACTTCGCAGAAGGTCAGCGCGGCGAGGCCGTTCGCGCCGAGCAGGAGCGTTTCCTGACTCCACGCAACTTCTTTCAGGTAGGTGATCGTCTTCACTGTGGCGGCGTCCTTCAGTTTGAGCGTGAGCACATTTCCCGAATCGCTCCCGGAGGCGACGCGCCCCTTTGCGCCATCGAGATAAAACTGCTCCGCCAGATTCGCGTCCCATTTCACCGGCTGATCAAAAGCGAGGGAGACGCCATTCCGTGAAGCATCCGTGAACGCTGCGCGGATCAGGTTCGGCGGCGTGATGGGCGCAGCGGGTACTTTGCCGTAGAAATCGCGCTCGATCAGCGGCTGCACGAGACGCGCAAATTCACCCCAGCCCTCGAGCGGAAAATGGCAGCCGCCCGGTGGCCGGATGCCGAGCGTGGAGAGGATGCTCATGCTCGAAAAGAGCCGCGGCAATGTGCGCTGCTTTTCGCGCAGGCGATCGCCGGAGCCATCGCGGCCGCCCATGCTGCAGGCGTTGGGCCAGATCTGGAATGCGTAGATCTGCTGGAGGTTCGGAAAGTCGCGCTTCCAGCCGGTGGCCATCTCCACGAAGAGCGGTTGATACGTCTCCCACCCGTAGCCCCCGGTCGGCCCGGCGGCGCCCTGATCGTTCTCTCCCTGGTGCCAGAGGATCGCGCGAATGCCGTGCGTGAGTTTCGCCTGCTGCACGCGCCAGAGCATCCGGCCGTAGATCGTGCTGAGATCCGCGGGGTTGGAAGGGTCGCGCTGATGCTGGTCGATGCGCGTCCCGCCGACCGCGGCGTTGAGGAGGAAAATCGGCACCTTCTGGCTGGCCACGAGCTGTTTCGCCAATTCCATGCCCCACCAGCCAAGCTCGGCCTTTTCGCCCTGCTGCGCTTTCCACACGGGGCGGCACCAGAGGTTTCCCGGTGCATCGCCCGGCTTTGCGGGCGGCCGCCCGTAGCTTCGGATCCACTCGCTGGTTTCCGGTGGCGACTTCTCGCCCGTGTCGGTTGCGAGAGCGTTCGACTGGCCATCGATGAGGTAGGCGTCCCCGCAAACGAGATCGCGCACCGTTTCCACGACCGTTTCCGCGCCAGCGCGCAGCAAACCGAACTCCACGTGGTAGCGGATCAGCCCTGGCCGCAGCCGGGTGGAGAGCGCGTAGCGGCCATCTGGACCGATCTCCGCACGTTCGGTCTTTACCAGCTGGTCGTCCGCGTAGAGCCGGAGGAAGACCGCCTCGGCGGGTGCCCCGAGCTTCCCTCGGTAAAAGATCGTGCCCTCGCCGGAGGCATCGCGTGCAAAAAATTGCCCATCCTCCGGCTTCTCATCCGGCGCCGGCTCGCGGGCTACCCACGGGTCGTGCTTTGGTTCCGTCACTGCGATGATCGCGCTCTGTGTCACCGCCTTGCCGCCGTTGTGGATCGTCGCGGTCACGGTAAGCGCACCGCTCGCCATGGCCCGCTGGAGGAGCAGTCCACCGGCGCTGTTTTCCTTCATCACTGCGAAGGGCCCGGCGGTCCATGCGATCTGAAGATCGTCCGCACCGCTGGCCTGCAGGTCCGGTCGGTTAATGAACTCCGGCACAATCGTGATCGGCGCACGGCCGTCCCACGCTGCGGGGGCCTTCAAGGTGAACACCGGATCAGGGATCTCCTCTTTCACCACGATCGGGATCTCGGCTGTCTTGACGCCATCCGGATAGATCGCGCGGAGCCGGAGCGACGCCGTCTGATCGCCCGTAACGCGTCCTGCATCGAAGCGAAATCCGAGCCGATCCACCGCCACGATTGCTTCCTCGTCATCGCCGCGCCGCAGGCTCCAGTAGAGCTTTTGCGCGCCACCCGCCTCGGCGGTGAAGGTTACGCTTTCACCCTCGGCGACCGTTGCCTTCTGCGGTGACACGGCGAACGTTGCGCCGGGTGGCATGAGCAAGCCAACGAGCGTCTGAAGCGGCTTCTGGTTTTCATATTCCAGCCGCACCCACTCCGCCGGACGCGCCACGCGGGCAATGCGCACTTCATCGAGGTCGCCGACAAAATCGTAGTTGTGATACCACCCGCCTAGCCAGAGCCGCGCCGGGCTTTTGATGTCGAGTCTGGTGGGCGCTTCGCTGTCGAGTTGGCCGTTGATATAAAGCTGCCGCGGCCCGTCGCCATAGACGTGTGCCACGTGGATCCACTCGTTCATCGGCAGCCGACTTTGGCCGGCGATGTCTGAAAAGTCGCTGTCCACATGCACATGCGGTGGGCTGCGAAACTGCATGCGCACCTTGCTCCCGCGCCCGCCACCTTCGTTGCCCCAGCCGATAATCGTGCCGTTCGGTTTTTCCGCCTGAAACCAGAGCGACGTCGTGTGCGCCGCATCACCCGCCGGATAGTTAGGAATCCTCTCTCCGCCGAAGACGCCGGCTTTTCCCGGGAAATGTCGCGCGGCTCCGATCACCCCCGGAGTCGTCGTCGTGCCGGTGTCGCTGGATTCGAGCGTGCCGGCAGCATCCTGCACCGCGGCGCCGAGATGCCAGACGCTGGCGAAACCGTTTTCCGTCGAGAAAACCGTTGCGGCGCGTGACGCGCTGGGCGCATTCGGATTGCCCCAGTGCATCCGCAGCTCCTGCCGTGCATTTCCGTCGATCTGCGGCACGCGCACCCAGAGGCTCGCAGCTTGGTTGATTGGATCCCATTGCTCGATCTCGCAGGCGAGCGGCGTGCCGGTGTTCGTGGAAAAACGGACGTCCTCGCCGTGCGGCTGCGCCTCCGGGAAGTTAAAGAAATCCCCATGCAACCGGATGAGCACCGGGAAGTCCGCGACATGGGTGCCCGCGGGCAGATTTGCGCCGTCCGGAGTCGTATTCAAAAAGAGCGAGCCGGTGTGGCGCCACTCGGGATCTTGGGCGGAAGCGGAAGCGCTGAGTGCGAGGGCAACAGCCGCACCCGCGCTGCGGAGAAATCGGAGGTTCATGGAGGAAGGCGAGCATCCACATCGCGCGTGCGAATGCGACTTCCTCCTCGTGAAAGCGCGCGGTCTTAGCAGGCGAGCGACGCGTCTGCTCCGTGCGCCGCGATCGCGAGGTGGAAGAAAGCCGTCCAGCGCTGAGCAAAAAAGGCGCGTCTCGCGCGGTGTTTTATGGACCTACGTTCATATTTCTCTCTTGGACATTCATTTAACAACTACCTACTCACCGTGGATGACGAGGCTTGGATTGAGCTCGTCTGGGCTGGATTTTTGCGCGGATAAACCCGCAAGTTGGCGCTCATGAAATTAGTTTCCCATGTCGCCTCGATCCTTCTCTGTCTCTGCGCGAGCGCCCTCGCCAAAAGCGTTCCACTCGCAAGCGACGGGCGCGCTTTGCAGGCGGTCGTCGTGGGAGAGAAGGCATCCAAATCCACGATGGCGACGGCGGCTGAATTGGCGCGGCAACTCGGGCGCATCGCCGGAGCGGAATTCACGGTCGAGGCGGGTGATGGGTCGCGCGGGATTGTCGTCGGGACGGTGGCGGACTTCGAGAAATTGCCGCTTGCGACAAAGTTTGGGAGCGGAGTTTTCGAGCGGGAGGATTACGTTTTGCATTCGGAAACAAAAGGCGTGTGGCTGATTGGCGCGACCGAACTCGGCGCGGCGCACGCGTGCTGGGATGTGCTGCACCGGCTCGGCTACCGACAGTTTTTCCCGGGCGAAACCTGGGAGGTGGTGCCCGAGACGCGAGAGCTCGCGATCGACGTGGACGTGCGCGAGAGCCCCTCGTTTTACGCACGGCGCATTTGGTATAACTGGGGCACGTGGGGCTATAACGACGCGCCTTACCGCGAGTGGTGCGCGCGCAACCGGATGGCGTCGGGCTTCAAGCTAAACAGCGGCCATTCATACGACGCGATCGTCGCGCAGGGTCGTGCGGAATTTGAAAAGCACCCCGAGTGGATCGCGCAGGTCGGCGGAAAGCGGGAGCTACGTGGCGATGTGAAGTTTTGCATCAGCAACGCCGAACTGCGGAAATTCGTGGTTGCGTGGGCGGTCGAGCGGGTGAAAAAGGAGCCGCAGCTCGACTCGATTTCGATGGACCCGAGCGACGGCGGCGGCTGGTGCGAGTGTGCGGAATGCGCGCGCATGGGCAGCGTCAGTGACCGCGTTCTCACGCTCGCGAATGAAGTCGCCACCGCAGTGAACGCGCTCGGGCTCGGCGAAAAATACGTCGGCTTTTATGCCTACAACCAGCACTGCGCGCCGCCGAAGATCCGCGTGCATCCGCGCGTCATTCCAAGCGCGACGACGGCCTTCATCACCGGCGGCTTCACCTTCGACCAAGTGCTCGCGGGCTGGCAGGCGCAGGGCGCAACGATGGGCGTCTACGATTACCTCAGCGTCGTGGACTGGGACTGGAATCTCCCACGCGGCGGTGCCGCCTCGCGGCCCAAGCGCGTTGCCGGACTGCTCGCGCACATTCACGAGCAGGGCGCGCGTTTCTACGACGCGGAATCCGGCGACTGCTGGGGGCCGTGCGGACTCGGCTACTACGTCGCCAGCCGCGTGCTCTGGGACGTGCGCGCAGCCGGGCGCGTCGAGGCGATCGTCGCGGATTTTTTGGAAAAGTCGTTCGGCAGCGCGCGCGAGCCGATGGGCGAATTTTACGCGCTCATCACCGAGGACACTCAGCGCCGTTCGCCCTCGGATATCGTCGGTCGCATGTATCGCCACCTCGCCACTGCGCGCGCCGCGACAAGCGACCCGCGCGTGCTCCGGCGCATCGACGATCTCGTGCTCTACACGCGCCACGCGGAGCTGATGTATGCGCAGCAAAATGGCGGCGCGAAGGATGAAGTCGCGCGACACGCCTACCGCATGCGCAAGACGATGATGGTCCACAGCTACGGCCTCTGGTCGCGCCTGCTCAGCCAAAAGGATGCCCACACCGACGGCCATCCGCTCAAAAATGACGCACCCTTTTCCGCCGCGGAAATCGCCGCGCTGATCGATCGGGGGATCGCAAACAATCAGCCTGTCGAAGCCGGCTTCAGTGGCGTGGAATTTGGCAAAGACCTCATCCCCGCGATGCCTCGCCTCGCACTCGCAAAAGTTGAACCCGGCAGCTTTCCCACCGAGTCGCAGGACCGACAGCGCTACTTCGTTTGGCTGGAAAAGCCGGGCGTTCTGGAGCTTGGCGTCACTGTCGATAAACGCTGGGCAAATCGCGCGCCGAAGCTCGAACTTTTCTCCCCGCTTGAAGTCTCCCTCGCCCCCGTCGCCGTGCGCGGAGACTACCAGCCCGACAACCAGCCGCGCACCCTTGCGCTCCGCACGCCATATCCTGGACTGCACCGCATCGAGACCTACGATGGCGGCGACGTCACGCGCATCGCCTGGCCCGTCGGCCTGCCTGTCACCGTCGAGAGCGCGCCCGACACGCCCGATGTGACGAGCCACTTCCGGGGCGCGTGGACGCTCTATTTTTACGTCCCCCGCGGGACGAAGATCGTCGGTGGATGGGCCTCGCGCGTCGCAAATTGGGCGCCGAAAATCTCCGGCAAACTCCGCGCGCCCGACGGCCGCGAAATGCTCGATTTCGCGAAGCTTGAAGACGGCTTCTTCAAAGTCGAAGTTCCACCCGGCGCCGACGGAGCGCTGTGGAAATTCGAGAATTCCCTCGGCCAGCGCCTGCTGATGACCGTGCCGCCCTACCTCGCGCGCTCCAGCGCGGAACTGCTCCTCCCGGCCGCCGTCGTCGAAGCCGACGCCAAGGCTCAGCGTGAGGATTAACGTCAGGAATTACTGGGCTTCAATCCCAGGATCGGTGATGTCTTCAAATCGGAGGCGACCGCAAAGGCACAACGCTTCTGGGTAACTGGAAACTGGCGAGTAACGGAGATGCAACCCTCGACCTCTGCTACACCGCAAACGACGGCAGCGAAGGCCCCTTCTCCCCACCGTCTCGCTGCCTCGGCCGGTCATGGAAGATGTCTGCCCTGCCTGCCTCAGGTAGGAACGGGCAGTGGGGAGAGAATGATCTTCCACAGCCGAAGCCCCCTCACCCGCCGAATCCTCCGGATATATGGAGCTTTTCGGCATCAAGTTCGTCGGCATCAATCCCGAAAACGGTCAGAAGCTACTTCTAACGCTGTGCGTCATTGCCGTGGTTGCGCTGCTACGGCTAGTGCTGCGGTGGATCACCAACCTCGTCCTCGGCGGTAATCCGCAGAGCCGGTCCCGCTTTTGGACGCGGCAGGGGGTCACGCTTTTCACGGCGCTCGTTCTTACCCTAAGCATCCTTTCGATTTGGTTCGACGACCCCACGCGGCTGACGACCGCGATGGGTCTCGTTACTGCCGGCCTCGCCTTTGCGCTGCAGAAAGTCGTGAGTTCCTTTGCGGGCTACTTTGTCATTTTGCGCGGAAACAATTTCAGCGTCGGTGACCGCATCAGTATGGGCGGCGTGCGCGGGGACGTCATCGCGCTTGGTTTCATCCAGACCACGATCATGGAGATGGGTCAACCGCCTGCCGTGCAGAGCGCCGATCCGGCCGTTTGGGTGAAAAGTCGGCAGTTCACCGGCCGCATCGTCACGGTCGCGAATGCGAAAATCTTCGATGAGCCGATCTACAATTACACCCGCGATTTCCCCTACATCTGGGATGAAATTACGCTCCCCATCTCCTACACCGATGACCGCAAAAGGGCTGAGGAGATTCTGCTGGAAGCGGCCGCGGCTCATGCGCTCACGTCGGAGAAGATTGTCTCCCGCGAGGTAGATCGCCTCAAGCAACGCTACGGCGTCGAGCGCATTGATCTCGATCCCGCAGTGTTTTACCGAATCACCGACAACTGGCTGGAACTCACCGTCCGCTTTGTCGCCGACCCGCATGGCATCCGGACGTTGAAAGATCAGATGAGCCGCGACATCCTCGCAGCGCTCGATACGGCTGGGATCGGGATCGCGAGTGCCACCTACGACATCGTGGGCCTCCCGCCGATTCGGATCGAGCAGAGCGCGGAGAAAGTAGCTTTCGACAGGCAAGGGCTCTCAGGAAAAGCCTGAACTGCGGAATTTCGACCGACAGCGACAGCGATGCTGCCGCGATCAAGGCAGGCATGCAAACCTCAGACTTTTCCAAGTCCGATCTTTGAGCAAGCCGCCAATTTTGGACGGCGCAGGAAGAGACGTTTCGGTGCAACCACGATCCGTGCATGACTCGATAGTTATATAGAAATCCACCGCGATCCCCCGCTGCTGGTTCCTCGTCGTCCTTCCCGCGGCGAAGAACCTCTTCGAAAGGCTCCCAAACTTAAAACAGTCCAAAACCATGGCCCTCATCTTCGAACGCATCCAAACCGAAGGAATCGCTGAGTTATCTTATCTCCTCGGGGACGACAGCCAAGGAGTGGCAGCGGTTTTTGATCCGACACCGGATGTTGAGAAATACGTCAAACTGGCTCGCGAAAAAAAGGTGTCCATCACGCACATCTTTGAGACGCACATACACGCCGATCTCGTCAGCGGGTCTCGCGAACTATGTGACCGCGTGCGATCTGCGAAGATTTACCTGAGCCATGAAGGGAATGCTCGATATGGATTCGACCACGAAAAAATCGCGGACGGAGATCAATTCACTTTCGGCGAGACCCTGGTGACCGTTCGACACACACCGGGCCACACGCCCGAACACGTCAGCTATGTTATCGCGGAAAAGGATCACCCCGACACGCCTTGGGGCGTCCTCACCGGCGACTCCCTGTTCGTTAGCTCTGCCGGCCGCCCGGATCTTCTTGGTTCGAGCGAAACGGAGGAGTTGACGAAAAAGCTTTTCCACACGCTTCGAGACTACTTTTTGACGCTGCCGGATAGTGTGATGATCTTTCCCGCACACGGGCACGGTTCGCCCTGCGGGGCTGACATCGGCGACCGCCTGCAGAGCACCATTGGCTACGAGAGAAAGTTCAACCCGTATCTTCAAATTGCGGAATTCGAGAAGTTCAAGAAGCACGCCTTGGATAGCGCTCCGCCGGTTCCGAAATACTATCCGCGGATGAAGAAGATCAACGCGAAGGGTCCGGAGATCTTGGGAAACCTCCCGCGCGTTCCCGCCCTTCCCCCCAAGGCATTCAAGGAAGCAATCGAAAGCAAAGAGGGCGTCCTGATCGATACGCGGATGATGCTGGCTTTCGGAGGAGGCCACATCAAAGGGGCGCTCAATATCGGAGGCTCTCCGATGGCATCGATCTGGGCTGGGTGGCTGCTCGAACCCGACGTTCCCATCCTCCTCGTTATCAATGACGACAGCGATATTGACGAAATTGTGAAGCCATTTCTACGCACGGGCTACTCCAAGTTTGCCGGTTATTTGGCAGGTGGGATGAAGGCGTGGGACAACGCTGGCTTCGAGTTGGAAGAGGTCGGCCAGATGACCGTGCATGAGGTCAATGACGCCGGTGCCAGGCTGCAAATCGTTGATGTTCGCTCCCCCTCCGAGTGGAAAAGTGGCCATATCCCTGGCGCTCACTACCACTTCCTGCCTGAACTAAGGGAAAAGGTTGGAGAACTGGATCGGGCCAAACCGACAGTCGTCTATTGCGACAGTGGTTACCGCGCCAGCATCGGAACCAGTATCCTAAAGCAAGAAGGCTTCGCGTGCGTGTGCAACATTCCCGGGAGTTGGCAGGCGTGGAAGAAAGCCAAGTTCCCGATCAGCCATAGCGAGCAATGACCAGGCACAGTTGTATCCAACCGTTGGGGGTTCGGAGGGGAGCGGTGCAATTTCAAGCAGTGAGGCTGGCGACATTGGCGAGCATCTTTCTGCTTCCGAGGTTCGCTGGTGCCGTGGATTTCGGAGTGGATGCGGGGAGCTACGATGGCGGTGCGTGGTCGCCCTACTTAGTGGGGGCTGGCATTGGAATCTTATCGTGGTTCACCTTTTACTTCATCGATAAAGCCATCGGCGCGTCGTCGTTTTATGCGACCTTGGCTGGCTTTGTCGGAAACCTTGTCGCTCCGAAACACACCAAGTCGCTTCCCTACTTCAAAGACAACCCCCCTTCCATGGACTGGGGCTTCGTGTTCGTATTTTTCACCATCGTGGGCGGATTCCTCGCCGCGTGGACTGGGGGCGAGGTTAGTAACGAGTGGCTCCATCCCATGTGGATCGAAAGATTCGGGGAGAATAGCATGATGCTCCGAGCCATCGTAGGCTTTGCCGGAGGCGTCTTGATGGCTTTCGGGGCCCGACTCGCGGGAGGATGCACCAGCGGGCACGGTATCTCAGGCACCCTCCAGCTGAACGTCGGATCATGGCTTACCGTGGTTTGCATGTTCATTGCAGGAATCGCCGTGGCCATGCTTCTTTATAGCCGATAACGCATTATGATTAATCCCGGTAAAGCAGTCCAGCAATCCAGTGAGCCTTCCGAAGGTGGTTTGAGCGGGAAGAAGCTCGTGACCGCGATTCTCTTCGGCCTTGCCTTCGGGTTTCTCCTGCAAAAAGGCGGGGTTGCAAAATACAACGTTCTGATCGGCCAACTCCTTCTTCAAGACTTTACCGTTGTAAAGATCATGATGACGGCGGTGATCGTCGGCATGGTTGGGATCTTCACGCTCAATCGATTCGCCAAAGTCAACCTCCACTTAAAGCCAACCCGGGTTGGCGCGCAGACAATTGGCGGGCTGCTTTTCGGAGCCGGTTTTGCTCTGCTCGCCTATTGCCCCGGAACGGGCGCCGCCGCACTCGGTCAAGGAAGCTGGGATTTTCTCTTTGGCTTTGGAGGTCTCATTGCTGGATCCTACTTATTTGCCGAGATGTCGGGCATGCTAAAGAGAACGGTACAGACTTGGGGGGAAAAGGGGAAACTTACCATTCCTGACGTCTTTCGGATCCCGCGACTTCCCTTCGCCTACGCAACCGCCCTGCTTCTTACGATCGGCATCGTGTTTCTTCATCGCGCCTTCCCCCGCTGAAAGCTGCCGCGGTTCCGCCTCTCTCAATGACGGGATCCTGCAGGCTTGAAGCAATACCTCACGGGCACTTCGACCTTCGAAGAAATTGGCGTTCCACCCCGCAACGCAGGCGCAAACCGCCACTTTCGCACGGAGGCGAGCGCCGCAAAGTCGAGCACCTCATGCCCGCTTTTTTTTCGGATTCTCGCGTGAGTGACATGACCCTGGGTGTCAATGGACACGAGTAGTAGGACGGTGCCCTCCCATCGATGGGCTCGCGCTTCTCTTGGATACATGGGCTCGAAACGCGCCCGGAATTCCGGCGGAGAGTAGTCCCCACCTAAAGACCGAACTGAGCTAGTGTTCGATTGACGACCTTCCCTCCCACCGTTTCGTCTTGGGGAACGGACAGCCGGTTCGACCTTGCTCACCCCAGCACCGCCCAATGGAACCGGCCGGTCCGGCCGACTAACAGCCAGCGCACCAGGAGCTTCGCCTGAAGGAAGAGCGCGGACCGTCAATCCTTGTGATGGCACCGGAGGACTGTGCTTCAGCTCCGGAGTTGAAAGCTCGATCTGCCCGGATTCCGCAACCTCGAAGTCATCAATCGATGAGTCGCTTTCCAAGAGAATCGACGCGTTGATCTCCGGTGCATTTCCGCCAGTTTCGGAGATGGTCGAATACTCCTTCCATCCTGCAAACCAGAGCAGCGAGGCATGGATGGCCAGGGAAATGGGGAGGGCACCACGCAACATCGCATTGTTGAGCTTAGTTGTGTCGCCCGCTAATCGGAGTGTATCGCTCGCCTGAGCCAGGGGGAGTCACTTCATTTTTGCCGCTGCGTTGAAATCCCTTCGAGTGCCCAGCGGGGCCGCCAAAGTCGTAGCCAATAACCAGGAATCCGATCTGACGGTCCGAGTCCTGATTCGTCCCGAACATGCATGAGGCATCAACATGCAGGTGATCCGTGACGCGGTATTGAATGCTCGGGCCGATATTGAAGCTATTGGATGCGTCGCCCCGTTCGCCTTTCGACGTAGCACGGTCGTAAAGAAACTCCACCCCCACGCTAAGTCGTTGATCGACAAGGGTGTAACTTAGGCCACCCGTTACTTGGAGCTCCTGCTCCCGATCGCCTCCAGTTTCGGCTTCCCACACGAAGTTCACGCCCCAGTGGAGCCTATTCGTCAGTTGATCGCCGAAGAGCACCTTGAATTCATACACATCCGAGCCTCGATCGTGGTCCGCAAATTTGTATTCACCGTAGAGTGTAGGATTACCCCAGAGCACTCCCCAGTCTGCAAGCGCCCAGCGGAGTTCGACGTTAAAGCTTTGATAGTGAAACCTCCCACGCTCATCTCCCTCGATGTCGTTATAGAGATCCAGTTGCATCCGGTATGGCAGACCGATCTCCACCTCTTCGAGCAATCGGTGCGACAGAGTCCCGTCTCGGTGGTTTTTAACCCGCCACCAGCTTCCCACCCCGACCTCCCATGGGTCCTGCTGAAGATATACGCGCGTCCCCGGAAACCGGCGCGCGTTGGTCCACTCGGGTCGGCCGGTGACTCCTACCGGAGCCTCCTCGGCCAGCGCTCCTTCAAACGCAGTCGCTGTTGTCTCGGGAAGACGACTGATTGGGCCGTCCTGCGCTTGAGAATTTGAAAGCGCAACAATCGCGAGCACAAGCGCGCCGATACTTTGGGATGTTTTGATCATTGGAAGATGGATGTTTTGTGGTGGCTGTTCCAAGGCCGCCTTAGCAGCCCCCATGCTTGCCGGGAGAATTCGAGCATTCCCAGAGTAAATGGGGCTGTCCCGAAGCGGCGTTGGAATTTTTACATGGATACCGCCTGTCCTTCCAGAAAGCCTCGAGGATAGCCGCTATCCACCACGCCGACTCGGATGAGTGTCAGCAAAGACTCAAGATATGTCGGTCGCAGCTCTCTCGACCGCTCGTCTCTCGGGCGAATGATCATTCCCCATCGATCTTGCCCATCTCTCGTTGCCCGGCTGAGGAGAGCACTCTATACCATCAACTCGCACGATGTTCCGTCTCCGCATATCTGCTCTTTGGCTGAGCATCGCGTCTTCGTTTTTGATTTTTGTCATCGCCGGTTCGGTTGCGTTGGCTTTTTGGATCCAAGGCGCGGCTCAGCGGAAGTCCCACGCCATCTTCGCGGCATTAGGCCAAACGAATGCCGATTTTTTTCGCGACCGTCGCATTTCCCTCAACGAACAGATGGCTGGCTACGTCAGCCGAATGCTAAATGTCCGGACCCTTATTCGTCGCGGAACGGAGCTCATTCCGGAGCCCAATAATACGCTTGGCTCGCATCGAGACGCGTTGCTCCGGCTGCGAGCCAGTCAAGGGGTGGTGCGCTTGGGCGGCGATTTCGAAGTAATCGCGGCGCCAGTCAGTGCTGAGGTTGCTCTTTTGCTGGTCCGGCCCGCAGAGCGTCGGTTTGCGTTTCTCCTGCAAGGCGAAACGTTCATGGTGCTTGCCGCTTTCTGGCTGCTCTCGATTGGACTTGCGTGGGCGATCACCCGGGGCGTGGTGCGTCCTTTGCGGCTGCTTGCAAAGCGACTTCCGCAGATCGAAAACGATGCGGATGCAACTCTTCCCGGCGCGGATCGCGACGACGAGATTGGCCAACTCGCGCGCTCCTACTTGGCGACGCGAGCACAACTCGGAGCGGAGCGAGCCCGCCGGGAGCAGGCAGAGCGCCTCGCCATTTTGGGACGCATGGCCACAGGCCTCGCCCACGAGATCCACAATCCTCTCTCAGCTATCCGCATGCACGGCCAGTTGATCTCAGCAGATACGAGGGACTTGGATGCTCCCGTTCGAGATTCCATTGCGATAGTCCTTGGCGAGACCGCGAAGATCGAGAGCCTCGTGAACCAATGGATGTTCCTCGCCCTACCCGCGCCTCCTGAAACGGTGCCTGCGGACCTCGGGGAGCTGGTGAAGGCCACATTGCAGGTCCAAGCCGCGCTCGCGGCACACGCAGACGTTTTTTTAACTAATGATGTGCCAGATGGCTTGGTCACGGCCGTCGATGCCCGGCGGCTTTCGCAAGCGATCAGCAACATCGTCATCAATGCGATCCAAGCCATGCCAGGTGGCGGTGCGCTGCGGATCAGTGGCACCGTCGATCTCCACCGCGTCCGACTGCTTTTCCAAGATACGGGCTCTGGATTCTCCTCCGCAGCACTTGCGCGGCACGCCGAGCTCTTCTTTTCCGAGAAGGAAGGTGGCATGGGGATAGGACTCAGTGTGTCTGCCGAGATCATCAAAGCACACGGCGGTTCACTCGATGTCGCCAATGGACCCAAAGGCGGCGCGGTGGTTACGCTTACCCTTCCACGCTCATGAATCCGATTCTCATTATCGAAGACGAACCCGCACTTGCTTCCGCCCTCGTTGCGGTGTGCGCGCGGCTCGATCGCGAGGCCCGGGCTTGTTATTCCGCCCAGCGAGGCCTCGAAGCGGCGGCGAGCAGCGAGTTCGACCTGATCGTGCTCGATATCGGGTTGCCGGACATGAGCGGGCTGGAAGTGCTGAAGAAACTGCGCGCCCATTCTCCATCGCTGCCAGTCGTCATTGTTACGGCCCACGGCAGCCTTGATAACGCCGTGGCCGCACGCAAACTTGGAGCTGCCTCCTACCTGGTCAAGCCGCTTGATCTTCATGAAGTGCAGGAAGCACTACGGACCGCGCTTGCCGCGCCCAAGGTGACGACAAACGTTCAGACCCTACCTGGATCATTGCTGGTCGGTGGCACGACGGCTTTGCAACGGAGCTTCGTGGATATTGCTCATGCTTGTGCCAGCGATGCTCCGGTGCTGCTCACGGGTCCGACCGGCACCGGCAAGACGCTCACCGCGCGCATCATCCATCTCAATAGCGCGCGGGCGGATGCGCCATTCGTCGCGCTTCATTGCAGCGCGTTGCCCGAGACCCTTCTTGAAAGCGAGCTATTCGGCCATGAAAAGAATGCCTTTACCGGCGCCAGCACCGCACGCTCCGGACACATTGACCGCGCCGAGGGTGGCACGCTTTTTCTCGATGAAATCGCTGATATTTCGCTCGCGATTCAGGCTAAACTCCTGCGCTTTGTCGAAGAGCGCGCCTTTCACCGCGTCGGTGGGCGTGAGGACCGGCAGGTCGATTGCCGGATTATTACCGCGACCAACAAGGATCTGCGTACCGAGGTGACCGCGGGCCGGTTTCGCGAAGATCTCTACTACCGACTCCACGTCCTAGAGATCGAGATGCCCGCGCTTCGTGAACGGCGGGGAGACATCGCGGCACTGGCCCGCTACTTTCTCGCACAACTCGTCCCGGATCGTAGCATCGAGATCCCGCCGGAGACTTTGCGCCTGCTGGAGCGGCATGATTGGCCGGGGAACGTTCGCGAGTTGCGCAATGCCTTGGAACATGCTGTCGCGGTAGCTCCCGCGACCACTCTCCTACCTCAACACCTGCCGCGCCATTTCACTGCCTCGACAAGCTCCGTCCCTGCTGCGGTGTTCGGCTCTGCGCTTCATCAGTGGCTCTCCGATCAACTGAGTGCAGGGTCGAACTTCGACAAGATCGAGCAGAACCTCGAGACCCTCGTGCTACAGGACTTGCTCCCCCGCTTCCACGGGAAACCAACGGTCATGGCACGTGAACTCGACATCAATCGCGTGACCCTCCGGCGCAAATTTCGGAAGCTTCCGGGCGGCGAAAACGAGACCGGCTAGTTTGCCCGAGTGCGAGGTGCTACTGCACCGAGAACTTGAACACTGTTGTTTCCTTCAACGGTTCTGCAGGCCTCACGACGATGGATGGGAAGTTCTGGTGATGAATTGCGTCGGGGTAGTGCTGAGTCTCCAAGCACACTCCCCCGTGTGCGAGATGGTTCCCTGTGTAGAGTTGCACGGCGGGTTGAGTCGTATGCACTTCCATCGTCCGCCCGCTCTTGGGCTCTACCAAACGCGCGGCCAACTTCATTACCTTGACCTCCTCAAGGATGAAGTTGTGGTCATAACCATTCATCCCAGGCGGCAACTGCGCCAGACGTTCCCCGATCCGCGTCGGCTGCCGGAAGTCTATCGGCGTGCCTTCGAGCGAAACGATCTCACCAGTCGGGATCATGTTGGCTTTGGTTGGAGTGAACTTGTCGGCAGGGATCGATAGGAGGTGATCCAGACAATTCCCGCTGCCCGCGAGATTCCAGTAAGCGTGGTTGGCAAGATTCACGATCGTCGGCCGGTCAGTGACTGCTTCAATATCCATTCGAAGTTCGTTGGCATCCGTCAGGGTGTAGGTCACGGTTGTCTTCAAGTTACCCGGAAACCCTTCTTCACCATCTTTGCTCTGATAAGTCAGCTTCACCGAAGACTCGCCATCTTTGCGGGCGATTTCTTCCACGGTCCAGACCGACTGCGCGAAACCTTTTCGACCGCCATGAATGGTGTTGCCCTTGTCGTTTGCGGGAAGTTGAAACGTTTTCCCATCAAGCTCAAACTGCGCACCCGCAATGCGATTGACCACCCTGCCGATAACCGCCGCGGCCCCGCTAAATCCGCTCTCAAATCGCTCCAAAGTGTCAGTCGTTAGAAGCACATTCGTGAAATTCCCGCTGCGATCCGGAGCCTGGAGTTCTTGAATGATCGCTCCGTAGCTGATGATTCGCGCGCTCATTCCCGTGGCGTTCCGCAGCGTGATTCGTTTGACGGGTAACCCGTCCCGCGCAATCCCGAACTCGGCCTGCTCCGCGATGGGTAGCACCTGAGCCTGGCTCGATTCCGAGCAGACCAGAAAAAGGATGGCTAGCAGACGCAGCAGGCGGAACGACGTCAGTGGAACTAACCCTTGTAGCGACATGACATTGGTGTAGGAATTCTTCATCTGGCCTGAAGTGAGCGTGTTCTGTTGCCCGAGGAATCCTGATCACGCGCCTCACCCCCCGTCCATCCCGGGTTTACCACGTCCTTCACTAACTCATCGCCCTGGCAATCTCTGAAATCGATCGAAGCCAATCGATCATTGAGAATCGGTGGGAGCTTGGTTGGGCGCGCATTCTGTTTGAATCTCACGCAGCGCCGATGCTCATCTCAACGCGAGAACTTCTCGCTCATAGCGGCGCACATCGCCCAACCAAGCGCTCGATGCAGGAACCTCGTGACGGCGGCAGTGTTCCTCCCAGACGCTCGACCATGGTAGCGAATTTATCTCGCTCATCAGTGCCAATCGGCGCGTGAAGTCGCCCGCGGCTTCGGACTCGCGCAGGTGCGTTTGCGGCTCGAGCAGAGCGAATAGCAACGCTTTTTGAACGTTGCGAGCGCCGATCACCCATGCGGCCACGCGATTGATGCTCGCGTCAAAGAAATCGAGTCCAAGATGAACTCGATCCAGAAAGCCTCCCCGGACGATCTCCTGCATCAACGCTTGGGTAGATTCGTCAAGTAGCGGGACGTGATCGCTGTCCCACCGCACTCCGCGACTAACGTGCAGGAGCAATCCGGGGATGAATTGCAGCATCGAAGAGACCTTGTCGCCGACCAACTCCGTCGGGTGGAAATGCCCGGTATCAAGACAGTAGAGCTTCTGACGAGTGATCGCATAGCCGAAGTAAAACTCATGGGAGCCAACCACATAACTTTCACTCCCGATGCCAAAGAGCTTGGACTCAACAGCATCGAGATTCCGCCTCGGATCGATCTGCTCGGCGAAGATTTCGTCAAGAGACTCCTCAAGCAGTTCGCGTGGACGCTTCCGGTCCACAGGCGTGTCTTTGTAGCCGTCGGGGATCCAGAAGTTCGTGACGACTGCTTTGCCTAACTGCCGCCCGGCCTCCGACGCAATGCGCCGACAAGCACGGCCATGATCGATCCAATATTGCCGCACCGATCTGTCCGGGTGGGCCAGCGTGAATCCGTCAGCCGACAATCGGTGTCCAAAGTAAGTGGGATTGAAGTCCAGCCCCATTCCTCGCTGGTCGCACCAGTCGATCCAATCTCGAAACTCATCGACCGAGTAGTCACTGCGCTCAATTCGCTTGCCTTTCAGTTCTGCATAACTCGCATGCAGATTGAGCCGATGCTGCCCGGGTATCAGAGACCTTGCTTTGTCCAAGTCCGCGCGCAGCTCATCGGCAGAGCGCGCTTTTCCGGGATAGTTACCAGTGACCGCCAGTCCGCCGCCCATCGGCGCCCCCGAGCCTTCGAAGCCGCCCACATCGTCACCTTGCCAGCATTGGAGGGAAATCGAGGTCGCCGAGAAGACTTCGAGAACCTCCTCAACATCGACGTCCCATTCCGCGTAGCGGCTCTGCGCGAGTTGGTAGGAGAGCTGAAATTCACTCGTTGCTTTTGCCATCGAAAACGTCGGTCTTGCCGGGGAGATTGAGCGTGCGGGCGGTGCTTGGGCAACCGAAGAACGAGCCCCTGAGAGTCTTTGCATGGCTTAAGTTTTCTTCCGTTCACTGGTTGGTCAGATACCTCTCTGTTTCACACCCGCCTCCGTTCTCCCGCTATGAAAATCTGTCGTCTTCTTATTCTCGCGTTTGGTCTCAGTTGCTTCGCACAGGCAGCGCCGCTCAAAGTCGCGGTCCTGCCGGGGGCTGACGGCCTGCGTGGGATGATCAGCGAGAGTGGGGCGCACATCGTCGATGGGGTAGCCCTCGACACAGCAGAGGTCATCGTCATCGCGGGCGCCATCGCAGACCGGGCTGCAGTCGAAGCGGCGGCGAAACGCGGAGCAGGCATCGTCGTGGTCGGCCACGGGATCGAAGCCGGCGACTGGCTGAAGCCGCTCGTCGGCGCCGCGTGGACATCGGCAGAGCCGGAAATTCTCGAGCCTGATGATGCTCTTCCCGCTCACTGACGCGCACCCCATCACGCGGGATGCGTCGGCGTTCGACCTCGATGACGACACGGTTTACGACCTCGACCTCGATCCAGCGGCAAAAGTAATCGCGTCCGCCTTCACCCCGAAAGTCACGGCAAAAACCAAGGACACCCGTGCGCCGGAAAAACTGGATCGAGCCAATGTCTACGACCTGCAGCCGCAGATGTGGACCTACGAAGGCGCGGACAAGCACCGCGCCTTCGTCCTGCTGCAGGAAGCGCCGGAATCGCTGCAGCACGCGAGCATCCGCACCTTCATCCTGCGCGGCATCGCGTGGGCGGCGAAGCGTGCGAACGTCGACGAGCTGTGTCGCGAAAGAAGATGTCGCCACGCTGCGCTATCCGCAGGGCGGCGCGCGACGCGCGGCGGAGACGGTGAAGTCCTTCGAAATGCCGCCGGGCTTCACAGCCGCCGTCGTCGCGAGCGAGCCGCTCATCAACAAAGCCGATCGCCATGCAGTGGGACGGCGAAGGGCCGCCTCTGGGTCGCGGAGACGCCCGAGTATCCGAACGGCCGCCGGCCGCTCGACGACCGACGCGTGGAAGGAAACCGGCGTGCTCAAGCCCGGGCAAATACGATCGCCCCGCCACGGACCGCATCAGCATTCTCAGCGATCCGGACGCGAAGGGCGAGTTCACGAAGAAGACCGTCTTCTACGAAGGCCTGGAGCTCGTCACCGGCTTCTGCCTGTACGGCGATGGCGTGATCGCCGTCGCGCAGCCGGACATCGTTTTCATCCACGGCGAAGGCGCGGCAGCAGAAGGTCGAGCGCCTCTACACCGGCTTCGCGCCGGGCGACACGCACTTCGTCGCGAACCACTTCATCGTCGCGCCGGATGGCTGGATCTACGCGAACACCGGCAGCGGCGCGGACGCGGAATCCGTCGCGCATCCCGAGGTGACCGGCGAAGATCAGCTCCGGCGTCTTTCGCTTCAAGCCGGACGGCTCCGGCGATCGAGCAGGTCGGCTCGAAGGGCGGCAACGGCTTCGGCCTCGACATCACGAGCGACGGCGAGATCTTCTTCGGCCAGGCGACGAGCGGCAATCCCGGTGCAGCACGTCGTGCTGCCGGAGTGCGATCCTGGCCAAGGCGAAGGTCGGCTCGGCCGGCAGCGCGGAAAGCGTGATCCCGGGCCGCAAAGTCGTGCGCGCCCGACATGCCGACGCGCGCGCCCTTCATGCAGATCGACGAGGTCGGCGGCTACAGCTCGGCGTGCGCGAGCACGGTCCACGAAGGCGGCGCGTGGCCGGCGGAATGGCGACGGCGGCATCTTCTGCACCGAGCCGATCCTCGACATCATCCACTTCGAAAAGCTCGTCGCCGGACGGCGCCGACCTATCGCCGGCGAAATGATCCGCGACGGACGCGCGAATGGCTGCGCGCGCAGGACTTCTGGTTCTTCCCGATCGACGTGCAATTCGGCCCGGACGGCGCGATGTACGTGCTCGATTTCTACAACCCCATCGTCGCGCACAGCGACTCGCGCGGCCCGCAGCACAGCAAGTCCGGCGCGACCGTGCGCCCGGATCGCGACCACTACTTCGGCCGCATCTACCGCATCCAGCACGAAGCACGCGACGAAGCTCGACGACGCTCGATCTCACGACCAGGCCGACGCCGCCGAGCTCGTGCAGGCGTTCACGCATCCGAACAAGCTCGTGCGCTTCACCGCGCATCGTCTGCTCATGGAGCGCGCCGATGCCGCGAGCGCCGTCCCCGCGCTGACGAGATGGCGGAGAGCGAAGCCTTCGCGCCCGCCCGCATCCTCGCGCTCTGGGCGCTGCAGCGGCTCGGACAAGCTGAAGCCGGAGACGCTGCAAGCGCGCGCTGAAGAGCGACGACGCCGGCGTGCGCAAATCCGCGCTGCTCATCGTCGAGGCGCTCGGTGCGAAGAACACCGTCGACGTCGCCGCGCTTGCTGAACGATGCCGATCCCCGCGTGCGCCTCGCCGCCCTGCGCGCCATGGCTTCGAGCCCGCTGACGCCGCCGGCCGCCGCCGCGCTGCTCGGCGATGCTGCCGAAGCTGGACGACGACTGGTCGCGCAGCGCCGCCGTGGCCGCGGCTTCCTCGAATCCCGGCCCGGTGCTCGAAGCCGCGCTCGCCTCGCACCGAGCAGCCGAGCGAGGCGCTGCTCGATCTCGCGGCCTCGCTCGCGCGCGGCCTCGCGCGAGAAGCAGGATAGCGCCGGCGCTCGCGCGAGTTGATCGTCGCTGCGGCGAAAGCGCGCGCCGGCCGCCGCGCCGCTCGTCGCGCACGTATTCTGCCAGCCGCGGCGCGCCCAAGATTCCGCCAGCCCTGCGGACGACGTAGTCCGTCATTGCATGCGCTCGCAAACGCTGCTCGAGTCGCCGGATCATGCCGATCTCCGCCAGCGCGCTGCCTTTCGCCGTCGCTGGGACGAGCCGGCGCTCGTAAACGCCGATGTCGCCCAGCGCATCGACCGCGCTGCTCGCGCTCGCCGCCGACGCGAAGCAACCGGATGCCGACCGCGTCGCCGCCGTGCGCGGCCTGGTCGCTCGCGCGCAGCGCGATCCGCGGATCGTGCCCGCTGTCGCTGGACCTGCTGAAGACGCCGAAGTCAGCGACGCGCTGCTCGCTCGATGTCATCGCCGCCCTCGCCGCCACCGGCGACCCGGCGCTTGGACAAGCCGCTCGTCGCCGTGCTGCCGAACCTCTCACCCGCCGGCCAGACCGCGCTCTTCGACGCGCTGGCCACGCGCGCCGAATGGGCCAACGCCGTGCTCGACGCCCTTGCAGGCGAAGGAACTGAAGCCCGCGCTGCTCGGCCCGGCGCGGCTCAGCAAACTGCGCCTGCATCCCGATCCCGCCGTCGGCCAAGCGCGCGCTGAAGGTCATCGACGAAATCGGCGGCGGCACGAATCCGGCGAAGGATGAGATCATCGCGAAGCTGCTGCCGCTGATCGAAGGCAAGCCGGCGATGCTCGCGAACGGCAAGACGCTCTTCACCGCCACCTGCGCGATCTGCCACAAGCTGAACGGCGAAGGCAAGGAAGTCGGCCCGGCGCTCGATGGCATCGGCGTGCACGGCACGCACGAACTGCTCGATCCACATCATCGACCCGAGCCGCGTGGTGGACAACGAGCACCGCACCTGGAACCTCGCGCTGAAGAACGGCACCTTCGCGACCGGCATCATCGCCCGCGAAAACGAGCGCTCGCTCACGCTGCGCCTGCCCGGCGGCGTTGAGCAGGAGGTCAAGGTCGCCGACATCAAGTCGCGCCAGGACACCGGCCTCTCGCTCATGCCCGAGGGCTTGGAGGCGCTCGGCGCCGACGCGCTGCGCGACATCCTCGCCTACCTGAGCGGCGGCAGCGGTCAAAGTACCGCGCGCTCAATCTCGGCACGCGCCTTCACGACCGAGCACCGTCGGCGGACTCTACAACTCGCGCGAGGCGAAGAACGACACCGTGCAGCCGGTCAAATACGGCGTCGTCACCGTGCGAGGGCGTGCCGTTTTCGCTGCCCGACCCGAGCACCACGCCGACCGGCGGCAACGTCATCGTCTTGAAGAACGGCGGCGGCAACACGCTTCGCGAGCACGCTGCCGCAGCGCGTGGAGATTCCGCGTCGGCTTCGCCGCGGGCAATCTCCACTTCCTCGGCGGCGTCGCCGGCTGGGGCGGCGGCCCGGACATTCACAAGCCGGCCATGAAGGTCACGATCGAGCACATCGGCGGGCAAAAGCAGGTCGACGAACTCTACACCGGCGACATCTTCATCGACTACATCAGCGGCGACGAAGTGCCCGGCTCGAAGCGCGCCGAAGGCGTCGTGAAGCAACATCACGTCCGCTACTTCTCGCTGCCGGTGAAGGAGCGCGCGCCGATCAAACGATCGCGCTCGAGAGCTACAAAAACGGCATTGCGCCGACGACGCTCGCGATCACCGCCGACAACGAACCGCCGAAGCCGCGCCAAAAATCCAGCGCTACCCGGCTGCCGGCGAAAGCCGGCCCAGCAATGAGCTGCAAGCTCAGGTAATCAACACCGCCTGCCCGCCATCGGCGCTCGCAATAGCCGCAAAGCACAAAGCGAGAGAGCGGAGATTCCGACGCGCGGAATGATCGGGTTCGCGCCCATCTTCGATCGCGCACAGCAGTTCACCCATGGCGCCCTCGAAGCCGGAAGTGAACCAGGTTCCTGAGAGTCGCGGATGCGCGATCCCATTGTGGTTGAAAAGCGTCACCGCTTGCTCGCTAAGACTCGGCCCGCTGGCGTGGAGCGTCCCGCGAGTGCCGACAATGACGGTGCAATCGGATTGCCCGAAAGAGCAAAGGCCGTTGAAGGAGAAGGTCGCTTGTCCACGATCAAAATCGACCGCCGCGTGTGCCATCATCGGCGGCTTCAGAGCCTGTCCCGGCGCCCGCGAGACTGATGCGAAAACCCGCCGCGCTGAAGCTTCGCCAAAAAACGCGCACGCGATGTCGAACCAATGCAACCCGAAGTCGAAAAGAATCAGGTGCGGCACTTCCTCGAACGCTGTGCCGGCGATCCACGAGTGGTCCCAATTCACGTTGAAGCTGACACTCGCGACCTCCCCAATCAGCCCGCTCTGAATGGCCTGCCGCAGGTAGCTGAAATGAGGTGCCCAGCGACCGTTCTGATTGACGGCCAACTGCACGCCACGCCCTCCGCAAGTTTGACGAGCCGCTCTCCGCTCGCGAGATCAAGCGCGAATGGCTTCTGGCTGAGCACATGTTTACCAGCATCGAGTGCCGCCTTAATGATCGGCGCGCGTACGTCCGGATGCGTTGCAATGTCGACGACCTCGATGTCGCGACGGCTCGAAAAGCTCGCGGTAATCGGTGAAGATTTCTGCGGCCGGGAAAAAACCTTTCCCGTAGCGCGCGCGGCTTCGTCTCCTCCCGTCCACAAAGCGCGGCAACATCGAACCCTGAGCGTTGATACGCCGCGAGGTGATGAGCCGCGATTCCGCCACAGCCGATGAGGCCGATCGGCGGCCGGTAGCGGCGCGGGCGCGGCGGAAGATAATCGAGGACGGGAGCCGCGCTTTCCGCGAGCGCGGGCTGTTTTGCGAGACCGTATTCGTCGCTCACGGAACGGGGATTGTCGCGGCGCTTCGCCGGACTGCAACACGTGGCACCGTTGCCCGAGCTGTGCACAGGTTTGCACAAATTCGTCGGGCGACGCCGTGTTGAACTCGAACATCTCGTAATGGCACGGCATCCGACCTGCGCGCCGATGTCGTGCGCGAGCTGCGCGGCTTCGCGTCCGTCGAGATTTCCGGCGACGCGGCGCTCGGGCTTGTTGCCATTGATCGGCAGAAGAGCGACGTCGATCGGAAACGGACGCAGTCGCGCGACCATGCCGGGATAGAGCAGCGTGTCGCCGCTGTGGTAGATCGTCCACGGCCCGACGGCATGACGTAGCCGAGATAGTCCGGGCTGAGCGCTTCGTGCGCGGCGGCAATGCCGTGAAAGTGAACGTGCCGACGGTCACGCTCTCCCGTCGTCGAGTCCGACCGGGACGCGGAGTCGATGCGCAGCCGGTCCGCGACGAACGCGCGATTGGCCTCGGGAACACGAGCGTCATCGCCGGATTCGCGCGCAGCAGCGGGCTCAGCGTCTCGGCGTCGAGATGATCGGTGTGATTGTGGCTCGAAGTCACGACGTCGATGAAATCCAGCCGCTCCGGCGCGATGACGCGCTCGGTCATGCGCACGTGCGGCTTGTCGGTCGCGGCGTATTTTTCGCGTCAGCGAATCGGACAGATACGGATCGAGCAGCAGATGCGTGCCCGCGCCACTGCACGAGAAACCCGCTCTGCCCGAGCCACCAGACGCGCAAGGCATCGCCGGCCGCTGTCGCCGTCGCCGCCGCGACGTCGGCGAGGAACGCGTCGTCCTGAAGCGCGGGCTCGATCACAGCCCAGCGCGCGCGAACGTGCTTCACGCCCGCGACCATGTTCGCCAGCTTTTGCTTGCGCCGCCCAGCGCGCGGTCTGGCTCAGGCCGCAATCGGGCGCGAAGACGAGGCGGTCGGCGGGCGCGTGCTTCGAGGCAGAGGCGCACGCGGTCGGCGACGTTCGTCCGGCGTCTCGATGTAGTAGCTCTTCACGTCGATGATGCCGACGGCGACGTCCATGCGCGTGGCGATGCGCGCGATGATTTCGATCTCGGCGAACTCGCGGCTCGCCATCTCGACGTGCATCTCGTCGACGTTCAAGTCGAGAAACGCGGGGAACATCGGCGCGATGCGGCGGAAGCCGACGGCGCGGCCCTTGTAGTTGCCGAAGCAGAGATGCGTGCAGAGCCGCGCTGCGCCCGACGACCGGCTCGACGGTGCGATTGAAGATGTCGACGAAGCGCCGCGGGTCTTCGCGTGTAGCGCGTAGCAGCTCATCGACGGCTCATCGACGGTGATCTCCGCGGCAGCCGGCGGCGACGAGCTCCTCCAGCTCCGCGCGCACGATCGGCAGCAGCGCCTCGGTGAGCGCGTAGCGATCGGGGTACTGCGCGTTCGGCAGCAGCCGGCCGCTCAGCGTGTAGGGGCCGGGCACGCTGGCCTTCAGCGTCGGCGCCCGGCGGGCGCGAGGCGTTGCAGCCGCTTGAATTCCTCCACCGCGCCGAGCCCGCGCGGCGCGCGCAGTTCGCCGGTGACCGCGTGCTTGCCGCGCTGATCGTGCGCCGGCGGGCCGAAGCGGCGCGGCGACGCGCCCTCCAGTTCGATCCCTTCGATGAAGCCGTAGAACGAGAGATTGAAGTCGAGCCGCGTCTGCTCGCCGTCGGTGATGACGTCGAGCCCCGCGGCGAGCTGGTCGTGGACCGCGCGATCACCGCGTCGTCCTGCATCTCGGCGAGGTCGGCGCTGCCGAACTGCATCGAGATGCTGCGCAGGCGAACTCGAGCCAGCCGGGAAACGGGTAGCTGCCGATGACGGTGGTGCGGAGGGGGATGGGTTGCATCGGGATGGGGCTTCAGCGCGCCGAGATTCTGCGTAGAGCTTCGCGAGCCGGCGCGCGTGCTCGTCGTACGCGGATTCGAAAAGCTCCGGCCGCGCGCTCGGCGCCGACGACCGCGGCGCCGCTGAGCACCTTCGGCGGCTGGCCGGCGGCGGTGAGGCGGTGCGGCGACTTCGGCTTTGATCGAGTTCACGAGCAGGCAGCCGCCGACCGTCGAGCCGGGCGCGACCGGGCGTGTCGAGGCCGTCGATCTTCACCATCGCGTCGCCGACGGGCGCGCCGGTGTCGAGCATGAGATCGGCGAAGTCCTGGAGCTTTTTGCCGTCGGCGCGCTGGCTCGTGCTCGCCTCGGTGTGCGCGCCGGCTGATGATCGCGACGACGTGCACGCCGCGCTTCTGAAACTCCTCCGCCATCTCGATCGGCACGACGTTGCAGCCGCTGGACGAGATCGACGAGCGCGCTGTCGGCCGGCGCGAGATCGAAGTTGCGCAGGATGCGCTCGGCGAGGCCGCTGACGTTTTCGAG
>CAVYGI010000003.1:0-39361 GCA_963767975.1 uncultured Verrucomicrobiae bacterium | reverse complement strand
ATCCGGGGCGCCCGCGGAGGTTGAGCGCTGAGAGGTGAAAGCTGAGAGACCGGAGCAAGCATCGGATTCAAACAATCACTCAGCTCGCATGTCTCAACTCTTCAGCTCCGATTTTTACCGCCGCGAGACGGAGGCAGGAAGAATCTGAATCCAGGTCGCCTCACTCCCGGCACTTACGGATCAGGGCAACCATTACACCCTGAACGATCAATTCCTCAATCGGGAGGAGGTTCGGGAACTCAGGGTTCTCGGATTTCAAATACGGCGTTCCGTCGTTGAAAATGAAGCGCTTCAACGTGGTCTCGCCGTCGATGAGCGCGGCGACGATGTCCCCATTTTTAGGCTCACGGGACTCCATGATGACGAGGTCGCCACTCTTGATTTGGGCGCCGATCATCGACTCCCCGCGGACTTTCAGCGCGAAAATGCGCGACTTACGGCTGAGCCCGAGAGTGCTGGAATCGACGGAAATCACGCTGTCGTTTTCTTGCTGCGTGACTTCGGAATAACCGGCGGCGATCTGCCCGTAGAGCGGAATGTCCACGATGATTTCGCGCTTGAATTTCGGAACAACGGCAAGCGCCCTCGCTTTCCCTGCCTGCCGTGAGATGGCACCTTTTTTCTCAAGCGCGCGGAGGTGGTTCATCGCTGCGGTCTGGCTCGCAAAGCCAAAGTGCTCCTGAATTTCGCGCGTGGTCGGGGTGACTCCGCCCGATTCCTGCGCAAACTCGATGAATTCCAAAACCTGCTGCTGCCGAGAAGTGAGAACCTTGCTCATGTTCGATCGAACACTAACGATTTTGAGCGTCCCGATAAAGCGGAAATTTCAACTTCATGGGACAGAGTTTTGCGAAGCATCACGAATCGCTTTGAAAGCCTCGCTGCCGCGGTGTAATCCCGCGCGCATGAACATCCTCATCCTCGCCGCCGGCTACGCGACGCGCCTCTATCCGCTGACGCACACGAAGGCCAAGCCGCTGCTCGATGTCGCGGGCAAGCCGATGATGGAATGGGTGATCGACAACCTCGCGCCGATCGACGGGATCGAGAAGGTCTACGTGGTCACGAACAGCAAGTTCGCCGCGGACTTCCAGGCGTGGGCGGACGACTACAACGCAGCGCACCCGAAGCTGACCTTCGAGATCATCAACGACGGCTCGACGGGCGACGCGGACAAGCTCGGGCGCGATCGGCGACATCAATCTCTGCATCAACCGCGGCCGGGCTCGGCAAGCAGCGACCTCATCGTGGTCGCGGGCGACAATCTCTTTACCCAGAGCCTCGAGGAGTTCGGCAAGTTTTGCCGCGAAAAGAATCAGCCGGTGCTCGGCGTCTACGATGTCGGCTCGCTGGACGAGGCGAAAAAATACGGTGTCGTCGCGGTGAAGCGGCGGCGAGATCACGAGCTTCGAGGAAAAGCCGGCCGAGCCGAAGAGCACGCTCATCGGCATCGCGCTCTACTACTATCCGGCGCGGATGGTCGGCGAGATCCGCGACGTATCTCGCGGCGGGCAACAATCCCGACCAGCCGGGCCGCTTCGTGCAGTGGCTCTACCAGCGCACGCCGGTGCAGACGTGGCAAGTGCCGGGGACGTGGTTCGACGTGGGCAGCAAGGAAACGCTCGAGGAAGCGAACCGCATCTTCGCGCAGTTCGCGTAAACGAAGCGGCCCGGCCACTGCGAGCGCAGTGGTCGGGCCGACAAGCAAAGCCCGCTGGCGCGGGTTCCGATTAAAAGGGGATGTCGTCCTCCGCCGCGTCGAGGTCAGGATCGGCAGGCGGGCGCGGTGGCGGGGAAGCCGGGCGGCTCGCAGGACGGGCCGGACGATTTTGAGAAAAGCCGCCGCCTTCGCTGGAATCGCCGCCGCCTCCACCGCCGCCCCCTTCACGGGAGCTGAGGAATTGAATATTTTCGCCGACGACCTTGAGCTTACTGCGTTTTTGGCCGGTCGTTTTATCATCCCACGTGTCGAGTTGCAGGCGGCCTTCCACATACAGCGGTCGCCCCTTCTTGAAATACTCGCCGACGATCTCCGCGTTCCGGCCCCAACATGTCACGTCGATGAAAGTCACCTCCTCGCGCTTCTCGCCCGAATCCGTGGAGTAGGTGCGGTTGACGGCGAGAGCAATGTCGGCAATCGCGATTCCTTTCGGCGTGTACTTGATCTCGGGATCGCGGGTCAGATTCCCCATCAGCATCACTTTGTTGAGGTTCGGCATAGGCGCGGATCTGGTTGGGAAGGCGCGAGTTACGCGGCTTTTCTCGGCGCGCTTCTTCGCTCGAAGCCTCAGGTAGTTCTGTCGATACACCTGCTCGTCCAGTTGGAATTTCGCCTTTAGCTTTTCGAGCACCGCGGGTTCCGCGTGGAAAATGAAGTTCACGTAAGTAGCCGCTCTCCAGTGGCCCAGCGACATAGGTGAACTGGCGGCGGTCCAGTCGCTGGACTTGCTCGATCTCGGCGCTTTCCTTTTTGAAATCACCTTCGAGACGATCGATGACTTCCTTCGCGCCTTCTTCGTTGCCTTTAACATTGAGGACCATGAGTCCTTCGTAACGGTTTTTCATGGTCTGATGTGGTTGGTGTTGTTTAGTTAAAAGCATTCATGGCCGCTTCGATGCCCATGATCAAGGATACACGCGACCGCCGCCTCCGCACGATCCAGACTCTGCTTCAGCACGCGCCTCTCCTCCAAGCTAAAACGTCCGAGCACATGCTCGACCGCCCCTCCGGGATCCGCTCCGCCAATTCCGATCCGCAGCCTCGGAACCGTCGGGCGTCCCCATGTGGTCGATCACTGACTGGAGGCCATTGTGCCCGCCAGCGGACCGCCTCCACTCGCAGACGCAGCTGGCCGAGCGGCAGCGCTGTGTCATCGAGGACGACGAGTATTTCGCAGGTGCAATCTTGTAAAAATCACACACCGCCCGCACGGATTTCCCACTGAGATTCATAAAGGTGAGCGGCTTGCAGAGCAGTAAACGTTCGCCTTCGACATGTCGGCCTTCCAAGACTTCTCGGTGCGAAACTCAGCACGGCTTTGCGCCGCGAGTCGGTCAATGATCATGAAGCCCACGTTATGCCGCGTCTCGGCGTACTCACGCCCAGGATTTCCCAGGCCGACTAGGAGACGCAAACAGCGATGTGCAGATGGCGAAGGCATTCATTCGGGATGCCCCGGTTGAACGGGATTATTTCCTCTCGCCAGCCGGTTTCGCACCGGCTGCGGCTTCGCGGCAGCCGCGTCCTCTTTCTTTTCCTTGAGCACTTCGGGCCAGCGGCGGCACCGCGGCGGCGACAGGTTCGACTTCGACCTTCGGAGCGGCGACGCGGACGACCGTCAGATCCCCATCCGCACGGGCGGAGACGCCCTCGGGAAGCTGGAGGTCCTTGACGTGAATGGCATCGCCGACGTTCAGCCCGCTGACGTCGATCCGGATCATCTCCGGCAGATCCTTCGGCAGACACTCGACCTCGATCGAGTGCAGTGCGATTTCGAGAATGCCGCCGAAGTTCTTCACGCCAGCAGGCTTCGCCGAACGGTCTCGACCGGGATTTCGCGCGTGCAGCTTCTCGTCCGCCCGAACCGCGTGGAAATCGACATGCAGACACATCGCGCTTGAGCGGGTGATGCTGGACTTCCTGGATCAGCGCGAGGCGGCTGCTCTTCTCGCACCGTCGGCGATTTCGAGATCGACGAGAACATGCTCGCTCGTGGCGTGCGCCAGCACATTGATGATCTCGCGCTCTGTGCAGCTGGAGATTCTGGGGCTTGTTCTTGCCCGCCGTAAATGACGGCCGGAACGAGTCCCTGCGCCTTGATTTTATTGACCGCAGAACGTCCCGAAACGGTCCGAGTCTGCGCCGATAGTTTGATGTTGTTTGGCCATGGCTATGCTTTTTCGTGTTTTGTTGATCTCGAAAAGGGAACTGACCGATTCGTCGTCGTGAATGCGCTTGATGCCTTCGCCAAGGAGTTCCGCAATGCAAAGCGACGGTGATGGTCACCCGTCGCCGTCGCGCACGGGAACGCTGTTCGTCGTGATCAATTCGCTGATCGCCGGACTTTTTCAAACGCTCGATCGCGAGGTCTGAGAGCACCGCATGAGAGACGGCGGCGATCACGTTCTGCTCGCGCCGTGTTCCTTCAACATTTGTGCCGCGCTGGTCAGCGTGCCGGCCGTCTCCGTCAGATCATCCACGAGGATCACATCCGTCCCTTCCACATCGCCGATGACGTTCAGCGCCTCCGTTTCCGTCGGGCTCATCCGGCGCTTTGCCACGATCGCGAGCCCGGTCCCGAGCGCCTGTGAATATGCCGACGCCATTTTCAGCCCGCCCACATCCGGCGAGACGACGATCGAGGTTGTCGAAATTCTGCTCGAGCGGAGGTAACGGATGCATCACCGGTGAGGCGTAAAGGTGATCGACCGGAATATCGAAAAACCCGGCGACCTGCTGCGCGTGCAGATCCATCGTCAACACGCGGTTCACCCCCGCGGCCGTGAGCAGATTCGCCACCAGCTTCGCCGTGATCGGCACGCGCGGCTGATCTTTGCGATCCTGCCGCGCATAGCCGAAAAACGGGATCACCGCCGTGATGCGCGCCGCGCTCGCCCGCCGCGCTGCATCGACCATGATGAGCAATTCCATCAGGTTCTGGTTCGTCGGCGGGCAGGTCGGCTGGACGATGAAAACATCGCGACCGCGGATGTTCTCGTTAATCTTCACGAACGTCTCGCCGTCCGGAAACGAAGTCACCGTGGCATCCCCGAGCGGCACGCCCACGAACGCACAGATGCGCTGCGCCAGTTCGCGATGGGCGGAGCCGGTAAAAATCTTCAGTTCGAGACGCTCGCGGAGCATTTTTTGGGAAAAAGGGAGGGCGACTGTAGATCGCAAGACTTGAAAGACAATGGGAAAATCCCGGCGTTATCTGCGGTCGGCAAAGGCTCTGAAATGTCGCGCAGAGACCGTCAGGCGCTTCCACGGTTTTGCCGTCAGCGATTATACCGGCTGCGTTTGATGAGCTCCATGGAGTCGAAGCCACCCCAGCCCCCTGCGGGACTTTTGCCACCCTGCCCACGGGTCGCCACGCGGCCTGCTAAAATTCCCGCTTTACAATGAGTTCCCGCATTCCTACCACTCTGCGCCAAGTGAGCCCCCGGCTCGCTCCAAACCAAACAAACCAAGGAACTACAATATGAATAAAATTGCACTCAGCCTGCTCGCAGGCGTCGCAGTCGCTGGCACCGCCATCGCGGGCCACGAAGTCAGCCACAAGGAATACAAAGGCGCTCCGGCTCCGGAGCCTTGCTTCCGCGATCACGAGCTCCAACTCGACGTGTTCGGCACCTACTCCGACTCCCAAGGTGGCGGACATGGTGACGGATTCGGCGGCGGTCTCGGCGTGAACTACTTCTTCAGCCGCTACCTCGGCGTTGGCGCAGATGGCAACATCTTCGACGGCGGCGCGAATGGCGTCTGGGACTTCTCGGGCAAGATCATCGCGCGCTTCCCGATCGAGCCCGCATGCATCGCTCCGTACCTCTTCGCAGGTGGCGGATACCAGACCAACGGCACCAACGCCGCGACCATCGTCACTGGCGGCGGTCTCGAGTGGCGTGCGACCCACAATCTCGGCTTCTTCGGTGAAGGCCGTTACACGTGGGCCGGCAGCGAAAACGACGCGGCGCAAGCCCGCCTCGGTGTTCGCTTCGTGTTCTAAGCTGAACCGACTCGTTTGATTCGAAAACGCCGGAGTGGAAACACTCCGGCGTTTTTTTGTCCCCTCATCCCGCACGAGCGACGTGCATCCTTGACTCCCCCGCCCCGCTGCGGACAAATGCGCGCTCGCAATTTCGCGATCCCTCAAACCCTCAAACCCCGCGTCACCCATGCGCTTCGGCATCAATACCTTCCTCTTCACCTCCCCCTTCACCACGGACAGCGTCAAACTCTTCCCGAAGTTCAAATCGTGGGGCTTTGACACCGTCGAAATTCCCATCGAAGATCCCTCGCATGTGGATCCCGCACGGGTCCGAGCAGCACTAGAAAAGAACGGTTTGGAGTGCGGAAGCATCTGCGCTGCGATGGGCCCTGGCCGTGATTTTCGTGGCAGCACCGACGACCAAAAGACGGCCATGATTTACTGCAAGGCGCTCGTCGATCAGGCAGCCGGGATCGGCTGCCCGCGGATTATTGGGCCGCTTTACAGCGTTGTCGGCCTCACCGGCGCCCACGAAGAAATCGCGAAAAAGCAGCACTTCGATTCCGTGGTGCGCAACCTGAAGGAACTCGCCGCTTACGCCGCGACCAAGGGCATCGACCTCTGTATCGAGCCGCTCAACCGCTTTGAAACCGACTTCCTCAACACCGTCGATCAGGGCCTCAAACTCGTAAAAGCCATCGGCGCGAGCAACGTCAAACTGCACCTCGACACCTTCCACATGAACATCGAGGAGAAGCATCAACCCGATGCCATCCGCAAGGCAGGCCGGCTCCTCGGGCATTTCCACGCCTGCGGCACCGACCGCGGCACCCCGGGTGGTGACTCTCTCGAGTGGAAGGGCATCGTGAAGGCGCTGAAAGAGATCGGCTACGACGGCGACGTGGTCATCGAATCGTTTACCACCGACGTGAAAGTCATCGCCCGGGCAGCCGCCATCTGGCGCAAAATCGAGCCAAAGCGCGACGACATCGCCGTCGTGGGTCTTGCGAATCTGAAGCGTCTTTTCGGCAAAACCAGCAAACCGAAGACCGTGAAATCGCCCACCGCCAAGACCGCGAAAAAGTCGGTAAGGCTGCCCAAAAAAGCCGCACGGTAAATCTTCTTGGCTGAAAAAAGGGCGCGAAGACTGCGAGGTCTTCGCGCCTTTTGCGTTTGCCTTTGCTGACAAAGATCGTCGGGGTCGATGGAAAGGGCGCTATGCAACGATCAGCCATCTTAACCTCGAATCCGTGTCAGCAGCGGCTGAATTAACCCGCGAAACCACCGCGAATAATGCCATATCCCACTGACATCCGCGTCGTCGCGGCGGAGCTCTTTTATCTCCCGCTCGAAAATCGCGTGCCGTTGAAATTTGGTGCGCAAGTCGTGACGCAGGTGACCTGCGCACGGGCGCGCGTGAGGGTTGAAGATCGGCATGGGCGCAGCGCCGAGGGCTGGGGCGAGACGCCGCTGAGCGTGGCGTGGGTCTGGCCTTCGACGTTGAGTTGGGAAGCTCGCGAGCAGCGTCTCCGGGAATTTTGTGCGCGGCTTGCGGATGAAGTCTGCCGCTTCGGCACGGCGGGACATCCCCTCGAAATCGGCCACCGTTTCCAGCGCGATCGACTCGACGTTATCCTCAGCGAAGCCAACGCCGAGCACGCCGGAGAACCGATGCCGCACCTCGCCGGACTCGTCGGACTTTCGCTCTTCGACCTCGCGATTTATGACGCGTTCGGCAAGCTGCATGAGCGGCCGGTGTTCGAGACACTCAGCCGCGACTTTCTCGGAAGCGATCTGGCGAACTTTCTCGAACCGAGCGAAAAATTCACCGATCGCTGGCCTGCCAATTTCCTCACGGCCCGGCGGGAGCGCCTGCCCGTTTGGCATCTCGTGGGCGGCCTCGACCCGTTGGAGAGCGACGAACTTACCGGCACTGAACCAGACGATGGATATCCCCTTCTACTTCGCGACTGGATTCGCGCCGACGGCTTGCGCTGCCTGAAAATCAAGCTGCGCGGCAACGACGCGCCGTGGGATTATCAACGCATCTTGCGTGTCGGGAGAATCGCCATCGAGGAAGGCGCGAATTGGCTGACCACCGACTTCAACTGCACGGTGACCGAACCACCTTACGTCACGGAAATCCTCGATCGCCTCCTCGCCGAAGAGCCGCGAATCTACGGCATGCTGCTCTACATCGAGCAGCCGTTTCCCTACGAACTCGAGGCGCATCAGATCGACGTGCGAAGCGTCAGCGCACGCAAGCCGCTCTTCATCGACGAGAGCGCACACGACTGGAAGCTGCGTCCGCCTCGGCCGCGAACTCGGCTGGACTGGCGTAGCGCTCAAGACGTGCAAAACTCAGACCGGCGCGCTCCTGAGCCTCTGCTGGGCGAAGCGCGCACGGCATGACGTTGATGGTGCAGGACCTGACGAATCCGATGCTCGCGCAAGTCCCGCACGTCCTCCTCGCTGCCCACGCCGGCACGATCATGGGCGTCGAGACGCAACGGGATGCAGTTCTATCCCGCCGCGTCAGCGCCTGAAGCTCGCGTGCATCCCGGTCTCTTTCGCCGTCGCGAGGGAGCGCTCGATTTGCAGAGCATTCGCGGCTCCGGTTTCGGCTACCGCTACGCCGAAATTGAGCGGCTCTTGCCCGCGCCCGCGGTGTCGGTCGGAGCGTGGTGAGCCGCATGAGAATCGAAGTGAAAAAATTCTCGTCATCTTCTCCGTGTCGTCCGCGCCTCGGTGGTTAAAATGCCTTCGCCATGAAGCCCGGAATTTTCAGCCGCATCGCCCGCGCGTTTCGCAAGGAAGCGCCGCTCCATCCGATCGATCATGCGATGGCGAAGCGTTGGGTGAAGCAACGGCTGATCATCGCTTTTCCAGCTCTTCGCAACAACCCGCGCGCCCTTGAAGCGGCCTATCGCGCGCTGAGTCTTCAGCCCCGGGCGGGGGACGAAGAGGGAGAAGAGGAAACCGTTTTCGAGATGAAAATCCCGGGTCAGGAACCGGATAAGGACGCCTGAGCGGACTGGTGCTTCAACGCGCGCACTGCGCGCGCTGGCGCAGGAAATGGTCGCAGATCACGAGCGCTGCCATTGCTTCGACCATCGGCACGGCACGCGGCAGCACGCACGGATCGTGACGCCCCCGCGCCTTGAGTTCCGTCGGTTCGTGCGTGGTCGTGACCGTCTGTTGCGCCTGAAAAATCGTGGCCGTTGGTTTGAACGCGATCCGGAATTCGATCGCCTCACCGTTGCTGATGCCGCCTTGGATTCCGCCCGATCGATTGCTCGCTGTCCGCACCCGGTCGCCTTCCATCACAAACGCGTCATTGTGCTCACTGCCCTTCATTTTTGTCCCGGCGAATCCGCTGCCGATCTCGAAGCCTTTCGTGGCCGGCAGACTTAGCATTGCCTTCGCGAGGTCGGCTTCGAGCTTGTCGAAAACCGGCTCGCCGAGTCCTGGCGGACAGCCGCGAATCACGCATTCGATCGTGCCGCCGACACTGTCGCCCTCGCTACGGATTTGCTTGATGAAGGCGATCATCTCCTCCGCCGCAGCCGCATCCGGACAGCGCACGATGTTCGCCTCGACCTGCTCCAGCGTGACTGTCGCGGGATCAACCTCGGCCACGAGATGATGAATCGTTTTGACATATGCCACGATGTCGAGCGCGGGGAATTCTTGGGCGAGCACCGCTTTTGCGACCGCGGCCGCGGCGACGCGGCCGATCGTCTCCCGCGCCGAGGCACGTCCCCCACCCTGCCAATTCCGAATCCCGTATTTTGCCTCGGTCGTGTAATCCGCGTGCGATGGACGGAAGGCAGTTTCCATTTCGCGATAGGATTCCGGGCGCGCGTCTTTGTTCATCACAGCGACGCAAATCGGCGTCCCCAGGGTCTGTCCTTCAAAAACGCCGCTCAGGATGCGGCACTCGTCCGCTTCGTCGCGTGGGGTGACGATTTCGCTCTGCCCTGGACGACGGCGGTCGAGGTCCCGCTGGATCAGCGCCTCGTCGAGCGCGATGCGTGGCGGGCAGCCATCGATGACGACGCCGACGCCGCCGCCGTGTGACTCGCCCCAGGTGCTGATTTTGAAAAGTTGGCCGAAGTGGCTGGACATGTTGGTTTGCGCTCGAGTGAAAAATGAAACGCGAGAGGTTCTTCGCTTCGCTCGGAATGACAAGTAGGGAAGACTCCGCGCCGCTGATGGAATTCGAAATCACCCACACCACTCACTACAAATATGGCCATCCCGCGGCAGAGGCCTACGGCGAGGCGCGGCTGCATCCCCCGGATTCCGAATCGCAGACCGTCCTCAGCCATCGGCTTGTCATCGACCCGCACGTGCGTGCCTCCAGCTACACGGATCACTTCGGCAATCACGTCGATTTTTTCTCCCTGCCCTTCCGGCACAAGCATCTCGTCATCATCAATCAAGCCATCGTCCGGACGCAGACTCCGCCGCGTCCGACCGAGAGTCTGGAACTCAGCGTCGGCGAAGCGCGGCAGATCCTCGGCTCTGCGCTGACGGACATCTTCGACTATCTGCAACCGACGCCGGTGGTGCAAATCGGTCGCGAGGCCGTGCAATGGGCGAAGAAATATCTGGGCGGTCGCGTGCCGCTCGGCGAGGGGCTTCAGCGCTTGAACGAAGCGATCCACGCCGAGTTCAAATACCAATCCGGCTCGACCGAAAACTCCACGCCGCTCGCGACGATCTGGAAAACGAAGACCGGCGTCTGCCAGGACTTCGCGCACATCGGCCTGAGCATCCTGCGCACCGCCGGTCTGCCCGCGCGCTACGTCTGCGGCTACATCGAGACCGATCCGCCGCGCCGGCCGGATGGCACGTCGTCGCATGGTCGGCGCCGTGGCCACGCACGCGTGGATCGAAGTGCTCGTGCCCGGAATGCGCTGGGTCGCGCTCGATCCGACCAATCGCCAGTGGGTCGATGAGCGCTACGTCGCGGTGAGCTTTGGTCGCGATTACCGCGACGCCACGCCGCTGCGCGGGACCTTCAAAGGCAGCGGCGGACAGGCGATGAAGGTCCGCGTGATCATGAAACGACGCAACGGCGCGAAAGGCCAACGCATGAAGATTCGACATCCACTACCAGACGCAATACGCCTACGCCGAGCCGGTCAGCTTTCTCGCGTCACCTCTTCCGCCTCTTTCCCGAAAACGGACCGTCACCTCTCGCGTGTTCCGCGGCCAGCTTCACCACCAATCTCGACGCGTCCGTGACCTACCGCCGCGACCTTTTCGACAACGAAATCGCGTCCTGTTTTTACCCGGGAAATCGGCGCTGCTCGCCGCCAGTCTGCGCATCGAACTCGACGTCGAGGAGCGCAACGCCTTCGGATTTCTCGCTCGCCTCGCACGCGCTCGATCTGCCGTTCAGCTATCAACCCGAGGAGGCGCATGTGCTCGCGCCGTATCTGCGATCCGGCGGCGAGAATCGAGCTGCCGTTTTGGAAAGGGCGCATCGCCGCAGCCGACGGTCGCCGACGCTGGTGGAGCTGAACAGCGCGCTGCACGAGAACCTCGACTACGAGCGCCGCGAGGAAGGCGCGCCGCGCGCGCCGGAGGAAACGCTCGCGCTCGGGCGCGGCGCGTGCCGCGACTTCGCCGTGCTGCTCGCCGAGGTCGCTGCGCGGGCTCGGCCTCGCCGCGCGGCTGGCGAGCGGCTATCTGTGCGAATTTGGCGACGAGACGGAAAAAGCGCGCCGAGGGCGCGCTGCACGCGTGGACGGAAGCCTATCTGCCCGGCGCCGGCTGGGTCGGCTTCGACCCGACCAACGGCACCTTCTGCAACCATCACCACTCACCGCCGCCGTCGGCCTCACGCCCGCGGACATCTCGCCCGTGCTCGGCGACTACTTCCACGACCGCGCACGTTCCCGCGCAGATGACGGCGTCGCTCCAATCCATTCCCCATGAAATTCCCTGAATCCATCGCCGCGAGCGTGGCCGACAAGTCGATGCCACTTTCGCCGAGCACGGCGTCGAAGCTCACGCTCGGCGGCGAGCCGACCTACGTGCCCGATCGATCCGAGCGGCCGCGAGTGGAGCATCACCGCGCTCGGCCCGACGAAGCTCCGCTACGGCTACGCGCTCGCCGACGCGCTCATCGCGCAGACTGCTGCCGAATGCGGTCTCGATCTACTCGCCCGGCAAACACTACCCGGGCGAAGTCAACCCGCGCTGGGCGATCAATCTCGTCTGGAACCGCGACGGCTCGCCGCTCGTTCCCGCCGCTCGCCGAGCCGCGGTCGCCGATCTCCGGCGCGCTCGCGCCGTCTCGAAAACCGCGCTTCTTCCCGCGCTCGGACTCGAGGCCGACTGGCTGCGCGGCGTCGATCCGCTCGAGCCGGGACGCGCCGTCGTGGGTGCTGCCGCTCGATCACGACGGCAAACGGTTTCGCAGCGCTAACTGGAAGCTCGGCACGAGATTCGAACTGCTCCGCGCGGAAGGTCCCGCCGGCCTGCGCCTGCCGCTCGCGGCGGTGCCCGCGGGCGTCAGCCGCCGCGCGCTCACCCTCGAGATGCGCGACGGGAAGCTCCACGTTTTCCTCCCGCCGCTGCTGCAGGGCCTTCCTCGCGCTGCTCGGTCACGTCGCCACCGCAGCGAAAATTGCGAGAACCGCGCTGCCGATTTTGGCCGGCTACGTGCCGTCCGATGAAGCCGAAATGTGGACGCGCCTCGGCATCGCCGCCGATCCCGGCGTGCTCGAAATCAATCTCCCGCCGTGCGCGACGTGGCGCGAATACGCACCGCTGGATGCGCGACCTCGAAAGCGCCACCGCGGCTGCGGGCTGCGCTCCTTCAAGCAGTTCACCGACGAGGGCAGACGGGCACCGGCGGCGGCAATCACCTGCTCTTCGGCGGCCCGATCGCTCGACGAAAATCCGCTCTTCACCCACCCGCGTGGGTCACCTCGATCCTGCGCTACTGGCAGCATCATCCGTCGCTCGCGTATCTTTTCACCGGCCACTACGTCGGCCCGTCGTCGCAGGCGCCGCGGCCCGACGAATGCGCGAGCGCGCTCTACGATCTCGAGATGGCCTACCAGTTTCTCGAGCAGCTTCCGACCGGCGATCACCGCTACCTCCTCAGCGAGACGCTGCGCCATCTGCACACCGACAGCTCCGGCAACACGCACCGCAGCGAGATCAGCTTCGACAAATTTTGGAATGTGAACTTCGACGGCGGCTGCCGCGGGCTCGTGGAATTCCGCGCCGTCGAATCGCTGCCGCGCGCCGACTGGATGTCCGCCGTCGCGCTGCTCTGGCACGCGCTCGCCGCGCATCTGCTCGAGCATCCTTTCACGAAGCCGCTCGTCGATCACGGCGACGACTTCACGACCGGTTTTTTCTTCCCGCGCATCTCTGGGCCGACTTCGAACGCATTCTCGCCGATCTCGAACGAGCCGGCCTTCCGCTCCCCGAGAAGACCTTTCGCGAGATCTGCGGAATGGCGTTTTCCCGTCATGCTCGCGCACGCGCGACGATGCCGCGCACGCTGACCATCCGCCGCGCGCACGAAGGCTGGCCGCTGCTGTGCGAACAACCGCTCGAAGGCGGCAGCACCAGCCGCTTTGTGGATACCTCGATCGAGCGCCTCGAATTCGTCGCGAGCCCTGAATTCGCCAAGGATTGCATACTCCACGTGCAGGGTCGGCGCCTCCTTTTGCAGCCCTTTCCCGGGGGCGACTTCGGCGCCGGTCTGCGCTACCGCCGCACCGCGCTCTACCCGTCGCTGCACCCCGGCATCCCGCCGCAGATGCCGCTCGTCGTCACCATCACGCAGGGTCGAAAAAGAACGAGCTATCAACTGCTCGAGAACCGCAGCCGCTTTGAGTCCTGCCCGAATGGCGCACCGCCCTCCAAGACCGCTGCGCCTTGCAAAAAGCTCAACCCAGCGCTTCTCACGTGCGACCTGCGCCTGCCGTGAAGAAGCGATTGACCCTGCTCAAGCCTCACAATTTCACTCATCGGACCCATGAACACCCCTCGCCGCACTTTTCTGAAAACTCTCGCTGGCACCGCCGCCGCAGCCTGCGCCTCCCCGCTTTTCGCCGAACCCGGCACTCCGAAAATCAAGCCGCCGATCAAGCTCGGGATGGACAATTTTGCCGTGCGCGCACTCGGCTGGAAAGCCGCGCAACTGCTCGACTACGCCGCCGCGCTCAAGCTCGACACGCTCTTCATTTCCGACCTCGACAGCTACGAGTCGCTCGACGACTCCGCACTGCGCGAAGTGAAAGCCAAGGCCGACGATCTGAAGATCGAACTCTACGCCGGCGGATGGAGCATTTGCCCGACTTCCACCCGCTTCAAAAAAACCTGGGGGACGGCCGAAGAGCATCTGTCCACGGGCATTCGCGTCGCGAAGGCGCTCGGCTCGCCGGTCTTTCGCGTGCGTCCTCGGCGCGGCGGAAGATCGCAAGACCGAAGGCGGGATCCGCGCGCGGATGGCAGACACGGTGAAGGTCCTGAAAGCGTGCGAATCCAAGGCAAAAGACGCGGGCGTGAAGATCGCGATCGAGAATCACGCCGGCGACATGCATTCGTGGGAAGCTCGCGGATTTGATCGAGGCCGCCGGGCGCGATTTCGTCGGCGTGAATATCGACTCCGGCAACGCCGCGTGGACGCTCGAAGATCCGATGGATGTGCTCGAACGTCTCGGCCCATACACAATTGCTCGAGCCTGCGCGACGACATGATCTGGGAGTCGCCGGACGGCGCTTCGGTGGCGTGGACTGCTGCCGGCGAGGGGCTGATCGACTGGAAAACATTCGCCGCGCGGTGGGCGGAGTTGTGCCCGACGGTGCCGATTCAGATCGAAACGATCTCCGGTTTCTCGCGCAATTTTCCCTACAAAAAAGAGGAGTTCTGGAAGGACTACGACAAGCATCCAAAAGCGCTCGCGCACTTCGAGGCCCTCGCCAAAAAAGGTCACGCCATCCCGCCCTTCAAAGCACCCGACGGCGCCGACAAAAAGCTCGCCGAACAGGAATTTCAGAAAGGCGAACTCGAGCGCTCGATCAAATATCTCCGCGAAGTCATCGGCCTCGGCGTGAAAGCGTGACGAGCAACTCCGCTTGCTCCGAAACAGTGCGCGCCGTAATCGTGTGGTCATGCACTTCCGATCACTGCTCGCCGCCGCGCTGCTTGCGCTCACTGCCACTCTCCACGCCGAGGACCCGGCGGCGTTCGAAGTCGGCGCGCTGAAATTCTCCCGCCCAAACGGCTGGGATTGGGTGGCGGTCAGTTCGCCAATGCGCAAGGCGCAGCTCAAAATCTCCAGCCCCGACAAAGCTAAATTCGCCGACGTCACTTTCTTCCATTTTGGTGCTGGCGGAGGCGGTGGAGTCGAGGCCAATGCCAAACGCTGGACGCGCACAGTTTCAGAGCAAGGACGGCGTGGCGAAAATCGAGCCGCAGGAGATCGAGGGAGCGAAAGTCACGGTCGTCACGACGGAGGGCACCTTCAGCAGCGGCATGCCGGGCGGTCCGTCGACTGCCGTGCCAGATTACGCGCTGCTCGGCGCGATCATCGAGAACGCCGAGGGCGACGTTTTCGTCAAGATGACCGGGCCCGACCGACGTGGTGAAAGGTCATCGCGACGAATTCATGGCGATGATCAAAAGCGCCGTCTCCGCGAAAAAGTAATGCCCAACCGCCCGCCGCGCCGCGATTCGATGAGCTACTTTGTCACCTCTTTCATTTCGATCCTCCACTTCATCAGCGACGACCTTTTGCAGGTCGATGCCACGACGGCGGTCGGAGAACTTTTCTGCGACGAATTCGATGACCTCGATTTTGAACTCGCGCTCTGCTGCTTTGAAGCGACGCACAAAGTTTCGTTTTCCGACAAGCTTTGGGAGATCGATCCCGAGGATTACGAAGATCTGAATATCGAGGAGTTCCTCGATACCTATCTCAACACAAAGGAGGAGCGCGATCCGCTCTTCGTGACGAAGCGCTTTCTGATGTTCCAGGAGTCGCTCACCAAGGCGCTGACCGAGGAAGCGGAAGAGCCGCCCGCGGACGAGTACTGAACCTCCGCGGGGGTTGACGCGGGGCCGCGCGTCGGAGTGAGTTGGCGCACGATGAAAATCCTCCCTGTCATCTGTCTGCTTGCGTTTGGCTGGCTGCCGCTCCGTGGCGTTGAAAGTCCGGCAGCGGCCAAAGACGCAAGCCCTCTGCCGGGGCACTCCTTGAATGGCGAAGCCTTTGACGAAGGTCCGCGGCAGGCGGCTGTCCTCATGCCGGGGATCGGCAACGCGCATTTCTCGATCACCACGAAAAACGAGCAGGCGCAGAAGTTCTTCGATCAGGGAGTCGGGCAGCTTCACGGCTTTTGGTATTTCGAAGCCGAGCGTTCGTTCCGGCAGGCCGCCGCGCTCGATCCGGACTGCGCGATCGCGTTCTGGGGCATGGCGATGGCGAACATCAACAACCAGAAGCGCGCCGCGCGATTTCATCAAGAAAGCGACCGCGCTGAAAGACAAGGCGAGCCAGCGCGAACAGCTCTGGATCGACAGCCTCGCCGATTATTACGCCGAGTCGAAGCGCGACGAAAAGCAGCGCCGCGAGCCGGCTCGTGCAAGCGCTGGAGCAGATTGATTTTCGAGTTCCCCGACGATCTCGAGGCGAACGCTTTTCTGGTCTTTCAAATCTGGGACAACAAAGGCCACGGAATGCCACTCGCGAGCCGCACCGCGGTCGATGCGCTCGGAAAGCAAGTGCTGGCGGTCAATCCGATGCACCCCGGCGTGCATCACTATCTCATCCATCTCTGGAACGGGCCGAACAGCGACCAGCACGCGCTGCCTTCAGCGGCCGCTCGGCGGACAAGCGGCGCCGGGCATCGCCCACATGTGGCACATGCCGGGGCACACCTTCTCCAATCTCGCATCGCTACGCCGATGCCGCGTGGCAGCAGGAGGCCTCGGCGCGCGTCGATCACGCCTACATGATCGCGTCGCGGGTGCTGCCGGATCAGATCCACAACTTCGCGCACAACAACGACTGGCTCGTCAAAAACCTCGGCTACGTCGGCCGCGTGCACGATGCGGTCGATCTCGCGAAAAACATGATCGAGCTGCCGCGCCTCGGGTCGAAGGCCGGGCAGAGCTACAAACTCGGACGGGAGCGCCTGCTGGAAACGTTCACGCAATTCGAGCTGTGGCCGGAACTCGAAGCGGCAGCCGACACGATGTATCTCGCGCCGTTCGATGAACCGAACCAGGAGACCGCGCGCCGGCG
Organism: uncultured Verrucomicrobiae bacterium; assembly: GCA_963767975.1. GTDB lineage: Bacteria > Verrucomicrobiota > Verrucomicrobiia > Chthoniobacterales > Chthoniobacteraceae > CAIURC01. The sequence goes on along the minus strand of CAVYGI010000003.1, from coordinate 22,368 downwards.
CGCGCTCGGCGTGGCGTGGTTCTCGACGCAAGGATTTTCCCCGCGGCGAGGCCGAATTGGCCGCGCTCGAAAGCGCCCTGAAAAAGCTGCGCACCGATCGCATGGCCGCTGCGGACGGAGCGGAAGCCGGCGCCGTGAAAGCGAACAAAACCGAGCCGGACACGACCGCCGCCATGGCCGACGGCGATGCGCGGATTCGCGTATCGCATCAATACCGCCAAGTCGGCAATCGCCGAGGTGCGGCTGGCCAAGGCGCTGGCTCAGGGCGATCGGGACACCGCGAAGGCTCAGTTGGAATTGGTCAAGGACTTGCCGGCAACGCAGCGGGCGCGGGTGAAGTTCGAGCTCGGGGAGACGGACGAGGCGCTGAAGCTCGCGCGCGACGCCTCCAACGCGGACGAAGCGCAGACGCGCCCGCTCGCCAATCTCGCGGACCTCCTCTGGCGCGCGGACAAAAAGGACGAAGCGCTCGTCGCTTTTGACAAGCTGCGAAAGCTCTCCGCCCGGCTCGATCTGGACGTCCCCGCGTTTGCACGGCATGGCACCGCTCGCCGCTGCGCGCTCACTGCCGGGCGATTGGCGCGTGCAATTTCCAGACCGCCGATGACGCCGGCGTGCGTCCCGACCTCTCGACGCTCGGACCATTTCGCTGGCGTCCGTCATCGGCACCGGCGTGGAGCGCTGCCCGACTCGGAGGGAAAGCAGGTCTCGCTCGCCGACTTCAAAGGCCAGCCCGTCCTCGTCGTCTTCTACCTCGGCAGCGGCTGCGCGAAATGCATCGACCAGCTCAACACTTTCGCGCCCATGCAAAAGCAGTTCGCCGATGCTGGCATCAAGATCGTCGCGATCGGCACCGAACCGCGTGGAAGGCTTGCGCAAGACCTTCGAGCAAGCCAAGGACGGCTCCGGTTTTCCCTTCCCGATTCTCGCCGACGACGACTCTCACGGCTTTCAAAGCCTATCGCGCCTTCGACGACTTCGAGCACATCCCGCTGCACGGCGCCTTCCTGATCGACGGCGCCGGCCTCGTGCGCTGGCAGGACATCTCCTACCAGCCGTTCCGCGATGCCGCCTTGGCTCATCGGAGAAGCGAAGCGCCTCCTCAGCGTGCCGGTCCCCGCTCCCGCCGTCGCCGCGCGCGGGAGAATAAGACGGCGCGTTCCAGGCAAGCGAAGAGCGGGCGCCTTCCTTCGGCTCGCTTTGAAGCCTCGCCGCCGGCGCGGCATCCTCCTCCCACTAACGCAGCGGCCACACCGTCCGCAGGTATTCCCAGCAGAAGGCCGCGAAGCTCTCCGTATTCGTCAGCAGCTTCTCCCCGAAGTTCAGGAACGTCACCTCCGGCGCCGCGAAAATCAGCAGCCCACTGAGCAGGAGCAGGTTCATCAGATAGATGATCACCAGCGAAAAGAACGTGCCGTATTGCGTCAGATCCGTCTGCCCCTTCGGGATCATCCACACCGTGAAACTCAGGTGAAAGGACCACGTCAATCCGATCAACCCAAACAACACCGGCGTCATCCCCGAGACATCGTAAAAGACACTCACCACGCCGTAGAACGCGACCACCAGCAGGCTATAGAGCGGATAGAAGTAAGGCGCCAGCGCGATCCAGACATTGTGCGTGTCCGTCATGATAAAGCCTCCCCGCCGCGCCACCTGGAATTCACTCACCTTCCCATTCATCGCCCACACCCAGATGGCATGAGTCAGCTCATGCGCGAAGACATAGACCCGCAAAGGCCTCGGCTCCCCGCAGGCCCAGATACTCCCAAAGAACGCCAGCGCCCACAGCACCGCGCCCAGCGCAAAGAACCAGAACTCCTCCCTCGCCCAAAACGAGTGCTTCACCGTCACATGCGAGAAGCTCGCGAACAGCGTCTGCGTCAAGAGACCTGCCACCGGCAGCAGGAAGACCCCGATCAGCGTATTCAGCCACCAGGTCGGCACCGCCCACTCATCGGTCGCCGGCGCCTCGCCGAGCAGCAGCTTGCGCCCGGCCTTCTCGTTTCGGGGTTTCGCCCGCTTAGCCAAAAGTCGAGCCGATGAAACCTAGGCCCGGCCCATGTAACTCCCGTTGCGCGTATCGATCTTCACCAGCTCCCCCTCCTTGATGAACAGCGGCACATTCACCACCTTCCCCGTCTCCAGCGTCGCCGTCTTCATCACATTATTCGCGCTATCCCCCTTCACCCCTTCCGCCGACTCCGTCACCTTCAGCGTCACCGACGAAGGCACCTCCACCAGCGCCGCCTTCCCCTCCACATACAACACATCCACCTTCAGATTCTCCACCAGGTAATCCTTCACCTCCGTCAGCAGCTTATCATCCAGCGAGATCGTCTCATACGTCTCCGGGTCCATGAAGTGATAGCCCTGGTGATCCTTGTAGCTGAACTCCACCTGCGTGCGCTGGATGTCCACCGTCTCCACCTTATCCGTCGAGCCAAAGCGCACATCCGCCGACTTCCCCGTCCCGATATAGCGGATGATCGCCTGCACAAACGCCCGGAGATTCCCCGGCGTCCGGTGCATCACTTCGAGCACGATGGCGACATTGCCATTGTAGCGGACTGCCATGCCTTTGCGGAGATCGTTAGCTTGAGCCATTGGAAAAAGGAAGGGTTGAGGGTCGTCAGAGTTGCGCTGGAAAAGCGGTTTTTTTGGAAGGGCCGGGACTATTGACGAACCGCCCGCCGCTGGCAAGCGCCGCTCGCAGCACGCACAGGAACAGCGTGCGAGGCGAGCCGTCATGCGTGATGCGTGAAAACGCCCTCGTCCCGGCCGCGATCAATTCACCTTTCACCCTCCACCCATCGTGCCGCTCCTAAGTCCGCTGCAGCGCAGCCCCGCCCGCCCTCCGTGCCGCCGTCCGCAGAAGGCGTCCCCCCACGTTCCTCGCCCTCGTCCCCCCGAGCTCCCGAGTTCCACTTCGAAACGGGCTTGTCCCCGAAACCACGCTTCGTCCTCCCCGGTCGGAGGGCCTCGGCTCAGACGAGGCGGAAGCGCGCGAGGTCCTGCGAATCGACGACGCCGATGGGCGCGGTCGTTTTCGTCGAGGACGACGAGGTCGTCGATGCGGTGCGTTTCGAGGATGTGGAGGACTTCGGCGGCGAGTCTGTCGCCGCGGACGGTGATCGGATGGCGCGTCAGGAACTGCTCGACCGGCGTGTCGCCGATGCCGGCGGGTCGTTTGGAAATGCCGCGCGAAATCGCCGTGCGTGAAAATGCCGGCGAGTCTGCCGTCATCGTCCACCGCGACGGCGGCGCCCGCGCGGCGGCGCGTTCATCTCCTGCAAGACCTCGCGCACTGGCATGCGCGGGCGTGACCACCGCCATCTGCTCCGCGCCGCGCATGATCTGGCGCACCTTCAGCAGCAGCGTGCGGCCGAGCCGTCCGCCGGGATGGTAGCGCGCGAAGTCCTCCTTCGTGAAACCGCGCGCCTCGAGCAGCACCATCGCCAGCGCATCGCCGAGCACGAGCATCACGGTCGTGCTCGAAGTCGGCGCGAGATTCAGCGGACACGCCTCCTGCTCCACGCTCACGTCGAGATGGACGTGGCTGTTCTGCGCGAGGAAGGACTTCGGGTTGCCGGTCAGCGCGATGATCCGCACGTCGAAACGCGCGAGCGCGGGGAGGATGTTGATCAGTTCATCCGTCTCGCCGCTGTAGCTGAGCGCGAGCACGACATCGCCATCCGCGACCACGCCGAGATCGCCGTGCAGCGCGTTGAGCGAATTGCAGCACGACCGCCGGGCGAACCTGTGCTGGTCAGCGTCGCGGCGATCTTCTCGCCGATGTGCCCGGACTTGCCGACGCCGCACGACGACCACCTTTCCGCGGTTCTCCACGCACGGCCAGGATCAGTCTCCACCGCCTGCGATGAAGGAAGCCGTCGAGCCGCGCGTCGAGTCGCTGCACTTCGGCGAGTTCGAGCGCGATGACGCGGCGGGCTTTTTCGAGATAATCCATGCGCCGCGGATGCTACGGGAACCGGCCGCGTCACCGCTGACGAGGCGAATGTCGCGATCCGCCCGTCCTCCTCCTGCTCGCTTGAAATCCAGGAGCAGTCTCGCTCAGCCGGTCGAGCGCCTCGCTCGGCGTCCGGCCCGATCGCCTCGAGCACGATTCGCGTCCCGCAGTCGAGATTCGCGCTCAGCACTTCGAGGATGCTCGCGCCGCTGAAAAGCTCGCTCGCCTTTCCGGATCGTGACCTCCGATTGGAACTTCTGCACGCGCGCACAAACTCCGCGGCCGGACGCGCGTGCAGTCCCAGTTCGATTCACGATTTCGACTTCTCTCCGCATGCGGAGCGCGGAACATAGAGTCGCCGCTCGACTCGGCACGAATCATTCGTCCGCACAACGCCTCCGACTGCCGGCCTCCCGATCCGCCTCGCCCCGTCGCCGCGCAATACGTCGTCACCTTTCTCAAGCCGGAGATGCTGCACATCTACCGGCAGATCACCGCGCTGCGCGCCTTCCGGCCCGTCGTCTTCTGCCAGAAGCGCGAGCACGCCGCGGAGTTTCCCTTCGACGAACTCGTCGTCCTGCCGAAGCCGCGCACGCACCAGCTCCGGCGCCTTCGTGCAAAAGCAAATCCTCGGCCGCCCGATCACCATCTACCGCTCGGAAGCGCGCCGCATCCTCGCCGCGCTGCGAGGCGAGCGGACGCGCGAGCTGCTGCACGTTTACTTCGGCCACATCGGCGTGCATCTGCTGCCGCTGCTGGAAATCTGCCCACCTGCCCGTCATCGTTCGCTTTCACGGCGCGGATGCGCAGATCGACCTCGACAAGCCCGCGCACCTCGCCGCGCACGCGCCGCATGCTGGAGCGCGCGACCCTGCTGCTCGTCCGCTCCGAATCGCTCGCCGACGCGGCTCGTCGCGCTCGGAGCGATCCGCAGGAAAAATCCGCCTGCACCGCACCGGCATCCCGCTGGAGGAGATCCCTTCACCCAGCGCAGCGCGCCCGCCGACGGCGCGCTGGCGCTGTGTGCAGGCGTGCCGGCTCGATCGCGAAAAAGGGGCTCGCCACCAGCCTGCGCGCCTTCGCGGAATTCGCGCGCGAGTTCCCGCACGCCACCTTCACCATCGCCGGCGAAGGCCCGCAGCTGCAGCGAGCTCACGGCGCTGGCGCCGACGCTCGGCATCGCCGATCGCGTCACCTTCCCGGCTTTCTCCCGCAGGAGAAACTGCGCGCGCTCTACGCCGGAGTCGCATCTTTTCCTCCATCCCAGCGAACTCGGCGCCGACGGCGACCAGGAAGGCGTGCCGAACGCGATGCTCGAAGCCATGGCCAGCGGCCTGCCCGTCGTCGCGACGCGCATGGCGGCATCCCCGAAGCCGTCGAGCACGGCGTCAGCGGCCTGCTCGTCGCGGAGCGCGATGACGCCGCGCTCGCCGAGCGCCCTGCTCGCCCTCGCCCAACCCCGCGCGCTACGCCGCCATGAGCGCCGCCGCCGCCGCCCGGTTGCGGAGTTCGACCTCCGCGCCCAGGCGCGCGCCCTCGAGGCCATCTACCGCGAAGCGGCTGCGGGGAAGTTGAGAGTTGAGAGTTAAAACGACGGAACAGAAATTCGTCGCGCTCCCGCTCTTCCTCTAAACCGCAACTTTCAACGCCCTATCTCCCCATGAAGCTCCGCCTCTCGCTCGTCGTCCTCTCGTGCGTCCTTAGCATCGTCATCGGACTCGTGCTCGCGCGGCGCGGCAGCGGTGATGCGAAAGCGGTGACGCGGGCTCGTCCGCTGATCGGGCTCTCGATGGACACCCTGAAGGAGGAGCGCTGGCAGGGCGACCGCGACATGTTCTCAAGCAGCGCGCGAGGAGCTCGGTGCCGACGTCAGGTCGATCTCCGCGCCAACAGCGACGACAGCTCGCCAGATCGGCGACGTGGAGGCGCTTGATCACGCAGGGCGTCGATGTGCTCGTCATCATTCCGCACAACGGCGCGGCCATGGCGAAGGCGGTGGAGCTCGCGCACGAAGCGGGCATTCCGGTGCTCGCCTACGACCGGCTCATCACGGGCTGCGACCTCGATCTTTACATGACCTTCGACAACGTGAAAGTCGGCGAACTGCAGGCGCGTTTCCTGACCGAGCGCTTCGCGACGACCGGCGGCAAGAAGCAGCATCGTCCGCATCTACGGCTCGAAGACGGACAACAACGCGCTCGCTCTTCAAGCAGGGCCAGGACAACGTGCTCGCGGCCGCTGATCGAGAGCGGCGCGATCGAGGTGGTGCACGAGGACTGGGCGCAGGATTGGAAACCGGAGAACGCGAAGAAAGATCACGAACGCGGCGATCACCAAGGCCGGGCCATCGCGACTTCGACGCGATCCTCGCCTCGAATGACGGCACCGCCGGCGGCGCGATCCAGGCGCTCATCGAGGAAGGGCTCGCCGGGAAAGTGCTCGTCACCGGCCAGGACGCGGACCTCGCCGCCTGCCAGCGCATCGTCGCCGGGACGCAGGCGATGACGATCTACAAGCCGCTCTCGCGGCTCGCCACGCAGGCCGCCGAACTCGCCGTGAAGCTCGCGCAGCGGCCGGCCGATCGTCGCGAACGCGGAGATCCGACAACGGGCAGATCAAGGTGCCGAGCGTGCTGCTCGACGTGATCGCCGTGACGAAGGAAAACATGGCGGAGACGGTGATCAAAGACGGCTTTCACAGCGCCGCGGAAATCGGCGTCGTCGAGGCGCCGTAGCGTTCCCGCGTTACCCGACGGGAGGCTTCGCAGCTCCCGGCTTCTCTCCGCGCGCAGATCGATGCAGCCGGGCGTCCACACTCCACGCCCCGGAGCCGTGAGCGGCGATGAAGAGAAAGAGGAAGCAATAAAGGACCGCGAGTTCGCCTTTGTTCACCACGGGTAAAAAGCCGAGCGGGGCGTGCACCATGAAGTAGGCAAACGCCATGGTCCCGCTCGCGAGAAAAGCGGCGTAATCGGCGAGAAATCCGACGGCGATGAGCACGCCGGTCAGCAGTTCGATGATGCCTGCGGCGCCAGCCAGCGAAGCGAGTTCCACCGCGGCCGGGCCGCCGGGGAGTCCAAACAATTTCTGCCAGCCGTGCGTGGCGAAGAGTAGACCTGCGATGATTCGCAATACCGCGAAAGCACGAGGCGCGAAGTGGCCGGTTTTGATTTCCATCGGATGACTCTAGGCGCTCGGAGGGCGCGGAGACAAGCGACTCAGCTCTTCGCCAATGGCTGCACACCGATTGTCCCGCGCAGGCCGGCCACGTATTCTGGAGCATTGATTTTCGCCAGCATCTCCTGCGCATTCTGGAGGCGCTCGACGATCCGTAATCGGACGGCTTCGCCCGCGTAATTGGCCTTACCGAGGAACTGTTCGAGCGCGGTGACATGCATTTTCCAAAGCCGCCTATCAGCAGTCTGTTGCGCGGCCAATCGCGCCGAATACCAGTCACTCGCCAGCAGATTTTCGCGCGTGAAAAGCGCTCGGATGGCGGCCGTCTCCCGAGGGTCTGCGTTTCGAAATGCCCATCGCGCATGATGTGCAGCAAGGCGCGCAGCGGGGGGCAGGCGATATTGATGCTGGCGTCGTTAAAATAGTGCTCAGCGATGCGCTTTTGTGTCTCGGACATGACGGTGATGCCCTCCGCGAAAAGCTCCATGCTTTGCAATTCGGGGCAAAGCATGGAGTCGGTGAAGACGGCATTGGGGAGATTGAAGACCCGTCCGAAAAATGCCGCGACGAAACGTTTGGTGATCCGCCACCCAAGCTGGCTCGCAGGAACTTTCCGGCCTTCGAATTCGAGGTCACAGCATCGCTCGAGGTAGCCGTGCTCGATGAGAAATCGCGGATCGCGCTCGGCGGCGGACATCCGCGACCAGACTTCCGGCACGAGCAGGCTGACGTCGTGATCGACGCGAACGTGCGGCCCGACGTAACCCGCTGCAGTGATAAAGACGGCGTCGCCGGTGAGTAGGTAGGAGACCAGCGCAGCGTTGAGGTCGATGATCGGCGGGAGCGCATTGAACGGGCCTTTCGTCAGCGCGCCCTCGGAGCCCGCGCCGGTGGTCGAAGGCGACTTGCCGGTCATGCTGCAGATAAATTCCATGAACAGCTCCGGCAGTTCCAAATAGTGGATCGGATTAAAAACTGCCATCGCGCGAACGGTGTCCTCACGCGGGTTGTTGCGGCGACCGGGAAGCACCGCACTGACAGGCGTGTGCAACGGTTCTTCGAGCGGGACGCGGCGGCGCAGGCGCTCACCGATTTCCGCGAGATACGCATCGCGCGGGCGCGTCAGATCGGTGCGCATCTGGAGGTAGCGCGGGTTCTTCGACGGCAGTCCATCAACAAGGCGTGGATTCGCCGAGCAGACGAAAAAATTCGCGCTGTCGCCGCCCGCCATTTCGGTGATGAGCGCGCGCATGGGCGGCGTAAATTTGTCGAAACGAATTGGGTCTTCGGTCAGCGCCACCGCATCGGCGGGGGTCAACGGCTGGTAGTTGGAAAAGAAATTCCCCGGCTGCGGAGAAGTCCGCCTCCGTCTGCTGATCGTAGCCCGGATGGATCGCATCGTCGGGGCGCTGGAAGAGCCGCGTCTCGCAGTTTCGCACGAATTTCACCGATCCCTCAGGCGCATCGCTGGACCCTCCGAGGCAGCGTCGCGGGACGACCACCGACGCGGTGATGTCGTCCTCCTGCTGCAATTTCTTCGCGGGAAAAAAATCCTTCCGCAGACCGAAGGTGCGCCACGACCCATCGGCCTCGTAGCCGACGCGGAGGAAGTTCGCGACCATTTTGCGGTTGTCGCATTTCAGCTCGTGGGCGGGGACGCCATTGACGATATCGACGCTGAAATGCTCGCGCCAATTTGCGCCCCACTCGGGCTTGTAAAAGCGTTTCACCACGAAAACCAACTCCTTCAAAAACTGCGGAATCGAGGCGAGCCACGCCGAGTATTCGTCGGTGTATTCGTCCGGCGCGGGTGTGAGCAGCTTGATCACCGAGCCGAGCGAGCGCTCAGGGCTGAGGAGCGGACGGCTTGTTTGCTTCGTGCGTCCGGCTCGAAAACGCCCGCCGTAGTTGTGCTGAATCAACTCCTCGACGCGGTCGAAGTCGGCGTTGATATCGGCAATGTAGACCGGGCCTTGGATGATGGCGTCGCCGATCGATTTCGAAATTTCCGACTTTCCGCCGCCGGAAACGGTGGATGGCTTGTGGCAGAGCGTGCTCTCCGCGAGCGTGCCGACGAGACGCCAGGCGCGGCCACCCGGAGGCTTCACCATCTCGACCTTGTAGCCCGAGGGTCGGAGATAGGTCCGCCCGGGAAGCAGCTTGATTGCTTGATCCGCGCCGTCGTGGCGCCAGCGAACTGATTGCTTGTGCAGATCGAAATGCACCTCGGCCGGGACGTAGAAGACATCCGGAAACCGGCGGTCGATCGCATAGCCCTCCGGCTGCACCTCCAGCATTGGGCCGAAAATTTTGGCCATCTCCGCAAAAGAGTGATCGAGCGGGCGGACATGCACTCCGCCATCGAACTCCTCGCCGAGATCGTAGCTTGGGAAGACGAGAGCGCCGCCGGCGTGCTCTTCTTCGCAGCGGCCGAGCAGGTTCGCGGCGTAGCTGAGCTGGGTCTTCACCTCCTTTTTGCAATAGCCGAAATAATTGTCTGCGATGATCGTCACGATCACACCGGACTCGTCTCGACAGGTGAGCTTGAAGGCTTTGCCGCCGTTGTAGCACTCGGCTTCGTCGCGCCAGCACATGCCATCGCGCCGCTGGCGCTCGGTCGCGTCCTCCCACTTCGGAAGTCCGGCATCGATTTTTCGAACCTTGGTCAAATGCGGGGCGAGGATGACGCAGCCCGTGTGTCCGCTCCAATGTTCGGTATCGAGCCCGGCATCGTTCTCCGGTAGATACGGGTTGCCGGCGTTGCCGAAAATGCTCTCGACGAAATCGAGGTTCGCGACGAGACCGCCGGGCGCGAAGAACCGGATTTCCATCTTTTTCTCCGCGCTGAAATCCGGCACCGCGGGGCAGACGGTGGGCCGCAGAAGCAGTGAAACAAAGCACTCCGCCTGCTCCGTTTGTGCGGAAGTGAAGGGCAACCGCATCAGCTCCGGCGGTGGGGAGAAGGCGTGCTGCAGCATCCGGCCAAAGACGCGCTTCGGCACGCTGCTCTTGTCATCCGGCACCGGCAACCCGCCCTCCGCGACGTGGAAAATCCCGGCAGTCGTCCGGCGGTCGGCTTTGGGATTGTGCAGCACGCCCTGCCGCACGCGATACGAGGTCAGGATGTCGGAGACGAATTCGTCGCGTGTCGGCGGGAGCGAAAGCACGCGTGCATGGCCGGGGCGGTCGAGCACGAAGGTCTGCGCGGGCAGCCTCGCGAGCGGCGCATCCTGGAGATAATCGTAGAGGAAGGTCTGAATCCGATGGTCTGCGGGCGGCAGATAATTGGCGAGCAACCGACGGGTCTCGCGCTGATGAGCAAGCAGCGCGGCCATGTCGCCGGAGGCCGCCTCGTCCTCGAGATGAACCGTCGGGCAACCGAGCGCGGCGAGGCGCAGGTTAATGAATTGGATCACCTCGCGCGATGGGCGCTCGAATGTTTCTACGGTGGTCGAGCCGAGGGTCGTAGTCGCCGGTGAGATAAGCATCGCGCGCACTTAGCACGCGGAGTGCCGACCGTGCGAGCGGAAGGTCGTGCTTGCGTAAAACGTGCGCATGACTCTTCGCAAACCTCTCGCACTCCGTTCCCTGTGGCCAAAGGTCGCCACCGCCGCTGGGCAAGAACGCACAGTGTCCGCTGTTCTCGCCGTGGCAATTTCGGTCCCTCGAAGCGCTCGCCAACGCAGCGCGGCTTCGCTTCAATCAGCATCCATGCACTCCAGAACCCTCGTCTTCGCTGCCGCCTCGCTAGCTTTTTCCCTCACCGCCTCCGCACTCGACTGGCCGCAATTCCGCGGTCCGAATCGGGACGACGTCTCTAAAGAAACCGGCCTGCTCAAACAGTGGCCGGAGGGAGGTCCGAAACGAGTCTGGCTCTTTGAAAATGCCGGCAACGGCTATTCTGGATTTTCCATCGTCGGCGGAAAACTCTTCACCCTCGGCACGCGCGACGGCAATGAAATCCTGCTCGCGCTCGATGCCAACACCGGCAAGGAACTCTGGACCGCCGTCGTCGGAAAAATCCTCACCAATGGCTGGGGCGATGGTCCCCGCGGCACGCCCACCGTTGATGGCGATCGCGTCTACGCCCTCGGCGGGCAGGGATCGCTGATCTGCGCGCAGATCGCTGATGGCAAAACCTTGTGGACTGCCTCGATGAAAGATCTCGGCGGCAAAACTCCCGGCTGGGGTTACACTGAGTCAGTCCTCGTCGATGGCGCACAGGTCGTCTGCACGCCGGGCGGCGAAAAAGGGACGGTCGCCGCGCTCGATAAGATGACCGGCAAGCCGCTCTGGCAAAGCAGCGGGATCACTGATGGCGCGCAATATTCGTCGCTCGTTCCCGCCACGATCGGCGGCGAGAAACAATATGTGCAGCTCACCATGCAAACCTACTTCGGCGTCTCGCCAAAAGACGGCGCGGTGAAATGGAAACTCCCCTTCCCTGGTCGGACCGCCGTCATTCCGACTCCCGTCGTGAACGGAAATTTCGTCTTCGTTTGCGCCGGCTACGGCGTCGGCGGCCAACTCGGCGAAGTGAAGGCCGACGGCTCTGCTGCTGTCGTCTACGAAAACAAGACGATGAAAAATCATCACGGCGGCGTCTTGTTGTTCGGCGAGAATCTCTACGGGCATAGCGATGGGCTCGGCTGGGTTTGCATGGATTTCAAGACCGGCAATCAAGTCTGGGCAGAGCGCAGCAAGCTCGGCAAAGGCGCGGTCACTTGCGCCGACGGAATGCTCTATTGCATCGACGAGGGGAGCGGCACCGTGGTCCTCGCAGAGGCTTCGCCGAAAGGCTGGGCCGAACATGGCCGGTTCAAGCTCGATCCCCAGTCGACGATCCGCAATCCGCAAGGCCGCATTTGGACGCACCCCGTCGTTTCCGGCGCCAAGCTCTACCTCCGCGACCAGGACCTGATCTTCTGCTTCGATATCAAGAGCTAAACGCCCTACCGCTTTCGAGTGCGACTACGAGGAAAGTTCCGGGGTCGCACTCGAGCGGGGAACTCCTCCAGCGGGTCTACTGCGGCCTCTCTTGGACGCGCACTTCGACTCCGTCCACCAGTGAGTCCGGTGGATTCACGATCACGCGATCCTGAGCGGTGAGTCCGCCCACGATTTCGACGATCGCGCCGAAGTCGCGCCCGAGGGACACCGAACGCATTTTCGTGTGTCCATCCTCGACCACCGCCACCTGTGGGCCTTCGGTGCGGAAGAGCACCGTGCCGGAAGGGAGCGTCAGCGCCGAGTCGGGTTGCGCGTCGGTGAGCCGCACGCGCGCGTAACTGCCCGCCAGTAAATCGCCTTTCGCGTTGTCGACTTCGATCTCGACAAGAAGCGTGCGGGAGGCGGCGTCCATCGCGCCTGCCGTGCGCAGGATTTTGCCCTCGATTTTGCGCCCCGGCATTTCCGGAACGGTCACCGCGGCGGTCTGCCCGACCACCACCGCGCGCGAGTAGCTCTGCGGCACGCGGGCAAAGACGCGCAACTTTGCCGTCTGTGCGAGGCGGAAAAGCTCGATTCCCGAGCCTTCGGTCACGAGCTGTCCGACGTCGATCGAACGCGCCGTGATCGTCCCGGAAAAGGGAGCCGTAATTTTCGTGAAATCGAGCAAATTGGTGAGCCGTTGCTCCTTCGCATGCGCCGCCGCCACGGTCGCTTCCTTCACCTTCACATCGCCAAATTTTTCGTCGGCCTCCTGCGTGCTCACTGTTTTCCCGGAGAGCATTTCCTTCCAGCGCTTCGCCGTCGATTGGGCTAAAGCGAGCGCCGACTCGGCCTGCGCGACCTCCGCGGCGGCTTGCGCGTGCTCACGCTCGAGCTCTGGAGAATCAAGCTCCGCAAGCAATTGGCCCTTCTCGACATGAGCTCCGATGTCCACGAGCCAGCGGCGCACATAGCCGGTTGCACGGGCGTAAATGACGGCCTCGACCTCCGGCTTCAGTTCGCCGGAAAGCACGAGCGGCGGACCGACTTTCGCCGGCCCCGGTGAGACGACGCTGACCGTTTGCACCGCCAGTTCGCGAGTGTCGCTGCGGACTTCCGCGCGTTGTTTGAGCCGCGGCAGGAGGCCGAACACCAGCGCGCCCACGACTAGAACGAGCGCCAAAAAGAGCAGCAGCCCGATACGCGGTCCGCGCGCGGAAGCGTCATGATGCGGCACTGCGGAAGGTCGTGGTGGGTTCGGTGTTTTCGACGATTCCAGCACCGCCGCGGATTCGCGCGGGCGCGCCGATTCGTCGAGTGAATCAGGATTCGAGTTCATAAAATTCAGGGCAGCGCCAGTTCGGGCTCCGGGGCATCGGCAAGTTCAGGATCAAGTTGAGTCGGTTTCGTGTGCCGGTGAAAAATCGCGAAAACGAGCGGGACGAAAAAGAGCGTCGCGAAAGTGGCGAGCATCAGCCCGCCGATCACCGCCCGACCCACCGGCGCGTTTTGCTCGCCGCCTTCGCCGAGACTCAGGCTCATCGGCAACATGCCGATCATCATCGCGAGCGCAGTCATCACCACCGCACGCAGCCGCGTCGTTCCCGCATCGAGCGCGGCTTCCATCGATGAAGCTCCTTCAGCCAGCCGGGTCCGCGCAAAGCTGACCACCAGAATCGAATTTGCCGTCGCCACGCCGAGACTCATGATCGCCCCCATCAGCGCGGGAACGCTGAGAGAAGTCTGCGTTACCCACAGACCCCAGACGACGCCAGCGAGCGCGCCCGGCAATGCGCTGATGATGATCAGCGGGTCGAGCCAGCTTTGGAAATTCACCACGAGCAAAAGATAGATCAGCGCGATGGCGACGATCAGCCCGATCCCGAGCCCGAGGTAGCTGCTCTGCATCGTCTCCGCCTGACCGCGCACGACGATGAAGCTGCCGCGCGGCAGGCTCTTTTTTGCCTCCTCGATGATCGGTTTCATGTCCGCCACGACTCCGCCGAGATCGCGCCCGCTCACGCCACCGAAGACATCGATCACCGGAAGCACATTGTAATGCGACACGACCGTCTGTCCCTGCCCTCGCTCGATCGTCGCGACGTTGGTGAGAATTTGGCCGTCGCCCTGACCAACTTTTCCGCCGCTGACCGGGATCGCTTCGAGTGCGCCAATCGAATCCATGACGTGCTCCGGCGCGCGGATGTTGATCGTGTATTGAATCCCAAGTTTCGGATTAAGCCAATACGTCGGCTGGACCTGGCCGCTTCCGCTGAGGCTCAGCAGCACGGAATTTGCGACATCGCGCTCTGAAAGTCCCACGCTAGCCGAGCGGTCGCGATCGACATTGACCATGAGCTTGGGCTGATCCGCGGGCTGCTGCACGCGGATGTCCACCGCTCCCGGAACCTGCCGCAATTTATCCGCGAGCTTCGCGGCGATCAGTCGATTCGCTGCGAGATCGCGTCCGTAAATCTGGACGTCGAACGGCGCGGGCAGCCCGAGATTCAGCGTCTGACTGACGATGTCCGCCGGAAGAAAGTAAAACATCGTGCTCGGATATTCGCGGTTCAGGCGCTGGCGGAGGAGGCGCGTGTATTCGGCGATCGAGCCATGGGAAGGAGTGAGCGAGACGAGGATGTCGGCGTCTCCGGTGCCGATGACGCCGCTGTTGCTGTAGCTCAGCGCGATGCCGGAAAATGGGATGCCGATGTTGTCGAGCACGCCCTCGATTTCCGAGCTCGGCACGACTTCGCGAATCGTTTTCACGACGCGCTCGACGAGTTGGGCCGTCTCCTCGATTCGGGTACCGCTTCGGGCGCGGAGATGCAGGCGAAATTGCCCGCCATCGGACTTCGGGAAGAAATCGCGCCCAAGCATCGTGACGAGAAACAGGGAGCCGATGCAAAAAAGCAGGAAGCCGATGGCGTAAATTCCGGGGCGCTTCATCACACGCTCCACCACGCTTCGGTAGCCGCCGCGGAAACGAGTAAACCCGCGCTCGAAGCGCCGCTGGATGTGCTGGAATGGAGCGGTCCAGCCGCGCGGCGGCGCTTCGTTCTCCCCGTTTTCGTCGCCGCCGTGCCCGTGGTAGGGCGAGTTTCGGTAAAACCACATCACCAGCGTCGGCACGAGCGTGCGCGAGAGGATGTAGCTCGCGATCATCGCGAAAACGACGGCTTCCGCGAGAGGCACGAAGAGGTAGTGCGCGACGCCAGTGAGAAAAAACATCGGCACGAAAACGATGCAGATGCAGAGCGTGCTCACGAACGCCGGCAGCGCGATTTCCTGCGCTCCAGCGAGGATCGCGGTGATCAGCGGCTTCCCCATCGCCATCTGTCGATGGACGTTTTCGATCTCGACCGTGGCGTCATCGACGAGGATGCCAACCGCGAGCGCGAGCCCGCCGAGAGTCATCAAATTGATCGTTTCCCCGAGCGCGCTCAGACACGCGATCGAGGCGAGCACGCTGAGCGGGATCGAGAGCGCGATGATGATCGTGCTGCGCCACGAGCCGATGAAAAGCAGGATCATCACCGCCGTCAGTGCGGCCGCCACGAGACCTTCTTTCAACACGCCTCCGATCGCCGCGCGGACGAACAAAGATTGGTCGGCAAACTCCTTCACGTGCAAATCGGAGGTCACCGTCGACATCACGCGCGGCAGGGCTTCCTTGACTTTTTTCACCACCTCCAGCGTGGAAGCGTTGCCACTTTTCATCACGGTCAGCAGCGCACCGCGGTGCCCGTTCATCCGCACGATGTTCGTCTGCGGATTAAATCCATCGCGCACCTGCGCCACGTCGCGGAGCACGATCGTCGCGCCATTGACGATCTTGATCGGCAGCGCATTTAAGTCGTCCAGCACCCGCGGACTGGAGTTCACCTCCACGCTGTATTCGGTCGCGCCGATTTTGGAGGTGCCCGCGGGCAGGATCAAATTTTGCGCGTTCACCGCATCGACGATGTCCTGCGGACGCAAATTCATGCTCTTGAGCGCGCTCAAATCGAGATCGACCACGACTGTCCGCATGCGTCCGCCGTACGGCCACGGGATTTGCGCGCCCGGGATGTTTGCGATGCCGACGCGCACCTGATTCAGCGTCAAATCCGCGACCTCTTGCTCGCTCAGCTTATCGCTTGTGAGTGAGTACTGGAGGATGGGGACAGTGGAGGCATTGTAGCGAATGATCAGGGGCGGCGTCTGCCCCGGCGGCATCTGCCGCAGCAGCGTCTGCGCGACGGCGGTGAGCTGCGCCACCCCGGCATCCACGTTCGCTCCCGGCTGGAGGAAAACCTTGATGATACCGACTCCGTTGTAGCTGTTCGACTCGACGTGCTCGATGTCGTTGACGGTCGCGGACAGCGCGCGCTCGTGATTGTAAAGGATGCGCTGCTCGATCTCCTGCGCGCTCAGCCCGGCATACTGCCAGATCACCGAGATGACCGGGATGTTGATCGAAGGAAAAATATCCGTTGGCGTCCGCAGCAGCACGTAAGGCGTGAGCAGAAGAAGGACGAGCGCGGCGACAATGAAAGTGAGCGGGCGGCGAAGCGCGAGACGGACGATCCACATGATTCGGTGACGTGAAAAAGGTGCCGGGAGATTCGCACGTGAGCCTAAAGTTGGCCATGCGAAGTATTACGTATTGTGATTATTTCGCTTCCGCCGGGATTCCCGCCGCCGATGCGGGCATTTCCCGGTCGTCGAGCCCGCGCAGCCGGCGCACCCACTGCCGCAGGTGCTCGAAGATGAGGTAGATGACCGGCGTCGTGTAGAGCGTGAGCATCTGCGAAACGATGAGCCCGCCGACCACGGCGATGCCGAGCGGCTGCCGCAATTCCGACGCCGATGCCGATGCCGATGGCGAGCGGCACCGCGCCGAACATCGCGGCCAGCGTGGTCATCATGATTGGGCGAAAACGGATCGACGCACGCCTGGTAGATCGCCTCCTCCGGGCGTGAGCCCTTCGTCGCGCTCCGCCTCGAGCGCGAAGTCGATCATCATGATCGCGTTCTTCTTCACGATGCCGATGAGCAGGATGATGCCGATGAAAGAGACGAGCGAGAGATCGTGCCCGTCAGCATGACAGCGCGAGCAGCGCGCCGAGCCCGGCGGACGGGAGCGTCGAGAGGATCGTGATCGGGTGAATGAGGCTCTCGTAAAGAATTCCGAGCACGACGTAGACGACGATGAGCGCCGCGCCGAGCAGCAGCGGCAGTGCTGGCGAGCGAGGCTTGGAAAACCTGCGCGGTGCCCTGGAAACTGGCCGCGAATCGTCGCGGGCATGCGCAATCTCCTGCGCGGCTTTTTGAATCAGCTTCGTGGCGTCGCCGAGCGAGACGCCGGGCGTGAGATTGAAGGAAAGCGTGACGGCCGGAAACTGGCCCTGGTGGTTGACCGAGAGCGAAGGAATTGCTCGTCTCGAAACTTGCGCGACGCTGGCGAGCGGCACCTGTGCGCCGGTGTTGGACTTCACGTAGATTTTCTCCAGCGCAGCCGGGTCGCGCTGATACTCCGGCGATCACCTCGAGGATGACGTGGTGCTGGTTGTAGCGCTTGTAGATCGTCGAGACCTGCCGCTGGCCGAAGGCGTCGTAGAGCGTGTTGTCGATATCCTCGGGCGACACGCCGAGGCGCGCGGCGGCGTCGCGATCGACGACGACATTCGTCTGCAAGCCGCGCGTCTGCTGGTCGCTGTTCACGTCCTTGAGTTGCGGCATCTTGCCGCAGCGCTCGCGACCAGCTTCGGCGCCCAGTGGTTGAGCTCCTCGAGGTTCCGTCGCCTGCAGGGCGTACTGGTACTGCGCCTTGCTCGTCCGCGGCCGCCGACGCGGATGTCCTGCATCGGGCCTGCAGAAAGAGCGTGATGCCCGGCGATCGCACGACGCTGCCGGCGCAGTCGCGCGATGATTTCCTCGCGCTTTCGCCTTGCGCTCGTCGAGCGGCTTCAGCGTCGACGAAGAGACGCCCGTTGTTCACGGTGGAGCTGCCGAGATGCCGGCGCCGATGAACGAGCCGACCGTGGCCACCGCGGGATCGGCGAGAACGATGTTGCGCGATCTGATCCTGCAGCTTCGCCATCGCGGCAAATGAGATGTCCTGCGCGGCCTCCGTGATCCCCATGATGCATGCCCGGTATCCTGCTGCGGGAAGAAGCCCTTCGGCACGAGACCGTAGAGCCAGATCGTGAGACCGATGGTGGCGAGCGTGACCCCGAGCATGACGATCTGATGGCGCAGACACCCACTGCAGTCCGCTGTCGTAAAAGCGCGAGCATCCACGTCGAAACACGCGCTCGCTCGCGCGGTGAGATTCGCCCTGGCGGACCGCAGTCCTTTTCGCGCTTCAGAAAGCGCGAGCAGAGCATCGGCGTGAGCGTGAGCGAGATGACGCCGGAGACGAGAATGGCCGCGCTCAGGTGACCGCAAATTCGTGAAAGAGCCGTCCCGACGATCCGCCCATGAAGAGCAGCGGGATGAACACGGCGACGAGCGAGAGGCTCATCGAGACGACGGTGAAGCCGATCTGCCGCGCGCCTTTCAGCGCCGCCTGCATCGGCGACTCGCCCTTCTCGATGAAGCGAAACACGTTCTCGATGACCACGATCGCGTCATCGACCACGAAGCCGACGGAGATCGTCACCGCCATCAGCGAGAGGTTATCGAGCGTGAAGCCGAGCAGATACATCACCGCGAAGGTGCCGGCGAGCGCGAGCGGCACCGTGACGCTGGCGATGAAGGTCGGCCAGAAGCGCCGCAGGAAGAGGAAGATCACCATCACCACGAGCGCGATGTGAGAGCAGCGAAAACTGCACGTCCTCGACCGAGGCGCGGATGGTCTTCGTGCGGTCGCTCGAGCACGTCGAGCTTGACGCTCGGCGGCAGCCATTTCGCCGTCTGCGGCAGCACCTCGCTGGATGCGATCGACCGTCTCGATGACGTTGGCGTCGGGCTGCTTGAAAATGATGAGCAGCACCGCGCGCTGCTTGTTGTCTGCCGATGCCAGCCAGCCGCGACGCGCGTGTTCTCCGTCCCGTCGACGACCTTGCGCGAGCGAGCTGAGCAGGATCGGCGTGCCGTTGCTTCTGCGCGACGATGAGGTCGCGATACTCGTCCGCGCGGAAGAGCTGGCCGTTGCGAGTAGATGGTGTAGGACGCCTTCTCGCCATCGACGCTGCCCTTCGGCAGTGTCGACATTGACCGTGCCCGAGGAAGGTGCGCACCTCCTCGAGGCTGAGCCCGGCGGAAGCGAGCGCCGCCGGGATTCACCTGCACGCGCACCGCGGACTTTTCGCGCGCCGCCGATGATCACCTGGCTGACGCCTTCCACCTGGCTGAGCTGCTGGCCGACGATCTCGTCCGCGAGCTCGAAGACCGTCGGCTCGGCTCGAGCGTGTCCGAGGTCATCGCGAGGATCATGATCGGCGCATCCGCCGGGATTGACCTTGCGATAGGTCGGCGGGTTCGGAAGATTGATCGGCAGCTCGCTTGCCGCGGCATTGATCGCCGCCTGCACGTCGCGCGCGGCAGCCGTCGACGTTGCGGTCGAGGTCGAACTGCACGTTGATCGGAAGTGCCGCCGAGCGTGCTGGTCGAAGTGATCTCCGTGACGCCGGAGATCTGGCTCGAGCCGGCGCTCGAGCGGCGCGGCGAGCGACGAGGCGACCGTCTCCGGATCGGCGCCCGGCAAGCTTGCGGAGACCGAGATCATCGGGAAATCGACGCGCGGCACCGGCGCCACCGGCAGGAAGTGGTACGCGACGATGCCGAGCACGAACAGCCCGATCGACGAGCAGCGTCGTCGCCGACCGGACGGCGGATGAATGGCTCGGAGATGTTCATGCGCACGCGGCGCATCTTCCGGCACTCGGAAGCGTGCCGACGCTGATCCTGGTCGTCATTCGACGCTCGCGCTCGCGCCGGAACACGCCGGCTCAGGCGGTCGAGGTAGAGGTAGATGACCGGCGTGGTGTAGAGCGTGAGGAATTGCGAGAGCAGCAGACCGCCGACGATCGCGATGCCGAGCGGCTTGCGCAGCTCGGAGCCGGTGCCGTTTTGCAAGCGCGAGCGGCAGCGCGCCGAGCAGCGCCGCCATGGTCGTCATCATGATCGGACGGAAGCGCAGCAGGCACGCCTGGTAGATCGACTCCTCGGGCGCCATGCCTCGTCGCGCTCCGCCTCGAGCGCGAAGTCGATCATCATGATCGCGTTCTTCTTCACGATGCCGATGAGCAGGATGATGCCGATGAGCGCGATGAGCGAGAGGTCGTAGCCGCAGACGATCAGCGCGAGCAGCGCGCCGACGCCGGCGGACGGAAGGCTCGAGAGGATCGTGATCGGGTGGATGTAGCTTTCGTAGAGAACGCCGAGCACGATGTAGATGACGACGATCGCCGCGAGGATCAGGAACGGCTCGCTCTTCAGCGAAGCGCGAAACTCCGCGGCGCTGCCGG
The DNA here is from genome assembly GCA_963767975.1 of uncultured Verrucomicrobiae bacterium. Taxonomy (GTDB): domain Bacteria; phylum Verrucomicrobiota; class Verrucomicrobiia; order Chthoniobacterales; family Chthoniobacteraceae; genus CAIURC01. The sequence goes on along the minus strand of CAVYGI010000003.1, from coordinate 1,837 downwards.
AGAACGTCGTCGCGATCGTCTCCGGCAGACCGATCTCCGTCCTGCGCCCGCTGGATCGCGCTCGACCGCGTCGCCGAGCGAGCTGCCGGGCTGCAGATTGAAGGAGAGCGTGACCGCCGGGAACTGGCCCTGGTGCACGATCGCGAGCGGGGCGGTGACCGTTCTTCAGCGTCGCAAACGCGCTGAGCGGAACCATCTGCCCGGTGCGTCGATTTGCACGTAGATCTTGTCGCAGCGACGCCGGCGTGAGCTGGAAGCTCGGCTCCACCTCGAGGATCACGCGGTACTGGTTGAGCTGCGTGAAGATGATCGAGACCTGGCGCTGCCCAAACGCGTTGTAGAGCGTGTCGTCGACCGCCTGCGGCGAGACGTTGTAGCCGCGCGGCCTGCTCGCGATCGATGTTCGACGCTGAGCTGCAGACCGCTTGCGATCTGCTGATCGCTCGCCACATCGGCGAGTTCCGGAAGCGTCGCGCAGTTTTCGCGAGCAGCTCCGGCGCCCACTCCGCGAGCTCGGCCTCGTCCGGCATCCTGGAGCGTGTATTGGTACTGCGTGCGGCTAGACGCGGCTATCGATCTGCACGTCCTGCACCGCCTGCATGAAGAGCGAGATGCCCTCGACGTGGCGCGTCGTCTCGCGCAGCCGCTCGATGATCTCGCGTCGCGCTGGCGTCGCGCTCGTCGCGCGGCTTCAGCGTGATGTAGAGACGGCCCGTGTTCACCGTCGCATTCACCGTGCCCGCGCCGACGAACGAGGCGACGCTCGCGACGTCCGGATCGCGCTGCACGATCTCGGCGACCGCGCGCTGTCGCGCGACCATCGCCTGGAACGAGATCGATTGCGCGGCATCCGTGACGCCGAGGATCAGTCCGGTGTCCTGCTGCGGCAGCAGCCCTTTCGGGATGATGACGTAGAGCCAGACCGTGGCGACGAGCGTCGCCGACGGCGACCATGAGCGTGAAGAACTGATGCCGCAGCACCCACTTCAAACCGGCTCTCGTAGCTCGCGAGCAGCGCCGCGAACATCCGCTCCGTCCAGTGTGGAAGAAGCGCCCGTGCTTCTCGTCCTTCTCGGCTTCAAGCAGACGCGCGCACATCATCGGCGTCAGCGTCAGCGAGACGATCGCCGACACGACCACCGCGACGCTGAGCGTGATCGCAAACTCGCGGAACAAGCCGCCCGACGATGCCGGTCATGAAGAGCAGCGGGATGAACACCGCGATCAGCGAGACGCTGAGCGAGATGACGGTGAAGCCGATCTGCCTCGCGCCTTTCAGCGCTGCCTCCATCGGCGTCTCGCCCAGCTCGATGTAGCGCACGATGTTCTCGATCATCACGATCGCGTCATCGACCACGAAGCCGGTCGCGATGGTCAGCGCCATCAGCGAGAGGTTATCGAGGCTGAAGCCGGCCAGCTTCATCACGCCAAAGGTGCCGATGATCGCGAGCGGCAGCGACACGCTCGGAATGACCGTCGCCCAGAATTTGCGCAGGAAAACGAAGATGACCATGACCACAAGCCCGATCGTCAGCAGGAGCGTGAACTGCACATCCTGCGACCGACGCGCGGATGGTCGTCGGTGCGATCGCGTGAGCACTTCGACTTTGCACCGACGGCGGCAGCGCAGCGCGCAAGTTTCGGCAGCAGCTCCTTCACGCGATCCGCCGTCTCGATGATGTTCGCGCCGGGCTGGCGCTGGATATCGACCACGACCGCCGGCTTGCCGTTCGACCGTGCCGGCGAGCCGCACGTTCTCGACGTTGTCGATGACTTTTCCGATGTCGCCGAGGCGGATGGATGCGCCGTTCCGATACGCCACGATTACGTCGCTGTA
>CAVYGI010000002.1:0-671188 GCA_963767975.1 uncultured Verrucomicrobiae bacterium | reverse complement strand
CCTGCTTGCTCGACGAAACTGCACAACATGCCCGTCGGCGCGCCGTCGATCTCCGCCGTCGCGATGTAAAGCCCGCTCGCGATCTTTCCGAGAGCGGGGGCGATGCGCGCGGTGCGCTGCGGATCCAGAGCCATCAGGCGTCAGTATTTCGGCACGCTCGGGTCGATCTGCTCGGCCCAGGCCGCGATGCCGCCTTCGACATTGCGCGAGCTTGCCGAAGCCGGCTTCCTGCAGGAGCTTCAGCGCGCGCGCGGAGCGCGCGCCCGCTCTTGCACTGGAGGACGATCTCGTCGGCGCTATCGAGTTCGCTCATGCGCGACGGGAGCTGGCCGAGCGGGATGAGCTGCGCGCCGGGGATGCGGCAGATGTCCCACTCGAACGGCTCGCGCACGTCGATGAGCACGAACTTGTCGCCGCGATCGAGCTTCGCCTTCAGCTCCTGCACGGTGATGTGCGGCACGTGCGCCTCCTCTTCCTCGGCGGCCTTCGCCTGCGGGATGCCGCAGAACTGATCGTAGTCGATCAGCTCGGTGATCGTCGGATTCTCGCGGCACACCGGGCACTTCGGATCGCGTGCGCAGCTTGAACTCGCGGAACTTCATCTTCAGCGCGTCGAACGCGATCATCCGGCCGATGAGCGGCTCGCCGATGCCGATGATCAGCTTCACCGCCTCGATCGCCTGCATCACGCCGATGATGCCCGGCAGCACGCCGAGCACGCCGCCTTCCGCGCAGCTCGGCACCATGCCGGGCGGCGGCGGCTCGGGAAACATGCAGCGGTAGCACGGCCCGCCGAGGTGCGGCGCGAAGACGGTGCATTGCCCGTCGAAGCGGAAGATCGAGCCGTAGACGTTCGGCTTCTTCAGGAAGACGCAGATGTCGTTCGAGCAGATAGCGCGTCGGGAAATTGTCCGTGCCGTCGATGACGATGTCGTAGGGCTCCGACGATCTCGCGCGCGTTCTCCGAGGTGAAGAACGTGTCGTAGAGATCGACCTGCACGTTCGGATTCACCTCGCGGATGCGGTCGCGCGCGGAGTTCAGCTTCTTGCGGCCCACGTCCTTGGTGCCGTGCAGGATCTGCCGCTGGAGATTGGAGAAATCGACGATGTCGCCATCGACGAGGCCGATGCGGCCGACGCCCGCCGCCGCGAGATAAAGCGCGATCGGCGAGCCGAGCCCGCCCGTGCCGATGCAGAGCACGCTCGCCGCCTTGAGCCGCTTCTGCCCTTCGAGCGTGACCTCCGGCATGATGAGATGCCGCGAGTAGCGGGCGATCTCGTCGTTGCTGAATTCGATGCGCTCGAGGCGGCTCGGGTCGATGATGCTGGTGGCCATAAAAAGGGACGCGCAACCTAGCACGCGATCGGCAGCGGGGAAGCCGGCTTTTCCTCAAGACCGCACTCTTTGGAGAGAATCCCGTGAAGCCAGCCCCTTTCGCCTTAAAAACTTGCCGATCGCGTGTCGCTCGCGTAACAAACAAGCAAGGTGTTGGTGGGACGAGAACTCGGTGCTCTCGTGCTACTTCCAGCGAGTTTTTTTCCGATCGTGAGCAGACTGATTTTCTTCTTTTTCTCTCTCGGAAATCTCCTTTCAGCGTGGGGACGATCCGGATCGTCGCTGCCCCGGAATGCTGGCAGGCGCAACCGCTCGCTCGACCCGCGGCACCTTTCTCCGGCGGAGTTTTTCCAGATGGCCCGTGTGAGTCGCTCGTTGTCGAAGCGAAGCGACCGGATCTCGAAATCCCCGGCAAGGATCGCCGCCCACTGGCGCGACCCGGCCAGCTCCGCCATCACCTCAAACCAAAACAGACTTAGCACTCCCATGAAATCTCCAGACTCCAGAAAATCCAGTCGTCGCTCAGATCGCGGCCCACGGCGCTCGAACCGCCGCCCGCGGGAGGACTCGCGCCCCGCCAATCGCCCGCCGGGGAAATTGACGTTTTGGCAGAAAGTCGCTTCTTGGTTTCGGCCCGCCTCGAAGAGTGCGACCCGCTCGCAGGCGGAAGGCAGGGACGTTACGAGCGAATTCAAGACGCGCCGTCGCCCGGAAGCCGTCGAAGTAACCTCCCCAAAACTCTACGTCGGCAACCTTTCCTTTGATGCCGCGGAGAGCGATCTCTTCGAGCTTTTCAGCGGAGTCGGTGCGGTGAAAAACGCCGAGATCGTGACGCATCGCGACACGGACAAATCGAAGGGCTTCGGCTTCGTGCTGATGACTACCGTCGATGAAGCCAAGCGCGCCGTCTCGGAGCTGCACGATCGAGATTTCCTCGGCCGGAAGCTCGTCGTCAGCGGTGCCAAATCGACCGATCGCGAGACGAATTACCGCGGCTAAGCCTTTTCGCCATCCTTTTACCGGAGACCGGGAGATTCATGAAAGTGAGTCTCCCGTTTTCTTTTCCCTCGAACCGCCGATGAGCGACAAACTTCAAAAGGGCCTTGCCAAAGCTGGGGTCGTCGGCGCCAAGCGGCACCTGTTCTTCTGCATCGGCCCCGACTGCTGCAAAACACGCGAAGGAGAGCAACTTTGGGAGCACGTGAAGAAACGCGTGAAAGAAACGGGCCTCGAAGTCATGCGCACCAAAGCTGCTTGCCTGCGCGTCTGCACCGCGGGTCCGTGGCTCGTTGTCTACCCAGACGGCGTCTGGTATGGTGCGGTCACGCCGACCCGCTTTGACCGAATCCTCACCCAGCACCTCGTCGGAGGTCAGATCGTCGAAGAGTGGGTTGTGGTGAGAAATATCCTCGGCGGCGGACCCGGTTGCTCAGCGGCCAAGGCAGAGGACTGAAGCCGCCTGCGCAGCGCTTCGAACCGGCGTTTGAGCTCGCTTGGACGTCGGTAATTCGTCCGCACGATCCACCAAATCCACGCAAAGCCGGGTGGTGCTTCGAGCAGGTCCACGACTTCCTTAATCACCTCCGGTCGGCCGTATGCCGAGACGAAAGCCGTCGCGCAGGGCAGCCAACGCTCTGCCGGAATCCGGCCGACCAGATCCTGCAAAAAAACCAGCACGTCGTCGGCGTGACGCGCCACCGCCGGGATCTCTGGAGCGTGCATCACTTCGAAATCGATGAGCCGCGCCCGCTGATCTGCCTGGTCGTAGATGAAGTTCCCCGCATGCGGATCTCCGTGCGACCACGCCCCCGCAAACTCCGGACAGACGCAATCATGCGCCCGCCGCAACTCCACCCCAGCGGCGGCGCTCATCTCTGCCGTGATCGTCCCATTATCCAAAAAGACCGTGAGATTGATCCCTGGGAGCTCCTCCGCCGCTACCGTTGACGGCCCGCATTCTGAAGCAGAAAAACGATCGCCATGGAGCCGGGCAAAGCAATCGATCTCCCACCGCTGCCATTGCGCAGCATCTGAAATGGCCCGTATTGGGGCCCGTGCGAGGCCAAAAAATAGATTGGCCCCGGCGATGATTGGGCCGGCTGTGGCTCGGCGTCGCTTGATCCAAAACATGCGACCCCTACGCATGGCCCGTGTGATCTCATTGACCTTGATGCGATCAACAAGCGAACCGGCTAAGGCGACGAGGCTGGGCATGGGCGGGAAAGTGTATGCACCGAGTCGGCGCAGGGAAAAGCCTCGGCAGGCGAAAATCTGCCCTGCCTCCGTCGTCGGGAGAAGCCCTTCTTTCGCCTACGGAGTTGCGGGCGCCGCTGGCTTCGCAGCGGGAGCGGCAGGCGGTGCAGCAGACGGAGTCGCGTCCGGCATTGGCGCGGGCACTGGCGGAGTCGACGGCATGGGCACAGGCGCAGGCTGCACCGGAGCAGGAGGCAGAATCGCTGCCGGCGAGGCCCCCGCGCCTGTCGGCATCACGGTCGGCGGAGTATTCACCGGCGGCTTGTCGACCAGCAACAAATCGAACGCACTCCTGTCCGGCTGGCTCACCACGAAAACACCGGTAAGACCCTCGGCTTTGGCCAGTGACATTGCGTCTGGCGTGGCTGCCCCGAAGGTTAACTTCCCGGACGCCGAGAGAGTCTTGAAAGTGACCACAGTCTTCGGCTTCTCGAAGCCATCCTCGGGCTTGGCGGGACCACTCCACTTTACCGACCGCAGCGACGCCAGTGTGTTCACGAGCGACTGCGCATTAGCCTGATTCACCGCGCCGTCGCCTTTCGCAAGCTTCCACTGATCTTTCTCCCGCTGCAAGGCGACGGGTGCCTGCCCGTTGTGCGCTACCTCAAACGAAGTGATGTCCTCCGGCTTGAAGTTGTAAATTGTGAGATCCTGCCAGCGAATGGGATCGGTGGGGATGGAGTCCAGAATCTTCCTGGAGACCGCGAGGATGAATGGCTCATCGTCCAGTTTCACAAAGACCGTGTCCCCTTCGATATTCCCAAAAAGTAGCGTGACAATGGGTTTCTCCCCCGCCTTTTCTTCCGCAGTATTCTCGGAAGCGAACGAGCTCAACGTCAGCTTCACCTGCGGCTGATCGAGTCCATGTTTCGGCAGCTCCGTCGCCACGTCCGAGACAAACTTGGTCACCTGCTCCGCGCGGATCGCTGACAACAACGCGCTGGCCATTGCGCCGTTTACGGACACGTCCTTGTCTCCTTTTCGCACCCAATCCTCGCCTTTGCGTGCGAGCACAATCTTCTCCGCACCCGTCGATTCAATTGTTATCCGATCCACAATATCCGGCTCCACGCGAACGAGATTCCTGTCCCGCAAATCGTTCGGCTGAATCGACAGCAATTGCTCGATCGCTTTAGGCAGCAGCACCACAGAATCCCGCGTCGAAAGCTTCGCGTAGGTTTTCTCCTTATCTTTCTCGTCGTTTGGATTCGCCCCGATTTGCAGCACCACTGGCTCCTCGGCGTCTTCGACGTAAAGCGACACCGTCCCCCGAGGATCCTGTAATCCGTAAGCCGCGAGGTTGGCAGAATCTGCCACGAACGTGTCAATGCGGGCTGTGGTCGCTTGTGAAATCACGTCCCCGATCTTTGAATCGTCGCCCCGGGCGTTGAGCGGCTTGAGCAGCGACCAGTGCCCGTCCTTCTTCACCAGTTCCAGTTCACCCGCACTGCTCCTGATCACCGCCTTGTTCACTTGCGCGGTATTCAACTCAGTCAACTTCCGGTCACGGAAATCGTCAGGTTTCTTCGTGAGCTGGTTCTTAAGGTCATTGGAGACAACATAGACGGTGCCTGATCCTTCGAGCTTGGCATAAGTCTTCCCCTCCACCGCCGCATCTTTGCCAACAATCAGCTCCACCGGCTTTTCAGCGCCGGTCAACTTGATGCGCGTATCGGAATTCGAAAGCCCAAACTCCTTGAGTTGCTCTTTTGACGCGCCCTTATCGGCACCGATCACCGCATCGTGCTTCAGGGATTCAGTCGTGGTGAACAGTTGATTGAGCACAGAAATATCGGCCCGGTCCTTGATCGGTGCCTCCATCTGCCACGTGCCATTGTCCTTCTTTCGCAGTTCGATCTTGGACTCACTGTTCCGGATCGAGATCGCGGTAATCTTATCCCGATCGATCTGCGTCACACGCTCGCCACGTTCCTGCACCTCCTTTGCGCTGGGACGTTTGTTTTCCACAAACCAGACGTAGACAAAGATACCAGCCGCCACGAAAAGCAGAAGAAGGGTCGAACGAAACTTCATGAATCGAGAATTGGTGGAGTGTTACGAACGGCGCATGATCCAGACGCCAATTCCGATCGGCAGAACCAGTCCGGGAATGATCAAAATAACTGTGAATGCAAGCTTCATCAGCTTGGTTTCATCGAGGTCCAAATGGACAGCCTCTTTGGCCTTTGGGGGGATTCCGATCAAGGTTTCGCGGTTTAGCAGCCAGTTCATGCTGTTCATGGCAAAATCGATCCCCACCTCCGCGATGCGCAACCCATCATCGGTTAGCCATCCAGCATTGCCTGCAACCAGCATGCGTGCCGTCTCAACCTTTACTTGGGCATCGCCGACCACTCCCTTTTCCACTGCCGCTGCAATGGTTAGAGGTCCTTGATGATCCTTCTTGGGATCGAAGAAAGGGGTCTCCTTCTTTCCCGCGAACTCAGTCTCGCCCCAAAAATCTTTCGACGACTGCAACAAAGGAATCAAGCGAAGATTCTCGGCCTGCGCCCTTTTCTGGTCTAACTGTAGCGACTCCGTGGAGCCGAGCATTTGGGTGTTGATGCCGGCAAGTTCCTTAGTGATGTCCCTGCCTTGTTCCGCGAACATTCCCGTCGGCGAATCCACCACGATCGTTCGGAGCCCGATTTGTTGATTGTCTCCCATCCCAATTCCAGTGCCGGTCCGCAGCACGCGATCATGCGTAGGGGTTACTCCATTCTCTGAGAGAAAGGCATCCAGCCGGGGAGTACGCCCCTCCGGATCAAGCAGCACCATCAACCGACCATTCTTGTTCCAAAAATCGCCGACCAGCTTCAACTCTCGGTCTGAGAGATCCGCTCGCGCCCCGAAGATCATGAGCGCCGTGGCATCGTCGGGAATCTTCTCCACGTCGGTCAACCTCAGGGTATCAAGCTTCACATTCTGACGCTCCGCGTAGGCTTTGAACGTAGCGACCGTGGGTGCATTGATTTCAGGCTCTCCATGCCCGGCCAGGAAATAGACCTTGTTTTGTTTGTCCTCGCTGATCTCCAGCAGCGCGCTGGTGATGACCTGTTCGCCTTTGAACGCCTTCAAGCGAGGGGGCTGCCCGGACATCATGGCGAATTGGTCCTGCTGATCAAAGACCGCCATGTCTTGCGCATTAACGAACTTCGTTCGGCCGTTGTAATCAAGAATCACAATATTGTCGCTGGCTCCGAACTTATACTTCGCAGCCAGTTCTTTTGCGCGCAGGATGTTGTTGTAAGGGTCAACGAATTCGACTTCGAACTTCTTCCTCGAGGCATACTCATACTCCTTGAGTAGCTGACTCACGTCGCCGGCAATGGGCACATTCGGACTAAAGAAAACGATGGCCTTCACCGGCTTTTGCAAGCCGGTCAGGAAGTTCGTCGTCATCGGACTAAGTTGGTATTTCTTGTTCCGCGAAAAGTCCCAACGGTGATACTGACGGAAGCCGATGAAGTTTAGCATTCCAACGATGCCGAGGACGATGAGCAACTGGAGGAAGACATTGAGTCCAATCTGCACACGCTTGATCCGGACGCCTTTGGCCGGAGGAGGAACGGGAGTCGCTTTAGCCATGGTCGAATAGGTTTAAGCTTTCCACTTCCGATACTGGAAGACCTGGAAGGTGAGAAAAGGATCAGCGCCGTCATCGAGAGATACCAGACGATGGGTCGCGAATCGATGATCCCGTTGGAAAAGTCCTGCATGTGCTGGATTGCGGAGACGTAGGTGAAGATGTCCGTATCGGCGGGTGCGGTGATGTTCATGATGTCGGGCAGGAAGCCGATGAAAAGCATCAGCGTGATCGTGGTGAACGAGATCGTCGCGGCATTGATCTGATCCTTGGTCAGGGCCGAGGCGAGGCAGCCGATCGAGATGTAGAACATCCCCATAGAGCAAGGAGCAGGAGGTAACTCCCACGTAAGCTCCCGCGGCATTCGCCGCCTGCCTTGCCGGTGATGCATCTGGAAGACGCGACGAAGGAGCAGAAGCTCGGCGCCCAGAGGATGCATGTAGAAGATGAGAGACGCCGAAGAACTTCGCCAGCACCACCTGCCAGTCCTGCACCGGCGCGGTGGTCAGCGTCTCGAAGGTGCCCATGCGAAACTCCTCCGAGTAAGTGCGCATGGTGATGAGCGGAAAGACTGAGGATGAACGGGAACCAGAACAGCGCCGGCATGAAGAACGCCTCGACGACGGTGACCTCGTCGGATAGCCGTTCACTCGATTCGAAGATCATTGACGCCCGAGTAGAAGTTGAACCCGAGAGGAACAGGAAGTAGAACAGCACCACGTAGGCGATGGGCGAGTAGAAGAAGAGACTTCACCTCGCGGCCGAGGAGGGTGAGGAAGGTTTTCATACGGAGTAGGTCAGCTATCGGAGTGAGTCAGTTCGACGAAGACGTCCTCCAGCGTCGGCCGGCGGCGGGTCAGTTCGCGCACCGTCCAGTGACTGCTGTGGCCAGATGCATGACTTCCTCGCTGGGTCGGCGTTCGCCTCGAGCGGAGATTAAAGGAACTGATATCGCCGTCTTTTTCCTCCGTCACGTCCTTGACGCCGGGGACCTGCGCCAGCATGGAGCGAGCATCGTCAGCGTTCGACCTTCGCCTCGATGCGCATGCTCCCGCGGTGCGGTGATTCTTGCAGCAGATTCTCCGCGGTGTCGATCGCGCGGATCTGTCCCTTGTGAATGACGATGACGCGCGAGCACATGATCTCCACCTCGGGCAGGATGTGCGTGGAGATGAGCACGGTGCGTTTGCCGCCGAGGTTCTTGATCAGTTCGCGGACCTGCCGGATCTGGTTCGGGATCGAGGCCGATCGTCGGTTCGTCGAGGATGAGCAGATCGGGATCGTGGACGAGCGCATCGGCGAGGCCGACGCGCTGGCGGTAGCCTTTGGAGAGCGCGCCGATGAGCTTGCGCTCCACGTCGCGCAGACTGCACAGCTCCAGCACGTCGCCGACGCGCTCCTTCACTTTGCGCCCGGGCACGCCCTTGAGAGTCGCGCGGTAGCGGAGGTATTCGCCGACGCGCATGTCGGTGATAGAGCGGCGTGTTTTCCGGCAGATAGCCGAGGCGCCGGCGCGCTTCGAGCGATTGCTCGAAGACATCGAAGCCCGCGATCGGTGGCCCGTGCCGGAAGTGGCCGGCAGATAGCTGGTCAGGATCTTCATCGTCGTGCTTTTGCCCGCGCCGTTCGGCCCGAGGAAGCCGACGATCTCGCCCTTCTCGACCTCGAAGTTGAGATTGTTGATCGCGGTGATCGCCCGCGTAACGCTTGGTCAGGTTTTCGACTTTGATCATGGGGAATTGAGGGACTATCGCGCGGTGAGACTGACGGTCTGGAGCTGCCGCGAATTCTGCCCGCGGACCGGCGGATGACGCCCACGGTGAAATCGACCACCGAGCCGGTAGCTCGACTGGTGCCAGCAGATCTTCGATCTGCTGGGAGGAGGTCGACTTCGATAGCGGCCGACCTGGTGGATGACAAGCCCCTGCTTCATGCCCGCCGCTTCGGCTGGACTTGCAGCATCGACATCCGCGATGAGCACGCCGAGCCGGGCTCGTAGCCGAGCGTCTCGCTAACTCCGGAGTGAGGTCCTGGAGCTGCAGGCCAAAAAATTTCCGCGCCAGAGGTGAGCCGGGTGCCTTGCTGGCACCTTTTGCCGGCCGCGATCTTCTTGAATTCGCACACCTTTCCGCACGACCTCGCCGCGGAATGGCAAAGCCGAGGCCCTGCGTCGGCACGCCCTGCGGCGTGAAGGCCATCTTCACCGAACTGACGCCGACGAGCTTGCCGCTGAGATCGACGAACGGTCCGCCGCTGTTGCCCGGATTGATCGCCGCATCCGTCTGGATCAGGTCCTTGATATTCGATCTCGTTGACCGTGATGGTGCGGTTCTTCGCGCTGAGGATGCCGCGGGCGACGGAGCTGCCGTAGCCGAGCGGATTGCCGAGCACGAGCACGGTCTGGCCGAGGAGGTTCGGCGAAAGATCGCTTGAGGTTGATGAAAGGGAGCGGTCGTCTCGCTTTCGATCTTGAGGAAGGCGAGGTCGACGTCCGGCGCGCCGGTGATGTATTGCGCGTCGTAGGTCTTGCCGTTTGCGGTCGTGACCGAAATCTTCAGGTCCGCCGCGCGCTCGACGACGTGCTCATTCGTCACGATGTAGCCGGCCGGATCGACGATGAAACCCGAGCCGAGGCTCTGCACCTTCTGCGCAAAGTCCGGGGGCGGACGCATCGCCCCGCCAAAGTAGTTGATTCAAGAACTCCTCATACGGATCGCGAACCGTGCGCTGGACGACCCGCTCGGTGTTGATATTTACCACCGCCGGCATTGCCTTTCCCACCGCGACCACGCTCGGCTCCTTGGCAGGATCGGACTGCGCTGGGGAAAGGACTGGAATGCTCACAGCCCACAGCGCGACGAGAATACGGCTAACTTTCAGGCAGCGCAGCATCGTTGTGGAAATCGGGCTGGTTCAGACAGCCGCAGCGGGATTCCGCTCAAAAATTCTCGAGAATTTAGGCGCCGACTCGATCCGGCCAGGGTTTTCGCTGGAGCCGCAACCCAACACCGAGAAAAATCCTCCGCACGAGAAGAGCATCCAGCAACCGACTTTCGATCTCCGGGTATGAAAAAGCTCCTCCTCTACAGTCTGTTGGCCGGTTCGCTGTTTGCTACTACGGGCTGCGTCGATGAGCTTGCGTATTCCAGAGGCCCTCACCGTGGCCCGAGCTACCACGACGGGCGGCACACCACGACGCACGTGCAGAAGTATCGGTCCGGCTATCGGGACCGCCCCGGATATTATGACGATCGCTACTCCGGACGCCGCGACGTGCGGGTCTATGATGCGCCGCGCCAGCGTCGATCTGGGGTTACCGTCGTTTACTAAGTTACGGGCACCTTTTTTGTCCTTTCGGCAGGTTGCTTGGACCTGCCGACCCACCCCTCGAGACGTAGTCACAACAACCACCAAACGAACCAACTAGTCATGGAACTGAATACCCTCAAAGACCTCTACATCTCAGAACTCAAAGACCTCTACAGCGCCGAGAAGCAAATCATTCGAGCTCTCCCGAAGATGGTGAAGGCTGCCACGAATCCGGAACTCGCGGACGGCTTCAAGCTGCATCTGGAGGAAACCAAGGAGCAGGCTGCTCGGCTCGAGCAGCTTTTGAAAAGCCACGATCAAACAACCCGCGGACCCAAGTGCAAAGGCATGGAGGGCGTCCTCGAAGAAGGGGCGGAAATGATCGAGGAGGAAGCTGACGACGAAGTGCGCGATGCCGGACTCATCGGCGCGGCGCAACGCGTCGAGCATTATGAGATGGCCGGGTATGGAACTGCCCGAACCTTTGCCAAGCTCCTCGGTGATGCGAAAGGCGTCGAGTTGCTTCAGAAGACGCTCGACGAGGAAACCGCGACTGACAAGAAGCTCACAAAGCTCGCTACGTCAGTGATCAACGTCGCGGCCAACAAGTAAACTTCCCGCGGCCACGGGCTCCCCCCGTGGCCGCTCCTTCGCGGTCTTACCAGCGGGTTAACTGCTCGGGAAATCGGCAGTGGATGCAGTCGCTAGCGTCCTGGAGGCAGAAGTCCTCGTAAATTTGCAAAAGCCCTTGCTGCATCGCCGCGGTATTTAAAAGAGAGCGGTGTCGAGGATCGCCGAAGAGCCGGATGGCAGCGACTGTTGCACGACGGTTGGATGGGGCAGCGGGTAAGCTTTGGTAGCCGACCCAGCGACGTTCATCGGTGGCGAGGGCCAGCGGGAAGAAGACGTTGGCGAGCAATTCTACCACGCGCGAAGCGCCAACCAGAGCCATGCGGACAGCGGATCTTTTCGATGTGACCGTGAAATGGTGTTCCCAATACTCGTCGCTCAGTTTCGAAAAGAATTCGTGCAGGGCCTTCGGGTCGCACTCTCTCGCCAAAGCGCGCAGCCGAGGCCAATGCCGGACGACCTGCGCGAGTGCAGCGAGACGCCGCTGCGGATGATTGGCTGGCCGCTGGCCGGTCATTTTCCAGAGCCGCGCGGGAATGGCCAGCCGCTCAAATTCTGCGCGCCGCGGCCACCACTTTTCCCACAGTTCGCGCAGGTAAGACCTGGTTGTCTGGTCGAATTTTCCGAGGTCGGTTGCGGTCAAAAACCCGCTCACTCCAAACAGAAGCGCATCCGCATCGGTCTTCGCCCGGGTAAGCAACCGCAACGGCAGACGCTGCGCGAGGAGCGTGAACGGCAGCTTGTTGCTCTTGTAGCCGAGAGCCGCGGCGACTGCCTGGAACAGTGCCTCATCCGCCCCGTGCAGCTCGGCCAGCGTCGTCAGCGTCGCAGCTTTGCGCCGCACACGGAACTCCGCCGCCCCGAGCAGAATCTCGCGCACCTTTACCTCCGGAAGTTCGCGGAGCGGACTGCAACAACGTCCAAGCTTGGCCTCCGGCAGCGGATTTGGAGCAACGCGCGTCAGGCTCGTCACATCGAGCAACACTTGCGGCACATTACGATGGCGCTGCGTGCGCGTGAAAAATTCCGGCGTCCCGCGCTCCGTGAACAGGTGCAGCACCACATTTTCGTATGCCGGATTGGTGGCATGTCCGTGCCGTTCCCAATCGCGCGCGTCCGGGTCTAGTTCAATGCAGCCGCGAATTGCTTCTGCACCTTCGATCGACACGGCGGCTTCGGCGAAATCCGGTCCCGACTCGAAATTCCAGACTCCAAACTGCACGATCCGCACCCTTGCACCGGCGGTCGTCGTAAACTCCCGCCCGAAATCACCGGCAAACCAATGCGCCTGCAACTCATGCTCGGTCAAACGCCGGGGAACGTGTCCCAGCAAGCTTTCCCGCGCGCGTCCGCCCTCGGCGAGCCAGGCTGCGTAACGATCGCCGAGCGGCATTGCGGCGATGTTTCTCCCTTCTCCCGACCGCCCCGCCTCAGCGCGAGACGGTGGCGGCCGGAGACGCCTTGACCAGCTTCGTCACGCGGCCGGTTTTATTCCAATCCTGCACGTAAAGATTGCCATCGGCGTCGTAGGAAATGCCGTGCGGAGCTGTAAAGATGCCGGGCTTCCAGGCCTCGGGCGGCGCGTCGAATTTCGCCCACAGCGACTTGTCTGGATTGTCACCCAGATGCGCGATTTGATCGTTCTTTTTGTCGAGGATCGTCACGCGCCCCTCAAGCTCAGCGATGGCCACAAAGTCACCGTGAACCGACGCCGAGCAGGGCCGGCGCAGGTCGGTCGTGATCACGCCCACGAAATTACCGTCGAGGTCGAAATGCTGAAGCCGCCGGTTCTCGCGGTCGCAGATCAAAAGCAGCGGCGCACCGAAACGCGTGTCGAGCACGATGCCGTGGCAAGTCATGAACTTGCCGTCTTCCTTTCCTTTGCCGCCGAAGGTCTTCAGCCATTTGCCCGTCGCGTCGAATTTGTGCACGAGCGATAGCCCGTAGCCATCGACGACGAAAATATCGCCACTGGGCGCGACCGCGACGCCCGTCGGACTGTAGCCTTTTCCTTCCGGGTAAGCGTTCGCCTCCTGCGGATACGGGATCGTCAGAATCGCTTTGCCTTCGAGCGTCAGCTTCAAAACCTGATGCCCGCGGAGGTGAGCGGCGTAGATGAATTCCTCGCCATTTTCCTCACGGATGCTGACGCCATGGATGCCGGAAAACTCGGGTGCCATCGTGCGCAGCAGTTTTCCATCTGGCGCGAAAACGTGGATGCCTTTCGGTCCGTCGGTGCTGACGTAAATGTTGCCCTTTTTATCGACGACGACACCGCCGTGCGTCGGCCCGATATTCACTCCCTCGGGTATCTCGCCCCAGTTCGGCACGGTCTGGAAAGTCTGTGACGCCGTGCCGGTGAGTTGCGCGAGGGTGATAACCGTGTCGTCCGCAGGCGCGAGATTCCGGTCGCCGGGGTGAGCGAAGGCCGATGACGCGAGCACACCGGAAAAGCAGATGGGGAGAAGGAAGGAACGCATCGCGGCAGGATGCGCCGCGCGGTCGATTGGTCAAGCCCGGCGGCTAAGGAAGCAGGAGGACGGTCAGCTTCTTCGGGCCGTGCGCGCCGAGGACGAGGATGCGCTCGATGTCGCCGGTGCGGCTCGGGCCGCTGATGAAGGAGATGAAGCTCGGGTAGGCTGCCGCCGTATTTTTCCGCGAGATGCTCGTAGGCGGCGGTGAGGTCCGGGACGAGTTGCTCGCGGCGGGCGATCGACGATGTGGTGCGGCGGGAGCACGCTGAGCGCGCGTCCGCCGGAGCTGCGCGCCGTCACGCACACCGAGCCGGTTTGCGCGACGAGCGATTCGCATTCGGTGAGCCCGGCGTCGCACGCTTCGAGTGCGGCATTTGTCGTAGCCTGCCATCGATGCGAAGCTGCTCGAGCGCGGCGGGCAGATGCGCCGGCGATCGCGTCGGTCAGCGCGCCGACATGGAGCGCGAGTCGTTTCCAGCCGTTTGCCTCGGCGAGACTCCGCGAGATGCGCGGCGGCCTGCGGCGGCATCAGCGCATTCGCAGGAACTCCGTGCGCAGCACTTCGGACTGCTTCGCGAAAAGCGCGATCGATCTTCGCAGGCTGGCACCGACCGGCGGGCAGCCATTCGCGGAAGGGCGCGGTGACCGGCTGATGCGTCGCCGAGCGTCGGCGGCGGCGTCGTGATGCCGCGGCGCCGGCGCGCGCAGCGCTTCGCGGATGCGTCCGAGGATTGCTGTCGCGGTCGCCGTTCATTTCGCGCGCCTTTCGTTTCGCGCCACCAATCGTGAAAGCTTTGCGGCGCGGCTTGCGGGAAACTCGCGCGTCTTCGTCCACGCAGCGCAACGGGTCGAGCGGCGTGCCGAGCACGAGCGGATGCAGCTTTTGCCCGAGCGGCGCGAGGCGCATGTCGCGAGCTTGAGCGCCCACGGCCGTTTCATCAGCTCACGAACGCCGAACCAGATGAGCCGCTCCCACCACACCTTCTTCTCTGCGACGGCGTTGCGGCGGTTGTGGAGGAGGTGGTGATGGATGTCGATTTTCACCGGGCAGGCCTCCGTGCAGGCGCCGCACAGCGACGACGCGCCGCTGAGGTGCTTCCAATCCTGCAAGCCGCGGAAGTGCGGCGTGATGACGCGAGCCGATCGGGCCCTGATAAGTCGTGCCGTAGGCGTGGCCGCCGATGTTTTTGAAAATCGGGCAGACATTCAGGCACGCGCCGCAGCGGATGCAGTGGAGCGCGTCGCGCTGCTCGGCGTCGGCGAGCAGGCGCGTGCGATGATTGTCGAGCAGCACGACGTGAAATTCCTCCGGGCCATCGATCTCGCCGGGCTGGCGCGGGCCGCCGTACATCGAGTTGTAGCAGGTGATGTGCTGGCCGGTGCCGGCGGTCGCGAGCATCGGCAGGAAGCAGCGCGAGGTCGGCGAGCTTCGGCACCATTTTCTCGATGCCGACGAGCGCGACGTGGATCTTCGGCAGCGCCGTGGTCAGGCGCGCGTTGCCTTCGTTTTCCGTGATCGAAATCATGCCCGTCTCCGCGACGATGAAGTTGCCGCCGGAGATGCCCATGTCGGCCTCGATGTAAGTGCCGGCGCATGAAGCGGCGCGCGATCATCGTCAGTTCCTCGGGCGAATCGGTCTTCGCGCTGCCGAGTTCCTTTCGAAAAGCGCGCTGATTTCGTCGCGCTTCAGATGCATGCACGGGAAGACGAAATGATACGGCGGCTCGTGCTTGAGCTGCTGGATGAATTCGCCGAGATCGCTCTCGACCACTTCGTAGCCGTCCTTTTCCAGCGCGTCGTTGAGGTGGATTTCCTCGCTCGTCATCGCCTTCGATTTGACGATCGATTTCACCCCGCGCTCGCGGGCGAGATTCAGGATGTATTCCCGAGCCTGCGCGCTCGTTGCTCGCCCAGAAAACCTTTCCGCCGCGCGCGGTGAATTTCTCCTCAAACTCGCTCGAGATAGCGGTCGAGGTGATTGACCCCTCGTACTTGATTTCCGCCGCCGCATCTCGCGCCTGCTGCCAGTCGGTGAAGGTGCGATGCCGTCTTCCCGCGCGTGACTTCATACCCCCGCAGGGCCTTGCGAACAAAGGCGCGGCGCGGCACATCTGCGGTGGTGCGCTCGGTGTCGCGGTGAAATTGAGTCTGGCTGCTCATTGTTGCGCGAGAACCTCCGCGATGTGCAGGCTCTTAACCGTGCGCGGGCTGTTGCGGTCGAGCCAGCCTTGGATTTGCATCAGGCAACTCGAGTCGTTGCTGACGACGTATTCGACGCCGGTTTCGAGGATCGAATGGCATTTTACCTCGGCCATCGCGGTCGAGATTTCGGGGAATTTCACGGCGAACATTCCGCCGAAGCCGCAGCAGCTCGCGCCCTCGCCCATCTCGACGAGTTCGAGCCCTTTCACCGCGCGCAGCAACTCCCGAGGCTCCTCGCGCGTGCCGAGTTCGCGGAGCCCGTGGCAGCCATCGTGGAAAGTCACGCGTCCGTCGAATTTTGCGCCGACATCGCGGACGCCGAGCTTGTTCACGAGGAAATCCGAAAACTCAAACGTCCGCTCGGACAAGGACTTCGCGGCCGGTTCCTCCGGCTTTCCGTGGAAGAGTTCGGGGTAGAATTTCTTGAACATCGCGCCGCAAGAACCCGAGGCCGATACGACCACTTCCGCGTCTTTGAAGAACGCGATTTGCCGCGCGGCGACGACGCGCGCTTCGTCCCAATAACCGGAGTTGAAAGGCGGCTGGCCGCAGCAGGTCTGCCCCTCGGGATAGAACACTTCGTGGCCGAGGCGTTCGAGCACTTTGACCATCGCAACGCCGACGTGCGGGTAGAGCGAGTCGATGAAGCACGGGATGAAAAGCGTGACGCGCATGGCTGGAAAAGTCCGCGAAGATGCAGGCGGGAACGCCGTTCGGCAAATGCGAACGGCTTCTGCAGTGCAGCTTTCCGTTAGAAACCGCAAACCGCGTCGGCGGTGCCATGACGCCTGTGAGCAGCGGCTTCAAACCCCGAGAATGTGCGCCGGATCAGTAAATCTCAACCGGCGACCGCGCACCGTCTTCGGGGCTGCGCTGGGCGGCGAGTTCGGGCCCGAGCGTCGCCACGCGCAGGTCCCACACTTCCGCGTCGCGGCGGCGAAATTCCGCTTCGTCCCACGGGTCGGCGGGGGTCATTTTCTTTTTGAAAGTCGCCACATTTTCCAGCGCGCGATCGAGTTCGGGGTGCGGGACTTTTTCGAGGTACCCGAGCGCCTCCTCGACGCAGGGAATCCGGTGGCAGATCATCGCCAGATCGTTCCCGGCGGTGATGGCGAGGCGGATGGTTTCCTCGAGGCCGAAGTGATTCAGAATAGCCCCCATGTCGAGATCGTCGGTCATCACCAGGCCGCGAAAGCCGAGCTCGCCGCGGAGCAGATCAGTAATGACGGCGCGGCTGAGCGAGGACGGCGTCTCGCCTTTTTCGAGCGCAGGGTAGAAGGCGTGGCCGATCATCATCGAATCGACGGGGCTCGTCTCGCTGGCGCAGAAATGGCGGAAGACCGCGAGCTCGTGGGCTTCGAGTTCGTCGCGGGAGAGGGCGATCGTGGGGAGCTCGTGGTGGGCGTCGAGCGGGGCGCGTGAGTAGCCGGGAAAATGCTTGCCGCAACTAAGCACGCCCTCGGCGCGGAGGCCGTCGTTAAAGGCGGTGGCGTTGGCGATGACTTGGGGGACGTTATTGCCGTAGCAGCGGCCGCGGAGGGAGTTGTCGGCGTCGTCGTCGAATGAGATGTCGAGCACGGGACAGAGGTCGAGATTGAACCCGAACATCCGCAGGAGCCGCCCGGTGATGCGCCCGTGCCGGGCGATGAGCGCGAGGTCGCCACGGTCGCGCAGCGCGTTGGCATTGGGTGGTTCGTTCCCGATGAGCTTCAGTCGCGAGACGCGCCCACCTTCCTGATCGATCGTGATGATCGGCTCGATGGTGCAAAGATCGTGCAGGTCATCGATGAGCTTTCGCAGTTGTCCGGGACTCTCGATGTTCCTGCCGAAAAGAATGAAACCACCGGGTTGGATCCGGCGAAAAATGGCGGCGGTTTCGGCATCGAGGACCGTGCCGGGAACGCCCGTGAGCAGAAGCTGTCCTAGAGTCACAGGTGCGGTCATCGGTGAGAAGTCACGGAGCTTTCCTCCGGATGGAGGACCCCACTTGGAAATGGAGCGGCGCGACGCGCAGTAAAAGCACTCACTTTCACTCCGCTCATGCCTCCGCGAGGAGCTGCCGGAGGACGAAGGGAAGGATGCCGCCGTGTCGGTAGTAATCGACCTCGATCGCGGTATCGATGCGGCTGCGCACCGGAATCTCCTGCGCGGAACCGTCCTGCCGATACACGATGAGCGTGAGGTCGCTCATTGGTTTCGGATTCTCGCCGAGGCCGATGATGTCGAAGGTTTCGGTGCCATCGAGTCCGAGCGTTTGCGCGGTGATGCCCTCCGGAAATTGCAGCGGGAGCACGCCCATGCCCACGAGATTCGACCGATGAATTCGCTCGAAACTCGCCGCGACGACAGCCTTCACGCCGAGCAGCTTCGTCCCTTTTGCCGCCCAATCGCGGGAACTGCCGGTGCCGTATTCCTGCCCGGCGAAGATCACGAGCGGGGTCCCAGCGGATTGATATTTGATCGCGGCATCGAAGATCGCCATCACCGTGCCGCTCGGCTGGTGCTTGGTCACGCCGCCTTCCACGCCAGGGACCATCAGATTCTTGATGCGCACGTTGGCAAAGGTGCCGCGCGTCATCACGCGATCGTTGCCGCGGCGGCTGCCGTAGCTGTTGAAATCCTCGCTCTGCACATCGTGCTCAATGAGATATTGCCCGGCCGGGGAGGTCTTTTTAATCGCACCCGCAGGGCTGATGTGATCGGTCGTTACGCTGTCGCCGAAGATGCCCAAGGCCCGTGCATGCTTGATCTCCGAGATGGTCCCCTCGACGAGGCTGAAGTCTTTGAAAAACGGTGGCTCCTGAATGTAGGTGCTGTGCTGATCCCACGCATACACCTCGCCGGTGCTAGCTGGGATCTCGTTCCACTTGGGATTTTGCTCGGCGAAGTCGCTGTAGAGCTTGCGGAAAACATCGGGCGAAAGCGCGCTGCTCATCGCGCTCTGCACTTCATCGAGGGTCGGCCAGAGGTCGCGGAGGAAGACGTCGTTGCCGCTGCTATCCTTGCCGAGTGCGTCGCTGCTCAGATCGAGATCGACGCGACCCGCGAGCGCAAACGCGACGACGAGCGGCGGCGACATGAGGAAGTTTGCCTTGATGTTCTGATGCACCCGCGCCTCGAAGTTGCGGTTCCCGCTGAGCACGCTGGCCGCGATCAAATCGTGTGACGTGATCGCCTCCTCGATGCGCGCGTGGAGCGGTCCGCTGTTGCCGATACAGGTGGTGCAGCCGTAGCCGACGATGTTGAAGCCGAGCGTGTCCAGGTATGGCTGGAGGCCGGTCTTCGAGAGGTAGTCGGTGACCACGCGACTGCCGGGCGCGAGCGAGGTCTTCACGCTCGAGTCAACACGCAGCCCGCGCTCCACGGCTTTTTTCGCGAGCAAACCCGCGGCGAGCATCACGCTCGGATTCGAGGTATTCGTGCAACTCGTGATCGCCGCAATGAGCACGCTGCCGTGACCGATTTGCGATTCGGTGTCCGCGTGAGGCGTGGCGGAGATAGCACTGAGGTCGTGCGCCGGGGTGGCGGTGGGGCGGTTGGTGACCATCTCGGCCACGTTTTGCGGCGCGCCCTCGACCATGTGATTGGCTTCGCCGCGTGCGTCCGTGGAGAAAAGGTGCGCGTCGTCCCTCAGCGCGCCGCCGTTGAGATGCACGGAATATCGCTGCCCGATTTCCGCGATGTCTTTGTTGTAGCCGCCGTCGGCCACCGATTTGCCGAAGAGTTGTCGGAAGGTGTCTCCGAGTTCCGGCAAGGCGATCCGATCCTGCGGGCGGCGCGGTCCGGCCACCGCCGGGACGACCGTCGCGATATCGAGTTCCAGCTCGATCGTGTAATCAATTTCGCCTTTCCGCGGCACACCCCACAAGCCCTGCGCACGGTAGTAATTTTCGTATGCCGTGACCAATTCCTCAGGCCGTCCAGTCGCGCGGAGATACGCAACGGTCTGCTCGTCGATCGGGAAAAAACCCATTGTCGCGCCGTACTCGGGCGCCATGTTTCCGATCGTTGCGCGGTCGGTCAGCGGCAGCGATGCCGCGCCTTCTCCGAAGAACTCGACGAACTTCCCGACGACCTTGGCCTTCCGCAGCATTTGCGTGAGATGCAGCACGAGGTCGGTCGCGGTCACGCCTTCGCTGAGCTTGCCCGTGAGATTCACGCCGACGACTTCCGGCGTCAGAAAATACACCGGCTGGCCGAGCATCCCGGCCTCCGCCTCGATGCCGCCGACGCCCCAACCGACCACGCCGAGACCGTTGATCATCGTCGTGTGCGAGTCGGTGCCGACGAGCGTGTCGGGAAAATAAACACCCCTGCGCTCGAGTACTCCTTTCGCGAGATACTCCAGATTTAC
Source organism: uncultured Verrucomicrobiae bacterium (assembly GCA_963767975.1). Classification (GTDB taxonomy): domain Bacteria; phylum Verrucomicrobiota; class Verrucomicrobiia; order Chthoniobacterales; family Chthoniobacteraceae; genus CAIURC01. The sequence continues at coordinate 651,043 of CAVYGI010000002.1, read as the reverse complement.
CTGGTGCACGATGCCGATGCCGGGAGGCACGACGCCGAAAGTCTTGAATGCCTGCTGGCCCCACTTCAGGAGCTGGTAGCGCTCGCGGTTGCGCTTGAATTCAAGGTCGAGGTTCTTTTCCAGCGCATCGGCCGAGCCGAAAAAATCGACCTGCACCGAGTGATCGACCACGAGATCGACCGGCACGAGCGGTTCGATCATTTTAGGGTCGCGGCCCATCCGCGACACCGTCGAGCGCATCGCTGCGAGGTCGACCAGCAGCGGCACGCCGGTGAAATCCTGCAGGACGACGCGCGCGACCACGAACGGAATTTCAACCTGCTCCGGCGCCTTCGCGTTCCAATTCGCCAGCCGTCGCACATCGTCCTCACCGACCTTTTTGCCATCGCAATTTCGGAGCACCGACTCGAGCACGATGCGGATGCTGACGGGCAGACGTGAGATCGGTCCGATTCCGGACTTCTCCAGCGCGGGCAGCGAAAAAAGCTGACCCGATTTGCCGCCGCCGAGATCGAATTTTTGAAGTGTCTGAAATGCGTCGTTCATGATCGTGAATTGGGACTGAGAGGAAAGCGGACGCAGCACGAAGCCGCAAGCGCCCGGTCCGGTAATTCCGGCAAGCGCGCGCCCTCCGAGCACGGGCCGTCAAGCTGCCGCGACTGCGACGGACGTTCAAAACGCTGCCGGCAAGAGCGCGCTATTTCAGTTCGCCGAGCTTCGCTTTGATCGCCTCGAAATTCGGCAAATCCTTCGGCGTCGGCGTCTGCTCGCTGTATTGGATGACACCTTCTTTATCGACGACGAACGCCGCCCGCGCGGAGACGCGCCGAGGCCGACAAGGTCATCGAGGAGCACGTCGTAATTCGTGGCGGTCGTCTTGTTCAGGTCGCTCGCGAGCGTCACGCCGATCTTCTCTTTCGTCGCCCACGCTTCCTGCGCGAAGGGGCTGTCCACGCTCACCCCGATCACGTCGGCATTCAGGTCGGAGTAGGAATTCAGGCCGCCGCTGATGTCGCACATTTCCGGCGTGCAGACGCCGGTGAAGGCGAGCGGGAAGAAAAGCACGAGCGTATTTTTCTTGCCGAAATTATCGCTGAGCTTCACGTCTTTCAGACCGTCGGCGGTCTTGGATTTGAGAGTGAAATCGGGTGCTTTGCTGCCAACGGGAAGAGCCATGGATTTGGGATTTGAGGTTTAGGATTAATGAAGAGATGCGGGCGCGCTTGATACTTTCGCCCGCCGCAGCGGACAAATGCTAAATGCTAAATCTCCCATGCGACTAAATTGATGAACACGCTCTGGTGGACGATTACCCTGCTTTTGATGCTCGTCGGCCTCGTCGGGACGGTCGTGCCGCTGCTGCCGGGGACGACGATCATCCTCGCCGCGGCAGTGCTGCATCGGCTGATGCTCGGCGCGGGGCAAAGCGTCGGCTGGTGGACGATCGGTGCGCTCTCGGCGCTCACGCTGCTGTCGTTTGCGGTCGAGTTACTGAGTGGTTCGATCGGCGCGAAATGGTTTGGCGCGACGAAATGGGGCGCCATTGGCGGGATCATCGGCGGGATCGTCGGGCTGTTTTTCGGTCTCGTCGGCATCTTCGTCGGCCCACTGGTCGGCGTGCTCGTCGGCGAATTGCTCGGCGGCAAAGGCCTGCTCCCCGCCGGCAAGTCGACGTGGGGCACCCTCATCGGCACGACCGCCGGCATGCTGGCCAAAGTCGGTCTTGCTCTCGCGATGGTCGCGCTTTTCCTCGCCGCCGCTTTGTGGAAGTGACGCACGTTTTGCCTCGGATTCTACGCGGCAGCCTACGATTTGAAGTCGCGCTGCTGAAAATTCAGCATCCCGATCACCACGAACGTCGCGTCAATCGCCAGCAAATAAGCGTAATCCTCCACCATCTGCACCCGCGGGACGTGCGGCTGAAAGACGTTCAGCCATGTCCCCATGTGCACCGTCAGGAAATACGATTTGATGCTCTCAAAATACGGGATCCCGCGAAAAATGAAGTCCACGAAAAAGGCCGAGAGCGTGCAGATCGTGGCCGCCGCCGGCTTCATGTTGAAACACGAAAGCATGAAGCCCAGCGACGTGATCGTCATGAGACTCAGCGCGAGCAGCGGCAGCGCGCAAAGGTAGCGCTGGAGACCATCGCCGAACTCGTAGAGCGCGATCACATTCTCCAGCGGCGCGAAGACGAACAGCCCGCCGATGCCCTGCCGCAGAAGACCCGTGACCAGCGCGGTGACCCCGATGAAGACGATCAACGCGAGTGTGTAAATCCCGCACGCGGCATATTTAAGCAGGAGCAAACGGACGCGTGAAATCGGCCGGCAAAGCGTCATCCGCATCGTTCCTTCCTCCACCTCCTTGCTCACCACATCGCCCGCGATCAGCGATAAATACAGCGCTCCAAGCAGGAAGATCGTCCAGCTCAAGATCAGAAACGCGAGCGTTAGCCCGGAAAAATACTGCTCGAATCCGTAACCCTCGCGCTCGATCAGGCGGCGGAACGAGTTCTGCACTTTCGGCAGTTGCAGCAGCGCGAGCACGAGCATCTCGATCGCGAAAAATGCGCCGAAGCCGATGTAGGTTCGCTTGCGTCCGAAAAGCTTCTGCAGCTCGCCGAGGAGTTGGTGAAAAAAGAGCGTCATCGAGAGGGCGGCGGTTGCTTCATTTCGTCCCGATCATTTCCAGATAAATCTGCTCCAAGCTCCGTCGCACCGGCTCGACCGCGCTGAGGCGCACCCGCGCGGCAACGAGATTTTCCACGACATCGGCGACCTGTGCTTCGTCGGTGAGCGCCGATCAGCCCCGGCTCAATGATCTTCACGCCGGGGTGTTCCGAAAGAGCCGCCGCGGCCTTTTCCCAATCATCCACGCCGAGCCGCACCTGCACGGTGTCCGAGGCGATCTCGCTCCAGCGTCCGTCGAAGATCTTGCGGCCTTGATTCAGCACCGCGACCCGGTCGCAGAGTTGCTCGACCTCACTCAGTAAATGGGACGAAAAGAGGACGGTCAGACCGCGCTCGCGGCTGAGCTTCTGGATGAGCGAACGAATCTCGTGAATGCCCTCGGGGTCGAGTCCTTCCGTCGGCTCGTCGAGCAGCACGAGTTCCGGCGCCGGGACCAGCGCCTGCGCGAGGGCGAGCCGCTGCCGCATGCCGTGGCTGTAGGTCCGCACCGGGTCGGTGATGCGGTTGGTGAGCCCCACGATTTCCACCGCCTCCTCGAGTTCGCGGCGGGAAACGCGCGCTGAATACGCCGCCAGAATTTCGAGATTTCGCCAGCCGCTGAGGTAGTCGTAAAACCCGGGCGCCTCGAAAATCGCGCCCACTTTCGCCAGCGCGCGCGAGCGCTGCCGCTGCACGGAAATTCCGCCGATGAAGGCCTCGCCCGAGTCGGGATAAATCTGCCCGAGCATCATTCCGAACGTCGTGCTCTTTCCCGCGCCATTGTGCCCGAGCAGGCCGAAGATTTCGCCGCGCCCGACCTCGAGCGTGAGCGGATGCAGCGCCTGCTTTCCGCGGAAGGTTTTGGCGAGGCCGCGGAGTTCGATCATTTTTGGAAAAGGAGAACGCGCTTTGAACGCGGGACGTTTTCGGTAGCGTCGCGCCGCATGCAACTCTTTTCCCTCTCGGCCCTCCTGCCCGCGCTCCAAGCCGCCGTGCCCTCAGCGCTCCCCAGCGCTGATGCGCTTACCGCGGATTACGAGAGAATCGTCGCGGGTTTTCGGCCCGGATTCTTCCTCCTCTGGTTCGCAGTCCTGCAGGCGATCTCGATCGTGGCCTACTGGATTTCCTCAAATCTCATCACCCGCGAGCACGGAAGCATTTTAAACGCGTTGAAGCTCTGGGCATTTTACCTCCTCTCCACGCTCGGCGTCGCCATCCTCTTCGCCTTCACCGCTGGCTACGGGGTGAAGCAATCGTCCAACGCGCTCCTTTTCGCTGCCATTGTCGTCGGCATCATGCTCGCGATCGTCGTGGTCCTCGGCTGCCCGATGAAGGTCTACAAAATGGGCGTCGGAGGCGCGATCGGGTTCGTTTTGATCTCCTGGATTCTGACCGCCGCCGGACAGGTCGCCGCAACGCGCGTGCTGCCGCAGCCGATCGATTTCCGCGCTTGGGGCGAGTTGAGCCAGAAGCTCGCGCAGTTGCCGGCGGTGGAACGCAACAAACTCGTGGAGCGCTTTACCCAGCGCACACCTACAGCTGCCGCCGCGCCCGCCGCTGCCGACAGCGATGACGCCATCGCTGCGAACAAAACCAAGCCCATCGAAGTCCGGCACGAAGCCATTCAGCGCATCTACCATGCCCTCGAAGCGCGCCGCGTCGCCCTGAAACCCGGCGACACCGCTGCCCTCGCCGCCTACACGCGCGACGAAGCGCGCTATCAGCAGTTGCTCTCCCAGCTCCAGACCGACGCCGCAGCCGCCGCGCCGCGCTAATCTGCGGCGCACACCCTACTGCGGCGCGGCGACGAAGCTGATGTCCTTCGACGCGTGGCCGTCGGCGTAGAGCAGGTTGACCTTCGTCTTCGAGATACGGGTGAAAGCCTTCCTTGTCCGCCAGGATCGGGACGCGGCTCGTGCTCGTCGCTGAGCTTGAGAAAGTTGATTCCCGCCGAGCGGCTGGCCGTTGAGCGCGATGTTCCAGATGGTAACTCGTGCCCGATTGCCGCGCGTAGCTTCCGATCGGCCGGACACGCGAAAACGCCTTTGTTGGTCACGTATTTGTCGAGCGTGTTGTCGATCACCGGCGCCTTCGTCGGAGAGCATTTCGCGCCCGGCTTTCAGCTCCGGCATCGGTCATTCGTTTTCGCTGAGATAGATCGAAAGCGCCGCGCCGATTTGCCGCAGATTCGAGACGCACGCCGTCGCCTTTGCCGACTCCTGAATCCGCGCCGTAGCCGGGAACGACAGCGCCGCGAGCACCGCGATGATGCCGATGACCACGAGCAACTCGAGCGAGCGTGAACGCCGCCTCGCGGACGCGCCGATTCATCGCGACCCTGCAGGTTTCTTCTGCATCTGCTCGATGAGCGGCGAGACGTCCATTTTCACCTCCGCGCTCGCGTCGCTGTAAAACGACTTCAATCCTTGCTGGACCATCTTCTGCCGGATCGATTCATCCGCCACCGGAGGCGGCGGTTCGCCCTCGCGCTGCTTCATTTCCTCGAGCGCCTTGTCCACGAATCGTTTCCGCTTTTCCGGCTCCATTTTGTTGAACGCTTCCATCATTTGCTTGAAGCCCGTCGGCAACGTGAGATCGAGAAAACGCGCCTGCTCGTCGGAGTCGAGCTGGCGAAAAAAGCCATCGAGCTTTCGTCCGAGCCGCACCTCTCGCCGCTCCTCGTAGCTGAGTTCGTTGAGTTGTTTCGCGACTGTCTCGAGAACCTTCGCGTGGTTGCCCGCGGTCAGCGGATGAGCCTCGACAAAGCGTTCCAGCGACTCCGGCGTCGGCTTCGACGCGCGCGCCAGCCAGATAACGCCGCCGGCGACGAGCCAGACGGCGGCGATCACGAGTGCAGCTTTGAGCCAGAGAGTACGCATCATTTTTAAATTGGGTCGGGGCCCTAGTTTACCCGCGGATGCTCACGACGGCGCAAAGATTTTCACCACCAAACCGCGAGGGAAAAAAGTGCTTCATCGCTTCAGAAAACGTCCGAGCTTCCGGCGCAGAACTGCCTGGACGTCATCCAATTCCTCGAGCTCGTAAGGCGAGCGCACAGCCAAAGAACACGGCGCCTGCCACCGCGATGGTGACAATCAAATACGTCGCGCGGAGCGGGAAATCCAAGCCGCCCAGTCGGTGAGCATCGTCGCCTGAGCCCCCCAACAGACCGCGCCAAGCGCCGCGCTCGCGACCAGCACTTTGCGCAGAGTGCGAAACATCCGCCATGTCTCGAGCACGCCCGTTTCCCGCCGCATCAGCGCGTAGAGCGCGATGAAATTGGTCAGCGCCACGCAGCCCGGTCGAGAGCGCGAGCCCCCGGTGCCCCAGCTCGAGGTGAAAGGTGAAAAGCCAGTTGAGCAAAAGGTTCAGCCCGATGGAGATGAAGCTCACGACCATCGGCGTGTTGCGTTTGTCGATCGCGTAAAAAGCGGGCGCGAGCACCTTCATCCCGGAATACGCGCACAGCCCGAGCGCGTAGCACTGCAGCGCCACGGCCGCCTGCGTCGTCTGCGTGGGCGCTGAATTTTCCGTGCTCGTAGAGCAGGCTGATGATCGGCCGCGCGAGCATCATCAGGCCGACCGTCGAGGGCATCGTGAGCAGGAAGGCCAGCCGCATGCCGCGCGCGAGCACGCGCCGAAATTCCTCGCGATTTCCCGCCGCCATGCTCCGCGAGAGCAGCGGCAGCGTGACCGTGCCGATGGCCACGCCGAAGATGCCGAGCGGGAGCTGCATGAGCCGGAAGGCGATTGTTCAGCCAGATAGACCGTGCCGTCTTCGAGCTACGAGGCAAACCACGTGTTGATCATCACATTCACCTGCACCGAGCTCGCCGCGATGATCGCCGGCCCCATCAGACGCAGGATCGTGCGCACGCCCGTCATCGCGCCAGTCGAAGTCCGGCCGGAAGCGATAGCCGACGCGCCGCAGCGACGGCAATCTGCACCGCGAGTTGCAGCGCGCCGCCGATGCAGCGTGCCGAGCGCGAGGCCGATAAGCGCGCGTCGGTCCGAACGTCGGATCGAGCCACCAGCCGAGCGCCACGCCGCCGACGATCGAGCCGATATTGAAGAAACTCGACGCCATCGCCGGCACGCCGAAGACGTTGCTTCGCATTGAGCATGCCCATCACCAGCGCGGCGAGCGAGACGAGCAGGATGAAGGGATACATGATCTGCGCGAGCTGCGCGGTGAGCTCCGCATCTTGCCCGGCGTCGAAAGCCGCGGCGCGAGGATCGCGACGAGCTGACGGCGCGACGAGCGATGCCGAGCAGCACGATCACGCTCATGAAGACGACGCGTCAGCGTCGCCGACCTTGCTCGCCAGCCGCCACGCGGCGCTCGTCGCCGTCCGTCGCGATCTTCTTGGAAAAGGTGGTGACGAACGCCGTCGAGAGCGCGCCTTCGGCGAAAAGATCGCGCAGCAGATTCGGCGTGCGGAAGGCGACGGTGAAGGCGTCCATCGCCTGCCCGCCGCCAAAGAGCCACGCGAAGATCTGCTCGCGGATCAGGCCGAGCACGCGGCTGCACATCACCGCGAGCCCGACGATTCCCGCCGCCTTCGTGCTGATCTTCGGTGAGCTTTGAGTCTTCAGCCATGATCGACGCGGATTTCCGGATGGCGGATCGCGTCAAGCAGCGCGCGAGTCGGAGCTTCAGCTCGCATGTTCGGCGGCAGCCTTGCGGAGACGATCCATGATGGCAATGCCGAGTCCGTTCTCGGGCACCGGTTCGGCGAGGATGCAGATCGAGGCCGGCCTCATCGAGACGGCGCATCTTGGCGAAAAGCGTGGCCGCGGCTTCGCGCAGATCGCCGGTCGGGCTGAGGATTTCGACGTGCTGGAAATCATGTCCGTCGGGTCGTGCCGCCACGCGAGCAGTCCGATCTTCCGCGCAGAGCTTTCGCCGTTTGCGCGAACGTCCAGCGGCTCCGGCGTCAAGACGCAGCGGCGTGCGCGGCGCGTAGTGGCTCTTGAGCTGGCCGGGCGCTTCGATCGATTCGCCGCGGGCAGCCTCCGGAGTGCAGCGTTGCGAGGAACTCGGCCATTTCCGACTCCTGCTGGCGGAGCTGCCGGCGTCGACGCGGAGTTGCGTCCAAACCTCCGCCAGATCCTCCGGCGTGATCGGTCCCGCGCGCAGCAGTCGCAGACGTTCCGCCGTCCACCGCCACGATCGTCGATTCGAGCCGTGCTCGGTCGCGCCGCCATCGACGATGAGCGGGATGCGCCCGCCGAGTTCGCTCTGCACATGCGCCGCGGTCGTCGGGCTGATGCGGCCGAAGCGATTCGCGCTCGGCGCGGCGAGCGGTTTGCCGAAAGCGCTCGAGCACCGCGCGGAAGACCGGATGCGCGCTCATCCGCACCGCGACGGTCGTCGAGTCCGGCGGTGACGAGGTCCGGCACGATCGTCGCGGCGCGGCAGCACGAGCGTGAGCGGGCCGGGCCAGAATCTCGCGATCAGCGCCTCGACGAGCGCGCGGCTCTCGCGCCGGGATCGTCGCGTATGCCGTTCGAGCCAGTCGCGATCCGGCAGATGGACGATGAGCGGATCGAAAAATGGCCGCTCCTTCGCCTCGAAAATCTTCGCCACGGCATCCGGTCGCAGCGCATCGGCGGCGAGCCCGTAGACCGTCTCCGTCGGCAGCGCGACGGGTTCGCCCGCGGCGAGCGCAGTTCGCATCGCGAGCCGCGATGACCGCTGGCGGCGCGCGAGCGTGTCATTGTCAGCGAGAGCTGTTTCCGTCAGCGCGCCGATCTTCGCGGTCTTGCGCCGTCATCTGCGCGGTCAAGGCGGCTCGCGCGCCGCGCGGCACGCGTGTCGCTGCGGCATCCGCCGTGCTGCGCCGAAGGCCACGAGATGCCCCATCTTCCGACCGGGCCGCGCGCTCGGCTTTGCCGTAGAGATGGATCTTCACCTCGGGCAGCGCGGCGGCGGCGGCCCAGTCCGGTTCGCCGTCGCGCCCAGAGATCGCCGAGCAGATTGGCCATCGCCGCCGGGCGCAGCGATTCGGTGCAGCCGAGCGGCAGGCCGCAGACCGCGCGGAGCTGCTGCTCGAACTGGCTGGTGACGCTGGCGTCGAAGGAAAAGTGGCCGCTGTTGTGCGGGCGCGGCGCGAGTTCGTTGATCAGCAGCGAGCCGTCCGCGAGCGAGGAACATCTCGACCGCGAGCAGGCCGACGAGGTCGAGCTTCTCCGCCACTGCGCCGGCGAGCGTCGCGCGCCTGCGCGTCGACCTCCGCCGCGATCGCCGCCGGGCACGATGGTCACGTCGAGGATGTGATTGGCGATGCACGTTTTCGCACGACCGGGATAGGTCGCCATCTCGCCGTCGAGCGCCGCGCGCGACGATGACGGAGATCTCCTTGTCAAATGCGACGAACTGCTTCGAGCACCGCGCGCCTGCCGCCGAAGGGCTGCCCACGCTGCGCCGAGATCGTCGCCGCGGCGCGAGCTTGCGCTGGCCCTTGCCGTCGTAGCCGAAGGCCGCGGTCTTCAGCACCGCGGGCAGTGCCGATGTCGCTGCGACCGCAGCCGCGAGTTCCGCCGCGCTGGTCGACCGCGCGCAAAGCGCGGCAGCGGCAGGCCCGCGCCGGCGAGGAATTCCTTCTCGCGCAGCCGATGCTGGCAGATGTGCAGGACGCGTCCGGCGGGGCGCACGTCGCAAAACTCCGCGGCCCACTCGATGCGTCTGCGTCGGGATGTTTTCGAACTCGAAGGTCAGCACATCGACGCCGCGCGCGAAGTCGCGCACCGCCTCCGCGTCGTCGTAGCGCGCGGCGACTTCGCGATCGGCGAGCTGGCCGGTCGGCGTGTCTTCGTCGGGCGAAAAGGTGTGCACGCGGTAGCCCATGCGCCGCGCGGCGATGGCAAACATGCGCCCGAGCTGGCCGCCGCCCATGACGCCGACGGTGCTGCCGGGGAAAACGGCGTAGAAGCAGCCAGTGAAGGCTGTGCTCAGTGGCGAGCGAGCGTCGCTGACGACCGTCTGCAGGCTCATTCCAAGTCGCGCGAGCACTTCTGCGGTCTGCTGCGCGGAAATCGCTCGAGCGCCGCGCGCAACTCGCTCGTCGTGCAGCGCGAGGATGCTCGACGGCGAGCAGCGCGGCGTTCTTCGCGCCCGCGCGTCGCCGATGGCGAGCGTGCGCGACCGGGATGCCCGCGGGCATCTGCACGATGGAAAGCAGCGAATCGACGCCGCGCAGCACGCGGCTCTCCACCGGCACGCCGAGCACCGGCAGCGCGGTGTGCGCCGCGACCATCCCGGGCAGATGCGCCGCGCCGCCGGCGCCGGCGATGATGACCTGGATCCCCCGCCCCGCGGCTTCGCGCGCAAACTGCGCCATCAGCTCCGGCGTGCGATGCGCGGAGACGACGCGGCGCTCGTGCGGCGACGCCGAATTGCTCCAGCATCTCCGACCGCATGGCGCATCGTCTCCCAATCGGACTTGCTGCCCATGATGACGGCGACGAGAGGGGCGGCGGTGGTTGAATTCATGGGCCGCGTATTGAAGCGGGCAGCGGGAATTTAGAAAGTGCGATTGGAAACCGCGGCATCGCAGATGGGCGGAGATCTATCACCGCGAAGGTGCAAAGCCGAGTGAGTCTGAGTGAGGAGTCTGATGCCTGTCTGCCTTTCTTGCCGTCGCTGCTTCGCCGCATCGCGGTGAAAGTTCACTTCGAGTCGACGTGGTGAGGCACTGACTTCATCTTTGCCCTTCCCTCGTGCGGGTCGCGGCCAGAAAGTGAGCTGTGACGGAGCGCCAAAACATCGTCCTCATCGGCTTCATGGGCAGCGGCGAAATCGTCGATCGGCCGGCGATCTGGCGCAGCGGCTGGGCTTTCAATTCGTCGATACGGACGCGGTGCATCGTGGAGCGCGGCGGGATGGAGATTGCGGAGATTTTCGCGCAGCACGGTGAGGCGCAGTTTCGCGAGCTGGAGACAGCGGCGCTGGAGTCGCTCGGGCGAGTGAATCGGTGCGTGATCGCGACCGGCGGCGGCATCGTGCTGCGCGAGCGAAATCGCGCGCTGCTGCGCGAGCTCGGGTTTCGTCGTGTGGCTCACGGCGAGCGAGGAGGTGATTTTCGAGCGCGTCTCGCGCAACACGAAGCGCCCGCTTCTGCAGACCGAGAATCCGCGCGAGACGGTGAGCCGCATGCTGGCGGAGCGGCGGAGCGTTCTACGAAGTGGCGGCGCAATTCACGCTCGATACCACGCAGCTCGCACACGATGAAGCGGCGGAAGCGGTGATCGCGGAGGCGCGCCGGGCCTTTTCGTGGCAGAGCTGCGGCGTGAAAGGAGAGCTCGTCGCGCTCGCCCGAAGATCTCGGCTTCGATCTCTGCCGCATCGCCCGCTGCGACGACGCCGCCGCATGCGGCGGAGTTTCGCGCCTGGCTGGCCGAGGGTCGCGCCGGCGAGATGGCGTGGCTGGAGCGAAATGAGGACCGCCGCACCGATCCGGAACAGGTGCTGCCCGGCGCGCAAATCGGTGGTCGTGCTGGCGATGAACTATCTGGCGAAGAATGAACCGCCGGGACGCCGAGGAGCCGAGGAAGGCGAAGAGCGCGTTCAAGTTCAGACTCTCCGGGCCTCGGCGTCTCGACAGTCTCGCGGCCCGCGACGGGCGCATCGCCCGCTACGCCTGGGGCGATGACTACCACGACCTGATCGAGAAAAAGCTGCGCGTTCTCGACGACTGGCTCGCCGCACGCGGGCGGACGGCAGCGGCATTACGTCGATACCGGGCCGGTGCTGGAGCGCGACTTTGCCGCGCTCGCCGGCGCGGGCTGGCACGGCAAAAGCACGATGCTCATTCACCCGAAGCTCGGCACCTGGTTCTTCCTCGCGGAAATCCTGACGACGCTCGATCTCGAGCCCGACGCGCCGACTGCCGGATCGCTGCGGGAGCTGCACGCGCTGCATCGACGCCTGCCCGACCGGCGCGATCACCGCGCCGCACCAGCTCGATGCGCGGCGCTGCATTTCCTATCTCACGATCGAGCTGAAAGGCAGCATTCCCGGAAGCTCCGCGACCGCTGATCGGCGACCGCATCTACGGCTGCGACGACTGCCTCGACGCCTGCCCGTGGAATCGCTTTGCGCGAGCTCGCGCGAGAGTCGGCTTTCGCGCGCGCGACGTTCGTGCACGAGCTGGGCGCTGCGCGATTTTCTCGCGCTCGACGACGACGGATTTCGCGCGCTTTTTCGCAAATCGCCGATCAAGCGCATCAAGCGCCGCGGCTTCCTGCGCAACGTCTGCGTGGCGCTCGGCAATGTCGGCACCGCCGAGGATCTGCCCGCGCTCGAAGGCGCCGCGCGCGATCCCGAGCCGCTGATCGCCGAGCACGCCCGCTGGGCGATCGCGCGTATCCGCGAGCGGCTGGCCGCGGCCGCACTGGCGGCGCATACTTTGCGCTCGTCAGCGCTTTGCCCGCCGTCTGAAACTCCGCCCACCAATGCCTGCCGAAGCCCGCATCTCGTCGATCTGGAAAAAGCAAAAGCTGCTCGTGGCGATCATGCTTCTGGCCGTGAGCGGGTATTTTTTTTACGACGGCGCGGTCGGCTACCCGCGGGCCAACGTGCGCTACCAGGAATGGAAAAGCTACGTCGACGCCGGGCGCGAAAGCGAGTGGCCCGCGCGCGCGGCGCAGCTCGGCCTCAAGGCTAACGAGTGGGACGCCTTCATCAAGGAGCACCATCCGACCGGACCACCCCCGGAGGTGCGCTGGGATCATGGCAAACTGACCGAGCAGTTCGTCTGTAGTGCTCTCTCCGGCGCGCTCGGGGTCATCGCTCTATTATATTGGCTCACGCAAAAAGGGCGCGTGATCCGGAGCGACGAAGAAGGAATTCTGACGCCGGCGGGAACGCGCGTGCCTTTCGGCGCGATCACCGGCGTTGGAAAAAAGCAGTGGGACAAAAAGGGGATCGCGGTGATCCGCTACGAACTCGGCGGGCGGCGAGGGCAGTTCCACGTGGACGACTACAAATTCGAGACCGAGCCCTCGCGGAAAATCCTTGCGGAAATCGAGGCGCATCTCGTGGCAAAAGCGGGTGCTGCAGCAGCCGACCCGGCCGCGCCGCTACCTCCGCCGTCGGCCTCCGAATGAATAACCACCGAGAGTGCGCACCCCTTTGCCGGGACCGCCAGCCGGGATTTTGTCCTCGTTGAAAACCGCGGTGTAAACGTAGGGGAAGTTCTCCAGCTTCAGCCGCGGGATGCCCGCGCCGATGAACCGCTCGATGGAGCGCACGTGATCGATTTCCTCGGCCGTGAAGATGCGTGAAGGCGTCGCCGACCGCGAGCGCGCGCCCGGTGCGGCCGATGCGGTGCACGTAGTCTTCTGGATGCCCGGGCACATCGTAATTGATGACGTGGACTGACACCGGCGATGTCGAGCCCGCGCGCCGCGATGTCGGTGGCGACGAGCACCTCGTATTTTCCGCATCTTGAATCCCGCGAGCGCCTCTTCGCGTTCTCGCTGCGTGCGATTGGAATGCAACGCCACCACCGCATGCTTCAGGTCCTTGAGTTGGTGCGCGATCTTGTCGGCCATAGACTTTCGTGCTCGTGAAAATGATGCAGCTATCGAATTTCGTCCGCTCCAGCAGCGCGATGAGCAGGTCGAACTTCTGATCCTTCGCCACCGGATAAAGCGCGTGCGTCACCGTCTCAGCGGGCGACAGCCGGCACGCCGATTTCCATGACCTCCGGCTCGATTGAGCACCCAGGTCGTCATCGTCGAAATCTCCGGCGGCAGCGTCGCGGAGAAAAACAGCGTCTGCCGCTGCTTCGGACACTTTTCCACGATCCGGCGGACCTGCGGGAGGAAGCCCATGTCGAGCATCCGATCGACTTCATCGAGCACGAGATACTGGATGTCCTGCAGCTTCACGTCGCCGTGCTCCATCAGGTCGAGCAGACGCCCGGGGGTGGCGACGAGCACGTCGGCATCCTTTGAAATCTTCGCGCTGCTTGCCGAAGCCGACGCCGCCATGAATGAGCGCGACTTTCAAATCCATGAAGCGGCCAAAGTCGCGAAAAGCTGTCTCGACCTGCGCCGCAAGTTCGCGTGTCGGCTCGAGAATGAGGCAGCGCATGTTGCCGTGACTTTTCAGCATGGTAAGGATCGGCAGACCGAAGGCTGCAGTCTTTCCCGTGCCGGTCTGCGCCGAACCCATGACGTCCTTTCCGCCGAGGATCAGGGGAATCGCGCGAAGCTGAATCGGGGTGGGCTCCGAATAACCCATGGCCTCGACACCGCGCTTCACCTCGTCGAGGAGCTCAAAATCCTTGAATGACATTGCCGGAACGTAGGCGCGTGGGCGCCGCGGGAGCAATGAGAGTTTCTGCGGCAAGGTTTTAGCTCTGTCGGTTGCAGACTCCCGCAGGCAGGCGAAAGTGGTTGCCTTCATCAGGCATTGCCACTATTGCAGCCGCGCCGTTTTTTCGCCGTAATCCCCTCCCACCATCATGTTTTCACGAATTCCCTTCGAAAAAGTCAATTGGACGACCAGCAGCTTCCTCATCGGCACACTTGTCCTGTCGCTGACGGCGGTGCCGCTGTACCTCTGGAACTTTGGCCTCGACTGGTTTCAGGTCATTTTCTTTTTCGTGATGCTCGCTGCGTGCGGATTCTCGATCACGCTCGGCTACCACCGTCTTTTTTCGCACCTCTCCTTTCAGGGGCACTGGACGGTGCGGCTCTTCACTTTGGTTTTTGGCGCAGCGGCGTTCGAGAACTCGGCGTTGCTCTGGTGCACTGAGCACCGCACCCATCACAAGCACGTCGATCACGACGAGGACCCGTACGACATCAGCAAGGGGCTCTTCCACGCCCACATCGGCTGGCTGCTGTTCAAGCTCTCCGAGCCGCCACCGTTCGACAACGTCCCCGATTTACAGCGCGACAAGCTCGTGATGTGGCAGCATCGCTACGTGCAATGGATCGCCGTTTTTGTGGCATTCATCATGCCGGCCATGGTCGGTTACGTGTGGGGAGGCTGGGAGTCCGCGCTCGGCGCATTTCTGATTGCGGGCGTCGCCCGAGTCGTCTTCCTCCAGCATTGCACCTTCTGCATCAATTCGCTCTGCCACTACATCGGCAAGCGTCCCTATTCCTCGAATTGCAGCGCGCGTGATTCGTGGATCATGGCCGTCGTCACCTTCGGCGAAGGCTATCACAACTATCACCACGAGTTTCAGCACGACTACCGCAATGGCGTGAAGCCGTGGCAGTTCGACCCGACCAAATGGATCATCTGGACGCTCGCGAAATGCGGCCTCGCCTCGAAACTGCGCCGCGTGCCGTCCGAGAAAATCCTCCTCTCCGAGCTGGCTGAGACCCAGCGGTGCTTCGAGTCGAAGCTCGAATGCCCAAAGCTCACCGAGCCCGCGCGCGCATTCATCACCGACGCATACGAGCGCCTGCAGGCCACCGCCCGCCAATGGGCGCAGCACAGAGCCGAGCAAATCGAAGTGACGCGTGAGATGATCGCTCAACTTCGCGAAGAACTGCGGTCAGCGATCAGCAGCTTGAAGCTGCACGGATTCCAGGAACCTGCCTGAGTTGAGGCGTTAGTCGCCCGCGGGCGAACACCTGCGGCCGTGATGCATTTTCCCGAATCGGTCCGCGGAGCGCGTTCCCGGCTCGAAGAATGATCCTGCCATCCTGAAGATGCGCCGCTTCTCATGGCTGGCTTTGGCGCTGGAGCCGCTAGCAGGGAGTTTGTGGATTCTTTTCCTCGTCTGGAGCGGAATCCTCACTGTGGTGTGGTGCTTCGCCATCGACGCGGCGCATCTTTCCTCGACGCTCGCGAACCCTGACTTGGCGCGGGCGCTCGGCTGGTTTCTGCACCTGCTAGACCCGGTGTGGGTCACGCTGGCGGCGGTGAATGTCTACGCCGCGATCGCGGAGTCCGAGGGAATGGACACCGTGCGGCGTTGGGGATTGGTCGTTCTCGGCGGAGCCTTTCTCCTGGCTTGGACCTCTGTCAAAACGGGCTACCCGCTCGGGCCGATTTCATTCACAGATCACCTCGGCGCCCCGCTCGGAACGGTGCCGTTCGGCGTGCCGCTGCTTTGGCTGGCGGTCGTGCTCGGCGGCCGCGAAACCGCCCTGCGTCTGCTCCCGCGTGTCAGCCACAACCAAATCGCAATGGCCACCGGCGTCCTCGCGCTCGCGACCGCCGTGAATCTGGAGTCGCTCGCCTGCCATCTCCGGTGGTGGTGGATTTGGGACGCCGCCGCCTCGCACGCGCTTTCCACCGCGCCGGTGTGGAATTACGCCACGTGGCTGGGCGCGGCGGCGGTTTTTGCGTGGTTCATGCGCGATGAAACGGTGGCGTCGGAACTTTCACGACGCTCCCGGAAGCCGGTGATCACGTTCGCAGTGATGAACGCAATCTTTCTTCTGACGCATCTCGCGCGGGTGGCGCTTTAAAGCGCGGTTCTCGCGCGTTCATTCAACCCCACAGCGCGGGCAGCGCGGTCAGATGAATTCGTTGATGAGATTCTCGAGGAACTCCTGCCGTCCGCTTGCATTCGGGCTGACTTCGCCTTTCTCGAGGACGATCTTTTCGAGCGAAGCGAACGTCTCCTTGCCGGATTCGATGCTCGCACCGATACCGCTGTCCCACGAGGCGTAGCGATCCTTCACGAAGCCTTCGAGTCGTCCATCCGCGCGGATCGCGGCGGCGATCTTCAAGCCGCGTGCGAAGGCATCCATGCCGCCGATGTGCGCGTGAAAAAGGTCCTCGGGATCGACGCTCTCGCGGCGAACTTTCGAGTCGAAATTGACCCCGCCGGTAGTAAGGCCACCGTATTTCAGGATGCCGAGCATGCACTGCGTGGTGAGATAAATGTCGGTGGGAAACTGATCGGTGTCCCAGCCGAGGAGCAGGTCACCGGTGTTTGCGTCAATGCTGCCTAGCGCGCCAGCGGCGCCGGCAACTTCGATTTCGTGATGCATCGAGTGACCGGCGAGCGTTGCGTGGTTCGTCTCGAGGTTCAGTTTGAAGTGCGGGAGCAAATCGTACTCGCGGAGGAAATTCAGGCACGCGGCGGCGTCGCTGTCATACTGGTGCTTGGTCGGCTCTTTCGGCTTTGGCTCGATGTAAAATTGCCCGGTGAAGCCAATCGACTTCGCGTAGTCAACGGCCATGTGCAGGAACTTCCCGAGGTGGTCGAGCTCCCGTTTCATGTCGGTGTTCCAAAGCGTCGAGTAGCCCTCGCGCCCGCCCCAAAAAGTGTAGCCCTCGCCACCGAGTTCATGCGTCACCTCGAGCGCTTTCTTCACCTGCGCCGCAGCGAAAGCAAAGACCTCGGCGTTGCAGCTCGTGGCTGCGCCGTGCATGTAGCGCGGGTGCACGAAAAGCTGCGAGGTGCCCCACAGCAGCTTCTTGCCGGTGCGTTTTTGCTGCTCCTTGATCAGCGCGACGATGGTGTCGAGCCACTCATTCGACTCGCGCAAAGTCTCGCCGTGCGGGGCGACATCGCGGTCGTGAAAGGCGAAATACGGAACGGTGAGCTTTTCCAAAAACTCGAAGAAAACCGGCACGCGCGCCTTGGCCAGATCGAGACCGGACAGCCCGTTATCCCACGGGCGGATCGCCGTCGCCGACCCGAACATGTCGCCGCCCTGCCCACACATCGTGTGCCAGTAGACGCCGGAGAAGCGCAGGTGGTCGCGCATCGTTTTGCCCGCGACCACTTCGTTCTCGTCGTAGTGTTTAAACGAAAACGGATTCCGGGATTTCGGGCCTTCAAAAGCAATCTTGCTGACGTTTGGAAAGTGTTGGGACATGGTTGGTGAATTGGGAGTTCGGTAAAGAGCGGGAGATGAGGATGATTTCGCGGGGAGGATTTCGGCGAGATGAAAATGCGATTGCCAGCGCGCAGTCGTGGCGCGGGTTACGACTGATCGCCGTTGAAGGCGGTAAGACTGGCCGTCCAGGGACGCGCGAATCGATGGAAGAGCGCCTTGGCTTGCAGCGGCGTTACTTTCGGCACCTCGGAAATGAGGCACGCCAGCATCCCCGCGACGCGCGGCGCCGCAAAGCTGCTGCCCGTCACCTTTTTCCGCGAGCCGCCGAGCCACGGGACGTCGACATCGACGCCGCGCGCCGCGAATTCGACGAGATTCCCGGGCTTGTAAAAAATCTCCGAGTCGTTCTCGGTGCGCGCCATGTTCACGGTCAGCACGGAGGTGAAAAAGCCGGGCCATTCCGGGCGCGAAAAGTCGTGGTTGTTGCACGCGGCGACGACATGCACGCCGCGGAGATACGCTTCATCGACCCAGCACTTGTATTTCAGCACGTGCTCGGGGACGCCGCAGCCGAGGCTGCAATTCAGGATGTGGTAGCCGCGCTCGATGGCGTGCAGCGCGCCTTCGAGAATGATCGCGGTGCGCGAGTTCAGCGACTCCCCGAGCACGCGGAAGCTGCCGATCTCCGCCTCGGGCGCCATGGAGCGGAGGATGCCCGCGACCGCCGTGCCGTGGCCAAAAAGATCGCGACCCTCTCCCGGCACGGTTTTCAAGCTGCAGCCCATCTTCCACGATGGCGATATCGTCGACCAATTCGAGGCCGTCGAGCGCCGGGTGGCTCGCCTCGATGCCCCGAATCGAGGACCGCGATCTTGATCCCTCGTCCGCGTCCGCGCTTGATCGCGGCGACGGCCTCCTCGGGAGTAATCCAAGCTTTCAAATGATCCCCTCCAACCCGAGACAGAGCGCGAGCAGCTGATGCTCGACCAGTCGCGAGAGCACGACCGGCCGTGAGTTGCAGGGTCGCGGAGCGCGTCCGGGGAAAAGCCCGGCGGGTCGGGATCCGGGCTGCCGCATCGCCTTGCAGTTGCACGGCGGAAATGACGCCGCGCAATTCGCCGACGAAAGTAAAACGGCACGGCCAGCATCGCGCACGTCTGCCAGCCGCAGCATCTCGTTCGAGCGTCTTGTCCTGCTGCTCGGATTCTGGTGCACGTCATTTTCGCAAATCGGCTGCTCCGTCGCGACGACCATGCTGATCATGCCCGACGCGCACACTCTGCCGGAAGCTGTCCACGAACTTCGCGGCGTTCGGGCCGGTATTGAAGCGCGGGACGAGAAAGTCCCGCGCCTCGTCGAGCAGCCAAACGGTCCCTTCGTGCGCACCGACCCGATTGAAGGCATCGACGAAAAGGGCGCGCATCGGCGCTTCGAAAAATTCCTCGAATCCCGCATCGCCGACGCGCGACGCGACCTCTCGAACCTGCGCCTCGATCACGGGTCGCAGCGCCGTGATCCGTTCCTCAGGAAGTACCGTCATCGTTCCGGGCATAAAGTCGGCGCTTCCGTTAGCAGGACGTTGCGCGATCGGCAAGGCTGGTCGGCACGACGCTCACTTGATGATCCCGCGCGGGCTGCTCGACGAAACGCGACGATCTGCGCGACCTCCGGCGACTCCGGCAGATCGCTGCCGGATTTGCTCGACCGCCTGCTGGAGGTTGAGCGCCGAGCGGTAGATGAGCCGGTAGGCTCTCCTTGATCTGCCGCACCGCGTCCTCGGAAAAGCCGTGCCGCTCGAGTCCGACTTTGTTGTAGCTGCGCACCTTCGCCGGATTGCCGTCGGCGATCATGAAAGGCGGCACGTCCTGCACGATCTTCGAGCAGCCGCCGGTGAGCGCGTGGCCCGATGCGGCAGAACTGATGGACCGCCGTGAGCCCGCCGATGACCGCGTGATCGCCCACTTCCACATGCCCGGCGAGCGTGCCGTTGTTGGAAAAAATGACGTTGTTCCCGACGATGCAGTCGTGCGCGATGTGCGCGTAGGCGAGGAAATTTCCGCCGCTGCCGATCCGCGTGATCGAGCCCGGCGCAGTGCCGCGATGCACGGTCACGAACTCGCGGAAGGTGTTGCCGTCGCCGACGCCAAGATGCGTCGGCTCGCCGACGTATTTCAGATCCTGCGTCTGCTGGCCGATGGAGCTGAAGGCGTAGAAGCGGTTGCCGCTGCCGATCTTGCTCGGTCCGCTCGAGCTCACGTGATGCTGCAGCCAGCACTCCGCGCCGAGTGTCACGTCCGCGCCGATCACGCAGTATGGACCGATCTCGCAGTCTTCGCCGATCTGCGCTGCCGGATCGATGACCGCCGTGGGATGAATCTTCGCCGCGCTCACGTATCGACGAAGCCGAACATCATCTCCGCCTCGCGACACGACCTCGCTGTTCACGATGCAGCGCCCGCGGCTTTCACGATCGACTTTTTCCGCTGCATCATCTCGACCTCGATGAAGAGCGTGTCGCCCGGCACGACCGGTTTGCGAAATTTCACCGCGTCCGCGCTCATGAAGTAGCCGATTTTCCCGGCCATTGCCGGGCAGGCGCAGAAGCAGGATGCTGCCGACCTGCGCCATCGCCTCGAGCTGCAGCACGCCGGGCATGATCGGGTGGCCCGGGAAAGTGGCCCTGGAAATAGTGTTCGTTCATCGTCACCGACTTCACGCCGGTGCATTTCGTCTCGCCTTCGAGATCGACGATGCGATCGACCATCAGGAACGGATAGCGATGCGGCAGCAGCTTCATCACGTCGTTCACGTCGAGCACGTCGCCGCCCTTCGGCGTCACGCTCGGCGGCACGAGCGCCATCGTTTTCGCGAACTGTTTCGCCACCGCGCGCGCGAGATCGGTGTTCGGTCCGTGGCCGGGTTTGACGGCGATGACGTGGCCCTTGATCGGCGCGTCCGAAGAGCGAGAGATCGCCGACGATGTCGAGAATCTTGTGCCGCGCGAATTCCTCGCGAAAGCGCAGCGGCTCCTTGCTCAGCACCGATTCGCCGCGCACGACGACCGCATTCTCGAGGCTGCCGCCCTTGATCAGCCCTTTGTCCATCAGCGGCTTCACGTCTTCGTAGAAAACGAACGTCCGCGCCGGGGCGATCTCCTTTTCGTAAATCGCGGGCGTGATTTCCGTGGAATAAAACTGCGTGAAGCGCCCGTCCGGTCCGACCTGCGTGCAGGACACGCGGAACGCTGGATCCGGCACGATGGTCATGATCGAGCCGCTCTTCGTCTCGAGATGAATCGGCTCGGTGACTCGTAATCCGGCCGCGGCGCCGCCTGCTCGACGATGCCGGCTTTCTTGATCAGCTCGACATACGGCTGCGCGCTGCCGTCGCCGATGGGCGGCTCGTTCGCGTCCATCTCGATGAGCGCATTGTCCACGCCCATGCCGGCGAGCGCGGTCAGAGACGTGCTCGACGGTATGCACCTTCACGTTGCCCTTCGGCGAGGGTCGTCGAGCGCTCGACGGTCTTCACGTTGTCGATCTTTGCGTCGATCGTCGGCTCGTCGGCGAGGTCGTTGCGCTTGAATTTGCGCCCGTGCCCCGGCGGCGCGGGATGCAGCGTGAGCGTGACTTTTTCGCCGGTGTGCAGCGAGGAGCCGCTGATCCTGGCGCTCTTGGCGAGGGTATGTTGCAGCGAGGTCATGGGAGCGCGTCGTTATGAAGACGCCCCTGCGGCGCGACAAGACTTTCGCGCACGCGCGGGCGCGCTTGTCGAGACGCCAGGGTGCGGCTATTCGTCGCCTCTCATCGAAGAAGCTCCCCACTGTCGTCGCCATCTTCGCGACCATTGTCGCCATCGGCTGCGGAGCCACGGCGGTTACGCTCTATCAACTCCGGGCCACCCAGATGCGTCTGCTCGAAACCGCCAGGCTGGAGGAAGAGGCGCGCATCAAGCGGCACACCGAGGAACTCGCCAAACTCCGCGAGCAGAACGAGATCTACAAACGTGAGTCGCGCGAGTTGCGCGAAAAGCTCGCCGCCAAGACAGCCGTCGCCTCCGCCGCGCCGGCAGCCACCACCGCGGAACCGCAGGGCGCATCGGATGCGGAGAAAAAGGAGGGCGGCGATTTCATGAAGGGGATCGCGAAGATGTATCAGGATCCCGAGATGAAAGTGATGCGCACGCAGCAGGCGATGGGGATCCGGATGATGTATGGCGACCTCGCGAAAGAACTCGGACTTCCCCGGAGGAAGCGACGCGGGTGATGGAACTCCTGACCGACCGGCAAATGGCCATCACCGCCAAATCGATGGAAGCGTTCAGCGGCGGCGGAGTGACAGATCCGGCCGAGCAGGGACGCGGCAAAGCAGATCGCCTCGAGCCGCGACGCCTTCGACGCGCAACTCAAGAGCGTGCTCGGCGACGACAAGATGGCAAAGCTCAACGATTACGAGCGCACCGTCGGCGACCGCATGCAGTTCCAGCAAATGCAGCAGTCGCTCGCTGCCACCGGGGTGACCATTGACGACAAACAGAAGCAAAGTCTGCTCGGCATCATGAAAGAAGAGCGGCTGAAACACCGGCCAATCCCTTCGACCCCTCGAACAAGACGTCGGCGCGCAGATGAAAGCCATGCAAAGCGAGGAAACGATCAATCAACTCCTGCAAAGCTCCGAGGACTTCAATCAGCGCGTTCTTTCCCGCGCGAGCAGCGTGTCACCGCCGACCAGATGGAACGGCTTCGAAGGCGCGCAAAAACAACAGCTTGAGATGATGAAGATGGGCGTGAAAATGGGCGCCGCGATGTTCAAAGGCGGCAACAAAACCGCACCACCGCCGCCGCCGACCGTGGCGCCAGCAGAGGCAAAATGAGTCCCGCCCGTGCCCCGATGTTGAAGCCACAAATCATCCGCCGGCTGCTCGACCCCGGCATCATCGCGATCATCCGCGCCGATTCTCCGGACCAACTCGTCGCCGCGGCAGAAGCGCTTCTCGACGGCGGCATCACTGCGATGGAAGTGACAATGACGACGCCGAACGCGCTCGCCGTGATCAGCGAAGTGACCGCACGTTTCAGCAACCGGATTTTGATGGGCGTCGGCAGCGTGCTCGACACCGAGACCGCGCGCGCGGCGATTCTCGCGGGCGCGGAATTCGTCGTCACCCCTGTCACGAAACTCGACGTGATCCAACTCTGCAATCGCTACGGAAAACCGATCGCCTGCGGGGCCTTCACCCCGACGGAAGCGCTGCTCGCCCACGAATCCGGCGCGGACTTCGTCAAGATTTTCCCCGCCGAATTATTCGGCCCGCCTTACCTCAAAAACCTCCTCGCCCCACTGCCGATGCTCCAGCTCATCCCCACCGGTGGTGTGACCCCGGAGACCGTCGGCTCATTTATGCGAGCCGGTTGCGTGGCCGTCGGAGTCGGCTCCAGTCTCGTCTCGAAAGACATCCTCCAGCGCGCCGACTGGCCCGCCCTCACTGCCGCCTCCCGCGCCTTCATTGAGGCAATGCGCGCCGCACGAGCGTGAATCATGCGCGGAGACGCGCGCCATTTTTCCATGCCTAAAACTCGCACTCTTCGCACTGAAATCCTGACTCTACTTGGTCGGCCTGAGTATCGGCCGATGGATAAAATGGAGCTGTCGAAGGCAATTAAATTTCCGAGTGACCGGCGCGCGGAATTGCGCGCGGAGCTGAAGGAAATGGAGCAGGCGGGGCTGATCGCCACCATCCGCAAAGACCGCTACGTGCTGCCCGAAACGGCGAATCTCGTGACCGGCACGATGCAATTTCACACCGGTGGCAACGCGCATGTGATCAACGAGAAAAAGGGCAACGTCGATCTCTTCGTCTCGCAGGCGAACGCCGGCACGGCGATGCACGGTGATCAGGTCGTCGTGCAAATCGTGCACGAGGGCGTGCGGCAGCGCGCAGACAGCAGCCGGGTCGAGGGACGCGTGATCCGCATTTTGCAGCGCGCGAGCGACACGGTCGTGGGCACCTTCCAGCAGGGAAAAAAGTCGGCCTACGTCACCCCGGACGACGCACGCTTTCCGCACGATGTCTGTCTGCATCCCGGCACGGCGAAGCTCCCTCGCGCGCCTCAAGTGGGCGACAAAGTGGTGGTCAAACTCGACCCGTGGGAAAACGAACGCGTCAATCCCGAGGGCGAAGTGATCGAACTGCTCGGACCTGCGACCGATCCCGGCGTGGACATGCTTTCGATCATTCGAAAGTACCATCTCGCCGAGGAATTCCCGGCTGATGTGGTGCGCGAAGCGGAGGCGATTCCCGAGACTGTCGATCCTCGCGAAGCAGCCAAGCGAGAGGATCTGCGGGCGATGATGATCATCACGATCGACCCCGACGACGCGAAGGATTTCGACGATGCGATCCATGTCGAGCGCCTTCGCGATGGCGGGTGGCGACTTGGCGTGCACATCGCGGATGTGTCGCACTACGTCCGCCCCGGCACCGCGCTGGACAAGGAAGCGCGTGCGCGCGGCAACTCGACTTACCTTGCCGACCGCGTCATTCCGATGCTCCCCGAGCGGCTCAGCAACGGCGTTTGCAGCCTGAAGGCGCGCGTCGATCGGCTCACGACTTCGGCGTTCATCGACTTCGATCGCGGTGGGAAAATCAAAGCGGCGCGCTTCGCGAAGACGGTGATCCACAGCGCCGCGCGGCTCACCTATCGGCAGGCGTTCGCGATTTTACAAAATCAGCCAGTGCCGCCGACACCAAATTATGAGCGCGGCGGCAAGGTGCATCTCGACTCGAAGCCGGTGCCGCTTGACGTGACGCCTGCGCTCCGTGAGCGGATCGAGACGGCTTGGGAACTCGCGTCGCTGCTGCGCCGAAATCGGTTCGCCGAAGGCTCGCTCGATCTCGATTTTCCTGAAGTGAAAGTCTGGCTCGACGACCAGGGTCGCGCGGATCGGCTGGAGAAAGTGGAGAACGATATTTCGCACCAACTCATCGAGGAATGCATGCTCTCGGCGAACGAAGTCGTTGCCCGCGAGATCAAGAACCGGCGGGTGCCGGGCATCTATCGCATCCACGAAGATCCCGAGCCCGAGCGGCTTGACGAATATCGACAACTCGCCGCGACCTACGGCATCCGCGCGGGTGACATGACGCAGCGGCGCGAGGTGCAAAAAGTCCTCGAAGCGATCAAAGGCACGCCGGAGGAATACGCCCTGAAGCTCGCCTTTTTAAAGAGCCTGAAGCGCGCGGCGTACGGCATCGATCCACTCGGGCACTACGGTCTGGCGAAAGTGAATTACACGCATTTCACGAGTCCGATCCGCCGCTACGCCGACTTGATCGTCCACCGCATCCTCTCCGGCGTGAATGGCTCGCAGAAAGATTTCGCGGAGGCCGCGGAACACATTTCGAAGACCGAGCGCGTCTCCGCCGATGCGGAGAAAGATTCGACGATGTTGAAGAAGATGGAGTTCTTCCAGCGGCAGCTCGCGGCACGCGATCCGCAGGAATTCCGCGCGGTCGTCGTTGACGTCCGGAGTTACGGGCTGTTCGTGGAATTGCCGGATGTGATGGTCAGTGGACTCGTGCACGTCAGCGCGTTGCCGGATGACTTTTACACGTTCGACTCGGTGCGGCTGGCCTTTGTCGGGCGCAGCACGCAGCGGCGATTCAAGCTCGGCGATGAACTGCGGGTCATCGTCGTGCGCGTCGATGCCTACAAACGTCAGATGGATTTCGAGATCGTCGGTGAGCCCGTGACGAAGCGCAACGGGCCCGCGCCGCGGCGCAATGCCAAGCCGCTTCCGCCCCCGCGTCGCGGGAAGGCCAAAGCCTCTTCGCAACGGGGAAAGCGCCGGTGAGCAGCCTTGGCGCGCCCGCCTAAATTCGCTCCGATGCGCTGGCATTTCCTCGCCATCGGGAAGCCGAAACTGCCCTTCGCCGCCGCTGGCATCGAGGAATACGCGAGCCGACTGAAGCCGTTTGCGCCAGTGAAGCTCGACTTCCTCAAAGCTGGCGCGCGCGACGTCGAGAGCGCGGCGTTGCTCGACCGGAGCGCGGGGATGTTTCGCATCGTGCTCGATGAGAAAGGCGAGCAACTCACCAGCCGCGCCCTTTCCACCAAGCTCGACCTCTGGGAGCAGCGCAGCGTGAAGACCGTCGCGCTCCTCATCGGCGGCGCGGATGGCCACACCGATGCGCTGCGCGGTGCGGCGGACTGGCGCTGGTCACTCAGCCCGCTCACTTTTCAGCACGAACTCGCTCTCCTGCTCGCGCTGGAGCAAATCTACCGCGCTTACACGATCAAGGCCGGCCTGCCGTATCACCGGGACTGAACAGGCGGCTTGCGATTGCGGCTTGGAATCGCGCGGGCGATTTAGCGAGTGTGCGCACCATGGCTACCCTCACCTCCACCCTCGCGAGTATCGGCCGGAAAATGTTCCCGTTCCGGCTGGTCATCGGCGTCGCGTTCGCGCTCGTCGCGCTGGAATGGCTCTCGCCCACCCCGTTTTTTGGGCCGCAACACCGGATGGTGCATGCGATGGCCCTGTTGATCGTCGCGGGCGGGATTGCGCTGCGCGGATGGGCGGCAGGAAGCGCGGGTTTTCACACGAGGTCCGAGCGCATCGAAGCAATGATCCTCGCGACCGGCGGCCCGTTCGCTTACGTGCGCAACCCGATTTATGCGGGCAGCATGTGCCTCGGCGTCGGCATGTCGCTCCTCATCGGAGATCCGCTGGCGTTCGCTGTCACGGCGGTCGCGTTTGCGATTCTCTATCTCGGCATCATCCCGGCGGAGGAGGCCTTTCTGCGCGGGCAGTTTCGCGAGTCGTATCTGGAATATTGCCGCGCCGTCCCGCGATTGATCCCCCGGCTGCGGCGCTGGGAACGCGGCGCGCGCCAGCCTTTTTACTGGCGCGCCACGCTGGGGGAAATGTGGATCGTCCTCGTGCTGGTGGGTATCTACCTGCTGCTGATGCTTGAGGAGCACTGGGATCGCGTGGGGCTTTCGTAAAAGCGTCCGCCGGCGGAGGGCACCGAGGAAAAAACCCTTTTACGCAGGCGACCGCCTGTGGCATAAGACGCGGCTCTTTTCGCAGGGCATGACGTCCTTTTCCCAGGACGTATCTCCCCGTCGGGCGTGTGCTGCGAGATCGACCGCTCATCTCTCATTCACATGGCCACTAAAACCAAAACGATCAAACCCTCCGCGGCGCGCAAGCCGGCGGCAAAATCCACTGCCCCCGCCCAGAACGGCGCCAAGGCCTCCGCTCCGAAAGCAGGCAAAGCCGTCAAGTACGTCTACACCTGGGGCAACGGCAAAGCCGACGGCGACGGCTCGCATGAAGCCGCTCCTCGGCGGCAAGGGCGCGAACCTCGCGGAGATGACCCGCATCGGTCTGCCGGTGCCTCCCGGATTCACGATCACCACCGAAGTCTGCACCTACTTCTACGCCAACAAGAGGACCTACCCGCCGAGCTCCAGGCGCAGATGGAAGCCGGCGTGCGCAACATGGAGAAGATCATGGGCTACAAGTTCGGCGACGCCAAGGGCATGCCGCTGCTCGTCGCCGTGCGCTCCGGCGCGCGCGACTCCATGCCCGGCATGATGGACACCATCCTCAACCTCGGCCTCAACGACCAGACCGTCGCTCGCGCTCGCCGCCGCGACGAAGAACGAGCGCTTCGCGTGGGACTGCTACCGCCGCTTCATCCAGATGTATGGCGACGTCGTGCTCGGCGTGCAGAAGCGCGAAGGCGAAGATCACGAGCCGTTCGAAGTCGTCATCGAAGAGCTTCAAGCACGAGAAGTATCACAAGGACATCGTCGACTCGCGACCTCACCGCCGAAGACCAGAAGGAACTCGTCAAGCGCTTCAAGGCGCTCGTCAAAGAGCGCACCGGCAAGGTGTTCCCGAACGATCCGTGGGAGCAGCTCCGCGGCGCCGCCGGCGCCGTGTTCGGTTCCTGGATGAACGACCGCGCGATCGTTTATCGCCGCAAATACAACATCCCCGCCGAGTGGGGCACCGCCGTCAACGTGCAGGCGATGGTCTACGGCAACACCGGCGAGACCTCCGGCTCCGGCGTGGCCTTCACCCGCAATCCCGGCGAATGGCGTCAACGAATTCTACGGTGAGTTCCTCATCAACGCGCAGGGCGAAGACGTCGTCGCCGGCGTGCGCACGCCGGAGCCCGTGTCGCAAGCTCAAGAACGCGATGCCGAAGACCTACGCCGAACTGATGAAGGTCCGCGCGACGCTCGAGAAGCACTTCAAGGACGTGCAGGACGTCGAGTTCACCATCCAGGAAGGCAAGCTGTTCATGCTCCAGACCCGCAACGGCAAGCGCACCGCCGCCGCCGCGCTGAAGTTCTCCATCGACATGGTGAAGGAGAAGCTCATCGACTGGGAAACCGCCATCCTGCGCAACCCGGCCGACCAGCTCGACCAGCTGCTCGCGCCGATCTTCGACCTCGCCGAGGTCAAGAAGGCCAAGGTCATCGCCACCGGTCTCCCCGCCGGTCCCGGCGCCGCCTCCGGCAAGATCTACCTCAACGCCGACCGCGCCGCCGCCGCCGCCGAGAAGGGTGAGAAAGTCCTCCTCGTCCGCAACGAAACCTCCCCGGAAGATCTTCGCGGCATGATCGCCGCCGAAGGCATCCTCACCGCGAAGGGTGGTGTCTCCTCGCACGCCGCGCTCGTCGCCCGCCAGATGGGCAAGGTCTGCATCTGCGGCGCCAGCGGCGCTCGAGATCGACTACGACAAGAAGACCGTCACCGTCGCCGGCCAGACCTTCAAGGAAGGCGACTTCCTCTCCATCGACGGCACCGCCGGCACCGTCTACGGCGGCCAGCTCAAGACCGCGCCGTCGCGAAATCATCACCGGCATCCTCAACGGCGACAAAGCCGCGCAGAAGACCGAGAAGTTCAAGAGCTTCGAGCAGCTCATGAAGTGGTGCGCGCAGGCCACCCGCCTGGCCGTCCGCACCAACGCCGACAACCCCGGAGCAGACCGCAGAACGCCATCGCGTTCGGCGCCACCGGCATCGGCCTCACCCGCACCGAGCACATGTTCTTCGAAGGCGACCGCATCGACGCGATGCGCGAGATGATCCTCGCCGACACCGTCGAAGGCCGCGAAGCCGCGCTCGCGAAGCTCCTGCCCTATCAGCGCGAAGACTTCATCGGCATCTTCAAGGCGCTCAAGGGCTTCCCGGCCACCATCCGTCTGCTCGATCCGCCGCTGCACGAATTCCTCCCGCACGACGACGAAGCACAGGCTGATCTCGCGAAGAAGCTCGGCGTCACCGCCGAGAAAGTCGCCGCCGCGCGTCAACGAGCTGCACGAGTTCAACCCGATGCTCGGTCACCGCGGCTGCCGCCTCGGCATCGCCTATCCGGAAATCACCGAGATGCAGGCGCGCGCCATCTTCGAAGCCGCCGCTGATGTCGCAGAAGAAGGGGATCAAGGTGAAGCCCGAAGTCATGATCCCGCTCGTCGGCTTCAAGAAGGAACTCGACCTCCAGGTCGAGATCGTCCACCGCGTCGCCGCCGAAGTGCAGGAGGAGAAGAAGGTCAAGCTCGACTACCAGGTCGGCACCATGATCGAAGTCCCGCGCGGCGCCCTCACCGCCGACGAAATCGCGCAGACCGCCGAGTTCTTCAGCTTCGGCACGAACGACCTCACCCAGACCGCGCTCGGCATCAGCCGCGACGACATGGGCACCTTCCTCATGCCCTACACCGAGAACGAGATCTTCAAGAAGAACCCGTTCGCCACGCTCGACCAGACCGGCGTCGGCCAGCTCATGGAGATCGCCGTCGCCAAAGGCCGCAGACCCGTCCCGACATCAAGCTCGGCATCTGCGGCGAACACGGCGGCGATCCGGACAGCGTGAAGTTCTGCCACAAGCTCGGCCTCGACCTACGTCAGCTGCTCGCCCTACCGCGTGCCCGTCGCCCGCCTCGCCGCCGCCCAGGCCGCGATCGAGGAAAAGCGCGCCGCCGCGAAAGTCCCGGCCCCGAAAGCCAAAGCGAAGAAGAAGTAAGCCCCCGGCCTACTCCGCCAAATCAACAGCCGCCTCGGGAAACCGGGGCGGCTTTTTCGTTCTACGATTTTCGCCTTTGCCGCATGCGTGAGAGCACGGGCCCGAAGTCGAACTTGCGTGCGGCGCCATCCCTGCCAATCCGCCATAGCGCCGGAGGCTGGGTCTGAGCGATTAGCCTTATCATAGTTACGTGGGCATCAAGGATGCACCGAGCCTTCTCGGCACGCGTTGCACCGTTCAGTCCGAGTAAAACAAACACAAAGGCTTGCGATGACTCTAGCTGCGCCAGAAACAACGGACTTCGTGTCGTGTCATCGTCGCCGGTGACGACAATCCAGCCCTTCTTGCCGACAACAGGAAGCCAATCCTCGTCGGCAGCTGTGTTCAGAAATTCCTCGTCGTGAAGAACAACGGTAAGCCCTTCCGCCGTGAGATAGTCTCGGAAGGTTCTTCCTCCCGAGTTGCGATCAATGAAGAGGGTCCGTGAATCAGGCGGCGAGCTGGTCATGCCCTCGAACCCATCGAATGGCCTCTTCCACTTCTTCAAAAGTGGCACCGTAATCCTCAGCCAAATCCTTTAATCTCTCACCCGCCACAAACCTCGCGTTGATCGCATCCGCCCCGACGGCGAGCCGGGCCAGACACGGACGCCCAAAATTTACCGTCGGATCGAGGACAATCGATTCCTGTCGCTCGTGGTCTCGTGTGGGAAAAAACTGACCGGCATAACCATCGACGCCGTATCGAAGCTGCCTCAAGCCCTCTTTCAGAATGTCGGGATCGACTGTCTGTCCTCTCTCCGAGAGCGAGACGAGCCGGTCTTGGAGGTTCACGAACAAATGCTTTTTGTCGTGAAAGAAGTCCCGATGCCCGAGAAAATGCAGATCGCCGTCGATCGTTCGGAGGTAGTCCATCGCAGCACGGAAATGCTTAAGCGGGATGCCATAGCCCCGCCGGATCGCAAGGAGCACATGTGCCTCCACCAAATCAAGGAATGAAATCGGGACACCCTTCGACCTCCGGTCCGCCAATACCGGCTCCGAACGACGCTGCTCCCCCGTAGCCGTGTAGTTCCTCCCATCAAACCATGCCCGCAACGTCGAGGCATTCGTTCCAAGATACCGTGCCGCCTCGGCGACCGAGTAGGCCGGAAGTAGTTTGATCTCTGCCGGAGCGGGACGGTCCATGTCTATATCTACGTCGATCTAAGACACCTTTCCAAGGCAGATCAGTGAGGATTTTTCCCCCTCGTTCCCAAACTCCGTTTGGGGACGCGGTGCTGGGCGAAACTCTGTCTCGCGGTGCGGAGGTCTACAGGCGGGCGTGGGGAGGCAACTGGAGTTGCGGGGGATCAGGGCGTTCCCAAACTGGAGTTTGGGAACGAGGAGAACCAAGCGCCTGCTGGCGTAGTGGCATTATCCCTCGTTCCCAAATTCCATTTGGGAACGCTCAGCGGGGCGGAACGCTGTTTCGCGCCGGGGCAGACTTCGCGGGCGCGGGCGGGGAAGGAGTGGCGGTGTGAGAGTGGGGATGCGCAGGGGGAGAGCGGGAGGCGGGGGCCGGCAGCAGGTTTGAAGGGTCAATTTGACCCACCTTGAAAGCCTGTAGGCACCAGTTTGCCCCATGTCGGCGCCTTTTTGCCCTACGTCGACACCTTTTTGTGCCCCGTCGGCGACCTTTTGGCCCCGTCGGCGGCAGGTTGGGTCCCGTCGGCGGCAGGTTGGGCCCCGTCGGCAGCTTTTTGCTACCCGTCGGCGGCTTGCTCCGCACCGTCGGCGGCAGGCTGGGCCCCGTCGGCGGCTTTTTGGATCCCATCGGCGGCAGGTGGGGCGGTGTTGGCGGCTTTTTGTGAGGAGGCGGTGGCAGTTTGAATGGCGTCGGCGGCAGGTGCGGCAAGCTCGGCGGTGGATTTGGGCTCTGCTGCTGCCGACGGATGGAAAATTGCCGGCGTCGGGTGCGTTTTGGCTGTCGTCGTCGCGGAACCGGGGGCCGAGGGGGGTGGGAAAGTAGAGGCGGGGGGATTCCCAGCGGGCGCCTCGAGAGTTGCGGGCTTCCTCATGGTGGATTTTGCCGGGGCTTCCTGGAAAGGGGGCGCTGCACGGTCGCGGGAGGGCGGAGCAGCGAATCTTTTCTGCCGATCAACGGCACTGAAATAACAACTCCCTATTCCTTATGAATGATGAACTTCCAAAAAACACGGGCCGCGATACGAATCCGGACCCGATCACGGGTGAGCCGGGGGCGCATCCGGTCTCGACGGGCGTAGGCGCGGCAGCGGCTGGTGCGGCGGGTGCGGCAATCGGCGCGATGGCCGGGCCGGTGGGGGTGGTGGCCGGAGCGGTGATCGGCGCTGTGGTCGGCGGCTACGGCGGCAAAGCGGCGGGCGAGGCGATTGATCCGTCGGCCGAGGATGCCTACTGGCGCGAGAATCACGCGAAGCAGGATTATGCGATGCCAAGTGAGTCGTTCGATGCCTTCGCGCCGGCCTATCGGTCAGGCTATGAAGGATTTGCCGCGCACGGGACGACGCTGAAGACGTTTGAGGAGGCGGAGGCGCATCTGAAGGCGCATTATGCAGCGAGCAATCCGGGACTTCCCTGGGAACGGGTGCGCGAGGCGAGCCGCCGGGCGTGGGTGCACGCGCAGGCGGCGATCACGGGCGCGAATCCGAGCGCTGATCGCGGATCATTAAAGATTTTCCGGTCCGCAGCGGGCCGGACGGAGCGAAGAACTTGCCTCCACAAGAGGGCCACCCGGCGCAAGCTGGGTGGCTCTTTTCGTAAGGAAGAGCCGCCGGTTGAGCGGGCCGAGTGATTCGTCCACTTTCGCGGGCGATACGGACGATGATCCGACGTTGGGCGTGGGGGGATTCTCGGGCGCGGCGACGCCGGTGCCGGAACCGACCTCGGCGGGGCTGCTGCTTGCCGGGTGCGCAGTGTTCCTGCGGCGGCGGCGCTGAGGAATGGCGCGCGGCTAGGGCCGCGCGCGACGGTATTCTTCGAGGGCGCGGGGCATGAGCGCCTCGAGTTGCTGAATGCGGCGGCCGTCGGAGGGATGGGTGGAGAGGAATTCGGGCTGTTGACGGCTGCCGGCGGCTTTGTCCATGCGTTTCCAGAAGCGGATGGCTTCCTGGGGATCGTAGCCGGCGCGGGCCATGTAGCTGAGGCCAATGGCGTCGGCTTCGCTCTCGTGTTTCCGCCCGAAGGGCATGAGGACGCCATACTGAGCGCCGGCACCGAGGGCGCCCATGACGACGCGTTGTTTGTCGTAGTCCATGCCGGAGAGGGAGTAGGCGGCGCCGGTGAGGGCGGTCTGGGAGAGATTCTGCTGGAGGACTCGCTGCGATCCGTGGCGGGAGGTGGCGTGGGCCATTTCGTGGCCCATGACGGCGGCGAGACCGGCTTCGTTCCCGGTGACGGGGAGGATGCCGGTGTAGACGACGATTTTGCCGCCGGGGAGGCAAAAGGCATTCAACTGGTCGCTGCGGACGAGGGAGACTTCCCACTGGAAGTCTTTGGCGGCGGGACCGGTGGCGGAGGCGAGGCGCTGGGCGACCTTGCGGACGAGGTCGAACTGGGGACCGCGGTCGATGGTCTGGCTCTGGCTGAGGACTTGTTGGTAGCTTTGGAGGCCGAGGGCGGCTTCCTGCTGGGTGGAGAGGCCGACGTGGCTGGCGCGGCCAGTCTCGGGGTTGACGAAGCGCTCGGAGGTGAAGAATTGGTAGCCGGCGAAGAGGAGGGCGGCGACGATGGGGAGTAGTCTAAGGCGGTTGCGGTTCATGGGCGGATTGCCTCTGGGCGCGGAAGATTCGGAAGCTGCGGGGCGTTTACGTGCCGCCGATCCACGTTGCCAGAGAAAAAGTCGTCCGCGGAGATCTCGCGCGAAGCGCGGAAACGGCGGGTAAGTGGAGGCGGGCGACAGCGGAGGCGAAAGGACCTATTTTCCGCGAGAGAAGCGGAAGGTGGGGTGGGTCATGCTCGAGGCGTAGAAGAGGTCGGCCCGGGGATCCCAGGTAAAGCAGGGGCCCACACGCTGGGTTTTAAAGCCGGGCGGGAGCGGGGCGACAGAGGTCCAGGTGAGCCCGGCGTCGAGGGTCTCGAGGAGGCCGCGGGGGCCGGCGACGGTGAAGTGTCTGGTGTCGGCGAAGAGGGGGCCGTGGGTGACTTCGACGGCAGTGGGAAGGGCGGCCCAGGTGGCGCCGAGGTCGCGGCTGACGAGGAGCGACTTTCCGCTGGGCCAGTAGGCGATCTTTTGAAAGACGACGGGGACGGGAGCAGAGGGGGTTTGATCGAAGACGCGGGTCCAGGAGTGGCCGGCATCGGCGCTGCGGAAGATGCCGGGCTCGGAGGTCTTGGTGGCGAGGAAGGTGCCGGCGTCGAGGACGCCGCAGCCGCTGAAGCCCTTGCCGAGATCGGTCCAGGTGGTGCCAGCGTCGGCGCTGGTGGTGAGCATGCCGCCGCTCTCGTGGCGAAGGGCGAGGAGGCGGTGGGCGGTATCGGCCCAATCGACCGCGCCAAAGTCGAGGTGCGAGGTGGTGAATTTGGTCCAGGTGGCGCCTCGGTCGGTGGTAAGGCCGCTGCTGCCGTAGATCATGAAGCAGGCGAGGCGGCTGCCCGGCGGGGTCGGCCTGAAGCGCCCAACCGGTCTCACAGCGACCGCCGATCGCGCCGCCGTCGCAGCGGGTAAAGGTGGCGCCGTGGTCGGTGCTGCGCCAGAGGCCCTGGTCGCTGATGACCATGAAGAGGTCGCCGTTCACGCGGTCGGCGACGACGCCGGCGGTGGGGCCGCCGTAGCCGGGTTTGACCTGAGCGGTGGTGGCGTCGGAGATGTTCTCCCAGTCGGCGGCGAGGGCGCGGATGGCGAGGCAGAGGAGGGCGGCGAGGGGGAAAAGTTTCATTTATTTGGGGCCGATGCAGAAGAGGGTTTTGCTGCCGCGGATGAAGAGGTGTCCGTCGCTGACGGCGGCACTGGCGCGGTCGTCTTCGCCGAGGTCGTTGGTGGCGACGATTTCCAAAGTGTCGGCCACTTTTACGACGACGCTTTTTCCCGCGCAGGCAAAGTAGAGAAGGCCATCCGCCGTGGCGATGGGGCTGGGCCATGCGGAGAGGCCGGGGATGCGCTCGGCGAAGACGATTTTGCCGCTAACGAGGTCGAAGCATTTGAGGATGGAGGGGCTGTGGGTGCGCCAGACGCGCCCGCCGGCGATGACGGCGGAGGAGAGGCCTTCGGGGATTTGCGGGATCGTCCAGCGGAGGTGCGTGGCGGTGACGTCGCCGGTGCCGGTGGGGTCGACGCAGACGGCTTTTCCGCCGCGCCCGCTGTCACTAAAGACGAGGCCATCGCCGAAGGCGGGCGAGGCGGCGTCGCCCTGCGCGGCGCAGCTCCAGATGATTCGGCCGTCGGTGGGGTCGAGGCCTTGGAGGGCGTTGGAAGCGCTGACGAGCATCTGGGTTCGACCGTTGATTTCGGCGAGGACGGGGGTGCTGTGGGTAAAGCCTTGCTCGGGGCGTTCGACTTTCCAGCGGACAGCGCCGTCGCGGGTCTGGAGGGCGAGAAAGTGGGAGGTCTTCCCGGTCTGGTCGCAGTCGAGGATGACGGTGTCTTTATAACTGACCGGGCTGCTGCCGAGAGCGACGTCGAAGGCGTGCGGCTCGATGCTTCTCCGCCAGACGAGCTTGCCGTCAAGGTCGAGCGCAACGATGACGGCGGAGCCGAAGACTGCGTAGATTTGCCGGCCATCACTGCACGGAGTCGGCGCGCCGTAGCCGCCGCGATGATCGGTGAGAATCCACGGCCCGGGCTCGATGGCGGTGTCCCAAAGAGCGCGACCGTCCGCTTTCGCAAAGCAAAGGACGCGGTGGGTGACGGGCTGGTTCGTCGCGCAGGTAACGATGACGCGGTCGCCGACGACGATGGGCGAGGAGTAGGCGTTGTCGCTTTTCGGCAGCGCCACCCGCCAGCCGATGTTCTCGCCGGTGGCGGCGTTCCACGTGCGAGGGAGCGCTTTCTCGTTCGTATAGCCGAGGCCGGTGGGACCGCGAAATTGCGGCCAATCGGCCGCTCGCATCATGGCGGCAACGCACAGAAAGATCAGCAGGCCGAGCAGGGGGGAGCGCACGCGCGGATGATGCTCCGCTCGGATGCCGCTGGTCGAGGTCGGGCTGCACCGCTTAGTAATCGGGCAGGATCGGCCAGTGAAAGTAGATGAGGAATTCGTGGTCCAGAAGGCGGGCGCCGAGGTATTGGCGGGCGACGGCGTCCTCGGGATGGGTGATGCCGAAGGCATTGGCGACAAACTGCGCGACGATGGCGAGCCCGGCCCCGGAGCCGGTGGTGGAGACGCCGTCGGTGAAGAGCGTGGAAAGATCGAGGTTGCGAAGGTGTTCGGCGTCCTGCGGGGAGACGGAATTGACGAGGATGAGGCGGAGATTTTCGCTCTCCCGGACATCCGGGATGGGGAGGAGAAAGAGGCGGAGCTTGTCGTCGGCCGTGTGGCGGCAGGCGTTGTTCAGGAGATTGTAGAGGATGCGGTCGAGCGCTCCGAACTCGACGCAGCACTCGGAGATTTCGACGTGTTCCGGGCATTCCACGGTCAGCCGAACGGAGCGTCCGCCGCCGTGGAGGGTGGCGCCGTCGTGCTTTTCCACGAGCATGCGGGTGCTGTGGGCCTTCGGGAGCAGGTCGGCCTCGCGCTTCTCGTCATCGAGTTGGAGGAGGGCGTTGCGCATGATCTTCAAGTGATCGCGGGTGAGAAAGTAGAGGGCGTCCACAGCCTCGGCTTCGCGATCCATTTCGAGAAACTGGAGCTGGCCGAGCAGCGGGGTGAGCCCGCCACCGCGAATGTCGTGAATGGTCTTGGCGAGGATCGGCGACGGACGATGGGCGTAGGTATTGATGCCGAGACGGGTGGTTTCTTCGACGAGTTGATCGACGGAACGCTCCCGGAGGAGGGAGATAACGGCTTCGCGTCGGCTGCCCGAGCTCTGATCTTGAAGGACGGCGAAAAGCCGCTGGAGAAAAGCGTAAATGTTCCGGATCGCTTTCTGGTCTTGAGACGCGAAGTCGTCGACAGAAAGACAGAGGTCGTCACCGAGATACCGGCGCACGCGGTGATTGGTCAGGTGCAGGGGCGCGAGTCCTTGAAGCAGATGCATGAGGAAATTATGGGTCGACTAAAATCACCGTGCAAAGCCGGACCTCGCCGGGCGGGGTCGGGAGAGGCACCCACAAAGCGTTCAGGGCGCATCCGTAAAGACCTTGCAGACGTTCATTTCCATCCCCCGAGGCGTCCCGCGCCGCCGGCGGTTTCTGTCACTGGATTGAATTGACTTTCCGCCCGAGCATCCTCCCCGGCAGACTCGACGAAATGAGGCTCATCCGCGATATTCACGAAGCCTGCCGCGCGGCGGGACGACCGGCGATTTCGTTCGAGTTTTTTCCCCCGAGAACCGACGAGGGCGACCGCAATCTTTTGGAGAAAACGATTCCCGCGCTGATGGCGCTGCGACCGGATTATTGCTCGGTGACCTACGGCGCCGGCGGCAGCACGCGCGAGAAGACGCTCGGCATCGTGGACCGCATCCAACGCGACCACGGGCTGACGGCGATGATGCACCTGACGTGCGTCGGTTCGACGAAGGAACAGCTCCGCGAGGTGATTGCCGAGGCGCGCGGGCGGGGCATCCTGAATCTACTGGCGCTGCGCGGTGACCCGCCGGCGGGCGGGGAGTTCGTGAAGACCGAGGGCGGCTTCGAATACTCGCGAGAACTGATCGAATTCATCCGCGAACTCGGCGGCTTTTCGATCGGGACGGCGGGATTCCCCGAGGGACACATCGCGTGTCAGGCAGGCAAGGTCGCGGACTGGGAATTCCTGCGGCAAAAGGTCGAAGCGGGCGCGGATTTCATCATCACGCAGCTTTTCTTCGACAACGCGGACTTCGAGGAATTCCGCGCGCACGTGACGGAGAAGCTTGGGGTCAAAGTGCCGATTATTCCCGGCGTTTTGCCGATCATTTCACGCGGGCAGACGAAGCGTTTCGTCGAAATGTGCGGCGCGAAACTCCCGCCGAGCTTCGTCGAACGGCTCGATGATCTGGGCGACGACGACGCGGCGGTGACGCAGTTCGGAATCGAATACGCGACGCGCCAATGCCGCGATCTGCTCGCGGCGGGCGTGCCGGGTCTGCACTTTTACACGCTGAACAAAGCGCACTCGACGAGCGAGATCGTCCGCCGCCTCGGCCTCGCATGAGCGTGCGCGTCTACGTTTACGAGAAGTGCAGCACGTGCCGCGACGCGCTGAAATTCCTCACGACGCACGGCATCGAGCACGTGGTGGTGCCGATCTACACGCAGCCGCCGACGGTGGCGGAATTGCGCGCAATGCTCGGGCACGTCGGCGGCGAGGTGCGCCGGCTCTTCAATAGCTCGGGGCTGGAATACAAGGCGCTCAAAATGAAAGAGCGCCTGCCCGCGATGCCGCTCGACGAAGCGCTCGCGCTGTTGGCGTCGAATGGCCGCCTGGTCAAGCGCCCGTTCGCGCTCAGCGCCGAAGCGGGAGTCGTGGGATTCCGGGCCGGGGAGTGGGAGCAGTTCATCGCCCGGTAGGCTGCCCTCCAGGCGGAAGTTCAGACCGCTTTTTCGCCGGTCTCTTCGGTGCGAATGCGGACAGCTTCCTCGACGGAGACGATGAAGATTTTTCCGTCGCCGATTTTGCCGGTCTTGGCAGCTTTGAGGATCGCAGCGGTGGCGTTTTCGACGAGGCTGTCGGCGAGGACGACCTCGATTTTGATCTTCGGCAGGAAATCGACGGTGTATTCGCTTCCGCGGTAGATCTCGGTGTGCCCTTTCTGGCGCCCAAATCCTTTCACTTCGCTGACGGTCATGCCCTCGATGCCGAGGTCGGCGAGGGCGTCTTTCACTTCTTCCAATTTGAAGGGCTTAATGATCGCTTCGATTTTTTTCATGTGGGTGTTGGCAAAATGGCCAGGTCGAAGCGTCAAACCAGTGACGGTTCGACCGGGCGTTGGGATCGTTTTTTAGGGAGTCGTGGGATGCCGGCTCAGAGGACGTAGCCTTCTTCGCCATGTTCGCTGATGTCGAGGCCCGCCGTCTCGACTTCCGGGGTCGGACGGAGCCCGATGACGACCTTCACAACCATCGCGATGACGATGGTGCCGATGATCGAGAGGGCAAGGGTGAGCCCGATCGCCTTGAGTTGCTCGAAGACGAGCGTGTGATTGGCGACGATGTCGGAGAGGCCGTTGGCTTTGGTGGCGGCGTTGACGTCGCCGGTGAGGTTGGGGTTCGACGTCCCACTGGCGAGGATGCCGGTGAGAATGGCGCCGAGCGTGCCGCCCACGGCGTGAACGCCGAAGGTATCGAGGGCGTCATCGTAGCCGAAGAGGTTCTTCAAATAGACGACGAAGATGAACGGCACGATCGCGGCGAGGAGACCGATCACCATCGCGCCGGTCGGACTGACGAATCCACACGCGGGCGTGATCACCACGAGCCCGGCGACGATGCCCGAGCAAAAACCGAGGATCGAGGGATGGCCCTTGAAAATCCCCTCAAGCATGGCCCAGACGAATCCCGCCGTGGCCGCTGCGAGGGTGGTGGTGGTGAAGGCATTGGCCGCGATGCCATCGGCGGCGAGGGCGGACCCGGCGTTGAAGCCGTACCAACCGACCCACAACATCCCGGTGCCGACCATACAAAGCACCATGCTGTGCGGGGCCATCTTCTCTTTGCCGAAGCCGATGCGCTTGCCGAGGATCATGCAAAGGATGAGCGCGGACCAGCCAGAGGTCATGTGGACGACGGTGCCGCCGGCGAAGTCGATCGCGCGAATTTTCGCCATGGCATACGTCAGTGCCGTGCCGTCGACCGCCGAAGCGCCCGCCGCCGCGCCGCCATTCCAAGTGCCGTTCATGAAGCCACTGATGCCCCAGACCATGTGGGCCATCGGGAAGTAAATGAGGAACATCCATGCGCCGATGAAGGTCAGGATTGCGCTGAATTTCATCCGCTCCGCAACCGCGCCGACGATGAGCGCCGGGGTGATGATGGCGAACATAAGCTGATACATCGAGAAGACGTTCTCGCTCACCCAATAGCTGTAATTCGTGTTCGGCGCGGAGCTGATGTTCTTCATGAAGAAGTACTCGCTGCCGCCGAGGAAGGGGCTGTTGAAATTCGTGCCGAAAACGAG
This sequence comes from uncultured Verrucomicrobiae bacterium, assembly GCA_963767975.1. GTDB lineage: Bacteria > Verrucomicrobiota > Verrucomicrobiia > Chthoniobacterales > Chthoniobacteraceae > CAIURC01. The sequence continues at coordinate 611,344 of CAVYGI010000002.1, read as the reverse complement.
GCTGTAACCGAACGCCCACCACAGGATGGCGACCAGCCCGGAGCAAGCCAGGCACTGTGCACACACGCTCAGGACGTTCTTGCTGCGCACGAGGCCGCCGTAGAAAAGAGCGAGGCCGGGCAGCGTCATGAAGAGGACGAGGGCCGCGGAAGCCATCATCCAGGCATTGTGCCCAGGTCCGGCGACGCCGACGGAAAGGGTGGTGAGATCCTTGGGAATGTTGCCGTCCTTGTCCTTGAGCGCCGCAGTGGGGTCGGTGTTCTGCAGGTAGGCTTCGAGACCGGAGACGCGCTGGTCGAGGGTCGGAGCCGGCTTCTCGTCCGCGGCAGAGACAGCGGCGGGGGCGGCTGCATCCGGTGCCGCAGCGTCCTGGGCGGAGAGCGAGCCTCCGAAAGACGACCACGCGAGCGTGGCCGCGAGGGCGAAGGCGAGGAATTTACGAGTGCGATTCATTGATGGATCAGATGGTGGTTGGGTGATTTCGTCCGCTCCGGCAGGGCGAGCGCCTTTCATCCCGGAAGGTCCGGGAGCTTGGCGTAGCGACATGCGGGCGATTGCAAGACGAGGGCGACGGCTTAGCACCGGCCATGCCAATCTCACTTATGCGATAGCTACAGAGAGGGAGTGAAGCTTTGCGATCCGCGAGAATGCGCGGTTTTCGCCAACCTCGGAGGATCTGCGCAATATTCGACAAATTACTGTGAAATCACCGACAACATCAACCACGCCACCACCGCGAAGAGCGGGATCAGGACGGGGATCGAGTAACGAAAGATGTAGCTGAAAAAGCTCGGTGTGTGGACGCCCGCATGGTCGGCGATGGCTTTGACCATGAAATTCGGACCGTTGCCGATGTAAGTGATGGCTCCGAAAAAGACGCTCCCGAGAGAAATCGCCACGATGTAAATCCCGTGCTGCGCGAGAAACTGCGTCATGTGCGCCGCGTCATTCAGATTCAGACCCTTGATGCCGAAGGCGGCGGCGAGGAACGTCAGGTAGGTCGGGGCGTTGTCGAGAACGCCCGAGAGAATGCCGCTGAGCCAGTAGAATTGCCCGGGATTTTGGACGCCGAGGGTAGCGGCGTGAAGTTCGAGATAATCGAGCGCCGGAACCATCGTTGCGAAGATGCCAAGGAACAGCCACGCGACCTCTTTGATCGGGGCGAAATTAAAGTGATTCGACTCGTGCACCTGCTTTGGCGTCAGGAAATAAGAGCCCGTCGCTGCCCCCGCCATGATCACCTCGCGCAGACCGGGCGGGCTTTTGATGAAGACCGCGGCCAACACGATGGCAAGCCAGCCGAAGTTCGACCAGCCGGTGATTTTGAAAGATTCGTGGGCCGTTTCCGCATCGCGGATGGGCTTGGGCGCCTTGAGGAAATTGGCTCGGTCGATGACGTAAAAAATTACCAGCAACGCGGAGACCGCAAGAATCCACGCCGGCCAGCACTTTTCGGTCACCCACCAGAACGGCACGCCTTTCAAATAGCCGAGGAAAAGCGGCGGATCGCCGACCGGGGTCAGACATCCGCCCACGTTGCTCACCACAAAGATGAAAAACACGGTGTGGAAGTGCGTGAACCGGTAGCGGTTCGAGCGAATCCACGGCCGGATGAGCAGCATCGAGGCGCCGGTCGTGCCGACGAAGTTCGCCAAGACCGCGCCGATGAGCAGCAGGAGGACGTTGTTGAACGGCTTCGCCTCGCCCTTCACGGCGATATGGACCCCGCCGGCGATGACGAAAAGCGAGCCGATGAAAATGATGAAGCTCAGGTATTCGTGCGCAACCGTGAGCATCCTCGCCCCGTCATGGAGCACGGCGAGGTAGTAGAAAACACTGATCGCGCCGAGCCCAACCGCGAATTTTTGCAGGTGGTGTTCCCAGAACTTCGGCGCGAGCAGCGGCATCAGCGCGATGCACAGCAGCATCGCGGCAAACGGGAGGATCATCAGCGGATTGGGATCCGCGACGATGGAGGCGATCACGCGAAAATCAGCGGACGATCAGCGTGCTCAAAGCGCCGAGCAGCGAGAAAGTGCCGGCGAGAAAAAAGAGCTGCGCAGGGGGTTTAAAGCTGACCCGTCCGCGAACCCAATCGCCGAGCGCTCGGCCGGCGAAGATCATGCCGAGGATGAAGAGGATGATGAACGGCCAGGAAAGTTGGTGCTGCGTGAGTGCGAAAGCCAGCGCAGCAATGATGCCAGCGGCGCCGCCGACGAGGTGAAAGACTTTGGCGCGGCGCGGGTCGCGAAGCTGGGCGCCCATGCCGGCAAACACCGCCACGGATGCAAAAACGAGCAGGATGAGAAGCGGGTTCATATTCAAAATCTGGGGCAGAAGTTCCACAGGTCAGAACACCACGCGCGGGCAGCAAACGCCGAGGCGCTGCTGCCCGCGCGGACGTCCGCGTTTTTCTAAACGGCTTTGTCGCCGGTTTCCTCTGTGCGAATTCGCACGGCGTTGTCGATCGAGGAGATGAAGACTTTTCCGTCCCCGATTTTGCCGGTCTTGGCCGCTTTCACGATGGCCGAAGTCGCCTGCTCGACCAGGGCATCGGTGACGACGATCTCAACCTTGATCTTGGGCAGGAAATCGACCGTGTATTCACTGCCGCGGTAGATTTCCGTGTGACCTTTTTGGCGGCCGAAGCCTTTGACTTCAGACACCGTCATTCCCTCGATGCCGAGATCGGCGAGGGCGTCTTTCACTTCCTCCAGCTTGAAGGGTTTGATGATTGCTTCGATTTTTTTCATGTCGTGTTTTTCAGGATTGCCGATCCCGACCGCGCAAAGGCGGCCGGGCCCGGACGAGACCTTTTCTTAGCCGCGGCTCGCGGGTTGGAAGTTCGGATACGCTTCGTTGCCGTGTTCGCCGATGTCGAGACCTTCCAGCTCTTCATCGCGACTCACGCGGAGGCCGAAGACGGCCTTGATGATGAACCAGACGATGATCGAGGCGATGAAGGTGAACGCACCGCAGGCAGCGATTCCCTTGAGCTGCACCAGAGTCTGAGTCATCGCGGACCAACTGGCCGCGCCGTCGCCGGTCGGCGGGAGCGCTGCGATGTTGGCGGTGATGTCTTTGTCCCAGAACAAGCCGACCGCGAGGGTGCCCCAGACGCCGCAGACCAGATGGACCGAGAGCGCGCCCACCGGATCATCGAGCTTGATTTTGTCGAAGAAGACCACCGAGAGAACGACGATGACGCCGGCAATGGCGCCGATGATCGCACCCGAGGTGATCGTGGTGAAGGCGCACGGCGCCGTGATGGCGACGAGGCCCGCGAGACAGCCGTTGAGGACCATCGAAAAGTCCGGCTTTTTCAGCACCGTCCACGCGGTGATCAGCGCGAAGAGCGCGCCGGTGGCCGCAGCGATGTTCGTGTTAACCAGCACATGTGCGATCGCTTTGCCGTCGCCGGCTGACATGGTGGAGCCGGGGTTGAATCCGAACCAGCCGAGCCAGAGGATCAGCACGCCGAGCGCGGCGGAAGTCATGTTATGGCCGGGAATCGGATGAATTCTCCCGTCCCGGAATTTTCCAGAGCGTGGCCCGAGGACGATGACGCCTGCGAGCGCGGCCCATCCACCGACGGAATGCACGACGGTCGAGCCCGCGAAGTCGCGGAAATTGTTCGCGCCAAGAAAGCCGCCGCCCCAGATCCAGTGGCCCGTGATCGGGTAGAAAATGGCCACCAGGATGAAGCTGAAGATCATGAAGCTGTGGAACTTGATGCGTTCCGCCACCGCTCCGGAGACGATCGTCGCCGCGGTGCCCGCGAAGACGAGCTGGAAGAAAAACTTCGCCCACAGCGGAACCGGGGTCCAGTTGATCGCACTGTAGACGCCTTTGTATTCCTCGGTCGTGAACGGATTCATCGCGAGGTAGTCGTGACCCAGCGCGGGCGAGTTATCTTCACCCGAGACGAAAAAGAGGCCCGATGTCCCGATGAACGGCGACCCATCGCCGAACATGATGCCCCATCCAATGACCCAGAACGAAATCGTCGAGCAGGAGAAGACGATGAAGTTCTTGAACAGGATGTTGACGCAGTTCTTGGACTGGCAGAGGCCGCTCTCGACGAGAGCGAATCCGGCGTTCATCCAGAACACGAGCATCGCCGCCACGAGCACCCAAACGGTGTCGAGACCGGTCCGCATCGCGCTGGAGGCGGCTTTCATCTCAGTGATCGGGTCCGCAGGCGCAGCGTCCGCGACAGGCGCCGCGTCCGCTGCGACAGCGGGCGCAATTTCCCCTGGCGCGACTGGAGCCGGTTCCGCCACCACGGGGGCGGCAGCAGGCGTCGGTGCAACCGCAGGCTCTGCGGCGGGAGTGGCGGGTGGCGCGGCATCTTGGGCGCGAACCGGCATTTCCCCGAGCGTGAGCCAGCAAGTGACTCCCGCGACCGCCGGGAGCAAAATGCGTTTCAGTGATTTCTGCATAGTTTGGTGTGTTTGGTTTCTGGTTGTAGTTTCCTAGGCATCGCCCTCACGCGCGCCACGCGCCGCCGCTTGGCGTCGGCGGCAAGGCCCGGCGTTGAGACGAAATGGATGAAAGGCGCGAGCCACCCGCCGGGATGCGGCGACGGCGAAAAGGGCTGCGAAAAATTGTAGAATCCACGGGCGGCGCGCCTAGCAGTGGTCGTGCCAGTCGTAAAAATGACGCGCTTTACACTGGATTCTGATCCTCGCGCGCCGTGCCCTCCATCTCCGTGGCCGAACAAATATCCGCACCGCCGCAGCTGCTGATCAAATCCAGCCACTTCCACGAGGCCGCCTCCCGCCCCCGGATACCGCGCACCCGATTCCCCGAAATCTACGCCCGCGGATGCGCGTCGTCGTAGGCCGTTTTCAGCCGCTCGATCGTCACGTGCGTGTAGATCTGCGTCGTCGAGAGGCTGGCGTGGCCGAGCAGCGACTGCACGCTGCGCAGGTCCGCGCCGGCATCGAGCAGGTGCGTGGCAAAGCTGTGCCGCAGCTTGTGCGGGCTGACTTTCGACGCGGAATGCTCGTGTGCGGCAGGTAGCGCTTCAGCACGAGCCACACATTTTCGCGGCGCTCAGTCGCCGGCGCAGCTTGCTGATGAAAAGCGGCCCGGTCGTGCACGTTCGCCTCCTGCCGATATTTCTGAATCGCCGTCCAGCGCCGGCGCGCCGACCGGCACGACCCGCTCCTTGCGTCCCTTGCCGAGCACGCGCACGCTCTCGCGAATAGACATCCACGCTCGCCACATCGAGCGCGACGAGTTCCGCGAGGCGCAGCCCGCTGCTGTAAAAAAGCTCGAGGATCGCCGCATCGCGCGCCGGCATCCACGACCGGCGCCTGCTCCTGATTTCTCCACCCGCAGCGGCGCGCTGAGCAGTTCGTCGATCTGCTTCGCCGTCAGCACGAACGGCAGCTTCTTCTCCAGCTTCGGCAGCTGCACTTCCTTGAGCGGATTGCTCTTCAGCCCGTGGCGCTCGGTGAGGAATTTGTAAGAAGTGCGCAGCGCCGCGAAATGCAGCCGGATCGTCGGGCGCGCCATGCCGCGCTTGCCGCAGTCGAAAAGATAGCGGCGAAAATGATCCGCGGTCAGTTCCTTCCACGCCGGGCAGCTCCGGCGTCTTGCGAAACTCCGCGAGCGCGTGCCGGTAGTTCGTCAGCGTCCGCGGCGAGGCGTTGCGCTCGACTTCGAGGAAGCGAAAAAAGTCGTCGGCGAAGCGGTCGCGGTTCGGGGCGTTTCAAAGCGCCGACGACGGCTTAACGGCAGGAAGCGTGCCGCGCGGATCAACGCCAGGCCATCGCTCACGCATCGCACCCGCAGACGCTTACTTCTTCCCGATCAGCGGCGACGAGCTCCGCCGGGCTGGCCGGTGCGTCCGACGTCGCCCATCCGCGAGGTGCCGCGCACGAAGCGAGAGCGTCGCCGAGCGCTGCTCCACCTTGTCCGGCGATTGCGGCCACGATCGGGATCGCGAAGTCGCCGTCGGGCAGCGTGAAGTGGTAGCGGAACGTGCCGTCCGGGCGCGAGCTTGATCTCCTGGCCGTCGACCCACACCGTCGCGTCCGGATGCGTGCCGCCGTAGAAAATGATCTCGGCGTTGACGTGCATGAAGAAGCCGCGCTCGCGCTTCACGCTGAACGGCTGCGCGCTCCAGCTCGCGCCGATGCCGCTGAAGAGGCTGCGTCGGCCCGGGCCGCGAAGCGTCTCCGCCAGTCGAGCGTCCGCCGGAAAGCCGCTCGCGCTTTCGCTGTGCAGCTTCTGCTGGAGCTGCTTGCGCAGCAGCTGATCGATCTCCGTCCGAGCCGAGGCCGAGCGCGATCGATCAGCGTGTCGCCGAGCAGCGCGGCGAGCAGGCGCTTCTGCTCGTCGGTCCAGGTCGGCGCCTGCCCGGCGCGGAACTCGAGCGCGGCCTTCGCCCGCGATGCGCGCCAGCGCGCTGATCAGGCTCTCGCCTTCCTGCATCTTCTCCTTCACCAGCTCGAGCAGTCGCTCGAAGGTCAGATGCGCCGGCACCGTGGCGAAATCGCGCCGTCCTGCTCCTCGGCCAGCGCATCCGCCGGCGTCTGCGCCACGCCCGATGTGCACGATCGCCTGCCAGCGCGCCGTCTTTGTCGAAGAAGCCGATCTCCGCGAAATACGCCGTGTTCGGGCTGACTCACCGGCACATACCAGTTGCGCGCCTCGGGCTTGATCTCGACGAGCGGCGTCCGCGCCCGCCAGCGGTCGTGATCTTCAGGAAAAACTGCGTCACGCCGCCGCGGAATGCTGATCCGCCGGATACTTCGCCCAGTCGAAATCCCAATAGCTGAAGAGCCAGCGCGGATCGCGGGCGACGAGGAAGAGCGTGTCCTCGTAATAGCTCGCGGGCAGCTCGCCGAGATCCTCGAACGCCGGTGCGGTCGCCGCGGGCGCCGGCTCCGGCTGGACCGGTGCCGATCTCGAACTTGTGCGCATCGGTCTCGCTCGCCGACCGCTCACCGAGTCATCGGGCTCGCGAGTGAGATTTGGAAGGCGCCGCGCTTTCTTTTCAGGCGTCGGGAGTTGGCGGATGGATCGGGTTGCTTTCGGGCATAGTGAGTTGCAGTTTGGATTTCGGTCTGCTTGTCCGTTGAACGACGGCGCGCGTTGTAGGACCGCTCACCCCGCCGTCAAGCATAATTTTCCATCCGTCATCGCCGGATTCTGTACAATTTTCAGGACAGACTCTGACTCATATTACGCCAAAATTTGCACAATATCTCACGACATGCTGACCAAACGCGTCATTCCCTGCCTCGATGTCCACGACGGAAAAGTCACCCGCGGCGTCCAGTTCGGCCGCGCCGAGGAGGGCGGCCTGCGCAATGTCGGCGACCCCGTGGAACTCGCCGTCCGCTACAACGACCAGGGCGCCGACGAGATGGTCTTCTTCGACATCACCGCCAGCGCGCACGGCCGCGCGACGATGATCGATGTCATCGAGCGCACCGCCGCGCACTGCTTCATGCCGCTCACCGTCGGCGGCGGCATCCGCACCATCGAGGACATGCACGCGATGCTCCACGCGGGCGCGGACAAGATCAGCATCAACTCCAGCGCCATCGCCACGCCCGAGCTCATCAGCGCCGGCGCCGAGCGCTTCGGCAGCCAGTGCATCGTCGTCTGCATCGATGCGAAAAAAGTCGCGCCCGACCGCTGGGAAGTCTTCGTCCAAGGCGGGCGCAAACCGACCGGCCTCGACGCCGTCGAGTGGGCCATCGAAGCCGTCGCAGCGCGGCGCCGGCGAGATCGTGCTCAACTCCATCGACGCCGACGGCACCAAGGCCGGCTACGACCTCGTCATCACCCGCCGCATCAGCGAAGCCGTCGGCGTCCCGGTCGTCGCCAGCGGCGGCGCGGGCACGCTCGAGCACATGGTCGAAGTCCTCGCCGAGGGCAAAGCCGACGCCGTCCTCGCCGCGAGCATCTTTCACTTCGGCAAATACACCGTCGGCGACGTGAAAAACTACCTCGCCGAGCACGGCGTGCCCGTCCGCCTTCTCGCGCCGTCAGAAAACCGCCCCTAAGCCAATCGCAGGAACGTTGGGAGGCCATTCGGCTCCGGAATGAGTCCATTCCGCGCCGCCATCGACTCGGTCTGCAACAGCACGAGTTTGCGCCGTAGCGGAATCAGTTTGCGACGGAACGGAGTCAGTCAGTTCCAAGACGGCGCAAACTTGCGCCGTCGCAGCGTCAGTTTGCGACGGAGCGGTATCAGTCAGCTCCGGGATGGCGCAAACCCGTTCCATAACCGACCTAGTTAGCGCCGCTCTGAACCGAGTTGGTTTCAGAGCAGCATCAGTTGATTCCAAAGCGGGATCAGTTTGCGCATCCCGGCATCTTTCTGCTGGCGCAAGCCGTTGCTTTACGTCCTTTTGACCGCCGCCATGTCCCGCCCGCCCCGCACCGACTTCCTCGTCTTCAGCCAGCCGGAGATTCTGCAGGCGGAGATCGATGAAGTGGTCGATTCCCTGCAAAAGTGCTGGCTCGGCACCGGGCCGAAAGTGGCGCAGTTCAAGCGCGACTTCGCCACCTACAAAGGCGCGACACACGTCACGGCGGTCAACTCCTGCACGGCGGCGCTCCACCTGAGCTGCCTCGTCGCGGGGCTGAAACCCGGCGACGAAGTGATCACGACCGCGCTCACCTTTTGCGCCACGGTCAATGCGATCATCCACAGCGGAGCGACACCCGTGCTGGCGGATTGCGAGCCGGGCACGATGAACATCTCGCCGGCGGCGGTCGAGGCGAAGATCACCCCGCGGACGCGTGCGATCATGCCGGTGCACTTCGCGGGGCGCCCGTGCGACATGGATGCGCTCGTTCCCTTGGCCGAGAAGCACGGGCTGAAAATCATCGAGGACTGCGCTCACGCCATCGAGACAGAGTATCGCGGGCGAAAGGCCGGGACCTTTGGCGACTTCGGCTGCTTCAGCTTTTACGCGACGAAAAACGTCTCAACCGGCGAGGGCGGCATGATCGTGGCGCGCGATGCCGCCGACGCCGCCCGGCTCGAACGGCTGGCGCTCCACGGCATGAGCAACGACGCGTGGAAACGCTTCAGCGACGCGGGCTTCAAGCACTACGAAGTGGTCGAGTGCGGCTTCAAATACAACATGATGGACCTCCAGGCCGCGATCGGCCTGCACCAACTCGCGCGCGTCGAGCAAAGCTGGCAGCGCCGCGGGGAAATCTGGCGCCGCTACGACGAAGCCTTCGCCGATCTGCCGATCACCCTCCCCCTCCCGCCCGCGCCCGACACGAAGCACGCCTACCATCTTTACACGATCCTCATCGACCCCGCCCGCACCGGCATCACCCGCGACGCGTTCCTCGATGCGATGACCGCCCACAAACTCGGCGTTGGCGTCCACTACCGCGCCATCCCCGAGCACCCCTACTACCGCGATGCGTTCCGCTGGAACCCCGACGACTATCCGAACGCGCTCCGCATCGGCCGCGAAACCGTCAGCCTCCCCCTTTCCCCCAAGCTGAACGAATCCGACATCGAAGATGTCATCCAAGCTGTCCGGCAAATCCTGCGCGGTTAAGCCGCTATTCCCCCAAAACTCCACGCGCAATATGCTCCGGCTTGAGTAACGTGCCGTCCCGATGATCACGAGCGACAGCCAGATCAATCACAACCGGCTCATGCTGGCATCCGTCAGCTTGGCGGGCCTTGTCGGCGCGGTGGTCATCGCTCTCTTGTTGGTTGGCGAGCGCACCAACCCCATCGCCGTCCTCGGCGGCATCGTGGGCACGGCGTTCTTCATCGTCGGGGCCGTCGCCCCGCGCACGGCGCTCTATTGGATGATCCCGATCACCTTCGGGCTCGATTTCCTGAAGCGACTACTGATCGTGTTCGTCACGATCAATTGGGAGAATATCGCGCAAGTCCTGGCGGTTGCGCCGGTAACCGTGGTCGGCATTTTCGTCGGCTGCATGCTGCGCCGCATCTTCATCCGTCGCAAGCCGGTGCCGTTCGAACGGATCCTCCTGCTGGCTGGCGCCGCGCTATCGATCGTCAGTTCGTCCGGGGCCTTCGCCGAGCAGTCGTTCGCGCTCATCATGCGCACCGTGGCCAACAGCTCGGTCTATTTTTTCCTGCCGTGGGCGTTATTTCAGTGCTTTCGAACTTCAGAGGAAATCGAGCGCTTCCTGCGTGCGGCCACCTTGATCGCGATCCCGGTCTCGCTGTATGGGATGTGGCACTACCTGATCGGCATTCAGGATTTCGAGCTGGCGTACATCCGGACCGGTTACGCGGCTCAAATGGCCGGAGCCGTCATTGGAGACATTCGCCCCCGACCGTTTTCGACGCTCAGCTCTCCGCACGCTTACAGCGTCACGGTCTCATTCATGACGGTCATCGCGTTCTACTTCATGGCTCGAAGAGGACGATTTTCGTGGAAATGGGGCATGGTGTTCTTTGTCCATCTTGCGGCGCTCGCATTGAGCCTCTCGCGGGGGGCGACGATCACGGGCTTGGCGATGATCTGCTTCTCGATCCTCTTTGCCAGCCGCCGAGGAATCCGGTTGGCCTACACGCTGGCCTTTGTCTCGCTCGCGGCGGTCGTCTTCAATGCCGAGGCGATTCTGGACCGTCTTGAATTCTGGCAAAAATTCCTGCCCAGCGAGAAATCGTGGCAGGAGCAAGCCTTTCGGCTCGGAACACTCAGTAATCGTCTGATCGGCTACCAGAACGTCCTCGCCAATCCCACGGCCTGGCCGCTGCTCGCGAATCCCTTCGACTACCGGCCGACCGAATCCGCTTCGGAGTTGTTCCACGAGCATGACCTTTTCAGCGAGTGGATTTTGAAAGTCGGTATTATTCCTGTCTTCATCGCCTTCTGCTTCGCGGTGATTGCCGGGCGAAAGATTCACTCGGAAATTCTGCGCCTGCCGGCGGGGGCGACGCGAAATTTAGGGGCGTGTATCCTGGCGATGATCGTTGCGTTCATGTTGAGCCAGAGCGGTGGCAGCGGCATTAGCGTCTTTCCCCTGAATTTTTGGATGGGTGTCTTTTCGGGGTTTGTGCTGGTGCTCTGCTTTCGTGCGCAGACCGACAAACCGCGCGGAATCGCGACCATTCCCGCCAAGGCCCCCGAAAAGCCACGGGCGCGGCGTGTTGATCGGGTCGCCGCGCTTCCCACGCGCCGCTGACTCCAGTGCCCATGGAAGAGGCCGCCGGAGAACTCAACCCGTTGAGCAGCGCTCCGGAGTCGAATAAGCGTAATTCTTCGATCTTCCGTACCGCGGCTTCGTCGGTCGTTTTGCGCGCGGTTTCCCTTGGCTGCACCCTGATCCAAGTGCCGCTCGTCCTGCCCTTTTTGGGCGAGGAATTTTTCGGCTTTTGGGGCGTCCTAATGGTCATAGGCGGTTTTTTTGGGCTGTCGGACATGGGCATCTCCTCGGCGTTTCAGAACGACGTAACGGTCGCGCTGTCCCGCGGCGAAACAGCCCGGTTGCGTGCCATGTTCCTGACGGCGCAAATCACACTTTTCGCCTTCGCGCTTTCGATGAGCGCGGTGCTCGTCGCTATCGCCGTGACCGTCGGCCGCTGGACCTTTTTCCGTGATCTGCCGCCTTTACTTTCCGCTCATCTCGGGCTCTACGCCTTCGTCTATTTTGCTGTCGGCGCGTGCAATGTGCCGCTGTCACTCAGCGGCAAACTGGCGTTCGGTGTCCATCGCGGCTATCTCTCGAATCTCGCTACAGTCGGCGCGCAAGTCGTCACTCTTGCAGCAATGGGCGCAGCGGTATGGAGCCGCGCACCATTTGAAATTTTTCTGCTCGCCGCGAGCGTCCCGACGTTACTCACGAATCTCGTTCTCGCGGTCCTCCTCTTCCGCGACCTCGAACCCTCGCAGACTGGCCGCTTCGCCGGGTTTGCCTACGCTCGGCACACAATCCGATCGGGCTTGCCGTTTCTCGCCCTGTCAATCAGCACGCCCGCATTTTTTGCCGTCGGCCCGCTCGTGCTTTCCTCGACTCTCGGCCTTGGCGCGGTCACCGCTTTCAATCTGCTCACCCGAGCGCTCGGCATCATCCATAATGTCGAAGCCGGAGTGCTGAACGCTTTCTGGCCGGCGCTCACCGAGGCTGTCGCCAAAAGAAATCTACCGTGGGCCTGGACGAGCATCCGCCGCAGCATGGCCTACACGATCGGCTTCTTTTGTTTGCCCGCGCTTCTTTTCCCAGTGTTTGGGCCTCGGCTACTGTCCGCGTGGAGCAAGCTGCCCCCGGAGAATTTCCCTCCGTGGATCACTTGGCCTCTCACCCTGCTCTACATCGGCGTCTTCTTTAGCGGACCAGTCTATGTGGCGCTCAATGCCGCTGGTTCTGTGAATGTCCTGGCTTTGGGATATCTGGCCGCCGCCGTCGCCGCGCTGGCGTTCGGGTATCTCAGTAAAGGCACGCCGATGCTATTCCCGTGGTGCCTCGCGCTCGCTTTCGCGCTTTTCGGCATCGCGCCACCCTTCATTCGAATGCTGCAAATTTTCCGCCCGAGATCGGCAGCATGAAAGTCGCGCTTTGCTCGCGTGCTTTTCGTCCGGAGCCGGGGGGTCTCGGCTCGGTCACCCACTCCTACGCGCTGGGAATGATCGAACTCGGGTGGCAGCCGTGTGTCATCACCGCCACCGCCGCCCCCGCGGCCTACGACACACTGCTCCCCTACCCGGTCCATCGGCATCCCAGATTCCGCGAATTCCGCCGACTGTTGCGCGCCAACGACGTGGTGGTCTTCATTCACCAGAGCCTGATTTACGTTGCGTGGTCGATCGGCATCGGGCGTCCGGTAGTTTCTACGATTCATGGCCAGATCTGGAATTTCTCGACGGTCCGCAATGCGGTCACCTCGCTGATTCTCGAGATCCATCTGAGGCTCCGACCGCATGTCGCGCTGATTAGCAACGCCGTCCGTTCCCCTGCGACGGCCCGCGCGCCGGTGATCGGCAATCCCTACGACACGTCCGTCTTTCGTGCCGACGGTAGCACCTCTGCCCCAGGCACCCTCCTTTTCTCTGGCCGGATCGCCCGCGGAAAAGGAATCTTCACCGCGATCGAGGCCGTGCAGATTCTTCTCTCCCGCGGGCGCGAGGTGTCGCTCACGTTTGCCGGCTCCGGAGCGGACGACGAGACCCTCCGCTCGGCGGTCGAGGCCGCTGGCTTGGGTCAAAAAGTGAAGCTTCTGGGACACTGCGAGCCGGATCGTGTGTCAGCGCTCCTGCGGCAGCATCAGATCGCGGTCATTCCCTCGCAGTGGGACGAACCGTTCGGCCTCGTCGCTCTCGAAGCCATTGCCAGCGGTGCCTACGTCGTCGCTTTTCCCGACGGAGGACTTCCCGAAGCCATTGGCAAGGCAGGCCTCGTGACAACTGCGAAAACTCCCGCGGCCCTCGCCGACGCCATCGATCGGGTGATGGAAAGCAGTCACCTTGCGCCGAGAAATCGATTCCTGTCGCGCCGCACATTTGGAACAATTCACTCCACGCGTCATCATGGGCCGGCTGGCTGAAGTGATCGACCGCGCTCGTCGTTGAATTCTTGGTCCCCACGTTATGAGATTGCCCCTGATTCGCACCATTCTCGAACATATCGCGCCTGACTCGACGCAGATCCTGCGGGCGATGTTGGCCCGGCGGCGCGCCATGAGATTCGAGAAACGCCAGGGTCTAGACACCGTCTCTAAAAAAATCGCGTCACATGAAGGCATCGGTCGTCGCGCGGGGTCCGTTCGAGGGCTTGCGCTTTCCCCGACTCGTTGCGCGAACGCTCGCTGGGTCCCAAGTACTCGGAACGTCCAGCAGCAGGAAATCCGCGGTACGATTGCGCGCCGCGATCGCGGCGCAACCAACGCGAGTGGTGATCATCGGCAGCGCGGAAGGCTTCTGCAGCGTCGGCCTTGCGCGTGCCTTGCCGCTTGCGCGAGTAGAAGGCTCTATGAGCATCGATCCTTGGGCGCGCCGGCTCACTGCGGAAGGAGCGCGCTTGAACGGCGTTGGCGACCGCGTGCATCTCGGTCGCTACTGCCGACAGGAAAGTCTTCTCGCTTTGCAAGGTCCCGCCGCATTTATCGTCTCCGATTGCGAAGGCTTTGAATTCCAAGCTCCGCCTGAACTGCTTGAAAATTGACCGCTGTTACGTCTTGATCGAACTGCACACTCACCTCGGCTTCGATGAGCAGGAATTCATTGAGCGTTTCCGCTCCACCCACCGCGTTGAGCGTTTCGTTTTCGCCGGACGCGACGCGCTCAGCCGCGCCGACTACGCGTCCTTTCTTTCCGAGGACGAATTCCGACTCGCCGTCAACGAACTCCGCGCCGAGGGGCAAGCCTGGCTCTTCGCCACACCCCTTCAGCGCTGAATTACTGCGACGCTATGACGTTGAGTCCGCAGCGGTTTGTTTCCAACCGAGTTCCCGCAGCACGGTGATCGTCCGATGCCCGTCGGGGACATGCAGCACATTCGGGCTGCCCGGTGCCTGAAACGACGAGTAGCCGGCGAGCGCGCCGCGACAATCGGAAATCGTGATTTCTGCCAGGATGATCGGGCGGAAACGCTCGATCGTCTGCGCCGCGCCGCGCAGGATCTCCAGCTCTGCGCCCTCCGCGTCGATCTTCAAAAAATCGAGGCGTTCGAGCTTTTCCCAGCAACTTAAATCATCGATCGAAACGCCGAGCACCGATACACCGCGCGCCTCGCCCATCCGATGGGCCACGCTGAACGAATTGGGCATCTCGCGGTTCAGCCAGAGCGTGCCCGCGCCCGTTTCACCTGAGGCGAAAACGTTGCGCAGACGGACGTGCGCGAATCCGTTCGCCACCACGCTTCGGTGCAGCGTCGAGAGGATTTCAAGGTTTCGCTCGAGCGCGATCACGCAGCCCGTGGGGCCAAAGTGTTTGGCGGCTTTGAGCGTGAAAACGCCGGTGTTCGCGCCGATGTCGATCAGGCAGCCACCGGGCTCCAGCAGACGCTCGAGATGCCTCAACTCGGGCTCGAGTGCATCGCCGAAAATGTAGATGCCGCGCCCGCCATAGCCGGGCCGATTCTGGCCAAATATGATCGCGCCATTCGAAAGGCGGCTTTTCAAGAAGGCGGAACGCGGCGTGAGCGCGACCCGGATTTTGCGAAGCAATTGCGACAGGGGCATAAAAATTGGCCTCGCGCTTACTTCCTTGATCCGGTGAACGGATGATCGCGCAGCTCCGCGACGTAATTCGACACGCCCCGGAAATACTCGAGGTCCTCGTAATACTCCTCAATCGCGACCAACACTCCGCCGGGCGCGATCCGCAGAATGCGAAAACCGGCGGCCGAGAAGGTTCCAGAGATCGCGAAAGAAGGTGCGCGAGTTGATATTTCCCGAGCCGAACTCAAATGAGAGCGCGCCGATTTTTCGCGCTGCGAGCGACTCTGCCGCGCCCTTCAACGCGAACAACTCGTGCCCCTCGATGTCCATTTTCAAGAAATCCACAAACGCGATATTCTCGCTTGCGACCACCTCGTCGATCGTGCAGACGGCGATCTCCGTCTGCTCGTATTTCGCGTGTTGAAAATAGCTCTCCCCGCGCTCATGCAGCGACGCGCTCTCATCCGTCCCCGCACTCGCGTGCAGGATCGCCGTGCCGGCTTTCTCGCCGACTGCGGTTGGAAACAGTTTCGCGTTCGGTAGATCACGCGCGCGGATCTGGGCCTGGCATCCCGCCGATGGCTCAAACAAAAAAAGCCGCGCTCTTGGGAGTGCCTTCCGGGCGTGCGCCGACCACGCCCCGACATTCGCGCCGACGTCGAAAATCACCGGCTCCGCGCGATGAATGAGCGAAATCGCGGCGCTGATTTCGTGCTCGATATCCCACCCTGCTCCCGCGCCTTTCCCCGCGAGAAAATTCAAATAAGCATCGACCGCACGAACCGGTCGCGCGAGCGGAGCCGAGCACGCAATGCGGCTGAGCGGTGCGGCAAACCGCTTGCCGAGTGCGTTCAGGAAGGTGCGTTGATGAAGTTGCATGAAGTCGGGGAGCGGCGAAGCGTAGCTGCCGTTTCTAGGCGGGAGACGGGAGCGAGAGACAGAGCAAAAGCGTCTCGCGCAACTTTGCGCAATCCACATGAATGTCTTCGAACATCGCGAAAAAGTTTCCGTCCACCACAGCGCCATCGGCGCGGCCGAGCAAATAGGCGTAACGCAAGCCAACCTGCGCGCTCAGCGTCCAATACGGCGCCAGCACGCTGCGCGGCGCGAAAATCTCCACGACCGCGGTACCTGGTCGGCAGAAAACGAGGTTCGTCAGACCGGCGCCGTGCGGTGCCACGACGACAGCCGCCCCGGCAAAAAGCGCGGCCTGTTCCACCACGCTGAGCATCTCCAATTTCACCACTTCGAAGCCCTCCCGCATGAGCGTCGCGATCACCTCGTCTTCATTCAGCACGCGCCGGAAGCGCGCGCCGGTCCGGCTGATGTAGAGCCGCCGCCCGCGGCTGGGCTCCCGCGCAGGTTGCAGGAAAGTCGCGCGTAAAAAATCGCACACCCAGCGCGGTGGATGCCCGGAGTGTCCGGGCATCGAAGGAATGAGCAACTGCTCGCAGCGGAAGTGCGTAGCTGGTCCGCACGAGATGATTTTCTCCATGCCGATCCCGAAGATTTGCAGCGCCTCCTTTTGAAAAGACGCGCCGAATTCTCCGACAAAAAAGTGATCGATCGCATCCCATCGATACCCCGCCTCGCGCAGCAGCTCGAAGCGCGGCAGAACATCGAACATCCAGTGGAAATAATTCAGCCGCCCGAGTCCTGCGACGACTGCGCTCACGCCCGGAACGCGGCGGCTGCGTGGCAAATGGAATTGCGTGAACACCGAATGGTGAAAATTCCGGAGGCCGATCTCGAACGAAACGTCCGCGAGCAATTGATCGTCAGGCGCGATGACTGCGCCGCAATCGCCGAAAACGCGCGCCTCCGGCACGAGTCCGACAAACGTGCTCGGCGATTCGGTGCGGTGATGTTCGGCGAAGACTTCGAGCACCAGGCCGCCGACTACCGCCGGCGAATTCTCGCACACAATTTCGCGGGCCGGGCGCAACCCGGTGAAGCTCGCGCCCGGGATAGCGCGGCAGCATTCCTCAGTCGTCACCCAGAGACCTCTGGGCGGGCCGAAATACTCGGAAGTGAACGGCATCCGGCGGAGTATTTGTGCGGGCAAAAAGCGCCGCAGCGGACGCCAGATTTTGAAAAAGCCGAACGAGGCCAAATCAAAGAGCCAGCGTCGCAGGCGCGCCGGAAGCCGGCCGGAAAGGTCGACGAGAAGAAGCTTGAGGCGTTTGGATCGATCCATCCGGCGGAAGCCAGAACGTATCAGGCTCGACGTGAGCAGGGCAGGATTTAAAGCTCTCGGCGCGATGACTTTTTCCGCCAACTACCGACGCAAACGCTGGCTCGGTTTCCTCTTCGCCAATCCCCAATCGCTGCGCTGGCAAACGCAGGGCCGCATCCTCGCGCGCGCCGCCGATGAGGTCCGCAGACCGGGGCAGCGCGCGCTCGATGCCGGCTGTGGCGGCGGCAGTTACGCGATTGAGAACCATCTCCGTCGTGGCACGCCGGCGACGCTCTGCGACTACTCGCCCGAATTATTGGACGTCGCGCGCCGGCAGGTCGCCGATGCCCGTTTTTCGACGCCGGCCGACTTCGTGGAATGCAGCGCGGAGGCGCTCCCTTTTCCCGATGCCAGCTACGATTTCATTCAGTGCATGGAAGTGCTTGAGCACTTGCACCACCCGGAGCGCGCGCTCGCGGAATTCCGCCGTGTGGCACGACCAGGGGCGCGGCTGGTGGTTTCCGTCCCACATCCGCCAGAGTGGTTCCCCAACGAAGGTCACGTTGTCGAGGGATACCGCGCCGCGGAAATGTGCCAACTTATCGAGCAGGCAGGATGGAGGGTCGATTTCGGGTTGATTACTGCATGTTGCTGCTCACGAGGTTCGTACTGTCGCTGATGCAAAGAACGCGTTTTCCCTTGCCATTGAACCCTCTCGTCACGCTGGAGAATCTCGATGCCCCCAAAGTTGGGCTGCCGCCTGCCTGCCCCATGACCTGGTCGTGGTCGCTGAAGCTTGTGAACAACCACTGTGAACCTCAGAGCGATCCTTCAGAAAATCAAGCCACTGGTGCGATTAAAATATGCGCTTTCACAGCAATGGTGGCGGCTGCGACGACGGCGGCAACTTCGGCCAGACTGGTCGAGTGCCGGTGACCGAGGACGCATGGAGAGAAGATTTGCCGAGTGAAGGGAGCTTCTGGCGCTCAGCGATCAGCGCGGGCAACTATCAAGATCGTCTTTCCCTAGAACGTCCATTCCCGGCCGAGATGCGGGAACTAATCCTGGCTTCCGGAGCAAAGTCAGCGTCGCAGTTGCGGGTTCTTGATCTGGGTGCCGGCCCCCTGACGACGCTGGGCCTGCGATGGGAAGGCCGGCATCTCGAGATCGTGGCGGTCGATCCGCTGGCGGCAGAATACGACCGGTTACTCGCGGACCTGCAATTGACCCCGCCAGTGCGCACGATCAGCGGGACGGGCGAAGCGCTGCTGGAACAATTTGGTGAAGGGACGTTTGATTTCGCGCATTCCAGCAATGCGCTCGATCACGCCTTTGACCCGCTTTTAAGTATCCGAAACATGGTCCGAGTGGTGAAGCCAGGCTGCTTCGTCTATCTCTACCACTTTGAAAACGAGGGCGAAAAAGAGAACTTCAATGGGCTCCACCAGTGGAACTTTTTCTCACGCAAAGGAGATATGATCATCAGCACGCGGGATACTGAGCATTCGGTGGCGGAGTCGCTCCAAGGGTTTGGCGAAGTAAGCTCTCGATCGATGATCGAACATAATGGGGTTGTGATCACTACGATCCGGCGGATTCCATGAACTGGGCATTCGCGCGCTCAGTCGGGTTGCCGAAGTTTTTCGCGCGACGCGCGAGCATTGCCCTGCGCCGTTCACTTTCCGACGCACCGGTTTCCTTGCGCTTGCCCACCGGGCAGCGCTTGATCTGCCCGCCATGGAGCCTCTCGGCGCAGGACGCTTGTCACCAATGGAGATATGGACTGGGGAAGCGAGGCTCTGTTCCTCTCTCATTTGGCGAGGGACGGTGATTTCCTCGATGTAGGCGCGAACGTCGGCTATTACAGTCTCTACGGAGCGCCGCTCGTGCGGCGCGTGTTCAGCTTCGAACCCGACCCCCGGAACTACCCCGCGCTCGAAGCCAACGCGAACCAAGCCGGAAACATTTTCGTGCAAAAAGTCGCGCTTTCGATGCATCCCGGTGAGGTGTCCTTGGAAGTCGGCGACGAGTCTTCCGTGAGCAAAATCACGCCGGAACCGAGCGCAGGAAGGAACACCGTCGCGGTCAAGGCGACGACCATGGAGGCCTTTGCGCGCACGCAATCGGATTTGCGCGTCACGGGAATCAAGCTCGATACCGAAGGTCACGAGCTTCCGATTCTGCGGAGCGGCGTGGAAGTCATCCGTCGGGACCAACCGTTGATCCTCACCGAGTTGATGCGCTTTCCTGGCGAAGGAGATGAGGCTTTCCGCGAACTCGCAAAATTCGCCGCGTCACTGTCGTATCAGCCCTTTGCGTTTATACCGCACACGCATGGATTCCTTCGTCCGGGACAGTTCGACTCGCAGACCTGACGAAACAACCGTCTTCGCCACGAGTTTCACAGAGATTATTTTCGTCGTCCCTGAGCGCTCGGTCGCGCACGTCAGTTAAGGTGACTGGTCGGCGACATCCCCTCGTAAATGGCAGCAGCTCCTCGGCGTATTGCCGACGATTCAGACCGCGGCCCGCGCTGGGCGAAAGGTGGAAGTCCGGCATCGAGAAATGCCGCAATTTGTCGGCTCATCTCGGCTGGATCAAAGGAGATAAGCACCCCGCTCACGCCGGCTCCGAAGGTCATCTCGGAGCCGGGGTGCGGGGTCAGGAGGAGCGGCAACCCACAAGCAGCCGCTTCGATCTCAGCGAGGCTGAATGCTTCGAAATACGAGGGAAAGAGGAACGCATCGGCGGCGGCATAATACTTTTCAACATGCGATTGCATGCCGACAAGCAGCACCCAATCAGCCCAATCCGGGGCACAGCTCCCGAGCCGGGCTTTCAAGCCGTCAAGCGTCTCCGGGGAGCCACCAACGACGAGCAAACGAAGATTCTTCCGGCCCTCTTGCCGAAGCTGCGCGAGCCCGGCTACAGCCAGCCAGAAACCTTTTCGCTTGTAATGTCCCTGACTCACAAAAACGAACGCGATCTCCTCCTGCGAGAGCCCGAGCTGCGACCGGGTGGCCTTACGATATTCTGCGCGGACTGCGGGATGGAAGCGGGTTTCGTCATAGCTGTTTGGGAATGTCTCCACGACCCGGCCGTGTGGAGCGCGGTAGACGACTCCCTCCCGAATGGAGTCTGAAACCGCCAGGACTTTGCGAGTAGCGGAGCTCCACCAACTCAGCCGCTCCAAAATCAGGCTGGGCAGGCCAATAAAAAATCGCGCCACATCCTTCCACGAATCAAATCCCAGTTGCCATTGTTTGGCCATCCAAGCGGCATTGATGAAATGCACAGAGACAAGATCTGCACCGAGGTAGGTCCCACTGGTCGCGTGAATCAACGGAGGGTGGCGGGGAGATCCGATGATTTGCGTCCAGAGGCCGTAAAGATTCACTGCGACCGAGAAGTAGAGCAGCTCAAACGGGCCGAGCCATTTCGGAGCCGGAAAAAAGACGTGCTTCACATCCTCGGGCGATGCGTCTGACCGGACGCACCAAGCCTCGACTTCCCAACCCGCCGCGCGGAGATGCGGCAGAGCGTGTAGAAGATGTAACATCGTCGGGCTTCGATACTCGAGATGAGCATCGATCCAAAGAACGCGTTTTTCCGGCGGCACGCTCATGATGGCGTCGCAACGCATTGCTGGAGAAAGGCGCTCCAGCCCTTCGCGACTTGCTGGTGGGTGTAGTGCTGCAAGACGCGCTCGCGCTGAGCGGCGCCTACGTCCCGCGCGCGGCCAGGGTTCGCCAAAAAACTTTCGATCAAGCTAGTCAATGCCGCGACATTCCCCTCTGGAAAAACGACGGCAGCATCACCCAGAATCTCAGGAATGGCACCGGAATTCGACCCGATCGATGCGACTTCACAAGCCATCGCCTCGATCAAGATGTGCCCAAATTGTTCCTTCCACCAAATCGCAGGTCCCGCCGACGTACGACTTGGAAGAACGAGCAAATCGATCATCTGGAGGAACTCCGAAATCTCCGGGTAGGTGCTGGGCGGACAAAGTCGAATCCTGGGATCGCGGGACGATGCAGCCCTCACCTCTTCTTCCAACTTGCCAGTCCCCATGATCAGCAAAGTAATCCGCGGGCCCGATTGGGGGAGGAGACGGAATGCCTCCAGAAGATCGGCAATGCCTTTCTCCGGAACCAGACGTCCACAATACGCAATCAAAAATCCCTCCACCGGTAGATTCGCACCGCGACGCCTTTCGCCTTTCGCCGCATCCGTGAGCGGAGCAAAGATGGCCGGATCGACTCCGAATTGCGGCAGACAAGCGGTGCGCTTTGGATGGCTGCCGTGGCTCTTCATCAGTACGGCGGCGTCCCGATTTCCACCTACCGCAAAGGATTCGGTGGAAGTAGCTAGCCGGTAGATGGCACCAAGAGCTTTTCCCTTCCAGCCTCCTCTCTTAATGTTTTCCCAAGTGAATTCCCCAAAGATCGCCTTCCGTTGGTAGAAGGAGCGGTAAATCCAGTTCTGCCAGCGCAATAATGCCCAAGGCTCGCTTTCGACGAGGATCACATCGAAATTCCCTCTGCGGTAAATGTCCGCGAGCCCACGATACCAACAACGCGTTCCCATTGTGGCATCCCCGGCGATCGGCAGCCCAACCAGCCTGTAGCCTTCACTCGCTTCGGTGCCGTTCAGGGATTCCGTCCACCCGAATCCACCACACTGCTTTGCCGTAACGCAGGTGAGATCAAAGTCGCGAGCTAGATAAGGCAACTTTTTGCGATGCTCCTTTATCGCATAGGCAGTACCAACAATGAGCAGCCGCGCCCTCATCTCCCGGCAGGCGGGGCGAAAGCTGGACCATGAACGGCGCAGGTCGTGCCGAGCACATGGTAGATGCGCCGCTCGGTCTCCTGCGCGAAATGATCGAGTGCTTCCGGCACGCGAATCCGGTGGGTGACGGGGATATTCAGGCGATAGTCATGCCACACGATGAAGCCGTTCGGATGAATCAACTGGAGCGCGAGACGCGAGTCTGCCAGCGCATCGTCGTAGGTGTGTGACCCATCCACAAAGATCAGGTCGAACTTTGCTTCGGCTATTAGTCTCGTCCCAGCCTCAGAGAAGCTGCCCAAGCGCAAATCGATTCCCGGCTGCGTTTCCAGACGCTGGCGGTAAGGCGAGTCGATCCTTGCGATGTCGTAGCTAACAACCGTGGCGTCCGGGCAATTTAGCTTTAACGCACAGGTTGTCCGCGCCCGAAAGGTTCCTACCTCCAAAATGCGCCGAGCGCCGAGCGTCCGCGCGAGGCTCAGAAGGAAGAAAAGATCCGCGCTTGGAGCATCGAGATCGGCGGAGAAAGGCGCTGCCATCGGAATTAGGAGATCTTCCTCCAAGGTCACCAGTGTCTCAGGAAGGATTTCAGGCAGATTCAAGCGGCCAAAATTGCACAGCACTTTGTAGGTGGCTTCGACTACAGGAAAGCGTTTGAGCTGATCTGGGATGGACATAAAGGAATCGGCCTTCGACGAAGTGGGCTCGCGTACGAAGTTTCCCGCAGCGACGGGCGCGCTCGCTCGGCTCACACAAGTAGCTGTTTTCCAGCTCCATGCGAAGACCTTCATGAGAAAAAAAAGGCTGCCGAGAAGGAATCCATATTTGTAGCGATGATACCAATATTGGCCTTTGAGGAAGAAAGGTGACTTCCGCATGAAAAATGTGCTGCGAACGAAGTCCGGCGTGCCCCCGTGCCAAGCCCGCGCGCGCTCGGTAAAAGTCGGAGGAGTCTTTTCGTCGAGGAGTCTGACCTTCGCGGCATCGAGCAGCACGACGCGATAACCTTGCTGATGCGCGAGCATTGTGTAGATCACATCGGCGGCGTAGTGCGGCATGCGCTCGGCGTCGGGCAATCCAATTTCCCGGCAGAGGGTGACCGGCATCCCGACGCAATATCCGCATACTCCTTCGGCCTCGGTCAACCCGCCCACAGCCTTTAGCGGCTTGCGCCGTAGGAAGCCCGTCTCGACTGATCGATTGAGATCATGCACGTAACAGGAAGCCCCGCAGATGCTCTTCGGATTCGTTCGTAAGAATTCGAGCATTTTCTCAAGAGCGCCTGGCTCCGGCAGGCAATCGTCGTTCAGCCAGAATAAGTGCGATACTCCGGACGCAATGGCGCGCTCCATCCCGCGCACGATCGCGCCGGTCCAGTAAAGTTCGCCGTCGCCGGACACCAAGGTCGCTTCCGGGAATTCCGCCCGAATTGCCATTGCAGTGCCATCGCTCGAGCCGTCGTCGACCACGATGATAATGAAATCCGGGGCCAATGAACCGTCGCGCAAATTGCGCAAGCAGCGCAGCGTGGTCTCCCGCCGATTATGCACGGGGATAACGATGGCTGCGCTCATGTGATGTGGTGAAGGGATGGGATGGACCTCGATGGTCCGGGGATCGATGAACAACAAAGGTGTCGTCAAAACACAAGCAAGCCAGACTCAGCAAGGCTTGGACGTTGGCGCAGATTTGAGGCTAGAGAATAAGCTCGATCGCTTCCATATCTAGCCTCGCATGTGCGGATTTCTCGCCCTTTTTTCGCCGGTCGCCGGGACGGTGGATGCTGCGCAGAACGCGCGGAGGGAGGAGGCGCTGGAGTTGATTCGGCATCGGGGGCCGGATGATTCGGCGACGGTGGGGGGAGAGGGGTGGTGGGTGGGGTTTCGGCGGCTTTCGATTTTGGATTTGAGCGCGTATGCACGGCAGCCGATGGCGTTTTCGGGCGGGCGCTGGCTGGCGTTCAATGGCGAGATTTACAATTTCCGCGACCTGCGGAAGCAGTTCGCAGCGGAGGAATTTCGTTCGACGGGAGACACGGAAGTCCTCGGGAAATTGCTGAGGCGTTTCGGCCCGGAAGTGGCGCTGCGACAGCTTCGCGGGATGTTTGCATTCATGTGGTGGGATGCGGAAAAGCGCGAGTTGGTGATGGCGCGCGACCCGTTTGGGATCAAGCCATTGTACTGGGTGCCGACGCCGGACGGCGGGGTCGGTGTGGCTTCGGAAATGGCTCCGCTCCAGCATCTCGGGCTCGCGGGGGAGGTTTCACCGGAGGGAATTGCGAGTTATTTTCGGTGGGGCGGTGTCGAGGCGCCGGAGACGATTTTTTCGCAGGTGCGGCTGCTGCCGCCGGGGCATCTCGCGCGCTGGAAGCCAGGCTCAGCCGTTACGGTCGAACGCTATTTCCAGCCGCAGTGGCGGGGGAGTTCCACGTGGATGCGCGATGAAAAGGCGTTACTCGTCGAGACGCGAAACCGGGTGATTGAGAGCGTCGAGGCTCATCTCGAGAGTGATGTGCCGGTGGGCGTCTTTCTCAGTGCGGGCCTTGATTCCAACATCATCGGCGCGTCGCTGCGTGAGTTGGGTCGAGGGCGGTTTCATGCGTTTAGCGTCGGCTACGACGGACAGCGCGGGATCGAAGATGAGAGCGCGGTGGCGCAGCGGAGTGCGGAGTTTTTCGGCGCGGAATTTTCCGTTGAGCGCGTCTCGGCGGCGTCGCTTTTGTCGGCGTTTGACCATTTCATCACGCACCTCGACAGCCCGTCGGGCGATGCGCTGAACACGTATCTGGTGAGCCGCGCGGCGAGCCGGGAAGTGAAGGTGGCGCTGAGCGGACTGGGCGCGGACGAATGGTTCGGCGGCTACAATTACGCGCGGCTGGCGAAGCTCGCTCAGGCGCTGCCGCTGTGGCGGCTGACCGGCGCCGCCGGGCTGCAAAGGGTGGTCGCGCAGATCTTTGCCAAGCTGCCGCGGCAGGTCCGCGGCAAGCGGTTGGCCAAGCTCGCGGCGCTGGCCGCGGGGGTGCGCGGGACGACGATGCCGGAATGGTATCGCGCCTTTTACGCGGTGCTTTCGACGGAGGAATTGGACTCGCTGCTCGCGCCGGAGTTGAAAGCTCGTGCGTCTTTTCCCGAGTTGGAAAATCCAGACGACGCCGATCTTGCAAGCCGCGCGCCGGACTCGTGGCTCAACGAACTTGGGATCCTCGAGACCGAGCATCATTTGCCGAATGTGCTGCTGCGCGATTGCGACGCGATGAGCATGGCGCACTCGCTGGAGTTGCGCGTGCCGCTGGTCGATCGCGAGATTTTCCACCTCGCCGGGCAGGTGCCGCCGGAGATGAAACTCGGGGCAGGGATGAACAAACGCGTGCTCCGCGAAGCCTTTCGCCCGCTGCTTCCGCCCTGGATCAGCGAGGATCGAAAGAAGAAAACTTTCACCCTCCCGCTGATGACCTGGCTGCGCGAGCCGCAGTGGCGCGCGCGGGTCGAGGAAACACTACTTTCAGCACGGTGCCGGGAGCGCGGATGGCTGGAGCCGGCGCGGGTGCAGGCGCATGTCGCGGACTTTTTTCGCGGCGGAGAAACCGGGCGCGCGGGCTTCGCGGTGTCGCAACGCGTGTGGCTGATGTTCGTGCTCGAATCCTGGGCGCGAGCGCATCTCGACCGGCGATGAGCGAGGCGCCGCGGCTGCTTCAGATTTTCAACGAGTACCTCGAAAAGGGCGGCGAGGAGGCGTCGGTGAATCGCATTTTCGAGATGCTCGGCGACGTCTATCCGACCGATCGCTGCACGTTCACCAGCCGTGATTGGCTCGGCGCCGATGCGCCGCCGATTTGGAAACAAGCGGCATGGATGTTCTATCATCCCGAGGCCATCCGGCAGCTCCGCGCCGTGCAGGAGCGACATCACGCGAACCTTTGGCTGGTGCACAACGTCTTTCCGGTGGGCTCGGCGGGAGTGTATCGCGAAGCGCTGCGGCAACGCGTGCCGATCCTTTATTACGTGCATAATTTCCGGCCGTTTTCGGTGAACGGCTACCTTTGGGCGGGCGAAGGGCTTGCCGCCGGTGGGCTGCGAAAGCGCTTCGGCAAAGAGATTGCGGCTGGCGCGTGGCAAAATTCGCGGATGAAAACCGCGTGGTTCGCGCTTGTGCTGCATGCGATGCATGCGCTCGGGTGGTTTGAGGCAGTGAAGTCGTGGGTAGCGATTTCGGAGTTCATGCGGCAGCGGTTCATCGAGGCAGGGATACCGGCGGAACGAATTTTCACGGTGCCGCATTTCTGGCGAGCGATGGAGGCACCGCCCGCCGCGCGGGATGAGGGCTACTTTCTTTTTCTCGGACGGCTGATCACGGCGAAAGGAATTCGGGTGTTGTTTGAGGCGTGGGCCCTCGTGGAAGCGGAGCTCGGCGAACGAGCGCCGCGGCTGGTGATCGGCGGTGCGGGCCCGCTCGAGGCGAAGGTGCGCGAGTGGTGCGCGGGGCGTGCGCGGATGGAATTTGTCGGGCACGTGAGCGGGAGGCGAAAGGCGGATTTGATCGCGGGCTGCTCGGCCATGCTCGCGCCTTCGATCTGGTGGGAGCCGCTCGGGCTCGTGACCTACGAGGCGTATGATTTTCAGAAACCGATGCTCGCTGCGGCGTCGGGCGGGCTGACGGAAACGGTGGTGGAAGGCGAGACGGGGCTGCTTCACGAACCAGGCAATGCGCGGCAACTCGCGGAGCAGGTCATCGCGCTGCATGGCGATGCTGCACGGCGCAGCGAGATGGGAAAAAAGGGGCGTGCGTGGCTGCTGGAGAATACGAACGAAGCGCTGTGGTTACGGCGCTTCGATGCGGCGGTGGAGTTCGCGCTCGCCGCCGATGTCGGTTAGCGCGTCTCTGCTGGCGCCGCACGCGAGGCGGCGGTAGCGTCGCGCGCATGCCTTCCAAGCTGAAGCTCCGGGTCCGCGATTTCGCGCTGGCGATCATCCGCCGCTGCGGGACAGAGGTCGTGGATCAGCGGACGGGGGCGCGGCTCGGGCGCGCGTTTTTCGTCGGATGGGGCGGGCGCATCTGGGCGATTGGGTTGGAAAACGAACCGCCGCTGAGGCCAGCATTTCTTCCGCAGCAGCGGCTGACTTTTTGGAAGCAGGAGATCGGGTTTGCGAGTCTGCCGGCCCCAGATTTCCCGCACCTCGAACCGCATGACGCTAAACATCCTCCTGACGCACCAAGCGCCCGCTGAGGTCGCGGCGATGCTCGCAGCGTGGGAAGAGTGCGCGCCGGCGGAGGCTTTGTTTGTGGCCTACGGCGGGCCACGGGAGCTTTTTTCCGAGATCGCGCATCCGCACAAGGCGCTGATCGATTCGCCACGGTTGAAGACGCGCGATCATCAGCGGGAGAAGCAGGGCTACGCGGAGGTGTTCGCGGCGGCGTGGGCGTGGATCCGCGGACGCGATTTCACTCACGTTCACTTTTGCGAATACGATCAGGTGCCCCTCGTGCCGGATGTGAGTGCGCGGCAGCTCGCGTTTTTAGAGGAGGAAAAGGCGGACGTTCTTGGCTTCCGGTTGCGGCGTGTGGATGGGACCAATTATCCCAACTACCTCTACCACGCGGCAGACGCGCGTTTTCATGCGCACTGGGCAGCGATCAGTTGTCGTGAGGATCGAAGCGTGGTTTTGCGCGCGACGGGGACGGGTTCGTTTTGGACGCGGGCTGCGTTTGACGCCGTGGCGTCACGCCCGGAGCCGTTCCCGATTTACATGGAACTGCTGCTGCCGACGCTCGCGCATCATCTCGGGTTTCGAGTGCGGGATTGGGGCGCGCAGAATCGGTGGGTGCATCATCTTGGGGACTTTACCGCCCGGGTGGAAGGGGCGCGGCGCGAGGGGGCGTGGACCCTGCATCCAGTGAAGCGGCTGTGGCAGCCGTAGCCGAAACGCGCACCTGCGGCACGGGTCACGCTTCTGCCTCCTTGACGCTCTGCTCGTCACACACTTAATTCCCGCGCCTTTTGCCACCCTGCCATCTCAAATGCTGAAATCCGGACTTCTTTTTCTTTTGCTCGTCGCGCTCGTGGGCGCGGGCTGCTCCTCAAGTGATCCGCGATTTCGGGACGACACGGTTTATCTCGGTGGCTTTAGACCCCCGGCTCCTGAACAGAAGCGGGCAAACTACGATGATGTGTCCTACTGGGATGGGGACCAAGCGAGCGGTTCGCCTTCGATTCGCATCAGCATTAGCGAGCAGAAGGCATATTTTTACAAAGGTGGCCAACTCGTCGGCGTCTCCGTCCTCTCCTCCGGGCGCGAAGGACACGACACACCGATCGGGAAATACAAGTTACTGCAGAAAGACATCGACCATGTTTCGTCGCTCTACGGCGACTACATCGATCGCGACGGCAACATCGTCCTGAAGGACGTCGACACGAGGAAGGACAAGAAGCCACCGGGCGCGATCTACGACGGCGCGAAAATGCCGTTCTTCATGCGGATCACGGGAGGTGTCGGAATGCACGAGGGCTTTCTGCCCGGCTATCCCGCGTCTCACGGCTGCATTCGGATGCCGGGCTTCATGGCGCAGAAATTTTTCGAGAACGTGAGCGTCGGGACTCCGGTCACCATCGTCCCGTAAGTCCCGTGGCCGCTCCGGAAATATCGGTGCAAGAGGCACGCGAGCTTTTGCAAAGCGCGCAACCGCCGCGGCTGATCGATGTGCGCGAGGCGGATGAGTGGGAGATGTGCCGCATCGCCGGTGCCGAGCTTCTGCCGCTCTCGCAGTGGCCTGCCTCCATTGGCGAAAAGCTGGCTGACCCCGCGCAGCCGATTATTGTGCATTGCCACCACGGCGGACGCTCCGCTCGCGCCGCTGATTTCCTGCTCCGCAACGGCTTCACCGACGTGAAAAATCTTACGGGCGGTATCGACGCCTGGTCGGTGGAAATCGACCCTTCCGTGGCGCGCTATTGAACGCGCGTCAGCGGTTCAGCTGCTTGCTCAGCGAAAAGAGGATCAGCTTGATCAGCGGTTCGGGGACGTACCAAGTCGAGGTTTCAGCCGGGCGGTAAGCCACCTTCACCCAGCCGATCCCCGTCGGAGGCGGGTTGCCGAAAGCGGTGTTCACGACGATGAAACGACCGCTCCCGCGCAGGTCGTTGACCCGCGTGTGGATGGCGATGCCTCGCTGGCCACGGTTCATCGCATTCACGTAGTCGTAGGTGTGCCAGTCGCGCTCGATGGGCTTGAAATGCAGCGGATGCCAGTTCTCGGACTCGCCCTTCAGAAGCATGCAGACGACTTGCCGCACCGGCTTGGCGCTGTCGGTCACCACGATCAGCCGATTGTAGATGCCGGCACGGATGTCGTAGGTGTGTAGGAATAATCCATCGGGAAAACCCGGCGCGACGGCGCGCGAACCACTGGCCATGCCGCGGTTGATCGCGAGTGCTTTCTCCGCGTCGCCGAGCGGCATGAGATAAGTGATGCGGCATTGTCTCGACTGCGTGCCGTCCAGAACGGGGCCCTCGTAGATGGTAACGTCCGGGTGCGCCGCGACATCGGCTTCAGCAGTGCCGAAGAGACTGAGCAACGCGCGCAAATCGTCCATCTTCATCCCCTGCCCCCCGGAACCCTGCGTGACCATCGCCGCCCAATCTCTCGAAAGGGCGATGCCGCCCGTCGTGGATGCCGGGGTGGCGGGAGCGCTCGGCGCAGTGGGTGCGACCGGTAGAGCCGCGGGCGCTCCGGGACGCGAGGGAGTGGTGGGTGCAGTCATGCCTCTGCCGGTCGGCCGTTTCTGGTCGAGGCTGGTGTTTCCGAAGCCAGCGAAGGGCGCTTTTTTCGGAGGCGGAGAGGCCAGTTGCGCGTGGAGTCCGCTCGAGAGCGCGATCAGCGTGAGAAGGGTGGGAACGAGCCTCATATTCGTGAATGCCATTTGGAAAGCCGCAAGCCGCAGTGGTCCGTCGAAGTGCCCCGTGAAAGCGGCTTCTGTCAATAACTTCCGGCGGACGCGCCACCAACCCGCTCACTTCGCTGCGGTGTAAAGCGAGACGATGCCCCCGGTGAGCGGCTCAGACGTCGGGGAGATAAAGCCGGCCTCCTGCAAAAGCGCGCCCATCGCCGGACCGTGCGGGAATTTCTCGATCGAATCGCCGAGGTAATCGTAGGCCGCTTTCTCCCCCGTCACCAGCGCGGCGAACCGCGGCAGAACGTGGTGCAAGTAACGCCGGTAGAACCAGCGCAGGGGCGGCGAAGGGAGGGAGAAATCAAGCACGAGCAAATGCCCGCCCGGCCGCAGGACGCGCCGCATTTCCGAGAGCGCGCGTGGCCACGAAGCCATGTTTCGGAGACCAAAAGCCACAGTCACGACGTCGAACTCCGCCTCGGCAAACGGCAAGGCGAGTGCGTCGGCCACGACCAGGTTCGGCACCCCTTTTCGCCGCGCGAGTTCGAGCATCGGCTCGCAAAAATCCGCGGCCACGATGTGCGTGCCTGGGCATGCCGCAGCCAGCGTGAGAGCGAGGTCGCCGCTGCCGGTCGCCAAATCAAGCAGCCGCTGCGGCTGCCACGCGCGCACCTGGCGAGCCGCGCGCCGCCGCCACCAGAAATCAAGCCCGCCGCTGAGCAAGTGATTCGCGAGGTCATAGCGGCGCGCAATTTTTTCAAACATCGACTGGACGCGTTGCGCCTTCTCGTCTTTGACAGAAGGCAGGGTCGCAGGTGGGGCCGATTCAGACATGGGCGGGAAAGGCATACCGCGTGCTCTCTTCCTGTCCAATCTTCCGTGCCGAAACGGGGGCATTCCGCATGTTTCAAGATACTTTCAGCCGATCGAAAATCCTCATCGTGGACGACGAGCCCTCGAACGTCCGCCTGCTTGAGCGCATCCTCGCGCTGCACGGGACGCCGATGGTACGGAGCACCCACGACGCGCGGCAGGCGCTGCCCATGTTCTTGGAATTCGAGCCCGACCTTGTCCTGCTTGATCTCCACATGCCGCACTTCAACGGCTTCGAAGTGATGGAGCAGCTTCGCCGCGCGACCCCCGCGCAGGAATTCTTCCCGATCCTCGTCCTGACCGCGGACATCACCGTCGAGACGAAGCGGCGCGCGCTCGCGTGCGGCGCGCAGGACTTCGTCACCAAGCCGATCGACCATCTCGAAGTCATCCTGCGGATCAGGAATCTGCTCGAGAACCGCTTTCTGCACCTGGAGTTGGAGAGCAAAAACAACACGCTCGAAAAGGAAGTAGAGGAACGCACCGCGCAGCTCGGGCACACCTTGGAGCAGCTTCGCGAGACGCAGGAGAGCGTCGTCAAGCAGGAGCGCCTCAGCGCGCTCGGCATGATGGCCGGCGGCATCGCGCACGATTTCAACAACGCGCTGACCATGATGCTCGGCTACGGCGAGCTCCTGCTGCCTTACCTGGAAAAAGACGCGCCGCCGCGGGAGCTCGGCTTTTTGC
This sequence comes from uncultured Verrucomicrobiae bacterium, assembly GCA_963767975.1. Classification (GTDB taxonomy): domain Bacteria; phylum Verrucomicrobiota; class Verrucomicrobiia; order Chthoniobacterales; family Chthoniobacteraceae; genus CAIURC01. The sequence goes on along the minus strand of CAVYGI010000002.1, from coordinate 579,794 downwards.
GCCACGTCATCGGCGCCGCCCAGGATGCCACCCATGTCGTCAGCCGCCTGCGCGACTTCTACCGCCCGATCACCAACGACGAGATCCGGGTCGCGGTCGATCTGAACGAACTGATCGACGCAGCGGTCTCGCTCACCGCGCCGAAATGGAAAGGCCGCAGTCGCGCTGACGGCGTGCAAATCGCGGTCGAGACCGATCTCCACGAAGTTCCGCCCGTCGCCGGCAACGCCGCCGAACTGCGCGAGGTGCTCACGAATCTCATCTTCAACGCCGTCGACGCCATGCCCGGTGGCGGGCGCATTCATCAGCTCCGCGCGCCGCGGCGACGGCGTCGCGATCCTCGTGCGCGATACCGGCATCGGCATGACGGAAACTGAGCGCGAGCGCTGCCTCGAGCCCTTCTTCACGACCAAGGGCGACCGCGGCACCGGGCTCGGGCTCGCCGTGGTCTACGGCATCGTCCAGCGCCACGGCGGCACCATCGAGATCGAAAGCGAGAAAGGGCGCGGCACGACCTTCATCATCATGTTTCCCATCACCACGCCCACCACCGCGGAAGCCGCTCCCATCCCAGCCCAGCTCGAACATCACCTCCGCATCCTTGTCGTCGACGACCAGGAAATCATCTGCGAGCTGATCACCGAGCACCTTCAAGGCGACGGGCACACTGTAGCCACGGCCTTCGACGGCTGCGCAGCGCTCGAACTTTTCCGGAAGGGCGCATTCGACCTCGTCATCACCGATCAATCCATGCCGGGCATGAACGGCGAGCAACTCGCGGCCGCCATCCACCAGCTCTCACCGGCGACCGCGATCATCCTGCTCACCGGATTCGGTGAGGAAATGCACGCCGCCGGCAAACGGCCCGCTGCCGTCGACCTTGTCGTCAGCAAACCCGTCAGTTCCGAAGCTTTGCGCCGAGGCATTCAGGAAGTGATGGCCGGCAAAGCACCCGCCGCCTGCTGAGCCCTTTCGTCAAGCCCCGTCGAGCCCACCGAGCTCGAGTTCGCGGAGCGCGTATTCGAGTTGGTTGAAATCCACCGGCTTGACGAGGTGCAGGAGAAAGCCCGCTTCGCGCGAACGGGCAACATCATCCTCCATCCCATACCCGCTGAGCGCGATGCCGCGCAGTCCGTAGCGCGCGTGCAATTGGCGCATCAATTCCGTGCCGGTGCCGTCGGGGAGCCCGAGGTCGGAGATGACGGCATCAAACTCCGCCGCCTCCGCGAGCTTCAGCGCGTCGCCGACCGTGCTCGCGGTCGTGACCTCGTGTCCGGCCCGGCTGAGCAGGCGGCTGAGGACTTGCAACGTCGGCTCGTGATCTTCCACCAGCAGCAAGCGCCGCGGCGTCGGGGAGCGGTCCACAGTCTCGCGCGCGCCCGGCAGCAGCGGACGCGCGGAATCCTCCGCCGCGCCGGTGACGCCTGAGGGCGGCTCCGTCGCCCCCGGCAGTTCGACGACGAAGGTCGAGCCGCGATTCGGACCCGCACTCTCCGCGGAGATGGTCCCGCCGTGCAGATCGACGATCGCGCGCGCAATTGCGAGGCCGAGTCCCATCCCGCCGAAGCGGTGATCGTTCACAAAACCGGCCTGTTCGAACGGCAAAAAAATCGAGTCGAGGACCGCGGGCGCAATGCCGATGCCGGTGTCGCGGACCTCGATGCGCAGCCGTGCAGAGCCGTCCTCCGCGACAGCGTCGCGGGTATGAATTTCAATCTGCCCGTCCCGCGGCGTGAACTTCACGGCGTTCCGCAAAAGATTCCAGATCACCTGCTGAAACCGCGCAGGATCGGCGAGCAATCCGCTGTGGCGCGCGCCGAATTCCCGCTTCAGTTGAATCCCCTTTCCCCGCGCATCATCGCGCACGATTTCCACGGCGAGGCCGATCAGGGAATGCGCGTCGCAGGCCTGCAATCGCAGGGCGAGCTTGCCCTTGGCGATCCGCGTGAGATCGAGCAAATCGTCGATGAGCCGCGCCTCGAGCGCGACGTTGCGCTCCACCATGCTGAGTTGCTCGCGGACATCGGCCGGCAGGCGTTCATCCTGCCGCAGAGTCGCCGCGATCATCAGGACTGGCGTCAGCGGAGTCCGTAATTCGTGCGAGAGCGCGGCAAGAAAATCGTCCTTTGCCTTTGACGCTGCATCCGCCGCGACCGCCGCCTGCTCCGCGGCATCTCGGCTCAACTTCGCCGCCTCTTCGGCTCTCACGAGATCATCGATATCGGTGCACGTACCAAACCATCGCACGATATTTCCTGTGGCATCCCGCACCGGCAGCGCGCGCCCCAAAAACCAGCGATAGGTGCCTTTTACGTGGTCCCGAAAGCGATACCGAATCTCGTAATCCTCCCCTGTTCGGACGCTGGAATACCAACGGCCGATGCAGGGGTGGACGTCATCCGGATGAAGAATTGGGATCCAGCTTTCGTCCCCATGAGAGTCCGCCTCCGGGCGACCTGTAAATTCATACCAGCGACGGTTGTAGTAATCGAGAAACCCATCCGGTCGGGACATCCAGACAATTTGCGGCATCGCATCCGCGAGCTGCCGGAGTTGGGCCTCGCTTGCCGCCAGCGCGGCGGCGGCGAGCTGCCGCTCCGTGATGTCGCGGACGAATCCGGCAAACTGCGGCGGCTCCGTCTCCGGAATGTGGGTGATCGAAAGCTCGCACTGAAATTCCGTCCCATCCGCCCTCATCGCGGGCAGCTCCAGACGTTCTCCGAGGATGCGCGACTCCCGCGATGCCACGTAGCGCGCCAATCCCTCCGTATGCCTTTCGCGCAGCCGTTCCGGGACGATCGTCTCGCCGAGGAGACGGCCGATGGCCTCGCTGCGCGGGACGCCGAAGATCTTCTCGGCGGCGGCATTCCAATCCGCGATCCGGCCCTCGTGGGTCATTAAAATGAATCCGTCGAGCGAGGTGTTGATCACCGCCGATCTCAGTTGCTCGTTTGCCTGCAACGCCGCCTCCGCCTTCCGTCGCTCCATGCTCTGCGCGATGCCGCCCGCGATCGGAGCCAGGTCGCCGACCGCCGCTGATGAGAGCGGGTGCCGCGCGAAAAGCGCGACGACGCCAAGCACCCGTTCCTCAATGACCAGCGGGTAGCCGGCAAAGGCCACCATTCCCTCGCGCCTGGCCCAGTCAGGGTCGCTGACGTTGGGATCGTGCGCGACGTCGTTGGTCAGATGTGGCTGCTGCCGCTGCGCGATGCGGCCGATTTTAAACTCGCCCACTGGCACTCGCGCGTGCGGTCCATCGAGATGCGTGTAAAGCCCCGCGCTCGCTCGCAGCTCGAGGATTTGCTCGAAAGGTATTGAGCGTCCAGATGCGCGCAAACGCCGCGTCGAGATGCCGCACCAGCGCTTCGCAGCAGCCCTGCAACACCTCGTCCAGCGGCTCGCCCGACGCCAGCAGGCCCGCGATCTCCAGGCGCAGAGCCGAGAGTCTCGCCCGCTCGAGCACTTCGGCCTCCGCGCGCGCTCGCTCGATGATGGCCCAGCAGCGCTCGACCACTTCTTCCACCAGCGAAATCTCCACTGCAGTCCAGGCGCGCGGACTGGTCTGATGCACCGCCATCATTGCCCGCAGCCGGCCGTCCTTGATCAGCGGACAACAAATAGTCGCCTTCACGCCGAGCGAATCGAACATCATCGCACCGCCCACTTCCTCCAGTTCGGCATCGACGTCCCGGATCACCAGCGTGCGCCCCGCGCGCATCGCATCCTCCGCGCGCACGCCGAAATGCTCGAGCCGATACGTCCCGACCGTACTCGCGCATCCATTCGTAAAATCATGGCGGATCGTGAACTCCTCGCCATCGGCCGCGACATCCGCGTATGCGCAGCGTGACACCCGCAGATGCCTGCCCAGAAGCTCCGCGACAGCTGCCATGATCGCCGCCGGCTCTTCCAGCGAACGCGTCGTTTCGCCGACCAGGTTGAGAAAGCGGAACCGCGCTTCGCTCTCACGCAGAGCCTTCTCACCCGCGCGCCTTTCCCCCACATCGTGAAAGACCAGGATGACGCCGTGGATCTCGCCGGTATCGCTGAGGATCGGCGCCGCGCTGTCCTCAATCGGCGTCTCCCGGCCATCCCGCGCGCGCAGCACTGTGTGATTGGCGAGCCCCACGATCGTCCGCTCGCGCAGCACGCGGCTCACGGGGTTCTCCGCTGGCGCGCCCGTCTCTTCGTTGAAAATGCTAAAGATTTCTGCGAGCGGGCGTCCGTGCGCCTCGGCGCTCGCCCAGCCGGTCAGTCGCTCCGCCACGCGATTGAGAAAGACGACCTCGCCGGTGGCATTCGTCGCCACCACCGCATCGCCGATGGAGCGCAGCGTTACTTTCAACTCCGACGCCCGCTGCTCCGCGTCCGCGACCGTGCGCCGATACGATGCGCTCAATTGCCGCACAAATTGGCGCAGCCACCACGCCGCGATCGGCGCGCCGGCCAATCCCAGCAGCGCCAGCAGTGACAGCACCGTCACCCGGAAATCCCGCAGAAATTGCACCCGCGTCGTCCGCAGTTCGCGCTCGAAGTGATACATCCCCTCGAGCCGGGCGCGGATCGCATCCATCATCGCTTTCCCGCGCAGATTTTCCGCGACCGAGACCATCCCGGGCGCGCCCTGTCTCCGCGCCAGCAGCACTTCGTCGGCGAAGCGCAGCCACGCCGAAACGTCTCGGCGCAAAATCTCCTCGGCTTGTTTCTCCGACGCATTCGCCGCGACGCGCTGCTTCAGCGAATCCAGCCGCGCCCGCACCGCCGCCCTCCCCGCTTCAGCGTCCACCAGGAATTGTTCCTCCCCCGTGAGCTGAAATCCGCGCGTGCCCGTTTCCAATTCGACCAGCCGCTTCTCGATCTCGCGCACATCCGACATCACCTGCTCGGTCTGATCGACCCACGCCGCGGCGCGGATCAGATAGATCACCACGCCGATCAGGATCAGCGCCGGTGCACCAAATCCCAGCATCAGCCCAATCATCCCCCGTCGCAGTCGTTGCGGGAAGATCTGCTCGTCCGCCGACGACACCGCGGTCGGGGCTGTGGACTGGAATGGATCGGGCATTTGGGGATCGTCGCTACCGCCTCGGCGGCATGAATGCGATTTTAGATTGGCCTGTCATCCCTTGATTCGTGGTGGAAAGTCGATGCTTTCGGTCGCCCATTTCCCGGCTTTGTCCAAGCCCTTCATTTCGGATTTGCGCGGCAACCGGTTCCCCCGCCACGTTCCTGCTCCACGGTCGCCCGGCCGTTTCTCCCGATCATGAAGCTCCAACTCTGGCTTTGCGCCCTCCTCCTGACGCCCATTTTTCTCCTGCACGCCGAAGACGCCGCGCCCGTTCGCATCAATGCGCGGCTGATGGAAATGCCGAGCGTTTCCGCCACGCAAATCGCCTTCGTTTACGCCGGCGATATTTGGATCGCTCCGCGCGAAGGCGGCGCCGCCGTGCGCCTCAGCTCGCCGCGCGGGCTCGAGACTTTCCCGCGCTTTTCGCCCGATGGGAGCCAGATCGCTTTCAGCGGAAATTACGAAGGCAACACCGACATCTACGTCATGCCAGTGAATGGCGGCGAGCCGCGACGCATCACCCACCACAGCTCGCCGGACCGCATGCTTACTTGGCTGCCGGACGGTCGCTCCCTTTTGTTCGCCTCGGAAATGGCCAGCTTCACCTCACGCGTCGGCCAGCTCTACCAAGTCCCGGCGACCGGCGGCCTGCCTCAGAAACTGCCCGTGCCCTACGGCGAATTCGGCGCGATTTCACCTGACGGAAAACTCCTCGCCTACACCACCGTTCTCGACCGATTTCGCAACATGGAAACGCTACCGCGGCGGCATGGCGCCGGACATCTGGCTTTTCAATCTGGCCGACGGCTCCGCCGAAAACATCACCCACAGCGATGACAACGATTCGCAGCCGATGTGGCACGGCTCGACGCTCTACTTTCTCTCCGACCGCGACGACGACCGTCGCGCAAAATATCTGGGCGTACGACGCGGTCAACAAAGGAGATCCGGCAAGTCACGCATTTCACGGAATTCGACATCCATTTCCCGAGCATCGGGCCGGACGCCATCGTCTTTGAAAACGGCGGCCGACTTTACCTGCTCGACCTCGCCAGCGGAGAAACTCACGCGCCGTCGATATCACCGTCGTGACCGACCGCGCGACCCTGCGTCCGCGCGTCGAAAACGTCGGCGGACTCGTCCGCAACGCCACCATTTCGCCGACCGGCAAACGGGTGCTCTTCGAGGCGCGCGGCGACATTTTCAGCGTCCCGGCCGAGCATGGCGTCGTGCGCAATCTCACCGAATCGAGCGACGTCGCGGAGCGTTATCCCGCGTGGTCACCCGACGGAAAATCGGTCGCCTATTTCAGTGACCGCACCGGCGAATATGAGCTGACCCTCCGCACCGCGAACCGCTCGGCCCACGCGCCGGCGACCCCGAGCAAACGCTCACCAAACTCGGCCCGGGCTGGCGCTACCAACCGTTCTGGTCGCCCGACAGCCGACAAGCTCGTTTTCATCGACAGCGCGATGCAACTGCACCTGCACGATCTCGACAAAAAGACGACCGAGATCATCGACAAGCAACTCTGGCTCTATCACGGCGAACTCGACCGCTTCCGCGGCCAACTGGTCCGCCGACAGCCGCTGGCTGACCTACGCCGGCGACCTCGAAAATCGCCAGAGCGCGATCGTCCTCTACGATACGCAGCTCAAAAAACGCACCGCCGTCGACCAGCGGATTTTTCGACGACGACCTGCCCGTTTTCGATCCGGACGGGAAGTATCTTTTTTACCGCACGAAGCGCTGGTTCAACGCGATCTACAGCGAGTTTGAGCCGACCTGGATTTACGCCAACGGCCAGGCGCTCGTCGCCGTCCCGCTGCGCACCGACGTGCCCTTCCCCGCTCGCTCCGCGCGACGACGAAGAGTCCGCCGCCAAACCTGCCGAAGAAAAGAAAGCAGTCGAAAAGACCAGCGAGCCCAAACCCGAGGCGGCATTGGATTCAACCGCGCCCTTCCCATCCGCCCTGGAAATCGCGCAGGCAAACCTCAAGGAAGGCGAGGCCGGTGGTTCGGAGAAGCCCGCCGCACCGAAGCCTCCGGGCGATGCACCGAAAAAGCCCGAGGAAAAAAAGCCCAAGTCCGTCACCATTGATCTCGAGAATTTCGAGGCGCGCGCCGTCGTCCTTCCGCCGGGCGGCGGCCAGTTTCGCGATCTCATCGCCATTCCGGGGAAGCTGCTTTTCACTCGCGCTCCTCGCGCTGGTTCCGGCACCACGACCCATCCGCTCGTCGCCTACGACCTCGCGAAGCGCGAAGAGAAACTGGTGTTCGATGACGCGGAGTTCGTCGGAGCTTTCGGCCGACGGAAAGAAGCTGCTGGTCGAGCGCAGCCAAGGTCGTGGGGCATCATCAATCCCTTCGCCACCGAGCCGCAAAAGATCGACAAGCCACTCGCCACTGGCGGGCTGGAAGCGACCATCAATCCGGCGCAGGAATGGCGCCAGATTTTCAACGACGCATGGCGCATCGAGCGCGACTTTTTCTACGACCCGAACATGCACGGAGTGGACTGGACGGCCATGCGCGAGCGCTACGGAAAACTGCTCGACGACGCCGTCACGCGGTGGGATGTGAACTACATCCTCGGCGAGTTGCTGGGCGAATTGAGCGTCTCGCATGCCTACCGCGCCGGGGGCGATTTGGAAGGCGCGGAGACGCGTTCGGTCGGCTATCTCGGTTGCGATTACGCGCTCGAGCAGGGCGCGTATCGCATCGCGAAAATCCTCGAGGTCGCGCCATGGGAATACACGATCCGCTCACCGCTCAGCGACCCGCAGTTGAAGATCAAAGCCGGCGACTGGCTGCTCGCTGTGAATGGCCGCCCTATCGACACGAGCAAGGACCCGTGGGCCGCTTTCCAAGGTCTCGGCGACAAGCCCGTTTTTATCACCGTCAACTCCAAGCCCACGCTGGACGGCGCCCGCGAGGTGCTCGTGCAGACGACCTCAAACGAAACGTGGCTGCGGCAGTATGCCTGGCGCGAAGCCAATCGGCGGCGCGTGGACGAACTCAGCGGCGGGCGTATCGGCTACATCTACGTGCCGAACACCGCGGCCGACGGGCAGAACGAATTGTTCCGACAGTTCCGCGCGCAATTCACAAAACCGGGGCTGATTGTCGACGAACGCTGGAATTCAGGCGGGCAGATTCCGGATCGTTTTGTCGAGCTGCTCGGGCGAAAAGCGACGGTCTTCTGGGGCGTGCGCGACGGGCACGATTGGCAGACGCCGCAAATCGCGCACAACGGTCCAAAAGCCATTCTGGCCAACGCCTGGAGCGGCTCCGGCGGCGATTGCTTCGCGTGGCTTTTCAAAAAAAGCGGACTCGGCCCATTCATCGGCCAGCGCACCTGGGGTGGTCTCATCGGCATGACTGGCGCACCTCAATTCGTCGACGGCGGCCACGTCACGGTGCCGACGTTCAGCATCTATGACCCGACCGGAAATTGGATCATCGAAGGCCACGGCGTTGACCCCGACATCGCGGTCGTCGACGATCCGGCGCAACTCGCCAAAGGCATCGACCCGCAGCTCGAACGCGCCATCCAGGAAGTCGTCAAACAACTCGACGCCAACCCGCCCGCCAACCCCAAACGCCCCAGATATCCAAACCGCTCGGGGAGGTGAAGCACCGCAGATTTTGCATCAAAACGGAAAATGCTCGGAGCCGGATCGTCACAACGACGCGACGCGCAGCGTATGAAAACGATCTCTAGAAAATCTCCTCCTGCGCCGCTGCTCGGGGCGCATGTCTCGACGTCCGGCGGACTCAGCCAATCGATCGATCGCGCGCTGACCATCGGCGCGACGGCGATGCAGATCTTCGTGAAAAACAACATGCAGTGGTTTGCTGCCGCGCCTTTTGCCGAAGCGGAGTTACGGGCGTTTCACGAGCATGCCGAGCGCCGGCAGGTCGCGTCCGTTTTCGGTCACAGTGGATACATGATTAACCTCGCGGCGGTGAACCCGGAGTTCCTCGAAAAATCGCGACGCGCCTTGCGTCGAAGAACTGCTGCGCGCTGATCAAATCCGGCTGCCGTTCCTCGTGCTGCATCCCGGCGCGCACATGGGTGCGGGCGTCGAAGCCGGACTCGCCGAGGTGGTGCGAAGTCTCGACGCCGTCTTCGCCGAAATCCCGCACGTGCAGACGCGCGTCGCGCTTGAAACAACCGCCGGCCAAGGCTCGTCGCTCGGCTGTGAATTCGCGCATCTCGCGTTCATTTTGCAGCACGTCCGCGAGCCGGAACGGCTCTGTGTCTGCGTCGATACCGCGCATCTTTTCGCCGCCGGCTACGACCTCTCGACGATGGAAAGTTCGGCCAAAGTCTTCGCGGAATTCGACCGCGTGATTGGCCGCAAACATCTCGCCGCGCTTCATCTCAACGACTCGAAAACCGCGCGCGGCTCCCGCGTCGACCGGCACGAACACATCGGGAAAGGCACGATCGGCCTCGAAGCATTTCGCTTCATCATGACGTCGCCCCGTTTCGCTAAAATCCCGAAAGTCCTGGAGACGCCGAAAGGCAAGGAGATGGCCGAGGACCTCGAGAATTTAGCGGTGCTGCGCGGGCTGATGACCGCCTGAGTTCGTGCGTCCCGTGCGCGCTCCGCAGTTCCAAGTAGCTTTGCTTTCTCTCAAATCGGCTCGATCGACATCGCGCCGGTCGTGATCGTCCACGCGTCGGCCGCGGGCATCCGTTTGAGTTCGTGGCCGGCGCCCCACGAATCGGAGAAGAGAATTTCCTGCGTCTTCGTGTTGTAGCCGATGATCAGGCGCATGTGACCGCCGCCGCTTTGCGGGATGCCCGGCTCCGGAATGAGGCCGAGTTGCACGGTCCAGAGCAGCGGAATCCCTGCGTCGATGTGCGTTTGCACTTCGCGCTGAAAACGAGCGAGGTCGGACTTGTTGCGGTCTTCGCGTCCTTCAGCACCTCGTATTTCATCGAGCGAAAATCGCGCCGACATTCGATCATCTGGCCCTGGTCGGGAATCTCGGGCGCCTGCGCGCGCTTTCGCCGCGCGATTGTAGTCCTTCATCAGGTCGAGGATCGCCTTTCACGTTCTGCTCCTCGACCGCGCGCACGCGCACCTTCAGCCGGGCGCTGAGTTTCTTCAGCGCGTCGAACATCGCGTCGAAGCTCGTGCCGCCGGCGGCGTCCGAGTTGGCGATCTGCGCGAGTTCGTTCGCATCGACGGCGATTGCCGTAGTAGCGCATCACGCGCTCGGTCGATGGCGACGACGCAGTAGCCTTTCTGCCCCTGGTCCACCATCGGCACGTCGGCGATCCAGACATCGCCGGAGGCCGCGTCGCGCTTCACGTGCAGCGGCCCGGTGAACTTCGCGCGCGACATGTTGGTCGCGCTCGCGAGCAGGCTCGCCTTTCGTTCCGGCGGCGTGATTTCGAGCCGGACAAACTCCGCGCGAAAATCGGAATGTCGCGCGTCTTCACTTCCTTCGTCTTGCTGTACTCGAGGAGGTAGCGCGCCTTCTCGGTCTGCCAGATCAGGCCGTCCGCTTTCACCGCGCTGGTCGGGTCCTTTCCGCGCACGGTGAATTTCACGTTCGTCGCCTTGTTGAGATGTCTCGGTCGACGGTGGCGATGAGCGCGTCGAATTTGTCCTTCGACAAGTCGCCCGGCATCGCCGCGCGCGTAGAAAGCCGACGGTGATCTCCTTCAATTTCTCGCCGTCGAAACGCGCGATGCTTCGAACACCGGCAGGCCGAAAAGCGTCATGCCCCGGCCGCGCCGCGCGCGCGGAATCGCGCGCGCTCGAAGTCCACGCAAATGCCAAGCCCCTTGCCGCCGCCTGAAAATCCGTCCTGCTTCAGCGCCCACAGATTCGCCTCGGAAAGCAGCGGATCGAGCTCTGCGCCGAGACGCCGGCAGGGGAAGCACGAGCGCCGCGAGAGATGAAAGGTAACGAGAGACCATATTGGTGGGGGTCGAGGCGAGCGTGAACCTACCCGCGATTCCGCCCGTTCCGCAAACTACCTCGCGGACTAGGAAGCCGCTGCCACGCGCGGCTGCTGCTGCGTGAGGCAGTGAAAGGCGCCGAGACCCCAGATCAGTTCGCGGCAATCGATCGGCACGATCTTGCGCGTCGGGGAACGCTTTTTGCAGCACGGCGACGGCCCATTTGTCGTGCGTGTCGGCGAAGACCGGCAGCAGCACGACTTTGTTCGCGATGTAGAAATTCGCGTAGCTCGCGGGCAGGCGCTGGCCGTCGCGCACGATCTTGCGCGGCATCGGCAGCGTGAGCACTTCGAGCGGCGTGCCGTCCTCGGCGTCCATGCGTCCGGAGCATTCGAGATTCGCCTGCAGCGGCTCGTAATTGCTGTCGTTCTCGTCTTCCTCGATCGACGGTGACGACGGTGGTGCGGCTCGACGAAGCGCGTGAGATCGTCGATGTGCCCGTCGGTGTCGTCGCCCTCGATGCCGTCGCCGAGCCAGAGGATGTTTTTCACGCCGAGGTAATCGCGCAGCCGCTGCTCGATCTCCGCCTGCGTGAGGTCGGGATTGCGATTCGGATTGAGCAGGCACGACTTCGTGGTGAGCAACGTGCCCGCGCCATTGACGTCGATCGAGCCGCCTTCGAGCACCATGCCCGGCGAGATAGACCGGCAGCTCGAGCTGCTCGGCGATCAGCGTCGGGCACGACGTCGTCGTCGTCGAACGGCGGATATTTCCAGCCCCACGCGTTGTAGTCCCAATCGACGATCGCGAGCGCGCGGCTCCTCGGCGCGCGTGAGGAAGATCGGGCCGTGATCGCGGCACCACGGTTCGTTCGTCGGGATGTGGAAAAAGGTGACGTGGCTCGGTCTTGCGCCTGCGTCTTCGCGAGGATGCTTGCGCACGTCCGCTTCGTGCGTCGGCGTCGCAGACGTTGATGTTCACCCGCTCGGAGTCCGCGAGCGCGTGGACCATTTTCGCGAGCGTCGGCATCACGCGGTCGTAGGAATCCGGGAAAGCTGATGCCGTCGCGGCGCGGCCACGAAAGCCAGGTGGCGGCGTGCGGCTCCCACTCCGCGGGCATGCGATAGCCGAGGCGCAGGCGTGGCCGCGGGCGTGGCTCCAGACGCGGTGCCTTCGGCTTCGGAAGGATTTCGGCGGGGCCTTCCATGCTCAGTCGATGAATCGCTTCTCGATGTCGCCGTAGGCGTCGATGCGGCGGTCGCGGAAGAACGGCCAGTGCGTGCGCTGCGTGTCGAGCGCGTCGAGATCGACTTCGACGATCAGGATTTCTTCCTCGCTCGACGACGCCTTCGCCATGATCTGCCCGGACGGATCGGCGACGAAACTCTGCCCCCAAAACTCGATGCCCGGCGCCGCCATCCGGCGCCTCGTGTCCGACGCGATTGGGCACCGCGACGTAGCAGCCATTGGCGATCGCGTGCGAGCGCTGGATCGTCTCCCACGAGTCGTGCTGCCGCGCGCCGTACTCCGCCTTTTCCGCCGGGATGCCAGCCGATCGCGGTCGGGTAAAAGAGGATCTGCGCGCCGCGCAGCGCGGTGAGCCGCGCGGCCTCGGGATACCATTGATCCCAGCAGACGCAGACGCCGATTTTGCGCGTACTTCGTCTGCCACGCGCGGAAGCCGAGATCGCCGGGCGTGAAGTAGAACTTCTCGTAAAACAGCGGGTCGTCCGGGATGTGCATCTTCCGATACTTGCCGAGATACGTGCCGTCGGCGTCGATGATCGCCGCGGTGTTGTGGTAGAGGCCCGGCGCTCCGCTTTTCGAAAAGCGACGCGATGATCACGACGCCGCGTTCGCGCGCCAGCTTCGCCGAGCGCCTCGGTGCTCGGTCCGGGGATTTCCTCGGCGAGCTGCGAAGTATTTGTGGTCCTCGATCTGGCAGAAGTACTGCGAGGTGAAGAGCTCCTGCAGGCAGACGATCTGCGCGCCGCGGTCCGCGGCCTTCGCGCGCTTTCGCGAGGGCCTTCGCGAGATTTTCGCGCGGGCTCGGCGGAGCAGCGCATCTGCACGAGGCCGAGGGTGACTTTCGGGAGTTGAGTGGCATCGGAGGAGGAGAATTTCAGCGCAGAGACGCGAAGAGCGCAAAGCCTGCGAAGCGTGAATTCCAGCTTCGCCGCTTTGCGCTCTCGCGCGAACAGTTGGACGGTCGGGGTTACTTCACCGAATCCGCGGGAACGATCTTCACGCTCTCGATGTACGCGCTTTTTCATTCGGCCGATCGCTCGCGCCTGTCGGCGTCGTCGCGATTTTTTCCAGCACGTCGTCGCCTTTGATCAGCTTGCCGAAGGCCGTGTATTTGCCGTCGAGAAAGCGACGGGTTGCCGTGGCAGATGAAGAACTGGGAGCTCGCCGAATCGGAGTCCTGCGAGCGCGCCATCGAGAGCACGCCGCGCACGTGCGCCTTGTCGTTGAACTCCGCCTTGACCTTGTAGCCCGGACTCGCCCGTGCCCCAGCGCGCTTCCTTGCTCTCGTCCTTGGTCAGCGGGTCGCCGCCCTGGATCATGAAGCCCTTGATCACGCGATGAAACGCAGTGCCGTCGTAGAAGCCCTCGTTCGCGAGCTTGTTGAAATTCGCCACCGTCTTCGGCGCCACGTCCGGCCAGAATTCGACGACCATTTCGCCCATGCTGGTCTTGATGACGGCGACTTCCTTGGCATCTGCGGCGCGCGCGTCGGAGGAGATCACGAAGCCGGCGGCGGCAGTGAGGAGGAGGGAGAAAATCAGCTGTTTCATGGACCGCACAGATGCCACGCACCCGCGATGTGTCACGCGGAGAAATGCCGTGTAGAGCGCGGCCAAGCCTCCAATCGCCGCTTGCCAAGCGCGCCGCGCGCCGCCGAAAGTCCGCGGACTATGCAAGACATCCGCATCATCCTCAACACCGGCAAAGGCGACATCGAAGCGCACCATCTTCGCCAGCAAGGTCCCGATGACCGCCGCGAACTTTCTCAACCTCGCGAAGAGCGGCTTTTACAACGGCATCACGTTTCACCGCGTGATCCCGAATTTCATGATCCAGGGCGGCGACCCGACCGGCACCGGCATCGGGCGGCCCGGGTTACAAGTTCGGCGATGAAATCGATCGCATCGCTCAAGCACAACAAAGCCGGGCATTTTCTCGATGGCGAACGCCGGCCCCGGCACGAACGGCAGCCAGTTTTTCATCACGCACGTCCCGACGCCTCACCTCGATGGAAAGCACGCCGTCTTCGGCGAAGTGACGAAGGGCCAGGACGTCGTGAACGCGATCGGCAAGGGCGACAAAATCAAGGCATCGAAATCCTCGATTCGACCGACGAGCTTTTCAGCCGCGCAGACATGAGAAGTCGAACGGCTCGCTGAAAAAGTAAGCGCCGGAACGTCGACACTGGCGCTGAGCGCGTGCGAACGTCGCTCTTTTCGTTCCTCAAAAGACCAGCGGCAGACCTTCCGTCATCACTGAAGATCGATCTCCTCGATCCCGTGCTGTCGCGCACAGGCGAGGAGTCGCTCCGGCGGTTCGTGGAGTGGTTCATAGCTGAGACGGAAGGTGCCGTAGTGCATCGGGACCATGCGTTTCGCGCCGAGATCGACGAATGCTTTCACCGCCTCCTCGGGATTCATGTGAACCTCGCGCCCGCTCGGTGGGTCGTACGCACCGATGGGCATGAGCGCGATGTCGATCGCGTGACGCTCCCCGATTTCCTTGAAGCCATCGAAATACGCGGTGTCGCCGCAGTGAAAGATCGAGCGTCCATTCACCTCGATGACGAATCCGCCGAAACCGCGATGCGAATCGTGCAACATTCGCGCCCCCCAATGATGGCACGGCGTGAGCGTGATCTTCAGCGGACCATGCACGTAGCTTTCCCAATAGTGCAATCTCGTGGACGCTGCTTGAAGCCGAGGTCATGCACCAGATTTCCGACCTCGAACGGCACGACGATCGGCTGGTCATCGGCGACTTCGCGGAGGGTTTTGCGATCGAGATGATCGAAGTGCGCATGCGTGACGAGCACGAGATCGATGTTCGGAAGATCGTGCAAATGCAGACCCGGATGCCGGATGCGCTTGATCACTTTGAGCCACTTGGCCCAATTCGGATCGATGAGCACATTGTGCCCTGCGGCTTGAATTAAAAAGGACGCGTGTCCGATCCACGTGATGCCAAACTCGTGATCTTTGAGCTCGGGAAAAGCCGGCGGCGAGTGGAGACCGGCGCACTTGGTGAAAAGCGACGGAATGAAAACTTGCGTCAGGAAATTGCGTTTGTGCCAGTCGGCTTTCGGTTTGAGCCCGACTTTGCGCGGAGCTTGAGCCGGGGTTGGCAAACTGCCGTTGCTATGCGCCGATTTCTTGATCTCGGCCTTCGCTGGATTGCGCTGAAAGGGGTTGGCCACGGCGAAAAGATTACGACCTCGGACCGCGGCGGCGCAAAGTATTCGTACGGTCGAAAAATGACCGCCCGCTCGCTTGGGGAGCGCGTTGGCAAGCGGGCGGCTTTCTCTAGAGTCGGGCGATGAACCAAAAAGCCGCTGTGCGCCAGCGCATCCGCGAATCTCTCCGCTTCCCGGCGGAAGAGCGCGCAAAAAAATCGGCGCGCCTCTGCGAATTGATCGCCTGCGAACCGGCTTGGATCCAAGCACGGACGGTCGCGACCTTCGCCCCGCACCAGAGCGAGCCAGACGTGGAATGGCTGGCTCCGCATGCCGCCGGCAAGGCGTTGTGCTTCCCGCGCGTGAGCAAACACGGGCTCGATTTCTTTCACGTCTCAGACCTCAGCGCACTCGTCGTCTCACGCTGGAAATTGCGCGAGCCGCTTGTCGATTTGGCGAAGCTCGTGCCGCTCGCGGACATCGATTTAATCCTCGTGCCGGGGCTCGCTTTTACCGCCGATGGCTGCCGCCTTGGGCGCGGCGGCGGCTACTACGATCGCCTTCTCGCGAGCTCCGCGCTGCGCGCGGTGAAGCTCGGCGTTTGCTTCGACGTGCAGCTCCTCGACGAGTTGCCGTACGAGCCGCATGACCAACGCGTGGACCGCGTGATCAGCGCCTAGCTCGCGGGCACTTTCAGCTCGAAGGTCGGGATGCGCGTGAACACCGGCGCGCCGGCGTCGGTCACCCCAAAGAACGATCCCTCCGCCACGCAATTTCCGCCCGCAACGTGGTAGCTGTTGTAGGAAAATTTTTCTCCCGTTTCGAGCCGCGGCGTCTTGCCGACCACGCCGTCGCCTTCCACGACCACGCGGCTTTCATCCTCATCAGTCACAACCCACTTGCGGCCTTTGATCGTCACGGTTTCCGGCGAGTCGTTGTGGATCGTGATGAAATAGACAAACGGGTGCGGCTTGTCCGGCGGAGCCTCCAAATGCGGCATATAAACCACGCGATCGACCGTGGCGCGGAGGCCTTCGAGCTCGATGAGATTTAGCATTTGAGATTTGGCATTTAGCATTTTCAGAAACACCCGTGAAGCCGCGCGGCCCCGCCAGATTTGGCGTTTAGCTTAACCGTAAATGCGAAATGCTCACTCCTAAATGAACCCCGTTCTCTCCATTGCCGGATCTGATTGCAGCGCGGGCGCCGGCCTGCAGGCGGACCTGAAGACCTTCGGCGCGCTTGGCGTTTACGGACTCACCGCGGTGACGTGCGTGGTCGCCGAAGTGCCCGGCCGAGTGAGCGCGATTCAGCCGATTGAGCCACGTATTGTCACCGAGCAAATCCGGCTGCTTTTCGAGGCGTTTCCCATCACGGCGCTGAAAACTGGAATGCTTTTTTCGCGGGAAATTATGGAGGTCATTTGCGATTCGCTCCAGGCCGAATTCGCAAAAACGCAGGAGCCTCCGCCGCTGGTCGTCGATCCCGTGATGGTCGCGACCAGCGGCGATCTCCTGCTCGAACCGGATGCGATCGCCATCTACCAAGAGCGTCTTTTCCCTCTCGCCGCGCTCGTGACTCCGAATCTTGATGAAGTCGGCGCGCTGCTCGGCCATCCCATCACTTCGCTTGACGAAATGCGTGCCGCAGGGACCGAACTCGTCACGCGATTCGGCACGGCTTTTTTGGTCAAAGGCGGGCATCTTCGCGGCGGAATTGCGACCGATTTGCTGTTCGCGGAAGGCGAGGTTTCGGAGTTCAGCGCGCCGTTTGTGGCGGGCGTTTCGACGCACGGAACCGGCTGCACTTATTCTGCCGCCATCACCGCCGGACTCGGTCGCGGGCTGCCGTTGCGCAAGGCGGTGGGCGAAGCGAAGCGCTACGTCACGCGCGCCATCGGTGGATATTTGCGGTGGGAGAAGGAAGGCCACGAAACGGACGCGCTCGATCACTTCGCGCGCTGACATCGCGAGCCTTGCCAAGCCAAACCCACTCGCCGATTCTCGCGCCCCGAAAACGCCCGCGCGCCTCGCAATGACCGACAAAAAGCTCGTCTTCCTCCGCCGCCTCGGCAGTTCGGTGGCGCTATGGACCGTGGCGCTCTACATCATCCTCTCCGGCCACGAACTCGGCTTCATGCTGCTCATCGGCGGCCTTGGGATGCTCGGGCTGTGGGAGTATTACTCGATGCTCGATCACAAGCGACTGCCGAACTTCAAGATCATCGGGATGCTCTGCGGCGTGCTGCTCAATGGCGGCAGCTTTTACTACTTCAGCCACGTCGGTCCGGCGCATTCCTACGACTTCGAAATCGCGACGATGCTCTTCTTTCTGCTCGTCGTTTTTGCGCGGCAGATGTTCCAGAAAACGCGCGATATTTCGCCGCTGGAGACCATGGCTTACACGGTCTTCGGGCTGCTCTACGTGCCGTGGCTTTTCGCGTTTGTGACGAAGATCGTCTATCTCGTCCCCCGCGACGCGACGGGGCAGGTCACCGGCCACTTCTACGTGCTTGTTTCTCGTGCTCGTGACGAAGTTCAGCGACATGGGCGCGTATGTCACCGGTTCGCTTGATCGGAAAGCATCCGCTCATCCCGCACATCTCGCCGAAGAAGACGTGGGAGGGCTTTTTCGGCGCGCTGCTTTTCTCGACCGGCGGCGCCTGCGGACTGGTCGCGCTGATGCCCGAGCAGCTCTCCTCTTTGCAGATGCATGATGCTGCCGTCCTCGGGCTCGTGCTCGGGTTTGCGGCGATCATCGGCGACCTCGGCGAGTCGATCATCAAGCGCAGCTGCGACGTGAAAGACTCCGGCAATTTCCTGCCGGGCATCGGCGGCGCGCTCGATCTGATCGACTCGATCCTCTTCACCGCGCCGCTGCTCTTTTTCTACCTGCGGTTCGTCGTCGGAGTCATGAAAAAGCGGCGCGTCGTCGTCCTCGGGGCGACCGGCTCCATCGGCGAGAGCGCGCAAAAAGTGGCGCGCGACATCCCGGAGCGGATGGAAATCGTCGGCATGTCCGCGCATTCCAATCGCGGAGAAACTGCGGAGGCCGCGGAGGCGAGTTTCCCGGCGCAAAAGCTCGCGCGTCTCGGGCGATGGACGGCGACGAGCGCTCGTCGAGCTGGCGACGCTTCCCGAGGCGGACATCGTGCTCATCGCGATCGTCGGCACCGGCGGCTTGCGGCCGGCGCTCGCGGCGATCGAGGCCGGGAAAGACATCGCCGTCGCGAGCAAGGAAATCCTCGTCATGGCGGGCGAAGCGGTGATGAACGCGGCGCGGCGGAAGGGCGTGAAAGTCCTGCCGGTGGACAGCGAGCACAACGCCATTTTCCAGTGCCTCGAAGGCCGCGATTCGGCCGACAGTGCGCCGGCTCATCCTCACCGCGAGCGGCGGCCCTTTTCGCAAACTGCCCGCCGATCAGCTCGCCGCCGTCACCCTCGAGCAGGCGCTCAAACATCCGACCTGGACGATGGGCCGCAAAGATCACCATCGACTCCGCCACGCTCTTCAACAAAGGGCTCGAGATGATCGAGGCGCGCTGGCTTTTCGACGTCGAGATGGCGCGCGTCGATGTCATCGTCCACCCGCAATCCATCGTGCATTCGATGGTCGAATTCATCGACAGCTCCGTGCTCGCGCAGCTCTCGACGACCGACATGTGCTTCCCGATCCAGTACGCCGTCACCTGGCCCGAGCGCGTGCCGAACTCGCTGCCGCCGCTCGATTTCGCCGCGCTCGCGCAGCTCGACTTCGAGGCGCCGCGTCGCGCCGACTTCCCCGCGCTCGACCTCGCCCGCTGGGCCGGCGAGACCGGCGGCACGCTGCCCGCCGTCCTGAACGCCGCCAATGAAATCGCGGTCGCCGCCTTTCTCGCAGCGCCGCTGCTCCTTCCCGGCGATCTGGGAGACGGTCGCGAACGTCATGTGCGAGCACCGCTTCGATTGCGGGCGCGGACTTGGATGCTATCCTCGCCGCCGATTCCTGGGCGCGCACCCGCGCCGCGGAATTTCTTCGCCGCTTCCTGACTGCTTCCGAACACACCCGCACCGACGCCGGGCACCAGGTTGCAGCGCCCCTCGCGGATGCCTAGTTTGCCCTGCCGCTCTCGCCCCGACCACCGCCATGCACATCCTCAAAATCGCCGCATTCTCCTCGAAGTCGTCCTCATCTTTAACCTCCTGATCATCGTCCACGAACTCGGGCACTTCCTCGCCGCGCGTGGCGCGGGCTGGTCATCGAAGAGTTCGGCATCTGGTTCGGCAAGCCGATCTGGCAGAAGAAAATCAACGGCGTCGAATACAGCCTCGGCTCCATTCCCGCGGGCGGTTTCGTGAAGCTGCCGCAGCTCGCGCCGATGGAAGTGATCGAAGGCGACAGCGAATACGCCGCGCGAGGAACTCCCGCCAATCTCGCCGCTCGACAAGATCATCGTCGCGTTTGCCGGCCCGCTCTTCAGTTTCGGGTTGGCGTGCTTTTTCGCCATCCTCGTCTGGCAGGTCGGCCGGCCGGTCAGCGAGGGTGAAAGGACCACGATGGTCGGCTACGTCGTGCCTGGATCGCCCGGCGAAGCAGCCGGGCTGAAGCCTGGCGATAAGATTCTTGCGATCGACGGGCACAACGTCGCGCGTTTGGGCGGGCAGAGCGAAGACAGCGTGACCTGGCTCATCGCTGGCAGCGAGAACCCCACGATCCGCCTCGAGATCGAGCGGGAGGGGCAGATCAAAACCGTCGAAGCCACGCCTCGCGTCGAGAAGACAAAATGGTATCAGCGGCGTGGACTCCGGCAACTCGGGCTCGGTTCGATGAGCCGCCCGATGGTCGGCGAGACGGTGCCCGGCAGTCCCGCGGAGAAAGCGGGGTTTCAGCCGAATGACTTGCTCACGCGCGTTGGCGGCGAACCGATCTACGACGACTCGACACTCGACCTCTGGGCGCGAACGCACCCCGGGCAGCCCCTCGTCATCACCGTCGAGCGCGGTCCGAAGAACGCGGATGGCACGACGCCGACCGTGGATTTGACGTTTGAGCCGCGTGGCTTTCTCGCGGGCGGCGTTTACCCTGACAGCCCTGCGGCGCGCGCCGGTTTGCAAAAAGGGGATCGCATCGTCGCGGTCGATGGCCAGCCCACTGGGTTCGGCGAGAATTTCGTGAAGTATATTTGGGCGCACGAAAATCAGCCGGTCACGCTGACGATCGAGCGCGGCGCAGAAGAAAAGAAGATTACCGTGACGCCGGAGATGCCTCTTGAGGGCAACGACAAACCGAGCATCGGCATCGAGCTCGCCCGCGGCGACGGCTTCGTTTTCGACGAGCGCGGCAAGATGTGGCCCATCCATCCTTCGCCTGGCGAACAGATCGGCGAGGCCACGGGGACGATGTATCAGACTTTCAAAAAGCTGAGCCCGACCTCGAACAGCAACATCAGCGTCCAACACATGGGCGGACCGGTGATGATGATGCGCATCTACTATTTGCTCTTCGAAAGCCCTCAAGGCTGGCGGCTCGTCCTCTGGTTCAGTGTGGTGATCAACGTCAACCTCGCGCTCCTGAATATGTTGCCGATTCCACCGCTCGACGGCGGCCACATCACGCTCGCGATCATCGAGCTCATCCGCGGCCGCCCGCCCGGCCCGCGCACCGCGCGCGTCGTCGAATACATTCAGACCGCCGGCACGTTGCTCGTCATCGGCTTCATGCTCTTTGTCACGCTCTTCGACGTGCAGGACCTTTTCGGCGGCGGGAAAAAGAGCGGCGGCATGAAATTCAAGCCGCAGCCCGCGGCATCGCAGGCGGCGGCCTGATCCGCACGCGACATTGCGTTGGCGCGCCGATGTTTCTAATCTCGGCACTCCGTTAACCGACGCACTTTCTTCGTTTGATCTCGTGACCTACTGCGCCTCGCCTTTCCACTACCAGCGCCGCTCGACCCGCGTCGTGCGCGTTGGCAATGTCGCTGTCGGCGGCGATCATCCGATCCGCGTGCAGTCGATGATCACGTGCGACACGATGGACACCGCGGCGTCGCATCCAGCAGACGCTCGATCTCGTGGCGGTCGGTTGCGAAATCGTGCGCATCACCGCGCCGACGGTGAAGGACGCGGCGAATCTGCAGCACATCGTCGCCGGTCTGCGCGCGCGCGGGTGCGACGTGCCGATCGTCGCGGACATCCATTTCAAGCCCGAGGCCGCGATGGAAGCCGCGAAGTGGGTCGAAAAAGTGCGGATCAATCCGGGCAACTACGCCGACTCGAAGAAGTTCAAGATCCTCGAATACACCGACGAGCAATACGCCGCGGAACTCGAGCGCATCCGCGAGCGTTTCACGCCGCTGGTTCAGCTTTGCAAGGAGCACGCGGCGTCGCGCATGCGCATCGGCACCAACCACGGCTCGCTCAGCGACCGCATCATGAACCGCTACGGCGACACGCCGCTCGGCATGGTCGAAAGCGCGCTGGAATTCGCCCGCATCGCGCGCGACCTCGGCTATCCACGAGTTCGTTTTCTCGATGAAATCGAGCAACCCGAAGGTGATGATCGAGGCCTATCGCCTGCTCGTCGCGCGGCTCGCACGCAGGAAGGCGCGCGACTGGAATTATCCCGATCCACCTCGGCGTCACCGAAGCGGGCGACGGCGAAGACGGCCGGATCAAGAGCGCCATCGGCATCGGCAGTCTGCTCAGCGACGGCATCGGCGACACCATCCGCGTCTCGCTGACCGAGGACAGCGTGCATGAAATCCCCGTCGCGCGCGCGCTCGTCGAGCGGGCTCCGCAGGGCGCGAACGACGAATGTCGATTTCACGCCGCCGATCTCCCGACACCGCGTACGATCCCTTTGCCTATCGACGTCGCGCGACGTCGACGCATCGAGCGCGGCGGGGTGCAAGCTCGGCGGCGAAGAAACTCGTCCGCGTCGTGGTCACCGCGCAGCGCGAATTGCGACGCGCTCGCGCACAAGCTCGACCGCAGATGGGCGATTACCAGCCTGAGCTCGTTTCCGAGACCGCGGGCGTTGTCGAAATCGATCCGCGCGACGACGCGCACTCATCGCCGCGCTCAACGCCGCGTCCGACGCCGCGCTTCGTCACGGTCCGCGACGGACTCGACCGCTGCCGGTCATCGCCGCCTTCCGCCTGCTCGCCGCGCAGCTCGACCCGCGGCATCCGATCCTGCTCAAAGACACGCTTCATCCGCAGCCGGCGAGCTCCGATCAGCCGATTTCCTGCACACGCTGCTCACCGCCGCCACGAACATCGGCTCGCTGCTCTGCGACGGCATCGGCGACGCCGTCCTCGTGCAGGGCGAAGCAGGCGCCCGGCCAGTCGCTGCGCCTCGCCTACAACATCCTGCAAGCCGCCGGCGCCCGCATTTTCAAGACCGACTACGTGGCCTGCCCGAGCTGCGGCCGCACGCTCTTCAATCTCCAGACCACCACCGCGAAAATCAAAGCCGCCACCGCGCATCTCAAGGGCGTGAAGATCGCCATCATGGGCTGCATCGTGAACGGCCCCGGCGAAATGGCCGACGCGGATTTCGGCTACGTCGGCGGCGCGCCCGGCAAGATCAATCTCTACGTCGGCAAGACGCCGGTGAAGTTCAACATCCCCGAGGCGGAGGCCGTGGATCGGCTCCAGGACTTGATCCGCGAGCACGGCAAATGGGTCGACCCCGCGCCGGAAGTCCTCGTTCCCGCATGAGAACGCTCAAGAATTCCACCGTCTTGATCACAGGCGCCTCGTCGGGTTTCGGGGCCGAGTTCGCGCGCCAACTCGCACCCCACGCGCGCTGCCTCCTGCTTGTCGCGCGGCGGCTCGACCGCCTCGAAACGCTGACGGCTGAGATCGCCCGGCCTGGCCTCACCGTTCACTGCCACGCCACCGATCTTTCGGACGAAACGGCCACGCGCAATGTCCTCCGCGACATCGCCGCGAATGGCGATCGGATCACCTTCCTCATCAACAACGCTGGGGTCGGCGACCACGGCCTTTTCGAGGACAGCGAATGGCCGCGCGTCCAGGCGATGCTCGACGTGAACATCGTCGCGCTCACCCGCCTCACCCACGCCATCGTGCCCGACCTGATCCGCTCCGGCCGCGGCGCGATCTTGAATGTGAGCTCGATCGCGAGCTACCTCCCGATGCCGAAAATGGCCGTCTATGCCGCGACCAAGTCCTACGTCACGAGCTTCACCGAAGCCCTCCGCGCCGAGCTGCGCGGCACTGGCGTCACCGTCACCGCCGTGTGTCCTGGCCCCGTGGACACCGAGTTTTTCGACATCGCCGAGCGCGCTGGTTCCGACGATAAAATGATCTCGCCGGACTTCTTCAAAGTCTCCGCCGCAGAGGTCGTCCGCGAGGCGCTCCGCGCCGTGGTCCACGAGCGCGCGCGCGTCATTCCCGGCCTCATCGTCTGCATCGCCATGACGGCCCTCTCGCTCATCCCCATCGCTCTCCTCCGCCTTTTCCTCCCGCCGCGCCGTGCCTCCAAGCCCGCTCGACAAGCCCCCGCCACCGTCTAATCTCCTCCAGTCATGATCGACGTCGCCAAAATATTCTACTTCATCTTCGGAGCCCTCAGCATCATCGGCGGCCTCATGGGCTTCCTGAAAAAGCACAGTTGGGCTTCGCTCATCGCCGGCGGACTTTGCGGCGTCCTCCTCATCATCGCCGGCCTCCTCCTCGCCGAGAAGCCTTCTGCCGGCCTGACCCTCGGCCTCGTCCTCTCGCTCGCCCTCGCCGGGCAGTTCATCTCCGTCCTCGTGAAGGCTAAAAAGAGCGGCCCCGGCCCGCACGTCATTCCGATGATCGTCCTTGGCGTCATCGGCATCATCGTTTCGCTGCTCGGCTTCGCCAAAAGGTAGCGGTCCTCCGCCTCGCTCGCCCGTCTCTCGATGCGCTGGCCCCTTGCCGTCCCGGCCGCCTTGGCGCTCGTCTGCGGCCTCACCGCCTGCCCTCGGCGAGTCCCGCTCATCCCGCCGATTCCGCCGACTCCCTTCCCGCTGCCGAGCCCCGCGCCCACGCCGCCGCCGACTCCGCCGCCGCCCTACGTTCCCAACAAGCGCCTGGAGACCGGTCGCATTTTCAACGGCCTTCAATATCGCGTCACCCTCGAGACCGAAGTCGGCACCACCGCCACCGCGGACCGCACCGACCCGGCGAGCTACGTCGCCGACCTCCGCATCAAGGTCCGCGTCCCCAAACCCCACCAAGACCTCGCCGCCATCACCCGGCTGAACGACCAGCTCCCCGTCCTCCTGCCGGGCCTCCCCCGCCCTCGTCGCCTCCGCGAAAGTCTCCCGCTCCTTCGACGACCTCTACCGGAGAAAAGTCGCCAACCTCCAAGGGAGCCTCAATCGCCTCGACAACCTCATCTCCCGGCACAACTTCTTCGACATCGAGACCATCCTCGAGTTCGAGGACCCCAAGACCAAGCGCCGCGCCCTCCTAGTCCAGGCCGACATGGACGTCGACGGCGACGGCTCCGACAGCGACCGCGTCCCTGAAGTCGATGGCTCCTCCGCGACCTTCCAGCCCTTCACCAGCTACAAGTGGGCAAAAAAAACTGCAACTCCGAACTCCTTCATCATCCCGCGCGAGGCGAAACTCCGCCCCCTCGAGCAAGAACTCGCAACCCCCGGACTCGCCCCCGCCCGTGCGCGGGAACTCAAGGACGCCATTACCCGCCTGAAGGTCGAAATCGCCGACCTCAAAAAATACAGCTTCCTTGTCAGCGCGACCGACCCCTACGTCGTTATGCCTGGCTCGATGTTCGGCAAATCCAAGGGGCCCTTCGCGCCTTCCGTCGGCGACTACTGCGTCGTCATCTACGGCGACACCATCTATCCCTCCATCATCGGCGACGTCGGGCCGTCCTTCCAGGCTGGCGAAGCATCCCTCCGCATCTGCCAACAGCTCAACGCCCGCAGCAACTCCGCCAACCGCCCCGTCAGCGACCTGAAAGTCACCTACCTCGTTTTCCCTGGCACTGCCGAATCGACCAACGATGTCCCCGACTTCGTCAAATGGAACGAGCGCTGCGGTAAATTTCTCGCCGAAATCGGCGGCCACACCGGCGATCTCTTCGTCTGGGAAGATCTTACCAAACCCAAGCCACCTCCGGCACCCCCGCCCGCGCCGGCAGCTCCGTCTCCGGCGACGCCCGTCCCAGCACCAACGACCCCAGATCCTCCCAAAGCCGCGTCAGCCACTCCGGCAGCGCCGTCTCAAGCAACTCCCCCGCCCTCGGCACCGAAACCTGCGACCCCCAAGCCCGCATCCCCCTAGTTTCCGGGGAACGCGGTCGTCCCCGATCCTCGGACTTCCAGAAGCACACCCCACGTCCTCGCGCATCTCCTCCCCCGGATCGGACATTACAGAAGGTCCGTTTCGGCGGAACGCCGAAATCCGCGCGCGGAATGAGCGCACTTTCTGGATTTCCCCGCGCCGCCCCTTCTATTTCCCCGCGCCTTTCTCCTCGTACAGTATCACCGTCGTCACAAAATCCAGCGCCCGCTGGAGCACGATATCGCGCAGAGGCGCCTTCTTCTCCACCCGCTTCCCCCAGTAGCCTGGATCGCCTCCAGCTCCGGATTCGTCCCAGAGACCAGCGCCGCCTCGTTCATCCGCGGGCGCTCCTTGTCGATCACCCAATCCGCCACCCCCCGCTCCAGCTCTGCCTGGAGCACCGTGTTCGTCACCTCCTGCGGCACCTCCACCGCCAGATCCGGCTGAACCCCCCTGGGGAAGACCGACCCCGCCTCCGGCAGCGAAACCTCCCCGACTGCCACCCGCAGCAGCAGCTTCCCGCTCGGCAGCGCCAGATCCGCGAACTCCGCCGCCTCTCCCTGTGTCTTCTGCCCGATCACCAGCGCCCGCGCCTGCGTCCGCAGCACCGCCGCGATCACCTCCGCCGCCCCCGCCGTATCGTGATCCACCAGCACCGCCAGCAGCCCGCGGAATTTCGGCTCATCTCGCGACGTCAGGATCCGCTCATCCTTCGCACTCTGCCGCTTCAGCGTGAAAAGCACCTTTCCCTTCGGGCAGAAGCGCTTGCACACCTCCGCCGCCAGCTCGAATTCACTCCCCGGCGGCGTCGCCCGCAGATCCAGCACTACCGCCACCGCCTTTGACGCAAAGCCCTGCACCGCTGCGTCCAGCTCGTCCACATTGGCCGACGTCAGCGATCCCATCCGCAGATAACCCACCCGTTCCTCGATCACCTCGCTGCGAAAAGGCACCGCCACCGGCGTCGCCACCCCCGAGGTCGGCACGATCGAGGCCCCGCGCCCCAGCCGATCCAGCAGCCCCTGCACCGTCGCGCGGGAGACCTCCCCCTCACCAAGTTTCTTCGGGTCCACATAATTCTCCCGCAGCAGCGGCAGGAACTGCGCAAGATCCGCGTCCGTCAGCTCATCCACCACCGCACTGGCCGCCACCTCCTTTGCCGGAGCCGCCTCCCCGGCGGAAAGCACAAATGGCAGCGCCAGCGGCACCGCGAGGAAAGTCAGGAGTCTCATCAAAAAAAGTAGCGCATTTCACAACCCCTTCGCCCCGATATCGCGGCGAAAGTGGCGCCCCTTGAAATCAATCTGCTCCACCGCTTCATAGGCCAAATCGCGCGCTGCCTGCAAATCCTCCCCCAGCGCCGTCACCCCAAGTACCCGCCCCCCCGCCGTCACTAGATTCCCCTCCACAAGCGCCGTCCCCGCGTGGAAAATGACCACCCCTTTCGGCATCGACCCCTTCATCACGATCCTCTCCCCCTTCACAATCTCCCCCGGATACCCGCCCGACGCCATCACGACACATACCGCCGACTGCGGCCGCCACGCCGGTGTCACCTCATCGAGGTGCCCATCGATCGTCGCCTCTAACAGCTCCAGCAGATCGCTCTCCAGCCGCGTCAGCAGCACCTGCGTTTCCGGATCGCCGAAGCGGCAGTTGAATTCCAGCACCTTCGGCCCCTCCGCCGTCACCATCAGCCCCGGAAAAAGCATCCCTCGATAATCCATCCCCTCCGCCTTCAGCCCGGAGAGAAACGGCTCCATCACCTCCCGGCGCACCCGCTCCTCCAGCTCCGGCGTCAGCAGCTTTGCCGGCGGCGAGAACGTCCCCATCCCTCCCGTATTGGGCCCCTCATCGCCATCCAGCGCCCGCTTGTGATCCTGCGCCCCGGGAAAAAGCAGATACTTCCCTCCACCCACCAGCGCATGGATCGAACAC
The DNA here is from genome assembly GCA_963767975.1 of uncultured Verrucomicrobiae bacterium. Taxonomy (GTDB): domain Bacteria; phylum Verrucomicrobiota; class Verrucomicrobiia; order Chthoniobacterales; family Chthoniobacteraceae; genus CAIURC01. The sequence continues at coordinate 552,160 of CAVYGI010000002.1, read as the reverse complement.
TCCTCCCCCACCAGAAACTCCTCCACCACCACCTGCCTCCCCGCCTCCCCGAAGCGCCCCTCCACCATCACCTCATCGATCGCCCGCCCGCCTCCTGCATCCGTCTCCGCGATGATCACCCCTTTCCCCAGCGCCAGCCCATCCGCCTTCACCACCACCGGCTATTCGCAGCCCCTCACAATAAGCCCGATCGCCTCCGGCGCCGAATCGAAACACCGCCCGCGCCGTTGGAATTACCGTGCCGCTCCATGAACTCCTTCGCAAACACCTTTGAAGCTCTCCAGCCGCGCCTCCGCCTTCCGCGGCCCAAAGATTCGCAGCCCCTCGCGCCTCGAACACGATCCACCAGCCCTGCCGCCAGAGCATCATCGGGCCCCACCACGGTCAGATCCATCCCCTTCTCCAGCGCGAACTTCAGCAACCCCGCCCCATCCCTCGCCTCGATCGGCACCCGCGTCGCCACCGCCGACATCCCCGGATTCCCCGGCGCCACGAAGACCCCCGTCACATGCTCCGACTGCGCCAACTTCCAAGCCAGCGCATGCTCCCGCCCTCCACTGCCGATGATCAGGATCTTCATAACAAAAGGGCGCGAGCGTAGACAGTTCTGCGGCGCGAGGCAATGACCACCCGGCCGAAATGTTCAGTCTCCGACCCCGCGGAAGGTGAGATTAGCGCCCGGGGGCGAGGAGGGCGCTGGGGCTAGAGTGCGGAGGGGGAGGAGGCTGGGGCTGGCTGGTGGGGAGGCCGCCGGTGTGCAAGCGCGAGGTGCCGGGGTGGTCGAGGGGCTGGAGGGTGAGGTCGAGGGGCTGGGCGTCGCGGAGGACTTTGACGGGGAGGGAATCGCCGGCGGTGGCGAAGAAGGAGGCGTCGAGGACGTCCTCGAGAGCGGTGATTTTCTTGTCGCCGATCTGGAGGAGGAGGTCGCCGGGCTGGAGGCCGGCTTTGTCGGCGGGGCCGTCGGCGACGATGTCATCGATGCGGGCCTGGCTGACGGCGGCAGGGTCGGCGGCGGGGCCGACTTTGAGTCCGATCCACCCGGGGCGGACTTCGCCGAAGCGGAGGTAGTCTTTGCGGACTTTTTCGGCGGCTTCGATGGGGAGGACGAAGGAGGCGGAGCCGGAGTCGAGGCTGGAGATGAGGATGCCGACGACTTCGCCGCGCATATTGAGGAGGGGAGCGCCGCCTTCACCGCGCTGGACGGGGAGATTGGCACGGATATGGGTAGTGGCAAAGTAGCGGCCGAGGTACTTGAGGTCGAAGCCGCCGACGGTGCCAAAGGTGGGGGTAAGGGGGAGGTCCATCGGGTAGCCGATGGTGATGACGGGGGCGGCGACCTGGAGTTCGCGGGCTTTTCCCGGCATGAGAAAGGGGGTCTCGGCGTCGACTTTCAGGATGGCGACGCCGCTGCGAGGGTCAGCAGCGATGCGGGTGGCGGGGTATCTGAGGTCGCCGTTGCAGACGACGATGTCGCGCGACTCGCCGCCGATGGTGTAGGAGGTGTAGAGGGTGCCGTTTGGGTCGATGAAGAAGCCGGTGCCGGAGAGGGGGCCGTGGATGTCGACGGCCTGAATGTGGACGACGGCTTTCTGGCAGCGGGTGAAGATGGCGCGCACTTCGCCGGCGATGGCTTCGGCGGTGGAGGGCGCGAGATTTTCCTCGGCGCATACGAATGGGCCGCGGAGGAAGAGGAGGGCGGCGAGAAGAAGGGCTGCGGTAGCGGGGAAGCCGCGGAGCGCATGCTCAGCGGACGGGCCCGCGACGTAAAGGCGCGCCCGGCTCGACCGGGAGGTGTGGCGCGAGAATAAGCTTCGCCTAGTAGCTGGGCGGAAGCTCATAGCTCGCGGGCCGGGCGTCGATGACGTAACGCGGGGCGCGGCCGCCGGTGGTGAGACGCGCTGGCTGCTCCCACTCCATGGGCTGGGCGGCGGCGAAGGGGGACTCGACAGAGCGCGCTTGGAGGGAGAGGAGGCGGCTGGAGGACGGGGCGCTGGCGGCGGCAAGAGTGCGGGAGCTGTTCTTCGACTCAATGTCAGCGGGGGTGAGGAGGCCGATGGCGACAATGCCGAGGGCGACGAAGCCGGTCATGGCACCGGCGTAGGAAAGGGAGCCCATGCTGTGCTCGCCGAAGAGGGTCTGGAGGCGCTCGAGGGAGATTTTCCAGAGGGGCCGCCGGAGGAGTTCGGCGCGCTGGCGGCGATGGACGTCGGCGAGGAGCCGGTCAAAGTAACCGGGAGGCGGTTCTTCGTAGCGCTTGAGGCGCAGGAGGGCGGTGAGTTGCTCGTCAGTCATGGGGTGATTTTAATGGAATTCGCTAAGGAAATTCTGGAGCTGGCGATGGGCGTAGAAGAGGCGGGAGCGGACGGTGCCTTCGGAGATGCCGAGGATCTTGGCGATCTCGGCGTGGGGCATGCCCTGGATGTCGAACATGGTGACGACGGCGCGGTGATCGGGGGAGAGCTTCTGCATGGACTCGTTCAGCCGGATCTGGAGTTCATTGAGATTGCTCTCGCGGACGGGCGTGCTGGCGGCGGTGAGTTCGATGAATTCCTTGTCGTTCTGGATGTTCGAATCGACGTCATCGAGGCTGAGGTGGAAGCGGCGACCACGCTTCTTGAGGAAGTTGATGGTCATATTGACCCCGATGGAGTGCATCCAGGTGTAGAAGCTGGATTTGCCGCGAAAACCGGTGATGGAGCGATAGGCCTTGGACCAGATGTCCTGGAGGAGGTCATTGGTGTCCTCGTGATTGGACGTCATGTGATAGACGAGGCCGTAGAGCCGCGGGCTGTATTTGACGATGAGTTCATCAAACGCTGACGGGTCGCCCGCCTGAGTGCGGGCGATGAGCTCGTCGTCTTGTTGGCGGCTGGTGGCGTCCTGCATCGTCCGCCGCTTCGTATCAGCGATGGCAGGGGGAGCGGAAAGCGATTGCGCAGTTTCGGCAGGAGCCGAGGTGAAAAAAGGCAGCGCGGTGGCGAGGCCGGGCGGGAGAGCGGGGGCAAAAGGCATGTGGATTTATTCCCGATTGCGCGAGACGAGGAGGAGGTAGAAGAGGTTGCCCAGCGCAGCGACGAAGGCGGCGACGTAGGTGAGCGCGGCGGCATTGAGGACGCGGTTGACGCCGACGGCTTCCGGGCCCGGCTGGATGATGCCCATTTGCTGGAGGACGATTTTCGCCCGGCGGGAGGCATCGAACTCGACTGGCAGGGTGACGAGCTGGAAAACAGCGAGTGCGAGATAGACGTAGATGCCCAACGTGATGAAGCCGGTGATATTGAAGAAGAAGCCGCCGAAGATGACGAACGGCAGGAGCTGCGAGGCGAACATCGTGACAGGCACAAGAGCCATGCGGAGCTTCAGCGGACCGTACGCTTTCGCATGCTGAATGGCGTGGCCACACTCGTGAACGGCGATGCCGAGCGCGGCGACGGAGGGCGTATTGTAGACGTCCGTGGAGAGGCAGAGGCGCTTGTGGCTCGGGTCGTAATGGTCGCCGAGCATGCCGTTGATTTCGACGACTTCGACGTCGTGAATCTGAGCGGCGTGGAGGACATCCCGCGCGGCTTCGGCGCCCGTGATGTTGGAGCTCGCGCGGACCTGCGAGTATTTTCCGAACGCGCTTTTCACGCGCCATTGCGCCCAGAATCCGAGAAGCATGGGCAGGATGAGGAGCAGGAAATATTGGCCGAGTGTCATGGGTAAAAGTTTGGCCCAAATCTGACACGCCGGAGGCTCCGGTGTTCAATCGCGCGGCTCCAAGGGCCGCCGTGGCGACGCTAAAGCTCGAGCGGCTTCGGAAATTTCGAGAGCATCCGGATGCCCGCTTTCGTGATTGTGACCACGTCCTCATGCCGCGCACCGCCGAGGCCGGAGTAATAAAGCCCCGGCTCGACGGTGAGCACCTGCCCGGGCTTGAGCGTGGTTTTTCCCATGCGCGGCTCCTCGTGAATTTCGAGACCGAGCCCGTGGCCGAGGCCGTGGAAAAAGCCGCACCAGCGGCCGTCGCGCTGCTCGGTCGGGTATTCTTTTTTCGTGAAGAAATCGCGGACCGAATCCTGGATTTCTTTGCCGTCGGCGCCGGGTTTCATCGACTTGAGCGCGAGCTTCTGACCGTCGAGCACGGTCTGCCAAAGCGCGCGCTGCGCATCGCTCGCACGGCCGCGGACGACGGTGCGCGTCATGTCACCGAAGTAGCCGTTGGAGGCCGAGCGCGGGAAGATGTCGAGGATGATGAGTTCGTGGCCGCGCAGCGGTCCGTGCCCGCGCTCGTGCGGGTCGCACGCCTGCTCGCCACCGGCGACGATGGTGTTCGCGGGCAGGCCGCCGGCGCGCAAGATCGCCGACTCGATTTCCGCCCGCAGGATCTCCGCCGAGAGAGCGCGCGCCCCCCAGACGAGCATGTTTTTCTTGCCGATCTCCGAGGCGCGTAAGACCTCGAAACCGCGCGCCATCCCGGCCTCCGTGATCTGCCCGGCGCGGCGCATCAGCTTGAGCTCGACCTCGGTCTTGTGCTCACGCTCGGGCCAGAAAAGCCCGGGCTGCGGGACGAGCGCGATACCCATTTTCTCAAGGTCATTTGCGAGGCCGAGGGGAAAATTGCGCGGCACCGCGGCACGCGAAATTTTGCGCGAACGCAAGAAAACCGCGAGCTGCTCAGCAAAGGGCGCGTCTTTTCCTTTTTGGCAGAGCTTCGCGACATCCGCCTGCGCGACTACTTCGTCGACGCGCGCGGTGCTGCGGCCGCGATCAACCTCGAGGTCGCTCAGCACGACGGAAGATTTGCCATTTTGCTCCAGAAAGATGAACGGGTCGGGCGCGAAGAATCCGGTCGCGTAGAGAATGTCCGGGTCGTGGTCGCTATCGCCGACGATGAGTTTGGGCAGGGGCTTTTTCATGGGGAGATGACTGGAGCCGTTTGACCGCGGTCGTCCGCCTTTTTCAGGCAGTCCGGCGGAGGCACACGGCGACGAAGGCGGTGTCGGGCAAAATGTATTTTCGGAGTTCGATTTCGGCAGCCCGCAGCGAGAACTTTTCGAGCAAATCAGTGGCGATTTCCTCCGCCAAAGTCTCGATGAGCCGATGCGGACGGGAACGCGCCAGCGCCTGCACGGCAAGCGCGACGTGGAAATAATCGACGGTATTTTCGATTCGATCCTGGAGATCGGAAAACCCGGCGATCGGCTCGAGCACGAGATTTGCGGTCAGGCGCTGCGGCGTGGCACGCTCCGCGTCCGGCACGCCGACGCAGGCGGAAAGCTCGAGCGCTTCGATGCGAATGCAGTCTGGCATGCTCAGCCGATACGGAATTTGATGTCGCGCACGGTTTTCACGCCAAAGCGTTCTTGCAGCTTCGCGAGGATCTGCGGTTTCCAGACACGATCGAGGTCGTAGAGTGCGGTCGGTTGAAGCACCTGAACGTAGAGCACGCGGTCCTTCAGGCGGCTCGGGGTGGCGTGCCCGGCGATGAATTCACCGACGATTTCCGACCACGCGCGGAGCACTTCGTCCTCGCGCAACCGGTCCTTCAGCCCGAGACCCGCAAGCACTTTGGCCATCGTGTCGCCGATCGGCTTCGCGGTGTCGCGAATGAACGGCGTTTCCGGCAAGCCCCGCCATTCAGCGAGGGCGATGGCGCGGAGTTTGGCGAGACGCATGTGAGGTGGTGCAGGGTCGAGACTCGAAAGAAAGCGATTAGCCGCGAGAATCAGAGCGTCGTCAATGCGCGGCTCTCGACGCTCCACTTCCATCTCTCCACCCTCCCCCAAAAACAAAGCCCCCACCGCGCGGCGGTGAGGGCTTCGGTCAAACCGGAAGGTCAAGAATATTAGACGCCGTCGCTGCCGATGGCCTCGACCGGGCAGCCTTCCATTGCCTCGCGGCAGAGCGTTTCTTCCTCGGGCGACTCGGCTTGTTTGTAGACGTAGCTGTGACCGCCGTCGTCGTTGCGCGTGAAGTTCGCCGGAGCGGTTTCGCGGCACAGATCGCAGTCGATGCACTGGTCATCGACGTAAAATTGTCCGGGCGTGTTTTCGGGATATTTGTTAGCGAGATCGGCCATCGATTTGGAATTTTGGAGCGGCCAAAATAGGAACGGACGGAGGCTTTGCAATGCTTTTCCCGCACGACAAGTCAGTGGTTGACCGGCTCGCGGGCGGTCCCGATGTTCTCCGCCCCATGACCGAAAAAACTCCCGCCCGCGTCATCCCTCGCGAGGGCTGGCACGTGCTGCATCTTTTCTACAAAATCGAGCACGGCCAGTGGTCGCTGCTGAGCACGGATGAGCAACGCGAGGTGAAAACCAGCTTCACGGAACTCGTCGCCGAGATTCGCGAAATGGAAACGACGCAACTCCTGATTTTCAGCATGGTCTCCCCGAAAGCGGACATCGGTTTCATGCTGCTCACGCCCGATTTGCACACGGCAAATGCGATCGAGAAACGGCTCACGCTCTCCCTCGGGCCGGACGTGCTGACGCCGGTCTACACGTATCTTTCGATGACGGAGGAGAGCGAATACACGACGAGCGACGCGGAGTACGCGGTGTCGCTGGAAAAGGAAGATGGCATCGCACCGGGCACGCCGGAGTTTGAGAAAGGAATGGCGGAGTTCACGTCGCGGATGACGAAATACCGCAAGGACAAGCTCTACCCGGTCCTGCCGGTTTGGGAGGTTTTCTGCTTTTACCCGATGTCGAAGCGCCGCGTGGTCGGGCAGAATTGGTACGCGCTGCCTTTTGAGGAGCGGAAGAAATTGATGCGCGGCCACGCGAAAGTCGGGCGCAAATATCACGGGAAGATTTTGCAGCTCATCACCGGCTCGACGGGACTCGAGGATGCTGAGTGGGGCGTCACGCTTTTCGCGCACGACACGTTCGACGTGAAGGCGATTGTCTATGAGATGCGCTTCGATCCGGTGACTGCGGAGTATGGTGAATTCGGCGAGTTTTACATCGGACTCAGCGTGCCGCTGGACGAGTTGTTCCGGCGCGTGCAGTTGTAAAATCATCCCGGACCGGTGCGCTTTCGGCTACTCACCCTTCTGCTCGGGCTCTCGCTCGTTTTCAATGGTTGCGACGAAACGCCGGGGCGGGCTGGCAGCCGGGGTGGTGGCAGCGGAAATGGCGGGCGTTCGCACGGAAAGAGTCGCGGCGAATTGGTGAAGGCGAGGCTGGCCGACGCGCAACATCGCTCACAAAAAGCGCACAAATGATTTCGCTGAATTCGCGCGCGTGCCAGCAGCGCGGACAGCGTTTAAGCTGAAGACATGCACGGGTCCGCCGCCACCAAACACGCTCGCCTGACCGAGCTTTTACGCGAGCGGACCCCGCTGCTCATCGCCTACAGCGGGGGAGTGGACAGCGCGTATCTGCTCGCCGAAGCGCACCGCACGCTCGGTGGTGAAATGCTCGGAGTCATCGCCGACAGCCCGAGCCTCCCCCGGCAGGCGCTCGCCGATGCGCTCGCGTTGGCGGAGAAAATCGGCGCGCCGGTGGAGGTCATTCGCACGGTCGAAATGGAGAATCCCGACTACGCGAGCAATCCGATGAACCGGTGCTATTTTTGCAAAGCCGAGCTTTTCGCGAAGCTGGACACGCTCGCGCTGGAGCGTGGTTTCCGCGCCATTGCCTACGGCGAAAATGCGGACGATGCGCGGGCGGTCCGCCCGGGAAGGCAGGCGGCGGCTGAGTTTGCGGTGGTCGCGCCTTTGAGAGACGCGGCCCTTTCCAAGGCAGAAATCCGCGAACTCTCGCGCGCACTCGGCCTGCCGACCGCGGACGCGCCAGCGCAACCGTGCCTCAGCTCGCGCATCCCGCACGGTACGCCGGTGACGCTCGAGGCGCTGGCCATGGTCGAGCGCGGCGAAAGCGTCGTGCGCGCGCTTGGCTTCCGCGTTTTTCGCGTGCGCCACATCGTTCGGTCAGACGCCGCGCCCCTGGCACGCGTGCAGATTGCACCCGACGAAATGAGCCGGCTCGCGGATGCGCAACCGACGCTGGAGGCCGGGCTGCGCGGGGTGGGATACGGGGCGGTGGAAATCGACCCCTCTGGCTACCGCTCGGCGGCGTGAGCGCCAGATTGAGCCCGACGGCAGAGTCGCTCCGCACTCATTTTCAGCGGCACAATCGCCGCGTTGCCTACCTCGCGTCGCTGACGATTTTCGTGGCAGCGGGACTGTGGTTCATCAGTTACGCGATTGTTTACTGGCTCACCCTCCTTTTTCTCAGCGCAACGCGCGGGGTCGAGGCTCGCCCGCCGGATACCTTCCCCGCGCTCTTCATTTACAGCGCACTCCTGATGATTTTTGTGAGCTGGCTCGCCCGCGTCCTCTTTCCCGATGAGACGCCCAACGACGACAAATCGGTCGCCGTCATCGCCACCGATTTCCTGCTCGCGGTGCCGCGCGCGACCCTCGCGGTCTGGGGCAATCTCTCCGCCTGGCAGCGTCTCTCCGACGACGACCTCGAGCTCGCCGCGCATCTCGTCGAACTCTTGCGCGAAGAACCGAGGCTGCCGTTGCAGACGCTGCCGGTGGAAATGCCCGGGCAGGCTGCCCGACGCAAAATTCTCCTCGCGCTCCAGCTTGCGCAGATCATCAAAATGCGGCGCTCCAACGGCGTCGTCTGGGTCTCGCTCACCCGCGCCGTGCTGGAAGGTCGCGCGCTGGTGGAGGAATCTTAAAAGCCAAACAATCCGGCTCGATCTGCGCTCTCCTGAGAATCCGGTGCCGCGGCCGCCAGCGAAATCCTTGGACAAAGCCCGGGCGCTAAATAACGTGCCGGTCCCAAATTTCCGGCGGAGCCATTCCGTCCGGCGTCCCTTCCATCTGCCGCATGATCTTCTCCACAACTCTCTTTCTCGCCCAAGCCGCGCCTGCTGCCAAAGGACCGGACTCCAGCATGACGATGATGGTCTACATGGTCTTCGCGTTCGCGTTGATCTACTTCATCTCGATCCGCCCGCAGCAGATGAAAGCCAAGGCGCTCGCGGCAAAAATCTCGGCCACGAAGACTGGCGACAAGGTCATTACGAGCAGCGGCATTCACGGCATCATCTCGAATGTGAAAGAGAAAACTTTCATCCTGAAGGTGGCGGAGAATCTGAAGATCGAGATCGAGAAGTCGGCCGTGGCCACGATCGTCAAGCCCTCGGCTGAACCGCTCGAAGTCGTCGAGAGCCAATCCTAAAAATCCCGCAATGTCCCCGATTCTGACGTTCTTCTTCGGCCTGCTCCTACTGGTCCTTTTTGGCTGGTATCTTTTCACCGACAGCGAGCGCGCGAAGCGGCTGGTCGGCAGTGTGGTGACGGTTCTGCTTGTGGCCTTTTGCCTGCAGGCGATCAATCCGCCGAAAGACAAAATTCACCTCGGACTCGACCTTCAGGGTGGCACTTCCTTCCTCATCCGGCTCGATCCGCCGGCGGGCGAGGACGGCAAGAAAAAGGACATCGACAAGGGGATGGTCGATCAGGCGATGGAGGCCATTCGCAAGCGCGTCGATCAATTCGGGGTCAGCGAGCCGATCATCACGCCGCAGGGAACGGACCGGATTCTGGTCCAAATTCCGGGGCTCGATCCGGCGAAGATTGTCGAAGCCCGTGAACAGCTCAAGAAAGTTGCGAAGCTCGAATTTCACCTGGTTCATCCGCGCAGTTCGGAGCTCATCCCGGGGATCGAAGCAGGCACCGAAGTCATCCCGCCAGGTTACACCGTGCAGACGATGGAACTCGATCGCGCGGGTGAGAAATCGGAGCGTTCGATCCTCGTTGGTAAAAAGACTGAACTCACCGGCGATCACGTCACGCGCGCCGGTGCCCACCTCGACGCCACGGGCTGGATTGTCAGCCTGAGTTTCGACTCTTACGGCGCACAGCGGTTCGGGGAACTGACGAAACAAGTCTTCGAGGAGAAGTCGCAAATGGCGATCCTGCTCGACGGCAAAGTCCAGTCCGCGCCCGGCGTGACCAATGGCGCGATCTGGGGCGGCAGCGCGCAGATCAGCGGTGGCAGCATGGGCGACAAGGAAGCGCACGCTCTGGCTAGCGCGCTACAGAATCCTCTGCAAACTCCGGTCGCGATCGAAGAAGAACGCAGCGCCTCATCGACCCTCGGCACAGATGCGATCAAAAGCGGCATCACCGCCGGCATTGGCGGCCTCGTTTTCGTCCTGATCTTCGTTATCATCTACTACCGCTTCGCCGGCATCATCGCGGTCGTGGCGTTAGTCGTGAACATCGTTTTGCTCCTCGGCGCGATGTCGATGTTCAACTTCGTCCTCACGCTGCCCGGCATCGCCGGCATCATCCTGACCATCGGCCTCGCGGTCGATGCGAACGTCCTCATCTACGAGCGATTGCGCGAGGAAATGGCCGCCGGCAAATCGCTCAGCGCCTCGCTCGACGCCGCTTACGACAAGGCGTTCAGCGTCATTTTCGATGCGAATGCGACGACGCTGATCACCGCCGCGATCCTCTTCTGGCACGCGACCGGACCGGTGAAAGGCTTCGCCGTCACGCTGACCATCGGCATCATTGCCTCGGTCTTTTCCGCGATGGTCGTCACGCGCGTCCTCTTCGCGTGGGCGCTGAAAATCGGCTTCCTGAAGAAGATCACGATGCTCCACCTGATCTCCAATCATGGCTTCGACTTCCTCGGCCGCCGGAGAATTTGGATCAGCATCTCGGTTGCGGTGATCGCCGTAAGCATGGGCGTCTTCGCCTTCCGCGGTGAAAAGAACTTCGGCATCGATTTCAAAGGCGGCGACAGCCTGATGCTCCAAGCGGACAGCAAGGTGGACGAATCCGAAGTGCGCAATGCGCTGGAGGCGCTCAACCTCGGCGACGCGGTCATTCAAAAGAGAGACCACGATCGACAAGACCTACATCAGCATTCGCAGCCCCGAGGGCACCGCCGAAGCCGTGAAAACGCAGCTCGAGAAAACGATGCCGCAAGCCGGCTTCGTGCAGCATCAGAAAGATCACGTCGGCAAAATCGTCGGCGGGGAATTGGCCAAGAGTTCGCTTCTCGCGCTCGGGCTCGGATGCGCTGGGCATCTTGATCTTACGTCACGATGCGCTTCGAGTTCTCCTTTGCCATCGGCGCACTCGTCGCGCTGCTGCACGATCTCCTGATCACCGTCGGCATTTTCGCGGTGTTCGGTCGCGAGCTTTCGCTCGTCATGGTCGGCGCGATTCTCACGATCGCCGGTTACTCGATCAACGACACCATCGTCGTCTACGACCGCATCCGCGAAGGCTTGCACAGCGGGAGACGTGGATCGGTGCAGGCGATCATGAATGCCTCGATCAACGAGACGCTGAGCCGCACTCTGCTTACCTCCGGTTGCACCCTGCTTTCCGTCGCGGCGCTCTACTTCTTCGGCGGCCCGGTGCTGCACGACTTCGCGTTCGCCATCCTCATCGGTGTCGCCGTCGGCACCTATTCGTCGATCTTCATCGCCTCGCCGGTCGTCCTCTGGTGGAGCGGTCGGAAAGGTCAGAATTTGCGCACCGAAGTGAAGCGCGCGGAGTTGGAAGTGGTGCCGTGAGGAGGGACGGGTTTTTGAATTTGAATTGTGAATTCTTAATCTCGGAGGGGAACGCCTCCTCCTCCCCTGCATCCAAAATTCAAAGTTAAGAATCCAAATTCCCCGGAAATGCCGACCTACGAGTATCAGTGCGCGAAGTGCAAAAAAGGCTTCGAGCTCACGCAGTCAATGAAAGACGACCCGTTGACCGTCTGCCCGAAAGAGCAGTGTCGGATGAAGACGTGGGGCAAAGGGGCGGTGAAGCGACAGATCGGCACTGGCGCCGGACTCATCTTCAAAGGCTCCGGATTTTACATCACCGACTACCGCAGCGAGGGCTACAAGACCGCGGCGAAAAAGGACGCGCCCGCCTCGACCGAATCGAAGAAAAGTGAGACGAAAGCGGAGACCAAATCCGAAACCAAACCGGCAGCGGTCGAGAAACCGAAGCCTTCGAAAAAGGAATAAATGGCGACCACCACACCGAGTCTTACCTGCCCGCAGTGCGGTTACGTGAATGAAGCCGAGCGCGTTTACTGTCACAACTGCGGCGCGAAGCTCGACCGCTCTTTGCTTCCAAAAGAAGACGACACCAAGGCGAAAGATTCCATTGAGAAGACTCGCAAGCGGGTCAAGCGGATGACCAACCCCGGCGGCAGCGTCATCGTGCGCGAGGCGAAAACCGCCGTGAGCACCCTGCTTTCAGCCGCGGTGGTCGCGTTGATCATCCAACTTGTTCGCCAGCCAGAAGGCGTGCCGCCTGCCAACGGCGAACCAGCGGCGCGCATCCTCTCGAGTGAAATCAGCGACGCCCTCGACTCCGGGCAACGGCGTCAGCTCATCTTCACAGAATCCGACGTGAACGCGCATCTCCGCTCGGCGGTGCGCGGCAAAGCCGGCGGCGGCGCGATTCCAGGCGTCAGCTTTGAGCGCGCGTTCGTGCAGCTCGAGCCAGGCATCTGCCGCATCGGCATTCAGCAGGCGCTGTGGGGCTTCCCGCTTTTTTCAGGCATCGCCTACAAGCTCGAGGTGAAGGATGGCGTCTTCACACCGACGCAACAGGGTGGAAATTTTGGACGCGTCTCCATTCACCCGGCACTGATGCAATACGGCGATTTCGCCTTCCAAAAACTCTGGACTGCGCTCAAGCGCGAGCACGACCAAATGGAAAAGCTCCAGGCGGTGGTAATCGAAAAAGGGCGCATCATGTTGGTCACCAATCCGACGCGATGAACTCGCGCTGCCTCCTGCTTTTCGTCGCCTGGTGCGCGACGTGGGGCCGGCTGGCGAACGCGGAACTGCCGGCGCGTAGCGTCAGCAGCTCGAAGCAATTCCTCGTTTACTGCGACGACACGCATCTGCGCGGCCGCGTCACCGGCTTCGCCGAAGAGGTCAAATCGGCGCTGCTCACGTTGCTCGGTGAGCCTGACCGCTGGAAGCTGCCGATCGTCATTTCCCTCTCGCGCGCTCCGACTCCGAGCGCAGTTCCGGTGCAGGTGCGGTTGTTTGATTCGCCGGACGGCGCGACCATTCAGATCGAGGCAAAGATCGGCGATCGCCCGGCGGACGTTCACCTGCAAAAGCAGATCGTCCGCGCGGTGCTGCTCGAGATCGAATACCGCGCCGTCGGGTCGGTGAAAGGCGGCGAACGCTACGTGGAGGCGCCGTGGTGGTTGATCGAAGGCGCGCTGCAGATTTTCCAGCAAAAGGATCTGGGCGTCACGCCGGACATTTTCCAGGCGATGGTTTCCACGAACAAACTTCCGCCGATCGCCGATCTGCTCGTCCTGAACAACGACGACCTCGGCGCGACCGCACGAGCCATCGACGCAGCATTCGCGATGTGCTTCGTGCAGTTGCTCATTGAACAGCCCAACGGCCGTGCCAATCTCGGACGCCTGCTGCGCCGCTGGCCGCAGATGCACGACGATCCGGTCGCCGCGCTCGCGAAGGATTTTCCCGGTCTCGCGGCTTCCGGCAATGGCTTGCAAAAATGGTGGGCGCTGAACGTCGCGCATTTCTCCGCGACCGACCGCTACAGAGGACTTACCGCCGAGGCAACCGACCGCGAACTCGCGGCGCTGCTGCAGTTCGAAGTCGTCGCCGACAAAGCCGGTGGGAAGAAAACGTTCACGATCGGACAGTTCCCGGAATTCGTGAAACTGCCCGGCAACAAGGCGGCGATGACTTCGTTTCATACCGCGATCGTCGCACTGAGCACGCGCGCCAATGGACTCTTCCGCCCAATCCTGCACGACTATGAAAAAATTTCCTCAGCGCTCATCCGGGGCAAGACCCGCAGGATCGCCGAACAACTCGAGCAAGTCGAGCGCTACCGGGAGAACGTGATCCGCCGCACCGCGGCGATCGGCGATTATCTGAACTGGTACGAAGCCACCCAGCTCGGTCAGCGCAGCGACGCCTTCGATAGCTTCCTGAAAGCCGCCAACGAAATTTCCGCGGAGGACGCGCGCATTCATCGCGAAGATCCCATCGCAAAATACCTCGATCAGCTCGAGGCGGAATTTTAACGCGGCTCGTAGCGCGGGTTACGTCATGTCCCCGCGGACGACCTTCTCCATGCAGCCCGGGCAGATCCCGTGCGAGAAATCGGTGCCGGTTTCTTCGTGGATGAATTCCTCGATCTGGTGCCAGTAATCCTGATCGTCGCGGATGCGTTTGCAATACATGCAGATCGGTAGGAGGCGCTTGAGTTTCTTGACGTCGTCGAGCGCGGTTTCGAGATCAGAAACGCGCTTCGCGAGCGCGCGCTCGAGGTTCACGACCCGCTGCCCGACCTTGAGCCGGGCGCGAAGTTCATCGGGATCAAATGGCTTGATCACGTAATCGTCCGCGCCCGCTTCCAAGCCCGCGGCGATCTCCTCCTTCTGACTCTTCGCCGTGAGGAGGACGAGGTAAATGTAGGGCCGGCCTGTGTTCTGCCGCACGCGCGAGCAGACTTCCACGCCGTCCATCTTTGGCATCATCCAATCAAGGATCGCCAGCGACGGCGCATCGTCCCGCCCGAGGATCTCGGCGGCTTTTTCGCCATCCTCGGCCGCGATGACGTCGAACCCCCAATTCGTGAGGTTCCGCTCGAGCAGGTGGCGGGACACGTAGTGGTCCTCTGCGATCAAAATGCGCGTCGGTTCCGGGGTCATACAGCTAAAATCGGGAGCATCACAAAAGGTATCGCAGTTTCGGAAAGGTTCGAGCGCATGAGGATTCGCCGATGAACAGAGCGCGGCGCCCGTTCATACCAACAGCGTTTTGCGCTTTGCTCACATCGGCCTTTGGCATCATTACTCGCCTCACACTCGATGAAAGTTTCCGATTTGCGCGGCATCCTGCAATACGTTCCTCGCTTCCGAGACCGGATTTTCGTGGTTGCCGTGGACGGCGAGATCATTGCGTCACCGAACTTTCAAAACATCCTCCTCGATCTCGCGGTGCTCCGCTCGCTGAGTATCAAAGTCGTGCTCGTCCACGGAGCCGGCATGCAGATCGCCCGGCTCGCCGAGGAGCGTGGTCTGACCATTTCGAACGCAGATGGCATCGGGCTGACCGATGATGTCACGCTGAAGCTGAGCGTCGAAGCGGCGACCACCGTGACGAGCGACATCATGCAGGGGCTCACATCCGTGGACCTGCGCGCGGCTTACGCCAACGCCATCGTCGCGCACCCCGCAGGCATCATCGGCGGCGTCGATCGGATGCACACGGGTCGCGTCGAACGCGTCGACACGAAGTCGCTCCATCTATTTTTAAACGAAGGAATCACGCCGGTCATTCCCCCGCTCGGCTTCGATGGCGAAGGGCACACTTTTCGGGTGAATTCCGACGCCATCGCGCTCGAAGTCGCCGAGTCGCTCCAGGCGATGAAGATCATTTTTCTCTCCGCCGAGCAACTCATCGTGAACGGCGAGATCGTGCGCCAGCTCTCGATCGCGGAAGCTGAGGACATCGTTAAAAAGAAGAAAGCGCCGGTCGCCCCAAAGCTCCTCTCAAAGCTCGACCACGCTGCGCGCGCCTGCCGGCAGGGCATCCCGCGCGTGCATCTGCTCGATGGCACGATCGACGAGGCACTGCTCAGCGAGGTCTTCAGCCACGAGGGCATCGGCACGATGGTCTACTCGAACGAGTACCAGCAGATTCGGCGCATCTTTAAAAAAGACGTGCGGGCGGTCATGTCGCTCATCCGCCAATCCGTAAGCAACGAGGAACTCGTGCGCCGCACGCGGGCGGACATTATCGCGCATCTCGAGGATTATTGGGTGCTCGAGATCGACCGGACGCTCGTCGGCTGCGTGGCACTGCATCTTTTTCCGGAGGAAAAAGAAGCCGAGCTCGCGTGCCTCTACGTCCACAAAAATCAGGAGGGTGCAGGGCTACGGCCGCAAGCTCATGACCTTCGCCGAGCAACTCGCCGCCGAGAAGGGAATGAAGCAGATCTTCGCGCTGTCGACGCAGGCCTACAATTACTTCCAGCAAAAGGGCGGCTACGTCGAAGTGCCGCCGGAAATCGCTGCCGCCGGAGCGCCGCAAAAGGTGGGAAGCGAGCGCGCGGAATTCCAAGGTGATGCGGAAGGCAACCGTCGCTCCGGCCACGATCGACGCCCCGCGAGCGTGATGCTTTCCCACGTCCCACTGCCATGACTTTCGCGCTTCTCATCGACGGCCTCGTCATCCTCACCTACTTCGTCGTGATCATCTCGCATCGGCCTCTACAAAGGCCGCGGCGACACCTCGATGGAAGGCTTCGCGACAGGCAACCGCAGCATCCCGTGGTGGGCTGTGCTGGCTTCGATCCTCGCCGCGGAGATCAGCGCCGCGACTTTTCTCGGCGCGCCGAGCGAAGGCTACGCGTTGCGCAATTTCACGTACGCGCAACTCGCCATCGGCACGATCCTCGCCCGCGTCATCATCGCGTTTCTTTTCATCAAGCCGTACTACGATTACCGCGTCGTCTCGATCTATGAGTTCCTGCTCGTGCGTTTCGGGACGCAGACGAA
The DNA here is from genome assembly GCA_963767975.1 of uncultured Verrucomicrobiae bacterium. Classification (GTDB taxonomy): domain Bacteria; phylum Verrucomicrobiota; class Verrucomicrobiia; order Chthoniobacterales; family Chthoniobacteraceae; genus CAIURC01. The sequence continues at coordinate 535,623 of CAVYGI010000002.1, read as the reverse complement.
GAACGCGGCGTCGGCCGTTTTCCTCGTCACGCGCGCGCTGGCCAGCGGCACGCGGCTCTACGTCGCCGCGGTCGTGCTCGTGCTCGGATTTGAAATGACGACCGGCACCAAGCTGGAGCCGCTCCAGGAGGTCTGGATCTACGTCGGCGCACTCACCTTCCTCACCGCGGTCACTGCGGTCTACACCGCGCTGGGCGGGATCAAGGCCGTCGTCTGGACCGATGTCATCCAGGCCTCGATCATGTTCGGCGCACTCGGGTTCGCGATTTACACGCTGCTCGGCCACATCCCCGGCGGCTGGGCGGGCGCGCAAAAGGCGCTGATGGCACCGCGCGACCTCGCGTTCTTCGACAGCGGCATCGTCCCGGCTATGGGCTTCTGGCAGAACGTCAAAGCTGTCCTCGAAAGCGAATACACAATCTGGGCGGCCATCTTTGGCTCGACGTTTCTGACCATGGCCACGCACGGCACCGACCAGGACATGGTGCAGCGCATGCTGACCGCCAAGGATCACGTTCGCAGCCGCTTCGCCTTGATTCTGTCAGGATTGGCAGACGTGCCGATCGTCCTGTGCTTCCTCCTCGTCGGCATTTTGCTGTGGGCGTTTTACCAGGCAGCCGGGGATGCAACATCCGTTCGCTCATTACATTCTCGAAGAGATGCCGACCGGCTTGCGCGGGCTGCTGGTGGCGGGAATTTTCGCGACCGCAATGGGGTCGCTGAGCACCGCGCTCAACGCACTCGCGACGAGCTTCACGGAAGATTGGTATACGCCTTACATCCGTCCCGGCGCCGACGACCGGCAAATCGTGCGCGCCGCGCGGTGGAGCACAGTGGCGTTCTCCGTCATCCTCATTGTCATCGGCTCGCTCACTGCCTACGCCGTGATCATCCTCCACTCGCGCATCATTCCGATCGTGCTCGGCATCTTTGGCTACACCTACGGCTCGTTGCTCGGAATCTTCCTCGTTGGCATGCTCACGCGCACTCGCGGCGACAATCGCGGCAATGTGATCGCAATGATCTGCGGCTTCATTTTTGTCGCGCTTTTGAGCGGCCTGCATAACGACATTTGGGCACTGCTGCATCCCACGGTTGCCGGCGCGGCGGCGATTCCGCCGCTTTGGAAACCCGTGTGGCTGCCAGCGATCGAATTTCCGTGGCGCATCACGTTCGGCACGATTTTGACCTTCGGCATCGCCGTTTGTTTCCGCACTCCGCCGACGCAAATCGCGTTCGCGAAAGCCCACGTCGCGGCGAAAGCAGCGTAGCCCAAAAGAGGGGCGCTCATTTGTGACGAGGCCGAATCGGTCAACGCTAAATCGCGCGATTTCGTAAATAAAATTGGGGCACCTGAGGGGAATTTTCTTGGCGGTTTGAAGTCACAAAATTAGTCTCACGCCCGCTTCGGCGGGAGGGTCAAAAGCCCTTGTGAATAACTTGTGAATAGCCTCCAAAAACTAAGCATCCCTCAACTATTTCCGCATTCGCAAAGGGCGGAGCGGCAGGTGCGCGCATTTGTGGCGGTAAAATCTAGGTTCCACGGCAGGTCATCACGCAAGTCACTGCTACGCAGCGTTTTGAGACGCAGTAATTTTGATGTTTCCCGATGCGGAAGTCACAGTCTGGTTGTTTTCGCGCGACAATTAAGCGGCTCATTTTCAGCGGTTCACTCAACTTTTTCGGGCCTCGGCACACTGTGGATAAATCCCTTTCAAACCGCCAATTTGAGAGCACTTGGACGGAGATTTCGACGTCGCTATCAATCGGCCGTCAGCGCCGACACTTTCGACCGCTGGTTCCAGGATATCGAGCTCGTGGAACTCGATGACACCAAGCTCACGCTGCGCGTGCCGAACAACATCTATCAGTTCTGGATCGAGAGTAATTACCTGACCCTCCTGCGCGCGCGCGACGATGCTCTGCGCTCGGCAGCGCCGCGGACGGTGCACTTCGTCTTCGGCGGGGAGCCGCCGAGGTGGCGCCCGTCAGTCGGTCCCGGTCGAGGTCGAGTGCGCAAGCGCCTGCCGCACTGCCAGATCGAGAGGAGATGCCGCCGCGCCGCCGGCGCGAACGGGATGAATCCGCGGAACACCTTCGAGTCCTTCGTCGTCGGGCGCGAACAACCAGTTTGCCCACGCCGCCTGCAAGGCCGTCGCGGATGCGCCGGCCAAGACCTACAATCCGCTCTTCATCTACGGCGGCGTCGGGCTCGGCAAGACGCACCTCATGCAGGCGATCGGCCACGCGATTCGCGGCGCAAAAAGAAGGCGGCGAAGGTCGTCTATATCACCAGCGAGGCGTTCACGAACGAGTTCATCGACGCGATCCAAAACAACACGCTGATCAAATTCCGCAAACGCTACCGCCAGGCCGACGTGCTGCTCATCGACGACATCCAGTTCCTCGCCGGCAAGGAGCGCACGCAGGAGGAGTTTTTCCACACCTTCAACACGCTCTTCGACGGCCACAAACAGATCGTCCTCTCCAGCGACCGGCCGCCGTCCGAAATCGCGAATCTCGAGACGCGGCTCGTCTCGCGTTTCGAGTGGGGCCTGACCGCCGAAATGCAGCCGCCGGACATCGAGACGCGCGCTCGCCATTCTCCGCAAGAAAGGCGCAGGCGCATGGACGTGCAAGCTCGAGCCGGAGATCCTGCAATTTCTCGCCGAGCGCATCCGCACGAACGTCCGCCGGCTCGAAGGCGCGCTGATGCGCGTGGCCTCCTACGTCTCGCTCAACGGCGGACGCACGCCGACGCGCGAGAAGATCGAGCATTTGCTCAAGGACATCCTCCACGAGGAGGCGCGCCGCGCGATCACCATCGATCAAATCCAGCGGCGCGTGGCCGAGCACTTCGACGTGCGTCTCGCCGACATGACGAGCAAGCGCCGCCCGGCGAACATCGCCTTCCCGCGGCAGATCGCGATGTATCTCGCGCGCGAGCTGACGAAGACTTCGCTCAGCGAAATCGGCGAGGCCTTTGGCGGGCGCGATCACGGCACCGTCCTGCACGCGCATCGGCTCGTGAAAGAGCAGGATTGCTGAAGGACGAAAAGACGCGGCAGGTCGTGTCGTTCCTCGACAGTCAGCTCACGCGCTGAGCGCGCCGGCGCACGAATCGCGCTGCAGCGCGCGGGGAAAATGATTGCGTCGTCCAAGCGCAATCATTCATCTAAACCGCACTCCATTCCCTATGAAATTTAGCGTCAGCAAAGAGAAGCTCCTCGCGGGTCTGCAGACCGTCCAAAATGTCGTCAGCACGCGCACCACGCTGCCGATTCTTTCCAACGTCCTGCTCCAGGCGGACGACGGCCAATTGCGCCTCACCACCACCGATCTCGATGTCGGCGTCAGCGGCGGCGATCGAGGCGCAAATCGAGAAACCCGGCGCGACCACGCTGCCCGCGCGCCGGCTTGCCACCATCGTTCGCGAGCTGCCGGCGAGCGAAGTCCAGATCGAGGTCGATTCGAAAAATGTCGCGTCGATCCGCTGCGGCCAGAGCTTCTTCAAAATCCTCGGCCTGCCCGAGGAAGAGTTTCCGCCGCTGCCGAAATTCGACGACGCGCAAGACCTTCACGCTCCAGCAGCAGGCGCTGCGCGATGCGCTGAAGAAAACCTCCTACGCGATCTCGACCGACGAGACGCGCTACGTGCTCAACGGCATCCTGTTTTCCTTCAAGGAAAACAAGCTCACCATGGTCGCCACGGACGGACGCCGGCTCGCGCTGGTCGATCTCGAAGTCGAATTTCCGCGCAGCCAGGAAGTCGACATCATCGTGCCGACCAAGTGCGTGACCGAACTCGCAGCGCCTGCTCGGCGACGAGGGCGATGTGAAAATGAGCGTCGGCGAAAATCAGGTCGCCTTCGAAATCGACGACACGCTGCTCGTCTCGAAACTCATCGAAGGCAACTACCCGAACTACCGCCAGGTCATTCCCGGCGAAGCGAAAGAGCGCGTCACGCTCGAGCGCGAACTGTTCCTCAACGCCGTGCATCGCGTCTCGCTGCTCTCCAGCGAGAAGTCGAATTCGGTGAAGCTCGTCTTCACCAAGAACAACATCGAAATCGCCGCCAACACGCCCGATGTCGGCGAAGCGCGCGAGTCGCTGGCCGTCGCCTACAAGGGCCGCGAATTCTCGATCGCCTTCAATCCCGAGTTCCTCCTGGCCCCGCTGCGCAACCTCGCCAACGACGAAGTCTATCTCGACCTCATCGACGAAATGAGCCCCGGCGTGATCAAGATTCAGAGCCCGTTTCTCTACGTGCTGATGCCGATGCGCATCAGCTAAAAGACGGTCGGGAATTTTCCTTTGCGCATTTTCCCGCGCGGCCTATGCGTGCCGCTCCCGTCGCCGGAAAATCGGCGGCTGAGGTAGCCAAAGCTCACGTGGCGGAATTGGCAGACGCGTACGGCTCAGGACCGTATGGGGCAACCCGTGGAGGTTCGAGTCCTCTCGTGAGCACCATCCCTGCAAATGCCGGGATGGCTGGCGCCTGCGTCTCCGAATGGTTTCCTAACATTCCTTCCATTCATTCGTTTTAGAACGAGTGAATTTCGAATTTCGCATTCAGCGCATCTCCACGGGAACTGCCCGGCAGTTTCAGGTGCGGATTGGCATGTCGCGAGATTCAATGGAGGATTTTATCCCTGCTCACCAGAGCGCCTTCGCGCAATGCGTTCCGATGGAAGTGGCGCACGATATGGAGATCGACGCGGTCCTCGAAATGAGCGTTCTCTTGGAGTGGATGCGCTCGCGCGAGCGAGAGCCCGGTCCGGCTTTGCCGGAAGTTAAAACACACCTCGCCGCAGAACTCGCGGTATAATCCGGTCGCGCCCGTGGCCTGACCACTCCTGTATGCACCGGATATTTCTATTTTTGCTGACCTTGGTCTTTTTGCCGGGGACCGTCGCTCAGGGCGCGCCACCCGCCCCGAGCGTGGGTAAATCGACGGGCGGAGTTGCAGAGAAACCGCGGGCTGCAAAGCCGTGGGGAGATCTCGAGTTTTTTCCGACCTACTTGGAAGTGCCGGACTCCGTTCTGGCGAATGTGCCAAAGCCCAACTCCGTCCCGCGCTGGAGCTTCCCGGGGGCTTCCGACACCTCTCTGCGCAGCCTTTTTACCCGTGCGGAGCTTCCAGCCTCAATGCAGGAGAGTCTGCTCGATCCGCGGCGTTGGAATGTGCAGGACGGCGTGGTCACCGTTTTCCCAAGCGTGTCGGATATTGAGGCAATGACCCCCGAGATGCGGCAGATTGTTTATGCGGAATTAGCCAAATCGGAGCTCAACGAATTTCATCGCAATCCGCTCCTGATCATTGGTGGGCTCGAGGAATGGCTTCGTGGAAGCGGTCTATCCCCCGCGCTGCAAACGCTGGTCCGGCGCATGATCTATCAGAGGGGCCGAATCCTGGTGTTGAGCGATCTCCGCGCGTTGCTCTCACATGCCCAATCGGACCGTGAAGTGCGGCAAATCTTCAAAGCAGTCAGCCGCACACAGACGCTGGTGGTGAATCTTAAACTCTCCTCGACGACCAATGTTGATCAGTTGGTGGATTACTGGTCTGGCGGCCACGAGGCCAGCGACATCATCCCGCTCCTCGAATCGCTCGCCGGTCGCTCGCCCGCGACGACGCTCGACGTCATTCATCTGCTACCGCCGCTCGCGCGGCGCGAGCTCTACACCTACCCCGCACCAGAGCTGGCTATTCGTGGCCGCATGCCGGATTGCCACTGGACCTCGTTGAATTTCTTCGCGCGCGTGCCTCAGAACTACTTCCTCGATACGCGACTCGCGTCGCTTCACGTGAATGAGCACTACTCGCAAGTCGCACCGCCCTATCGATTCGGCGATGTTCTGTTTTTTACCGCTCCTGAAGGCGGGACCATTCACTCCTGCGTCTACCTCGCGGAGGATATTGTGTTCACCAAGAACGGAGAAAATGCCCTGGCTCCTTGGATCCTGATGCATCTGAACACCGTCCAGGACATCTACTTGGGTAGTCCAGAGTTTGTCATGCAGGGCTACCGTGAAAACCGAACCAAGGTTCCGATCGCAAGCGCCGTCCGCTGAGGCTTCAAGAAGCGCGCAACGCACCGTGGCTTTGCGACCTTTCGGCCTTTACGATTGAGCAGAGCAATCCATGCCCGAATCCACGCCCTCCGTCTGTCCCGTTTGTGATGAACCTGTGCCTCGTGGTGCACTGGCATGTCCCGAGTGTGGCGCTGATCACCGTTCGGGTTGGCGGGAAGACACCTACCTCGACGGAGTAGACTTGCCAGACGATCACTTCGACTACGACGAGTTCGTCCGCGAGGAGTTTGCAAACTCTCCCAAGCCGAAAGCCCAGCCCATTTGGTGGATTACGGCTGTAGTCCTGCTTTTGGCAATCGTCGCGATCTACTTTCGCTAGGGAAGCATAGGACGGTGCAAGCTGGATTTCGCTGGGCTCTGGGCCTGTTCTTCGTGACCGCAGGGATCAATCATTTCATAGCTCCAGATACCTATCTCGAGCTAATGCCCTCTTATCTGCAATGGCATCGACCGCTGATTTTCGTGAGTGGCCTTTTCGAAGTGTTGCTTGGTATCGGTGTCTTGCTTCCAAGGCTGAAGCTCTGGGCTGGGTGGGGCTTAATGTTTCTGCTCATCGCCGTTTTTCCGGCCAATGTTCACGCGGCACTGCACGGCTTTCGGCAAATGTCTGCTTGGATACTTTGGGTGAGACTGCCACTACAATTTGTGCTTCTCGGCTGGGTGTATTGGTGCTGCTTACGGCGTCCAGACCAAGAAAACCTCAGGGGTTGAACCACGCCTTCATTCCTTACAATTCACATCAATCACCTTACGTTCGGCACCTTCGCCACCAAGCGGCTCTTGGGCTCCTCCGCAAGGCTGCAGCAGGAGACGTTACTTACTTGCTCTTCCGCGCAAGCGCGACCTTACCGGTGCGCGTGAGATCGCCGATGCCAAATGGATCCATCAGCACCAGAAATTTCGAGATCTTGCTCTCGTTGCCGGTCACCTCGATCGAAACATTCTTGTGCTGCACGTCGATGATCTTCGCGCGGAAAATGTCGCAAATCTGCAGCACCTCAGCCCGTGTTTCCGCGTTCACATTCACGCGCATCAGCACGAGTTCACGATCGACCGCTTCGTCCTCGCGGAAGTCCTGAATGTCGATGACATCGATCAACTTGTTGAGTTGCTTGGTCACCTGCTCGAGCACGGTGTCGTCGCCGCGGACCACGATGGTCATGCGCGAAGTCGAAGGATCGAGAGACGGGCCGACGTTGAGCGTGTCGATGTTAAAGCCGCGTCCGCTGAACATGCCCGCCACGCGGGTGAGCACGCCGAACTTGTTCTCGACCAAAACTGAGATCGTGTGTCGCATAAAAGGGCGGCGAACGTGGAGAAACCGGCGCGACCCGTCAAACGGAAACCGGTCCCGGGGTCCCACCAATTTTCTCGTTTATCCGCGCGACGGGAGGAGCATCTCAAAGCTCGTCCGCCCCGGTTCGCTGCGATGCCGGATGACGCCGCCGAGTTGCTGCACGGAACCAAGCGCGACGGTCAGTCCGAGTCCCGCTGCGTTCTGCTTCTTTTTCAGCGAAAAGAACGGCGCGTAAATCTTCTCATCCATCTCCGGCGGCACTCCGCTGCCGTCGTCGGTGACCGTCAGGCAAACCCAACGGATCGGCTGTGACGCCGGGCTGGCCTCACCCGGCTCGTCGCCGCGGATTTTGATTCGCACCGTCCCACCATCCCCGGTCGCTTCGCAGGCGTTGCGAACGAGTTCGGTGATGGCTGTTTTGACCCGGCCCATGTCACCCCACACGTTTGGCAAATCGCTCTCCACTTCGAGTTCGATCGTCGTTTTCGGTCCCCGGAAGGCATCGAAACCGGGGCGTAGAAACTGCACGAATTCCCCGAGGTCGATCTCCCGCCAGACCACACTGGAAGGCCGCACGAGCGAGTGTGTCCGGTCCATTAGCTCTGACGCTGCCCGCGCCCCGTCCTGAATTTTTTTCAGGCCCGCCACGGTCGGCTTGTCGAGCTTGCCATTGTCCAGCATCAGCCCCACGTAGCCGTGGAAAAGCGTCAGGATGTTATTCATCCGATGCGCAAGTCCGCGCACGAGTTGGTCCTGGAATTCGGAGTGATCGATCTGCATTTGAGGCAAAGAACATTTTAGCAGGAGCCATACTTGCCCCTCGGTAAAGTTCGCACTGCTGCACTTTGCCGACTGTTCCCAACGGAAAATCCAACATCGCTCTTACGAATCATCCCCTGCCAGCACGGTCACTTCGCCGGCGGAAAGTCGGTGCAGAAATCCCCCCACATCGCGCAACATCAGATGCCCCTCGGCATCCAGACTTTCCGCCATCCCTTCGATCACCCCGTCGCCTGCGCCGAGCCGGACCCAGCGACCGAGCAGACTGCTGCGCCGCGCCGCCTCGGTGAGCGTGTCGGGGAAGGTCGCGTTCAGTTGGCAAAGTTGCCGCTCCAATTCCTGCAACAGCGCCACCGCCAAGGTCGGACGGTCGATCCGGCGTCCGCTTGCTTCACGCAGCGACGTCGCCCGTTCCCTCAACTCGCCAGGAAAATCCTGCCGCTCCTGATTCACGTTCACGCCAATTCCGAGAACAGCGAAAGGCTCCGCTTTCGCACTGACGCCCGTTTCGACCAGAATCCCGGCGACCTTCCTCCCATCGATCAGCACGTCGTTTGGCCATTTGATCAGTGCGCGCGTTCCGGTCATCGTCTCCACTGCTTTCGCCAATCCCACTGCCGCCGCCGTCGTCAGCCGCGGCCACAGCGCCATCGGTAAAGCCGGACGTAGCAGCAGGGACAGCCACACTCCGGCGTGCGAGCGCGACTCCCACCGTCGGCCAAACCGCCCACGCCCCGCCGTCTGCCCCTCGGCGAAAATCGCGACCCCCGGAGCCGCCCCGTGCCTCCCGAGATCAGCCGCGCGTTCATTTGTCGAATCTGTCTCCTCAAATACGACGATCTCCCGGACCAGTGCATTTTCCCCCATCCGTGCCCACAGATCATCCGCGATCAAACGATCTGGAGAACTCAGCAACCGACAACCCAGCCCCGGACGCATCTCGATCTCAAAACCCGCCGCGCGCAAACCATCCAAACGCTCCTCCAGCACGGCCAGCGAAACTCCGGCTTCTTGGGCCAATTCGCCTGCCGGGGAGAAGCCCAGCTCCGCCCGAAGCGCCTGCAGCAGCGCTACATCCACCGCCCTCACGGCAGCAACTCGAGCGAAAAATCAATCGCCGCCGCCGAGTGCGTAAGCGCGCCCACCGAGATGAAATCGACGCCCGTCGCCGCGATCGCCCCGATGTTTTCCAAAGTCACCCCCCCGCTCGCTTCCAGCAGCACCCGACCGGCAGCTGTGCTCACCGCCTCGCGGAGCGCACCCGTGGTCATATTATCGAGCAAAATCACGTCAACCCCCGTCAGTCCTAGGAACTCCCGCACCTGCGCCAGCGTGTCCGCTTCCAACTCCACTCGCACCCCAGGGTGCGCCTCGCGGAAAGCCGTGATTGCTGCTTGCAGCCCACCCGTGCGACCCGCCGCCGCGAGGTGGTTATCCTTCACCATCACCATGTCAAAGAGCCCAAATCGGTGGTTCACCCCTCCGCCCGCCAGCACTGCCGCCTTTTCCAACGCGCGCAGTCCCGGCGTCGTCTTCCGGGTGTCCAAAATCCGCGCCTTGTGCTTCCCCGCCGCCTCGACGAACCGCCGCGTCAACGTGGCCACCCCCGACATCCGTTGCACGAAGTTCAGCGCCACTCGTTCTCCCGTCAGAATCGACCGCACCGACCCGGCTATTTCCAGCACAACGGTCCCTTTCGCGAGGCGCGCCCCCGACTCCTGCAGCACCATCATCTCCAGTGTCGGGTCCACTCGCCGGAATACCTCCGCCGCGGTCTCCACTCCGGCGAGCGTCGCCGGTTGCTTGGTGAAAATCCGTGCTTTTCCCAGTCCTTCGCCCACGAAAAAGCGCGACGTCAGATCCCCCGTCCCGACATCCTCCGCCAGCGCGATGTCGATAACGTCGTGGGAGGGGGTTGGAGGGTGAGAGAAAGATTCCACAACGCGTATTTCAGCTTAAACGACTGCCTGACTTCCGGCGACCCGCCATGCGATCCAAAGTCAGACTCAGCACCGCGCCCGCCGTCGCGGATCTCCAGCCTCCTCCCGAGAAAAATCCCTCCTCCTCAGATCGCGCACCTTTCATCGCTCCACCCTCAACCCCCTCAGAGCCCCACGAGCAGCCGCGCCGGATTCTCGATGCACTCCTTCACGCGCACTAGGAACGTCACCGCTTCCTTCCCGTCCACCACCCGGTGATCGTAGCTCAACGCGAGATACATCATCGGCCGCACCACTACCTGCCCTTTCTCCACCATCGCCCGCTCCTGGATTTTGTGCATCCCGAGGATCCCCGATTGCGGCGGATTCAAAATCGGCGTGCTCAGCAGCGAGCCGTATACCCCCCCGTTGCTGATCGTAAACACTCCGCCCTGCAAATCTTCGATCTTGATTTTCCCCTCCCGCGCCTTTGTGGCGTAGGCAACCAGATCGCGCTCGATCTCCGCGAAACTCTTGGTGTCCGCATCCCGCACCACCGGCACCATGAGACCGCGCTCGGTCCCCACCGCGACCCCGAGGTCGTAAAAATGATTCTGCACCAGCTCATCCCCCTCCATCCGGCCATTGATGGTCGGCACGGCCTTCAGCGCGCTCACCGTCGCCTTGATGAAAAAGGACATAAACCCCAGCTTCACCCCGTGCTCCTTCGTGAACGCCTCCTGCATCTCGGAGCGCAAGCGCATCACCGCACTCATATCGCACTCGTTGAAGGTCGTCAGAATCGCCGCCGTCTGCTGCGCCATCACCAGTTGCGCCGCGATCTTCTTGCGTAAAGGGGAGAGTCTTTTCCGCGTTATCCGCCCACTTCGGGCGCTCACCGATTCCTGCGCTGATGCTTTTCCAGCCTCACCGGAGGGTTCCGCAGCCGGTTCGGTGGATGTCGACTCTCCCTTCGCAGGCTCCTCCACTGGTCCAGCTTGCTTGGCTGCCGGCTTATTGCCTTCCTCCGCTGGGATTTTTTCCTGAACCGGAACCGGCGTTGCCGTCATGGTGTGCGCTGGCGCCACGTCGCTCGGTGAAGCCAGCGGCGCAACTTCCGGTTCGGGTTTGGCAGCCGCAGCCGTCTCCTTCGCCTTTTTTCCCTTGGCTGCCGGAGCCTTGGCCGGAGCCGCGCCCGCGTCTTCGATCCGCGCCACCACCTCGCCGATCTTCACCTCCGCCCCTGCTTGCGCCAGAATGTGCAGGACCCCGGCTGCCTCAGCCGTGATCTCCGTTGAAACTTTATCCGTGTCCAAGGAGAGCAAGGCCTCGCCCGCCGCCACTGTCTCGCCTTCCTGCTTCAGCCACGCCGCGATCACGCCACTGGTGATCGACTCACCGACCGCTGGGATTTTCACATCGAGGCTCATAGTGGAAAAAGACTGCGACTAAACCATCCTGCCGCTTCAGTAGCAAGCTGCACACTGCGAGGCATCAGGACGCCGCCAGAGACACTCAACCAAGGGTGAAGGCATCCGCAACAATGAGGGATTGCTCGCGTTTGTGCACGCCGAGGGAGCCGACAGCGGGACTGGCGCTGGCGGCGCGGCCGGCATACCAGATCTGTTTTCCGAGGAGGCGGGTGAGCTGCCAGCCGAGGTGGTTCCAGGCGCCCATGTTTTGGCTTTCTTCCTGGCACCAAACGAAGGTCTTCACCGCCGGGTAGCTGCGGACGGCGGCGAGGAGCTGCTTTTCGTCCAGCGGGTAAAGCTGCTCAATTCGGAGGAACGCCGCATCTTGGTGCTGCCCGGCTTCGCGCTGTTTGAGGAGATCGTAGTAGATTTTGCCGGTGCAGAAAATGAGCCGCTTGATCTTGGCGGCTTCGGTGAGAAGCGGGCCGTGCAGGACTTCGTGAAAGGAATCGTCGGTAAAGTCGGTGAGTTTGGAAGTCGCGGCCTCGAGACGCAGCATGCTCTTGGGCGTCATAATGACGAGCGGTTTGCGGAAAGGTCGCTTCATCTGCCGGCGGAGGACGTGAAAGTATTGGGCCGGGGTAGTGAGGTTGCAGACTTGGAGGTTTTCCTCGCCGCAGAGCTGGAGGAATCGCTCGAGACGGGCGCTGCTATGTTCGGGGCCCTGACCTTCGTAGCCGTGAGGCAAAAGGAGGACGATGCTGCTGGGGCGCTGCCACTTCGATTCGGCAGAGGAGATAAATTGGTCGATAATGACCTGCGCGCCATTGGCGAAGTCGCCGAACTGCGCCTCCCACATGCAGAGCATGTCAGGGTAGTTCAGGGAGTAGCCGTAGTCGAAGCCGAGGACGGCCTGCTCGCTGAGGAGCGAATTGTAAATGCAGAGTCGGCCCTGCTTTTCATCGAGATGCTGGAGAGGGCAGTAACGCTCGCGGGTTTTCTCGTCGTAAAGGTAGGCGTGGCGTTGGGAAAAGGTGCCGCGCCGGCAATCCTGCCCGCTGAGGCGGACGGCGATTCCTTCCAAAAGCAGAGATCCCATCGCGAGGGCTTCGCCGTAGGACCAGTCAAAGCCTTCGCCGCGCTGGAAAACCTCGGCTCGTTTCTCGAGAAGAAATTTCTGCAGCTTCGGCTGGACGTGGAAAGTCTCCGGAGTCGCGGTGAGACCTCGGACGATCTGTGACACCATCTCGCGCGAGATCTTCGTCTCCACCGGGGCGAAGGAAAAAGGCGGCTGGAAGACGGCGGTGGATTCGGCGAGGGAGTTGATGGTCTGCTCGCTCTCAGCGGCTTTGACTTCGGCGAAGATGGCCTCGTACCGGGCCTCGAATTCCTTTTTAAACTGCGCCTCTTCCTCCGCGGAAAGGACGCCGGACTCGGTGAGCTTTTGTTTGAAAATGGTGCCGACGGAGGGGTGGGACTTGATCTCAGCATACAGCGCGGGCTGAGTAAAAAGTGGCTCGTCGGTTTCATTGTGCCCGTAGCGCCGGTAGCAGTACATGTCGATGAAGACATCGGACTTAAAGGTCTGGCGAAACTCGAAGGCCAACTCGGCGCAAAAGCGAACGGCGATGGGATCATCGCCATTCACATGGAAAACCGGGGCCTCGATCATTTTCGCGACATCGGTGCAGTACCGCGAGGAACGAGCGTCGGCGGGGAGGGTCGTGAAGCCGATCTGGTTATTGACGACGATGTGAATGGTGCCGCCGGTCCGGTAACCCGGAAGCTGCGACATGTTCAGCACTTCGGCGACGATCCCCTGCCCCGCCAGAGCGGCGTCGCCGTGGACCAAAATGGGGACGACTTTTGACCGGTCGACGGTATCCTGCCGGATGCGCTGGCGGGCGCGTGCCGTCCCTTGAACGACGCCATCAACCGCTTCGAGGTGGCTGGGATTGGCAGACAGAATCAGGCAGATCTCGGATCCATCGTCGAGGGTCCGCTGGGTGGTGTAGCCAAGGTGATACTTCACGTCACCATCGCCGCTGACGGTGTTTGGAACAAAATTCTCCGAGAACTCGGCGAACATCACTCGAAGGGGCTTTTGCAAAAACTCCCGGATGACGCTGAGACGCCCGCGGTGCGCCATGCCCATGACGAGTTCCTCGACTTTGAAATGCGGGCAACTTTCGAGCAGTGCGTGAAGAAAGACGATGAGCGATTCGCCACCCTCGATGGAAAAGCGCTTCTGCCCGACGTAGCGGGTGTGGAGGAAGTGCTCGAAGGTCTCGACGGCTTGGACCTGATGGAGCATCCGGCGCAACGTCTCCGGCGGGAGGGTGTAACCATTTGGCCGCGCTTCGAGACGATCGCGCACCCAATTTCGCACACGCGGGTTTTGGATGTGCATGAACTCCGCGCCGATGTGCTCGCAGTATGTCGCCTCGAGGGTGCGAATCATCTCCCGCAAGCGCATGCGGCGGCCGCCGACGAAGAACTTGGAGCTAACTTCGAGGTCGAGGTCTTTTTGGTCGAAGCCAAGCTCCCGCAGGCTGAGCATCGGATTTTGCGGCCGGGCCGTGGCAAGCGGATCGAGACTGGCGATCGTGTGGCCGAGCGTGCGGTAGGCGTAAACGAGGCCATCGACGCGCGTCTGGAGCGGTGCTTCGGACTCTTGGGTGGGAGTGGATTTGCCGTCGGCAACGCCATTTTTCAAATGGACCGAACCGAGCTCGAAGCCTTCAAAAAACGCGGCCCAATCAGCCTCCACGGCGCCAGGGTCTTTGCGCCAGAGTTCGTAGTTGTGATCGAGCAATTCGGCGTTGGAACGCGCGGCAAACGAGATGGCCATAAAGTGGAGGCGGAACCTAGACGCGAGCGGGGAACGCTCCAACGGAATTTCGCGGGATCAACGCTCGCCGCCAAGACGCGGGAGCGCTTTCGGGCGCCAGACAGGCTTCGAGAGTTTGTCGTCGGCCACGTATTCGAAGAGTTTGCTGACCGGGTAGAGAACGACGCCGGGGAGTCCGCGGGCGTTCACCCGCATGGTGAAATCCATCGCGTCATCGACAAAGTAAAGTTTGCCTGCGCCGATCATGCTGAAACCGACGCCCTCGACGACGAGCTTGTCCGTGGCAATCACGCCTTCGCTGATCGTGAATGCCGCAGAGGCTCGGTGGGCCACGTCATGTCCCATCCCTGGGACGATGGAATTGAGGATGCCGGAGAACGGCCCGAGAAACGGAATCGCGAAGACATTTCCGTCGTGCAACTCGATCTCGCCGTGCCCGCGCATCACGCGCGGATCGTCGCCGCGACCGCTGAAAGTGTAGCGACCATCCATTTTTCCGCGTGATCCGTCGTAGTTGAAGTAAAGTTTGGTCAGACTCGCAAAGTCCATGTTCTCGACTTGCAACGTGACGTTGTGGCCGGGCTTTCCCTTCACGATCGAAATATCGGCTTCGCCTCGCAACCGGCCTCCAAACACGCTCGCCGAGAGATCGGAGATGTGCAGGCGCTGATCGGTGAAGAGCAATTTGGCCGAGCACTGCGACGCGCTGAGGTTTTTTTTCAGGAACGTGTAGTCCATGCCCGCGGGCGCCTCGACATCGATGGCGAGCCGCGTGGTTTTGCCGTGCTTGATGTGAACGATGCCGTCCACAAAAACGTTCGGTGGCTTTTTCGGGAAGCGGTACGGCGCTACGTCTTTCAGGATGTCTTGGTCGAACCACACGATCACCTCCGCCGGATTGACGTTTGCGTGGATCTTCTCGAGATGCACCTCGTTCCGCGCAAAATCGACGATCACGGCGCCGCTGCCCCCGCCTTCCGCGCGCTGCAATTTGAACGGCTCGATCGACAACTTGCGCCCGCCCCAACGCACGGTTGCGACGACGCTTTCCGCTCGCGAATTGCGAAAGCTGGCCGGACCGATCTTCACTTGAGCGCTGGCGGAGAACGCGTCGAGTTCCGGAGCCGTACCCCGGGCGGTCACCTCGAGACTAGGCGACTCGGTAAATTCAAACTGCGAAAAAACATCCGCGGCTTTGCCCGTGAAAAGCGGTGCAAGCACGCCAGGATTGATCGTGCTTCGGAGTCCGGCGCGAAAATCTCCGGGCACTTGCATCGCGTCGCCAGTGAGTTCTCCCGTGCGATGCGCGAGCCGGACGTCGCGCGCACTCCATCGCCCATCGTGCCATGAAAAGTCGGCGGCCAGACTTTCAAATGAGATCGAGCGATAGCGGAAAGCTGGCAACGCGAGGTGTCCAAGCACGCGCATTTTGGTGAAATCGCCGGCGTTGCCTTCCACCGTTAATTCAAGCGTGGGAGCCGAAGAGACGGTGATGTCGCCGAGAGGTCCGCGCGGCTCGTAGCTGCGCATGAACGACGTGAAGTCGAGCGTCGAGCGCAGCCGCACACTCAGTTCCCGCGTCTTGGTTTGCAGATTCCCGGTCGCCTGAAGAGTGCCGCGGTGGTCGGTCGCCGTGAGTTGCTTCAGCTCGATCGCGCCATCGCGAAACGACGCGGCGGCGTGGAGAGTCGCAAGATGAAAATCGCCGCGCCGCACCTTGCCGGCGTGCAAAGTTCCCTCGACGAAAATCTTCTCCGGTTCCGCGAGATCGCCGCTGAACCGGACGTCGAGCCGCGGTGGCTCCGCCTCGAACTTCAGCAGCCTCAACTGTTCCAGCACGCGCTCGATCTCCGCGGTGTGGGTGCCGTCGCGCGGCTTGATGCGAAAGGCTTGCGGATTGATGAGTCGTCCGCTCGCGGTGATTTTGATGCCGAAAATTTCCGCCTCGAGTCGGCTGAGGTAGAGCTGCTTAGGGGGCAGCATCAGCCGCCCGCTGAGCCGCCGGATTTCAATGGCCGGACCGAGCGGCTTTTTGGTGTCGAGCGGGATGGCCAGCCGCGCGTCGCTCAGTTCGAGCGCATCGATGAACGGTTCACCGCGAAAGAGGTTCGCGAAGTTGATGACGAGCAACATCTCATCGACGACCGCGACGGTGCGGCGGCGATCGCGCGAATCGTAGATTTTGAGATCTCGCGCCACGATGCCGCGAAATGGCTCGAGGGCGAGCTGCCGCAGCGAGACTTCAACGCCGCGTTTGTGAAACTCCGACGAGACGAAGGTGCGCCACTTCTTCGTGAAGCCGCGATCATATGCGTACCAACCCGCCGCAATCACCCCCGCGAGCAACAGCGCGAAAAAGATGGAAACGGCGCGGCGCATGGCGGCGCCACTTTTCAGGCGGGCGCGGTGAGAAATCAATGGCCGAGCGCAGCGGCACACGCGATGCTTTTGCAGGAGCTCCGATGATCAAAGCAAACTGTCGGGATCGGTTCACAGCGGACGACTTCCAGTTCGTCGTCAAGACACTCTCCACCACGGAGCGGGACGCCATCACCCTCGTTGACCTCCTCACGGACGCCGACGCGCGGGACACCATTCTCGACCACCCGCGACTGCTTGCGGCGGTGCTCGAGGACACGGCTGCGCTGCGCATTTCGCCGCAGCTCTACTTCTACGTTTTAATCCGCCATGTGCTGAAAGAGACAGGGCTGACGGATCTCGCAGTCAGCGATTATGTCGCATCGTTGCTGGAAACCTTCTCGCAAACCGCGCGGATGCGTTCGCCGGCGGATGGCCAGACCGCGCCGATCCAATACGTCTCGGACATGATGATCGCGCTGCGCGATGCCTCCCCGGTTCAGTCGTTTTTCATCCGCGCTCATGTCGGGAATTACTCGCTCTTTTTGAGCGGAATTTTCCACGAGACGGTCGCGCGCAGATCGCAGCGCGGCGGACCAGACGTCTCATTTTACGAAGGTCTCGGCAGCTCGAATTTCAAGGCAGTGGCCACGCACCAGGTCGCACGTTCCGCGTCGCTGACGCGCATTTACGAGCAACTTGCGGATGGCTTTCACGATCTGCGACTCGCGCTGAATCGACTCTCCGATACCCTGCTGCATCTCGATTCGGGGCACACACCGAGCCACCTTTTTGCCGCGTGAACGCGACCCTTTTCAGCGAGATCCAGCATCTCTTCGAACGGACTTACGCGCAGGTCGGGATCAATCTCGAAGACTGCCTCATCAGCCGGCAGCGCTGCGGGCAACTCAGCCGCGCTGCTGGCGCTGCGGCGCGCGAATTGAGCGATCTCGCGCGGACCTTTCTGCGGCGCACCGGCGATCACCTTTACATCGGCATCTACTACTCGCAGTGGCTGATCGAGCAGCTCGAAAAAAACGATCCGCGGCGCGGCGTGAGCGACGCGAATATCGGGCAGCTCATCGCCTTCATCGAGGAGATCAATCACGCGCTGCACGCGGCGCTGCAATTCCAACGCGGGGTGCGCGAAATCCACAGCGAGGAATACGCGCGCAATCTGGAATTGCAGGCGCAGGTGGACACCTATCTCGTACTGCTTTTGTTCATCGGCTTCTTTCGCAAGACGCAAAAAGTGTCACGCGTCGATCGCCGCTGGCTGCGCTTCCATTTGTTCTCCCGGCATCATCCGCGCGCCTACGCCGACGCGAATTTGCGCGGTCGGTATCTCGAGACGACGGAGCTCGCGGAGCGATACACTCGCTGCCTTGACGCGCTCAACGGCGCGCGGCGTATCGACGAAATCCGGACGTTTCACGCGCTGGATTACGACGCGAAGAAGCAGCGCATTCTGGCGCTCAAAGATCGGGTGGGATAGCAGGAGCGCTCCCTAAGTGCGCGCCATCTCTTACAAGCGCACGCTGAAGTCGTCGGTGTCGGAGACCGACTCCGCGAAAGCGGTGAGAAGTGCGATCACTTTCTCCACGTCACCGAGGTCCGCGGTCTCGACGACTGAGTGCATGTAGCGCAGCGGCAGTGAAACGAGCGCGCTCGGAATGCCTTCGCCGGTGTTGAAAATCACGTCGGTATCCGTGCCGCTGTAACGCGAGGAACTCTCGTGCTGAAGCGGCATCGCAAGCCGCTCGGCGACTTCCATGAGCCGCGCGAGGACGAGCGGATGATTGCACGTCCCGTGCGTGATGCTCGGCCCGCCGCCGAGCTTCACGTCGCCGTGAATGTCGTGCTCGATGCCGGGTGTATCGGTCGCGTGCGTGACGTCGAGGACGATGCACAAATCGGGCATCAGCCGGTGCGCGACCATCTTCGCGCCGTGTCCACCGATTTCCTCCTGCACAGCGTTCACGGCGATGACCGTGCTGCTGAACTGCTCGCGGCGTCGGCTCAGGTTCGCGAGGACTTGCGCAATGATGAAACCGCCGATGCGGTTGTCGATGGCCCGGCTGACGATACGGTTTTTCCCGAACTCTTCGACGCGATCGATGTAAACCGCCGGATGCCCGACGCGGATGCCCGCAGCCTTCACCTCTTCCGCAGAAGATGCCCCGACGTCGACGAAGAGCTCGTGAATCAGCGGCGCTTTTTCGTCCTTATGATCCTTACGCAGATGGATCGCAGTGTTCCCGATGAGCCCACGGACAGATCCTTTCTCGCCGAGGATCTCGACGCGCCGCCCACGTGCCGTGGCTGTGTCGGAGCCGCCGATGCGGTCGATGCGCAGGAACCCTTCCTTGGTGATGTGCTTCACGATGTAGCCGATTTCGTCGGCGTGCGCCTCGAGCATCACACGCCTCGGCTTTGCACCTTTTCCATCGAGCGTGGCCCACGCCGTTCCATATGCGTCATTTTCCACGCGATCGGAAAACTGCCGCGTATAAGCCGCCCATTTGCGCTGTCCTGCGAGTTCGAACGCGGTTGGACTGGGCGTGTTGAGGAGATCGAAGAGGAACGTCTTGGCTTGGTCTTCCATGGCGTGAGCAGTGAGCGGAGCCGCGCGCGGTTCGTCCAGAAAAAGCAGCGCCTTTTGCGCCTTTCCTTCCGCTGCGAGCGCCAGGAGCGCCGCGGTTCGAAACCCCTCGCGCCGATCACGAGAAAAATCCCTTGCTGCCCCCGGCATTCTCTCCTAAATCCCGGGACGACTGCGCTCGATGCGCAGAGGCCCGCCGCGCGCAGTCGCCAGCGCGGAGGGCGTGGGAGCCGCGGGCGCCGGGGGAAATTCCCGGTGTCCGCGACCACGGCGACACAGACCAACGGGCGGACCCGCAGCTCCACGGCCCCCTGCCTTACCAGAACGCCACCCATCCAAATCCAACAAATTCGAGTTAACGGCCGCATTCGCGCTCGCGAAGTGCGCGTCATCGTCGCCTCCACCGCGGAACAGCTCGGGGTGATGAAACTCTCCGACGCCATCCGGCATGCTCAGGGCCTCGGCCTTGACCTCGTCGAAGTCGCCCCCACCGCCAACCCGCCCGTCTGCCGCATCGTTGATTACGGCAAGTTCAAGTACGAGGCTTCGAAGCAGGACAAAGAAAAGAAGCACTCCGGGAGCAAGCTCAAGGAAGTGAAGTTTCGCGTGAACATCGATGATCACGACTACGAAACGAAAATGCGGCACAGCGAAGAGTTCCTCGATAAGGGAAACAAGGTGCGCGTCCAACTGCAGTTCCGCGGCCGCGAAATGGCGCACCAGGACCTCGGCATGGCGCTCATGGTTCGGATCAAAAATGATCTCAACCAGATGGCGCAGGTCGAGATGGAGCCAAAGCTGATGGGCAAAAGCGTGACCATGACCCTCGCTCCGCTCCCCGCCGCAAAGCGCAAGCGTCACTTCCTCAGCGACGAAGAACTCGAACCGCTCGAAGACGAGCCCGAAGGCGACGACGACGAGTAGCGGGTTTTAATTCGGCTTTCCGCTCGCTGCCTTCAGCAGCTTCTCGAATTTCCCCGACTCGTTCGAGTAAGGGGGATAGTCGTTACTCGCATTTTTCGGGCGGTAGCGGAAGTGTTTGTAGGCCCACAAATACAGCTCTGGTCGCGCACGGATGGCTGGCTGCAATGCGTCCCAGCAGAGCTGTGCGATTCCCGGCATCGACGTCCCAGCGGGGATTTCGAGGGCGGGATGTGCGATGACCCGGCACGTGCCGTCGGGCTGCGGCCGTGTCTCCAACGGCACCAAAAGGGCATTCACTCGCTGCGCCAGAACGGTGTGCAGCAGCGGCACGCACATCTTCATTCCGAAGCCCTCGATGACTGTCGCGGCTTGGGTTGGCGGAAGGCTCAGGTCGATCAACATGCCAGTCGTGCCGCCGCGCTTGGCGATCTTTAGCAGACGCAAAATCGAGTTTTCCTGCGGGATGATCGTTTGCCCGGAAATCTCGCGCAGCCTCGAAAAAACGGCGGTCAGCCGCGGATTTTTGAAGTTCTCCGCGACCACCGTGTTGTGGAATCCGATGAACCCGCACGCAATGCCCGCCCACTCCCAGTTGCCCTGATGCACGCCCATGAAGATCATTCCGCGCCGCTCCTGCGCGAGCCGTTCGCGAATCGTTTCAAAGCCCTCGACCTGTATCCACCGCTCGAAGTTTTCGGGCGTCAGCCGCTGCGCCCAGACTAGATCGAGCATAGTGCGGAGGAAATTCTGATACGAAGCGCGCGCGATATTTTCCCGCTCCGCGGAAGATAATTTTGCTCCAAAAGCGCACGCGAGATTCCCCAACGCGACCGCCCGACCGCGCGCGTCCAGGCGATACGCGAGCGCGCCGAGCGCATGACCCAGCCGCACCACCGCCACGCGGGAAAGCTTCGGAATCGCCCACGCCAGCAGCAGGCAGCCGAGCGCTTCGAGTTGGTAGCGGAACGTTTTCCAGCAGGTCATTCACGAAGGGATTAGCGGCCTTAAGCGCCGATGGAAAGCTGTGCGGAGCGCATCGGGCGAGGCGAACCTCCGCCTGCGTTGCTTCCAGCCCGTCGACTTCCCTAGAATCCTTACCGATGCCCAACACCCTGCTGCTCGACATCTGCCGCTCGCTGCTCGCGCAGCCGACTGCGCCTTTTTTTGAAGATGCCGTCCGCGCGGAAATCTCGATGCAACTCGCTCAGTGTCCGCACGTCAGCGTCGAGCTGGATGACTTTGGAAACCTGATCGCCCGCTACCAGCGCGGCGATGCCGAGCCCCAGTTCGCGTTCGCGGCGCACATGGATCACCCCGGATTTGTCGGCTCGGAATTTCTCGGTGGCGTCCCGCCGGACGTGCTTGCAACGGGTGCGCCGACGCGCGATTTCGGCGCGTTTGCGATGTGGGATCTGCCCGCATTCGAATTGCGCGACGGCCGCATCCATTCGCGCGCGTGCGACGATTTGATCGGGTGCGCGGCAATTGTCGCAATGTTTCACGAACTCGAGCGCACCGGCGCGGAAGCAAGCGTCCATGGCCTTTTCACTCGTGCCGAGGAAGTCGGATTTGTCGGCGCGATTCAGCTTGCGAGGTCGCGGCGGCTGCCCGACAGCATCACCATTGTCTCGCTCGAAACGAGCTCCGAGCGCGGCGGCGTCTGCAAGATGAGCGACGGCGTCATCCTCCGCGTCGGGGACCGCACTTCAATCTTCGACTCTGCCGCCAGCGCGCATTTCCAACAGCTCGCGAAAGCCGCCAACATTCCGCATCAGCGTGCGCTCATGTCCGGCGGCACCTGCGAAGCGACCGCCTACCAGCTCTTCGGTTACCGCGCTGCGGGGCTGTGTGTGGCCCTCGGCAATTACCACAACATCACGCCTGAGCACACCGTCGGCGCGGAATTCGTGGCAGTGGCCGATGTCGCGGCGATGGCTCAACTCTGCGTCGCCGTCGCGCTCGCCCCCGCGGCCTCTGATCCCCACGCCGCCTTGCGCGCGCGCCTCGAGGCCGGCGTCGAGGCGCACCGGCGGTTTTTCTGAAACTCGCTACCGCTGCACCTTCCAGCGCGTCTCCGGCTGCAAATTGATCTCCGCCTCCGCGCAGTCGAAGCCGCAGGTCTGAAGTAAAAAAGCGACGCCCTCACGGCTGCCCATCGTTTGTTTCAAACTGTTGGCAAAAAGCTCGATGTACTCCTTGTAGCTCTCGAGCGCGAGCGAGCCATCGGCGACATAGCGCGCGAGTTCCTGATCGTGATGCTCGATCATTTCGAAAAGTGCGCGCCGCAGTCGCACGCGCATCACTGGATCGACGACGAGTTTGAACGGATTCGCGCTCGGGTCCGTCGGCACTTCACCAGCGGCGAGATCAAACGAAGTCGCGGCGAGCGAATGGTCGGCGGAGTCGTTCATGCTTGGAGATGATCGGACTTATCCCCACTCGTTCGTGCAAACCATTTCAGACCTCGACCGGCTGGAGCGGGCCCGATTTTGGGCCATCGGGCGGCGGTGAAAAGCTGCGCCAGAGCCGGGGCGGCAGCGAGCCGATCAGCACGAAGAGCAGCTGCGTCGCCACGAAAAAGAGCAGCCAACGAAACGCGGCATCCATGAATCCATAAGCGTGCAGGCCGATTCCCAGCATGTTCACGCCGAACCACGACCAGCTCGTCACGATGTTTCCGACGATCGCCAGATTCATCAGCCCGCGTTCCTTCACCATCCCGCCCCACCGCGCATGCAGGATGAGCGCATTCCACAGCACGATGATCAGCGCGCCGTTTTCCTTCGGGTCCCAGCCCCAGAATCGGCCCCAGCTTTGATCCGCCCAAATCCCGCCGAGCACCGTGCCGACGAACGAAAACAACGTCGCGAAACAGACGATGCCATAGACCATCTTGCCGAGTGACTTCGCAGTCGCCGCATCGAGCGAAGTCGTGAAGACGCCGCGCAAAATGTAAATCATCGCAAGGAAGCCGGCGACGTAGGTGGAGGCGTAGCCGAGCGTCACGACGACGACGTGCGTCGCGAGCCAGAAGTTCGTGTCGAGGACCGCGCGCATCATTTCCATCGTGTCGCCGCTGAGCGAAAGGTGGTGCGCGATGATGAGCGTAAGGAAGCCGATGACGCTCGAGACAACGACGCCGATGGAATTGCGCCAGAAGCGCTCCAGCAACAGCCCGAGGATGCATGCGCCCCAGCCGATGAAAATCGCCGACGAGTAAAGGTTGGTCACCGGCGGCCGGCCCTCCAGCGTCATCCGGAAAAGCAAGCCGACCGTGTGGACAACCAGGGCGACGACCACCAGCCAGACCGCCGTGCGCCGCAGCCATTCCAGACGCTTCGGTGAAAACCAAAAACCGAGCGCGCCGATGAAAGCGACGATGTAGATGACCATCGATTTGTAGAACGGCTCAAAGGCGTTGAAGAACTGCTCCCGCGCAGCCTTTTTCAACTCCGGCTGGAATTGCGTGGAGAGAATCGCGCGGTAACGCGTCAGCGCAGAGTTGAAGGCGGCGGGCTGATCCGCACGGTAGGCGGTTGACATGTCCGCGAAATATCCGAGCGCCGCCGGGACCGGGACGTTGGCATCGACTCGTTGCGCGGCGCTGAGCAAGGCGTCACCCGTTCGTAGCCACTCGTCTTTGCCGCCAGCGCCCGCATTCGTCGGCGGAATGAGCAGCGACTGCCCTTCCATGCCCATCGCTTCGAAGCGCACGAGATTGCGTTTGAAAGAAAGGAACGCTGCCTCATCGAACGGCTGCTTGGCCTGCGCCTTGGCGTAAGCCGCGAACTCTGTCTCCCGATTCGCGCTGAACTTCGAGAACTCAGCCCGCCAATCCACAACGTCCTCCGGTTGCGTCTCGTTGACCAGATTCAGGAACATCTGCGCGTTCTGCGACGGGTCATTTTGCAGCAAAGCGATGACGACCGATGGGTGAGGTTGCAGCGTGTTTTGCAGCCGCGCGTAATTTCCGACGAGGCTCGATAGCCGGAGCACCGCCTGCTCGTAGGGGTTGCGTTTCGAGGAGTCGATCGGCGCGATGCGGCGCCCTTCTTTTTGGAGAACATCGATCTTCGGCTTGATCGCATTCCACGAGAAATGCTTGCCGTCCGTGTGCTTGTCGGGATCCGCGCTCCCGGGCAACGCGAGCAGTCCTTTCACGTCCGGATGATCGATGCGGATGACCGGCCAAGTGTCGGCGAGGTCTTGATTCATCATCATCGCCATCAACCAATCGATCGCGGAGATGATCTTTGGATGGTCGGAATTATCCTTCCACGGCTCGAGGTTCGCCGTTTGCTTCTCGCGCATCTGTAGCAGTGAGTTCCGCGCTAGAGAGTCAATAGGTTGGTAGCGACCGTTCGAGACCAGCGGCAACCGACCGAACTCCTGCACCGCGAAGGCGCCCGGCTTGTCCGACGGCGGCCGTAGTGCGCCGATGATCCACGCCACGAAAACGCTGGCGATGATGAGAGGCAGCCACTTTTTCATGCAGTTCTCCGTTTCTTGATGAAGCCGACAAGGTGAAAGAGGAATTGGTAGATCATGCCGAGAGACACTAGGATGCATCCGAGATAAGGAGTCAGCCAACTCGGGTTGCGCACGACCTGCAAAGTGCTTGTCCCGATGTTCGCGTTCCGTTCATCGGCGCCCATTTGGTATTGGAAAAAAGTGAGCCCTTCGTAGCGCAGCGGGTTGTTCATGTAGATGTCGACTTCCCGGTTCTCCCCACTCTCGGGATTGTCAATGCGGATGCGGCTCTGAAAATTCTTCGGGATTTCCGTGCCGCGATAAACCTCGTGCGTCGTCTTGAGCAACTTGACGGAGAAGGTCTGATACGTTCGCTCAGGCCGAAAGGCGACGCGCCACGTCTTGCCGCCGACCTCGATGTCCGCCGAGTTTAGCCACGGCGAGACGAGCCAATCGCCAATGCTCTTTCCACCCTCGAGGATCTCGATCACCGCATAAGGGAGGTTGCCTTTATCCATCTCCTTCGTCTCCGCCTGCGGCAGCGCGATCACATTCGGACCGGCTCCGTTCTTCGCCAGTGCTGGGAAAGATTCGGCCGTCAGCGGCTCGCTCTTCTCCAGCCGCTCCGCTGCGAGTTGCGTCTCGCCGCCCTGCGCCTTGAACCTCGAGAGCATCTCCTTTTGAAAACGGGTTTTCAGTTCCCCGCGCAATTTTGCCTCGCGCTCGGGCTGCGCGGCGATGCGCTTCGCGGCGCCCGCGAGATCCTTCGTCTCTGGCTCGCCCACCGCCTTCAGGGCGTCGCGCCAGACATTCGCACGGCCTTCACTTTCCTGCGCGCGCTCCGCCTGCGGCACCAAGCCATCCACGCTCGCAAACTGCCCCTCGACCGTGGCCAATGCCGAGGCGAGCTGCCCAGCGACTTCCGTAACTCTCGCCCGCGAATACACCACGCCGTTCACTTGGTAATCCTTCACCCGCACGACGAAGGGCAGCTTCGCGTTCGTAATATCGGCGCGTGCCGCGACCAGCGGCTCGGGAATGGCCACCACTTCCTCAGTGTCCGGTCCCGAGTCGGTCGCAAAAACCAGTTCATGCTCGCGGTGACTTTCCGTGTAGTTCCGCGTCTCACCTTCGCGCAGCCGCAAATGACTTTCCTCCGAGAGCATGTCGGTCGCGAGCTGGCCGACCAGCAGCACGACAATCCCGAGGTGCGTGAGATGAATGCCATACTTCTTCGGCGTCCAGACGAAGCGGTTGACATGCGCCGCCGCGAGATTCACGAGCAGCACCGTGCCGATCAAGTAACCACCAGGCAGGGCGAGCGGCAGCTGATAGCCAAACATTGTCGGCATCCAGACGAACCACTGTTTAAAATAGCGCGCCTGCGCCTGATACAACCCTTCGTCCGCCTGCGCGACCGTGCCGATGAAGACAAGCACGATGCCCAGTGCAAGGCAGACCACGGTCAGCCGAAGCGATGTGATGAATTTCCAGAGGGCGCTATTTTTCATGGCTGCGAATCCTTTGCCGTCGCTGTTTCCACCGGTGCGCCCATTCGCACGGATTTCAAAAATTCGAGAAACGCCGGCTTCTGCGCGGCGACGGCGGCTTCGCTCCCCGAGAGCTTGAAAAACCAGCTCCCGTCCGGTCGATGCAGCATCGCGGTAACGATTTTCGTCGGCTCACCCTCGCGCGTCCCGGCGATCTCAAAAAGCTGTCCCTGCCCGTCGCTGACCGGCACCGGCGTGAGCGCGGTAGCCAGTTCGCCTTCGCCCATGGGAGGTTGGCCGACCTGCTGGCGCCACATGTTCACAATCATCGCTTCCTTGCCCGCGAGATTTGGCAGCGGCGTGATATTCACTGCCGCCTCGCCACCATCCGTTTTCACGGAAAACTGCGCCGCGCTCATCTGCCCCGCTGGCATCTGCTCCCACCCAGAGGGCAGCGTCCACTCGATCTTTGGCTGAGGCCGTTCGGGTGGCGGGTTCGCAGCGGTGGCTGACTCATCCGCCGCCACCGGCATCGGCGGGGTTTGGTCTTTCGGAGCGGTGTAAACGCGAATCGTCTCACGCCGGCAACCGCTCGCGAACAACGCCGCCGTGAGGCACAGGGAAAAACAGATTCGCAGATTCATCAAAAAAAGGGGCGTTAGCAGTAGCGGAAGTTCACCCGGGTGCAATGGGAGAGCGGCGACAATCAAGCCGTCCAGCTGCCGCTTTCTTAGTAATGCACGGGCGGAACGCGGGGAACAATCTGGTTAATTATGCCGCGTCGTAGATTCTCTTCGACCATGCGGAGACGTCCCTGTTCATCCACGGTCGAAAGTTTTCTGCACGGTGATCGTACGACAAACAGCCGGACTCATTGCTGAGTCCGGCTGTTGTTGATTGTCTCAGCTTTCGCTAAGCGAGGTCGGACCTTAGTAGTCCATCCCGCCCATGCCGCCGCCGCCGCCATGGCCGTGGGCGTCTCCGCCGGCCGGCGCTTTCTTCTCGGGCAGCTCGCAGATGACGCACTCAGTCGTCAGGAGGAGGCCAGAGATCGAAGCTGCGTTCTGCAACGCGCTGCGGGTGACTTTGGTCGGATCGACCACGCCTGCCTTGATGAGGTCCACGTATTCGCCAGTAGCAACATTGTAGCCTTCATTGCCTTTGCGCTTCTTGACTTCCTGCACGATGAGCGCGCCTTCCTGGCCCGCGTTGTCCGCGAGTTGGCGAAGCGGGGCTTCGACCGCGCGGCGGATGATTGCAAGACCGATGGCTTCGTCACCTTCGAGCTGAAGGCTATCGAGAGCTTTCTGCGCACGGATGAGGGCAACGCCACCTCCGGGAACAATGCCCTCTTCGACCGCCGCACGGGTCGCGTGCAAGGCGTCTTCGACGCGGGCTTTCTTCTCTTTCATTTCGGTCTCAGTCGCTGCTCCGACATTGATGACGGCGACACCACCTGCGAGCTTCGCGAGGCGCTCCTGGAGCTTCTCCTTGTCGTAGTCGCTGGTCGTCTCTTCGATCTGACGGCGGATCTGCGACACACGGCCTTGGATGTCCGCTTGCTTGCCGGAACCCTCGACGATGGTCGTGTTCTCCTTGTCGATCGTGACGCGCTTGGTCTTGCCGAGATCGTCGAGCGTGATGCTCTCGAGCTTGATGCCGAGGTCTTCGGTGATGAGCTTGCCGCCCGTGAGGATGGCAATGTCTTCCATCATCGCCTTGCGGCGATCGCCGAAGCCGGGAGCCTTGACGGCTGCGACCTGAATCGTCCCGCGGAGCTTGTTCACGACGAGAGTCGCAAGGGCTTCACCTTCCACGTCCTCGGAAATGATGAGGAGCGGACGGCCGGTCTTCGCAGTCTTCTCGAGGATCGGAAGCAGGTCTTTCAAGCTGCTGATCTTCTTCTCGAAAAGAAGGATGTAGGGGTTCTCGAGGATCGCTTCCATCGACTCCGCATTGGTCACGAAGTAAGGCGAGATGTATCCCTTGTCGAACTGCATGCCTTCGACAACTTCGAGCGTGGTCTCAATGGACTTCGCTTCTTCGACTGTGATAGTGCCATCCTTGCCGACCTTGTCCATCGCATCGGCAATGATATTGCCGATGGCGGTATCCCAGTTGGCCGAGACGGTTGCAACCTGCGCGATCTCCGTGCGGTCCTTGACCTTCTTGGAAATGCGCTGGAGTTCCGCGACCACAGCCTCAACGGCTTTGTTGATGCCGCGCTGAAGGGACGTCGGGTTGGCTCCGGCCGTAACGTTCTTGAGACCTTCCTTGTAGATCGACTCCGCAAGAACGGTCGCTGTCGTGGTGCCGTCGCCGGCGATGTCGCTGGTCTTGCTCGCGACTTCGCGAACGAGCTGCGCGCCCATGTTTTCATACGGGTCTTCGAGCTCGATTTCCTTGGCCACGGTCACACCGTCTTTGGTGATCGTCGGGCTGCCGAATTTCTTGTCGAGGATGACGTTGCGGCCTGAAGGCCCGAGGGTTGCCTTGACGGCGCGAGCGAGTTTCTCGACGCCGCGCAGAAGCGCGTGCCGGGCGGACTCGTCGAATTGTAGTTGTTTAGCTGCCATGATGTTAGTGAGTAGTAGTTAGGTTGAGGTGGGTTGAGTTAGCCGACGATGCCGAGGATGTCGTCTTCGCGCATGATGAGGTAGGTCTCATCGTCGATCTTGATCTCGGTCCCGCCATATTTTGGGATAAGGACTTTGTTCCCTTTTTTAACGGTGAACTCGATGAGTTTGCCGTCTTCATCGCGCTTGCCGGTGCCGAGTGCGACGACTTCACCTTCCTGCGGCTTCTCCTTGGCCGTGTCAGGGATGATGATGCCGCCTTTTTTTGTCTCTGAAGCTTCAAGGGGTTTGACAAGAACCCGATCCCCGAGGGGACGAACGTTGACTGCCATGTTTTTGTGTTTTTCTGTTGGTTACTTTGTTGGTTTTTACGGAGACATCAAAGGTCGGGCCGGGGCCTGACTTGCAATGTCAGTAAAGGGTATGATTGAGGTGCGTGGACTACTTCTTCTTGTCTTCGTCAACGACCTCGAACTCCGCGTCGACGACATCGCCTTCGGGTTTGGCCGAGCCAGCAGCACCCGCTCCGCTCGCGGCACCTTCCGAGCCTGCCCCAGCATTGGCGCCACTGCTCGCCGAAGCCTGCTTGTAAAGCTCCTCGCTGACCGCCTGGAACTTGTTTTGCAGGTCGGTGTAGCTTTTGGAAATCGCATCGGTGTCGTCGCCTTTCAGCGCTTCACGGACTGCCGCGATCGCTGCCTCGATTTCCGACTTCTTGGCAGCATCGATTTTGTCACCGAGCTCCGAGAGCTGCTTCTCACATTGGTAGGCCAGGCTGTCAGCGTTGTTGCGGACTTCGATGTTCTCTTTGGCCTTCTTATCTTCTTCCGCGTGCGTCTCTGCATCGCGCTGCATTTTTTCCACTTCATCTTTCGAGAGGCCTGAGCTGCCGGTGATCGAGATCTTTTGCTCTTTGCCGGTGCCCAAGTCTTTCGCCGAGACATGGAGGATACCGTTGGCGTCGATGTCAAAGGTCACTTGTACCTGAGGCACACCACGAGGCGCGGGCGGAATGCCATCCAAGTGGAAGGTCCCGAGATTCTTGTTGTCGCGGCTCAGCGGACGCTCCCCCTGCAAGACCTTGATCTCCACACCCGGCTGATTGTCGCTGTAGGTCGAGAAGATGTTCTCCTTGCGGGTTGGGATTGTCGTGTTGCGAGGGATCATTGCCGTAGCGACACCGCCGGCCGTTTCAATGGCCAGCGTGAGCGGAGTGACATCGAGCAACAGCACATCTTTCACATCACCCTTGAGCACGCCGGCCTGAATCGCGGCGCCAATTGCCACGACTTCGTCCGGGTTGACTCCTTTGTGAGGCTCCTTGCCGACCAGCTTGCGAGCGGTCTCGATGACCTTCGGCATCCGCGTCATTCCACCCACGAGCACGAGCTCGTTGATGTCCCGTTCGGTGAGCTTCGCGTCATTGATGCAGGCTTTGACCGGCGCCAGCGTGCGCTCGAAAAGTTTGTCCGTGAGCTGCTCAAGCTTGGCGCGCGTCAGCTTCTTTTGAATGTGCTTCGGCCCGGTCTGATCCGCAGTCACGAAAGGCAGGTTGATCTCGTATTCCTGAGCACTGGAAAGGGCGATTTTCGCCTTCTCCGCCTCTTCCTTAATGCGCTGAACGGCGTCCGGCTGCTTGGTCAGGTCGATCCCACTCTCCGTCTTGAATTCAGAGAACACCCAATCCATTACCGCATGATCCCAGTCGTCGCCGCCGAGGTGAGTGTCGCCGTTGGTCGCGCGGACTTCGAACACTCCGTCCCCGATCTCCAGCACCGAGATGTCAAAGGTGCCGCCACCCAAATCATAGACCGCGATCTTCTCGTCCTTTTTCTTGTCGAGGCCATAGGCCAGCGACGCCGCTGTGGGTTCGTTGATGATTCGCAACACCTCGAGCCCAGCAATCTTGCCGGCGTCCTTGGTCGCAGTGCGCTGCGAATCGTTGAAATAAGCAGGCACCGTGATCACCGCCTGAGTGATCTTTTCGCCGAGT
Source organism: uncultured Verrucomicrobiae bacterium (assembly GCA_963767975.1). Taxonomy (GTDB): domain Bacteria; phylum Verrucomicrobiota; class Verrucomicrobiia; order Chthoniobacterales; family Chthoniobacteraceae; genus CAIURC01. The sequence continues at coordinate 504,854 of CAVYGI010000002.1, read as the reverse complement.
TTCGACTCCGCGTCCGCTTTGAGCTTCGCGAGGATCATCGCGCTGATTTCCGGCGGCGAGAAGGTCTTCGTCTCTCCACCGACCTGCACTTGGATGTGCGCGTCGCCGTTCGGGGCCTTCACAACTTTGTAAGGCACGCGATGCTCTTCCTCCCTCACCTCGTCGAATTTGCGTCCCATGAAGCGCTTCACCGAGAACACCGTGTTCTGTGAATTGGTAATCGCCTGCCGTTTGGCGGCCTGCCCGACGAGACGCTCGCCAGTTTTCGTGAAAGCGACGACTGACGGCGTGGTGCGCGCGCCTTCTGAATTTTCAAGGACCACCGGCTCGCCGCCTTCCATGACGGACATACAGGAGTTGGTCGTACCGAGATCGATGCCGAGGATTTTTGCCATAAAGTGTGTCGAGAGTTTTCGTGGGCGTCGGGTGACGCGATTGTCCGAATCCTCTAGCACCCGTCGCGCCGCTGGAGAGGCTCAGCTCTAACCCACTAACGAGCAGGCATTTACAGCACCCTGTCACCGAGGGCGCGGTGGGACATGGCGCTACTCTTGTCGCGGCTGACGAGTCATCATGGCACAGCAGTCTCCCGTTTTTTCGGTCGAATCAGTCCAAAATCCCGTCCTCCAACCAATCGAAACGACCAGCCAGCACTTGTTGGGCAAGTTTGTAACCAGCGCGATCCTGATTGTGAGCAATCCCCTCGAAAAGTTGGGAGATGCGCAGCCGGGATCGCCGGCAAAAATGGTTCGCGAGCTCCGCACTTTCGGGCGTGCCCATTCTTTCGGCGTTCGCGCACGTCGCGGTGATGGCGAAAAGCTCCGTGCCGATATCGACGAAGCGTCCGAGCAGCACTTGCTCGCGCTCGAGCCTTGGGCCGAAGCGCGCCATGGCGTGGAAGAGCGTGCGCGCGAGGCGTCGCGCAGTCCGCGAGGCATACCGAATATGCCCGGCGAGATTCGGATGAAAGCGCGCGCGGTGCCGCGAAGGCAGCCACTGCCGCGGATACCAGCTCGCGTAAAACCCTGCGGCCTTCACCGCCGCGCGCAGTCGCACGTCGTTCGGGAGTTGCGTGTTCAGCACGGGCGCGCCGATTTTCAGATGCGGATCGAGCGCCTCGCGGGCGATGAAGAGCCGCATGATTTCGCTCGAGCCCTCGAAGATCGTGTTGATCCGCGAGTCGCGCAACAGACGCTCGACCGGGACTGGCTTCTCGCCGCGCGCCGCGAGCGATTGCGCCGTCTCGTAGCCGCGCCCGCCGCGGATTTGCATCGTCGTCATCGACGTGTTCCCAAGAGCGCTCGGTGGCCCAGAGTTTGCACATCGCGGCTTCGAGCCGCACGTCGGCGTTCTTGTCGCGATCGACGATGCTCGCGGCGTAAAGGGTCATCGCCTCCATCGCGAAGGTCTCCGCGGCCATGCGCGCGATCTTGTCCGCGATCGCGGCGTGTTTGCCGATCGGCGCGCCCCATTGCACGCGCTCGTTGGCCCATTTGCGCGTGATTTCCAGGCAGCGTTTGGACGAGCCCGACGCAGCCGCCGGGCAGCGTGAGGCGGCCGGTGTTCAGCGTGGTCAGCGCGACGCGCAGGCCCTTGCCCTCGGCGAGCATGATGTTCTCGCGCGGCACCTTCACGTCGGTGAAGCGGACGACGCGCATTGTAGAGCGCCTTCAGCCCCATGAAGCGGCAGCGGCGCACGATCTCCACGCCGGGCGTGTCGATGTTCGACGATGAACGCCGTGACCTGGTTGCGTCCATTCTTCGGCGGCGTCTTCGCCATCACGACGAGCACGCCGGCCTTGATCGCCATTCGTGCACCAGAGCTTCTCGCCGTTGATGATGAAATGCTCGCCGTCAGCGCGTCGGCTCCGCGTGCGTCTCCATCTTCGCCGGGATCGGTGCCGACCTTCGGCTCGGTGAGCGCAAAGGCGGAGATCTCCCCGCCCGCGACGCGCGGCAGAAAGCGGCGCTTCTGCTCCTCGGTGCCGAAGAGGATCAGCGGCTGCGGCACGCCGATGGATTGATGCGCGGAGATCAGCGCGGTGAGATTGCCGCAGTAGCTCCCGAGCAGCATCGCGGCGCGGCAGTAGTTCGTCTGCGAGAGGCCGAGCCCGCCGTATTCCGGCGAGATCTTGATGCCGAACGCGCCGAGCTTCGCGAGTCCGTCGAAGACCTCCTGCGGGATCTCGCCCGTGCGATCGATCTCATCCGGATCGACGTGTTCGTTGCAAGAAAGCTGCCGAGCCGTCGCGAGGAAAGCGTCGCCCTGATCGCGATCGCTCGGCGCGCTGCTGGGGAAACGGATGCAGCGCGTCGAAATCGAAGCGGCCCATGAACAGGCCGCCGGCGAAGCCCTTCCGCACCGTGGCCTCGCGCGCGGCCTCCGTCAGTTCGAGCGCCGCCCGCTGCTCGGGCGACATCTTGGAGGTGTCGATGACGCTCGGGACGCGTCGTCTGCGAGTGGGAGCTTCAGTCTTCATAGAATGGCTTCCCGTTCGTTGCGCGCCAACTCCGCGCGGAGCGCAGCACGGCGCGGAGTGTGGCCGGCCGAGATCGGCCAGCGCGGAAAGTTGCGCCGACGATTTGCAGCGTGCCGATGCTGTCGGCGTAGCGCAGCGGCCCGCCGCGGAACGGCGCAAAGCCGGTGCCCATGACCATCGCAAAATCGACGTCCGCCGGGATCGTCCGACGATCTCCTTCTTCGAGGCAGCGCGCGGCTTCGTTGACCATCAGCAGCACCATGCGCTGCTGGAGCTCCTCGCGCGCGAACGCTGTGCTGGAGCCGGTTCGGAGCCGCACGCGCCGCGTCGTTGACGGCTTCGGCTCGCGCCCTTTTTGTGAACATAAAAGCCCTTGCCGACTTTGCGGCCGAGCAGACCCGAGCGCGATCATCTTGCGGCAGAATCTCGCGGGACGCTCATGCGGTCGGGGAACGCCGCGCTGAGCGTCTGCGGCGACGTCCTCGGCGACGTCCACGCCGACTTCATCGATCAGCCGCAGCGGTCCCATCGGCATGCCGAAATCGAGCATCGCCTCGTCGATCTCTTCGACGCTGGCGCCCTGCTCGAAAAGCACGCCCGCCTCGATCATGTACGGCAGCAGGATGCGATTCACGAGAAAGCCCGGGCTGTCCTTCACGAGCACCGGCAGCTTGCCGATTCTCTGCACGAAACGAAGCGCGCGCTGCGACGACCTCCGGCGCGGTCGCGCGCACTGCGACGACCTCGACGAGCTGCATCTGGTGGACGGGATTGAAGAAATGCAGACCCGACGACGCGCTCCGGATGCCGCGTCGCGGCGGCGAGCTCCGCGATGGAAAGCGCGGAGGTGTTCGTGGCGAGAATCGTCTCTTCGCGCGTGATCTCATCGAGCCGGCGGAAGATCGTCTTTTTGATCTCCATCTTTTCCGACCGCCGCCTCGATGACGAGATCCACGCTGGGTCAATGGAACCTCGACCGCCGCCGGCGAGATGCGGTCGAGGCCCGCCCGCGCTTCGATCGCGGTGAAGACGCGATGCTTCACGCCCTCGGCGTAGAGCCTCGCGATGTTCGCCATGCCCGCGGCGACGCGCGTCAGCGTCGACATCGCGCAAGATGACGCGCAGGCCCCGCGCGCTCAGCCACTGCGCGATGCCCGAGCCCATGATGCCCGCGCCGATCACGGCGCAGTTGGCGACGGCCCCCTCGTGCAGGCGGTGCTTCGGTCTTGGAGTTCGCCGGCTCAAAAGTCCGCTTTTTTGCCCGCTCCTGCAGGAAGAAGAGCCGCAGTAAATTCTTCGTCGACTCGAGTCCGACGAGTTCGGAAATCGCGGCTCCGCTCGCGAGCGAGGGAGTCCGCTTCGTGCCACGCGGAGGCGCCTTGCAGCACGACTTCCAGCGCTTTCTCGACCGCGGGATAATGTCCGCGCGTGCGCTTCAGGACATCGCCGCGCACCTTCGGCGCGATCACCGTGTCGAGGACCGCATTGACCGGCGCGGAGTGCGAGACGCTGGCGTGACGCTTGCCTTTCGCGAGCCACTTTTCGCGCAACATGGACCAGCGCTTCTCGCGGCGCGACTCATCGATCATCCCGAGCTTGAGCGCGTGTTTGGCGGAGACGGTCTTGCCGCCGAGGATGATGTCGAGCGCCTTCGGCACGCCGATCAAGCGCGGCAGGCGGGTGGAGCCGCCCCACGCGGGCAGGATGCCGAGCTGCGTTTCCGGCAGACCGATCTTGGTGGCGCGATCCGCCGAGGCGACGCGCCAATCGCAAGCGAGGCGAATTTCATAGCCGCCGCCGAGAGCGACGCCGTGGATCGCGGCGACGGTGGGAATCGGCAGCGCGGCGAGTTTGCGAAAGACACTCTGGCCGAGTTCGATGAATTCGCGCAGCTCGGCGGCGCTCATTATCTCGATCGAATGGAGATCCGCGCCGGCGATAAAAATCGACTGCTTGGCGCTGGTGAGGACGAGACCGCGCGCGTCGCCGAGGAGAGCTCAGGTGCGCATCGAGTTCCTCGAGAGTAGCGCGATCGAAGATATTCGCCGACGAGCCGGGGCGATCGAAAGTGAGGACGCAAATCTGGTCGGCGGTGAGGTCGCGGTGGATGTTGTTCATAGCCGTTCGAGCCAAAGCGCAGCGCCCTGCCCTCCGCCGACGCAGAGCGACACGAGCGCGGATTTTTGCGCGCGCCTTTCGAGCTCGCGAAGGGAAGTGAGAACGAGGCGCGCGCCGGTCGTGCCGACTGGATGGCCGAGCGCGATGGCGCCGCCGTTGACATTCAGCTTCTCGTCTGGCACCGGCCCGGCAAGGCGCTGCTGGACCGCGAGCACTTGGGCGGCGAAGGCTTCGTTGATTTCGACGAGGTCGGCATCGGCGAGTTTCCGCCCGCTGCGACGCTCGAGTTGCTCGATCGCGAAGACTGGTCCGAGGCCCATGCGCGCGGGATCACAGCCGACGTACGCGTAGTCGAGGAGCTCACCAATCGGCTTGAATCCTAGCTCCGTGGCTCGCGCCGCGGTCATGACGAGCAACGCCGCAGCGCCGTCCGTGACTTGGGACGAGTTACCCGCGGTGACGCTTCCGTGCTTCTCGAAAATCGGACGCAAACCTGCGAGCACCGGCATCGATTGATCGGTGCGCGGACCGTTGTCTCGGGTGATCGCCTTGCCGTTCACGAAGACCGGACAAATCTCGCTGGCAAGCTTCTCCGCCGCAGCAAGCGCTCGGGTGTGCGAGCGCAGCGCAAAGGCATCCTGCGCCTCGCGCGTGATCCCATTTTCGCGCGCCAGCAACTCGGCGGTCTCGCCCATGTTCAGACCACTGACCGGGTCGGTGAGCCCGATTTTCAAACCAATGCGCGGCTCGAAATCGGCTGGCCGAAACGCGCTCATTGCCGCGACTTTGGCGGCAGTTGTTTTGGCTTTTGCGAGCGTGGCGAATTTCAGACGCGCTGCCTTGCGGAAAAAGCATCGGCACCTGCGACATGCTCTCGATGCCGCCGACGACGAAACAGCGAACCCCGCCCAGCGCTCATGCGCTCGAAAGCCGTGGTCATCGACTCGAATCCGGACGCGCAATTGCGATGCACCGTCACCGCGGGCACCGACTGCGGAATTCCGGCCCGCAGCGCGATCACTCGTGCGATATTCGCCGAGTCCATCGGCTGGCAGACGCAGCCGAATGATCACCTCGTCGATGAGCCGCGGGATCGAATCCTGTGCGGGTCAGCAGCGCGTTGACGGCGATGCGTCCGAGTTCGTCGGCGGCAAGCGCGGCGAGGTCGGTGCCGGCCTTGCAAAATGGCGTGCGAACGCCGTCGATGATGACGAGACGTTCCTTCATGACGCGGTGGCTTTCCTCATCGGTGTTTGCGTCGTCGGGCGGTGATCGATGACCCGTTGCTCCTTGAGTTGGGTGCCGATGCCCTGCTTTTCCCGCAGCTCTCCGGCGGTGTGAAACTCCACGCGGTTCGGGTGAATTTCGAATTCGCTGACGAAGCGACCGCAAAGCTCCGCGGCGAGCTGTTCGTCTCCAAAATTGTCTACTTTTTCCACGTGCAAGATCAGCTCATCGACTTCGAGCGGGTCGTCTTGGCGCTTGCGCAATTCAACCTGCCACGTCCCGACATGCGCGTGATTGTCCAAGCACGTGCTCGAGGTGATTGAAGTCGACGAGCGTGCCTTTGAGTTTGTCGATGTGGAGTTCGCGGACATCGGAGCGCCGCGAGATTTCGCCGACGAGTCGCGGGACGTGACGCCCGCAAAATGGGCACTGTTCGAAGTAGAGCCCGCCATCGATGCAATCGCCCGTGCGGTAGCGCAGGACCACGGAGCCGCGGGCATCAAGCGGCGTAAAGACGATCTCACCCGGCTCGCCTTCCCCGCGCGGCTCACCGGATTGCGGATCGACGATCTCGATCAGCGCAAGGTCGGGATGCACGTGATAACCGGCCGATCCCGCGTCTTCGTCGAAGGGGCATTCAGACCATGCGAGCTTCGCCTCGGTAAATCCGTAGGTGCGCAAAACATTGATCTTCGACGCGCCGAGTTGCGCGCCGAGATCGCGCAATTTCCGCCGCATCCCGCTCGGCGCTTTTTCACCGCCGAGCACGATCAGTTTGAGGCCCGGCAACTTGACGCCATCGCTCACTGCTTCACTGAGCAGATGATAGACAAAGGTCGGCATGCCGATGAGCACGTCGGGTTTGATCTTTTGCGTGAGACGCAGATTCCCATCTGTGCCCATCGTTTTTCCGCCACCGGTGCTCAGGACAAAGACGCCGTATTCCGTGCCCGCATAATGCGTGATCCAGAACGCGAGGTGCGGCGCGAACGGGAACAAATTTATCATCCGCATCTCGCGCGAAGCGCCGCAGACCCGCATGACGCGCGCACCGGCGACTTCGAGATTGGTGATGTCGTGCCCGGTGTAGAGGAAGGGAACGGGCTCCGCGGAACGCCCGGTGGTGCTGGTTAAAAGCAGCGGGCGAAATTCCCGCTCAAATCCCAACTCGACGGCAGCGCGGCCGCGCGTGAGAGCTTTGGCGATCGTCGAAAAGCGGCGGGAAAGAATCGCTTTGTCGGGCGTGAGAACAAAGCTCCGAACGGCATCCGACTTCTCCGACGACGCGAAATCGAGTTTCGTGGTGAAGGGGATCCGGCGGAGATCGTCCGGGGATTTTAGCGCGGAAACGCTCAGCTTTTCCCGCCGGAAAAGCGCACCGTAGTGAGCGGAAAATGGCAGCACGGTGTCGTGCAGATAGCTCCGCAGGCGAGCCATCTGCCAGTCACGCAGCGCGGAAGTCGGATGCGATGGCCAGTGGTGGCGAGGGGCGTTTTTCATGGGGTTGCGCGAGCGCTTTGAGCTCGGCGAGTTGGTCCTCCGCGGCCTTGCGGCCGAGAGCGATGTATTTGCCGGGATTCCGGAAATCGTGCCAGTAGGCGTCGCACGCGAGCGGTCGCAGGAGCACATCAGCGTGGAGCGCCGCGGCCTCGGCGACGCGGGTTTGCGCGCCATTCACCGCCTGCAACATGGTGTCGAGGATGTTGCCGTGGGCGAAGTAGTTAAACCGATCGCTGAAAGCGCGGCGCATCTTCACAAAGCGTGAGACATGACCGTGCTGCTCACGTTCGAGATCGAGCCACTGACGCAGTTTCTCGGGAGGCGGGATGACGTTCACCGCAATGATTTTTTCGACGCCCATTTCCTCCAGCACATCGACCGGCAAGGGGTCCGCGATGCCGCCGTCGATGTAGGTTTCACCGTCAATGGTGACCGGGACACAGACTCCCGGAATGGCGATGCTCGCCGCGACAGTCTCGGCGACTTCGCCGCTGGAAAAGAGAATGCGTTCCAACGTGTCGAGATGCGTCGCTACGATGCGCAGCGGCCGGATGAGATCGGAGAAATGGGCGTCGCCGATCGAGCGGCGAAGTCGATGCGCGACCCGGGTTGTGCGCAGGAAGCCTTGGCGCGGCGGCAGCGCAGGATCGACGAGCGACCACAAACCCCACCGGCCTTCGTGCTCACGCGCGATCTTCTCGAGTTGAACGCCGTCGAGCCCGTAGGCCCACAGCGAACCGATGTAGGCGCCCATGCTCGCGCCTGCGATGCAGTCGATCTCGATCCCATTTTCCTCGAGCACCTGAATCACCCCGATGTGAGCGAGGCCTTTTGCGCCGCCGGAGGACAGCGCGAGTCCGATCCGCCGGCGCGCGATTTCCCGCGCGAGGCGATTGATGTGCAGATCGAAGCGGCGATCGCCAGCCCCGTGATCGTTGCTCAGCGGAAAGCCGCGCGCGAAGGAATGCAGGGGATGCCCGAGCTGCTTGAGCGTCGCATGCATGTCGGCGGCGGCGACGTGCTCTTCGGCGAAAAGAATCGGCTTCACGTGCTGGCAATGGCCGCGCGTCCGCTCGCAGAGTTCGCGGATGAGCAGTTGGAAATCGTAAAGATTTTGCACGCTCGGCTGGAGCAGCACATACGAGAGGTCCGATTGAATCATCGTCTCGATTGAGACGGACACCGGGATGTCGGGCTGCACGTGCACGACGACGAAATCGAAATGCCGGCCGCAGTGGCTGAGCATTGGCGCGATCGAAGTGGCGGACGTCGCGGTCGCGGAAAGCCGCAGTTCAAAGAAGCCGGATTCGTGTTCGCGAAGCTGCGATTTGAAGGCAAATTCTCCCACCGAACGGCGCTGCTGTTTCGACCAGTCGTCGAGACTCGCGGCAGCATGCGAGGAGCCTGCATGGATGAGGAGGAGGCTTTGACCGGTGAGCGCCTGCAGCGATTTGGCCAGCTTCCGGACGACGGCAAGCGCATCGATGCGCGGCGACAGGGGGAAGAGTGAAACGATCCGCCGGACGGTGGCGTGGTGGCTAGTGCGTCGCTCGCGGATCTGCCTCACCCGCTCGGTGATCGTCTGCGCGAAGCGCCCGGCGACACTCGGGTCGCGCGTAAAAAGCTCCTGCAATTCCTCGCTCGGAATCCGCAGCAGCAAGCTGTGTGTCACCACGGTGACGGTGCTGCGATGTGGCTCGCCGTGGATCAGCGCGCGCTCGCCGAGCATGTCGCCTGGACCGAAAACCTCCTCGACGACGCTGACGCCGTTCCCGCCGCGAACGAGCGACTCGCAGCGTCCGCTGATGATCAAATAGATGGCGTCGCAAGGATCGCCCTCCTTGAAAACCACGGTGCCTTTTGGCGACTCGGAAAAAGCCGGTTTTGCGAGCAGACGGTTCAGCGTCTCGGCGGGGAGCAGGGAGAGAATCGGATGCGGTTTCAGCGAGTCGGCATCGATCGGAAGATTCGCCAATGCCTCAGGAGCTAAAATCCCAGCCGCAAGAGCCGCCGTCCCATTTTGTCGCGTGCCCGTCGCGAATTTTGACTTAGCGGTTCTAATGCTTGGCCAGCAGATCATTACCAATATTCATACCACTCCACACGCCAATATTCAATGACGACAGGTTTCCGATCGCCCGGATCGAGCAGGATCGCTGGCGCGAACGCGGGAAATCGCCCCGCGCTACACGACGTTTTGTGGCATGCCGGCGACGAAAGCTTCGATGTTTTCGAGCGTGATGCGCCGCAATTGCGCGACCGTTTCCACGCTGTTGAACGCGACGTGCGGAGTGAAGACGACGTTGGTCCGCGCGAGCAGTTCGTCGCCGAGAATCAACTCCTGCATCTCGCGCAAACGGTCCGCGTCGTGCGCCTCGCTCGCCACGACATCGGAGCGCAGATGCGCGACGATAGCGCTGCTGATGATGTCGGTCGCGCTCGTGCGCATCACGCGTTCGTCTTCCAGAACATCGAGTCCCGCGCCGCCGACGTGCCCACTTTCCAGCGCATCGCGGAGCGCTCTCGTATCGAGCAGAGCGCCTCGGGCGGTGTTGATGATGAGCACGCCGCGCCGGCATTTCGCGAGCGCGCTGGCGTCGATGAGGTGGAAAGTTTCCGCGGTCAAATTCGCGTGCAACGAAATGACGTGCGAGCGCGCGAGCAGTTCCTCGAACGGCACGTAGCGGAAGTTCAACTCGCTCGCGAGGTCCGGGCGCGCGGCGTGATCCGTCGCAATGACTTCCATCGCAAATCCGTGCGCGAGCGCGGCGACGCGCTGGCCGATGCCGCCCATGCCGACGATCCCGAGCGTTTTGCCCGCGAGGTCAAAGCCACGCGTTCCCTCGTAGGAAAAGCGCCGGCCTTTCGGCATCGCCATCACTTCGCGCAGCCGCCGCGAGAGCGCGAGGATGAGAGCGAAAGTGTGCTCGGCAACGGTCGTGACACCGTGCTGCGGCACGGCGCAGACGACGATGCCGCGCGCCCGGCACGCGGCGAGGTCGATGTGCTCGACCGAGTTGGAGCGCGCCGCGATGAGCTTCACCCGAGGATGGGCGGATAGAAAAAGCTCGCCGACGGGGGTGTCGATAAAGACCGAGATCACCTCGGCGTCTTCCGCCACCTCCCCGATATCGCCGACGTAGCGCACATCATGCGAGTCGAGTTTCCCGAAGAAAAATTCCTCGGTCGATCGCTCGGCTTTGATGAAATAAATCTTCACGACAACTTCCGAAGTTGCCACGGAGCGGCGCGGAGGAAACGCAAATCAGCGGCTCGGATCGCGCGTGCCACCGGCGCGCGAACCCGCTTCGATCTGCTTCAACCCCAACCCAAACACACCCGATGAGCAAGACCTGGAAAATCGCCGGCATCAATTTCGACCACATGCACATGGGCGACCTGCTGCGCTGTGCGCATGAACATCCGCGACGCGGAGATCGTCGGCATCTGCGACGAGGCAGCCGGCGCGCATGGCGGATGCGGCGATGCAGAATTTCGCCATCCCGGCGGAACGCTTTTCACCGACTACCGCGCGTGTCTCGAGCAGACGAAGCCCGATCTCGTCATCCTCTGCCCGGCGACGGCGGAGCACGGGCTGTGGACGCAGCGCGTCGCGGAATTCGGCGTCAACATCATGATCGAAAAGCCGTTCGCGGCGTCGCTCGCGGAAGCGGACGCGATGATCGCGGCACAGCGGGCGACGGGCAAGCTGCTGGCGATCAACTGGCCGATTCGCTGGTATCCCGGCTACATCACGGCGAAGCGGCTGATCGACGAGGGCTCATCGGCGACGTGCTCGAGCTTTCATCACTACGGCGGCAATCGCGGCCCGCTTTTTCACGCGCGGACAAGGTGGAGGCGCGCCGACGCGCCGAGGAAAAGGCGGCGAGCTGGTTTTACCACGCGGCGCAGGGCGGCGGTTCGCTGCTCGATTACGCCGGCTACGGCGCGACGCTCGGCACGTGGTTTCAGGGCGGCCGCAAGCCGCTCGAAGTGACCTGCGTCACCGACGATACCGGCGGGTCTGGAAGTGGATGAACACAGCGTCACTGTCTGCCGCTACGCGCACGGGCTTGTCGAAGATCGAGACGCGCTGGGGCACCTTCACCGATCCGTGGATTCTACAGCCGCAGCCGAAGTGCGGCTTCGTTATCTGTGGCACGCGCGGCACCATCAGCGCCTACGACTACGAGCCGACGCTGCGCCTTCAGACCGAAGATGATCGCCAAGGTTCTGACCATCCCGCCGACGCGGTCGGGGCCCCTTTCCAAAACCCAATTCAATATCTCCTCCACTGCCTCGAAACCGGCGAACCCGTCACCGGCCCCCTCGACCCGGCCATCTGCCGCATCGGCCAGCAAATCGTCGACAGCGCCCAACTCAGCGCCAGGGAAAAACGGACAGTGAAACTGGTGGAGTAGGCGCTCCTCGCCGGGGGTTTCCGACGTTCGTTACATCAAATTGGCGGCGACTTCCGCCATCTCGCTGCGCTCGCCTTTGAAGAGGTTCACGTGGGCCATGAAGTTCTGGCCTTGCAAGCGGTTGCGCGTGAAGACGAGGCCGTTGGTGTGCGCATCGACGTAGGGATTGTCGATCTGCGCGAGGTCGCCGATGAGGATGATTTTACTCCCTTTGCCCATGCGCGTGACGAGGGTCTTGGCCTCGTGCGGGGTGAGTTGCTGCGCTTCATCGACGATGAAGATGGCGCGCGGGATGGAGCGGCCTCGGATGTGCGCGATGGCTTCGATTTCCAGCAGGCCGGCCTCCATCAAGCCCTGATACGGACGCGCGGATTTGTCCTGTTGCTGCTGCGCCTCGGCGCGCGCGGCGCCGGGTGGGGTCTTGCGACTGCTCTGCTTTTTTTTCTGGAATTGTTCGGGTTTCCGCGGCCGCGCAAGGAGCTGTTCAAGCGCATCGTAGGCAGGCTGAAGCCACGGGCGCATCTTGTCTTCCATGCCGCCGGGGAGGAAACCGATGTCGCGGCCGGTCGGCATGATGACGCGGGTGATGAGCATCTTTTCATACTCGCCGGTCTGCACCTGCTCGAGCGCCGCGCCGACGGTGAGCAGCGTCTTGCCGGTGCCCGCCTTTCCATAAACGGTGACGAGCGAGATGTCCGGATCGTAGAGCGCATCGAGCAGGAAGCGCTGCCCGAGATTCGCAGCCTGAAAAGTGCGCCCTCCGCGGATGACAATGTGTTCGTGACGGAGCCGCCGGAACTCTCCCGCGCGCAGATGCCGCGCGGGCACGCCGTGGGTCGGCTCTTCGTCGTTGCGGAGGAGCACGTATTGGTTTGGGAGAAAATTCCGCCCTTCGCCGATGATGATCCGTTCCTGACTGGCAAAGGCCTGCAGCGTGTGCGCGGGAATATCGAGCGCGTCGAAATCCTCAGCGCCACTGCGCCGCTGCGTGAGCCGGATGTCGCTGTCTTCGACGCGATCGGTGCGATAATCCTGCGCCTCGAGCCCGAGCGTGCGGGCCTTGAGCTGCATGTTGATGTCCTTCGTGACGAGCCGCGTCGCGGCGTGCATGTCGGCGACGTAGACGGCGCTCGCGAGGATGCGATTGTCCGCCAGCGCGAAGTCGGGAAAGAGCGCGCGCACCATTTTGAAGCGCGCCGATTCATTCAGGACCTGCCAGCCGCGCGCGTCGAATTTGATGTGCGGATTCACGCACACGCGCAGTTCGCCGCCACTTTCCAGGCGCACGCCATTTTTCATGTCGTCGGCATTCTTGAAGCGTTCGTTCAAGCGCCGATGCACCTCGCGCGCGTTCGCTCCGCGCGTCGTCGATTCGGATTTAAAACGATCGAGCTCCTCGAGCACCTCGACCGGAATCCAGACCGTGTTGTCCTCGAACTGAAACATCGACTGCGGGTCGTGAATCAGGACGTTGGTATCGAGGACGTAATGCTTCGCGGTGGAAGCAACCGGTTCCGGCTTGGAGGTTTTTTTCACGTGCCCGCACTGAATGATTTCGGTGCCGACGCGTCGAGCCCGGAGCCGCAGCCACGGATTTAAAGGGTTCCCGTTTGCCCCGCCCGCGACCCTCGGCTTAACTCACCGCCCACTTTTATGGAAAAAATGATCATCGTCGGCACCGGCTGCGCGGGCCTCACCGCCGCCATTTACGCCGCACGCGCGAATTTCGCCCCGCTCGTTCTCGAAGGCCACGAACCCGGCGGACAACTCAGCACGACCACGCTGGTGGAGAATTTTCCCGGCTTCAAGGATGGCATCGACGGGCCGGATCTGATCATGAACATGAAGGCGCAGGCCGAGCGTTTCGGTGCGCGCTTCGAATACGCGACGGTGACCAATTTCGCGCCGAAAGTCGGCCACGTCAGCCTCGAACTCGACGGCAAATGGGTGGATACGCTGTCGCTCATCATCGCCAGCGGCGCCTCCGCTCGGTGGCTCGGATTGCCCGGTGAAAAGAAGCTCATCGGCCACGGACTCACCTCCTGCGCCACCTGCGACGGCGCTTTTTATCGCAACGTCCCCGTCTGCGTCGTCGGCGGCGGCGATTCCGCGTGCGAGGAGGCCTCGTTCCTCACGCGCTTCGCTTCGAAGGTCTATCTCATTCACCGCCGCGACACCCTGCGCGCCTCCAAAATCATGGCCGACCGCGCGCTGGCGAATCCAAAGATCGAACCCATCTGGGACAGCGCCCCCGTAGAATATCTCACCGATGAACTCGGCGAGACCCGCGGGATCAAACTTCAGAACCTCAAGACCGGTGCCACGAGTGAACTGGACGTCAAATGTGTCTTCGTCGCGATCGGCCACGTGCCGAACACCGCGCCGTTTAGGGGCCATCTGGACATGGATGAAAATGGCTACCTCCTCCAGCAACGCGGGACCTACACCAACCTTCCCGGTGTCTTCGCCGCTGGCGACGTCGCCGACCACGTCTATCGGCAGGCCATCACCGCCGCCGGTCAAGGCTGCGCCGCCGCCCTCGACGCCGAACGCTACCTCGCCGACATCGAAGCCGAATGATCGGTCTCGCCGAATAGCTCGTGAAGGTCTGCGACCTCACGCAGTTCTATTCGCCGCGTAGTGGCGGGGTGAAAAGGTATGTCGCTGAGAAAGTGCGTTACCTTCGTGCGCACAGGCCCGACGACGAGCACATCCTCATCATTCCCGGCGAGCGCGACGAAGTCATCGGGGATGACCGTGCCCGGACCTACACGATCAAGTCGCCGCTCATCTCGAGCACGTCACGCTACCGGGCGCTGCTGCGGCTGGGTGCCATCGAGCACATTCTCGAGCAGGAACGGCCCGATATCATCGAGTCCGGCGACCCTTACCAAGTAGCGTGGAAAGCCATTTACTCCGGCTCCGCCTTGGGAATTCCCGTTGTCGGGTTCTACCATTCACACTTCCCCGAAGCCTATCTTCGAACGGTGGAAAAGTATCTCGGCCGCACCGTCACTGACTTTGTGATGAATGGTGCCCAGCGTTATATCCGCAAGCTTTACAACCGCTTCTACCGTACAGTCGTTCCCTCTCCTGCGCTAGGTCTACTGCTTCAGGACTGGGGCGTGGATAATGTCGTGCCCATCGACCTCGGCGTGGATACCACCGTATTTCGACCCGACTCCCTCGGAGCCGGGAACATCCGTGCGAAGCACCACATTTCAGAGAGCAGCATCCTGCTGCTTTATGTTGGACGGTTAGCTCAGGAGAAGAACACGCACACCCTCTTCTCGGCCTTTCGTTTACTCAGCGAAACCCATCCCGGACGCTTTCACCTTTTTGTGGTCGGCGATGGCTTGCAGCGGACACTCCTCGATGAGCTTCGCGCCGACCTCGCTGCGGACGGGGATATCTCGCGCGCTCCGGTCACCTGGCTTCCCTACTGCGCGGAAGCAGCGGAGCTGGCCACACTCTACCGCGGCGCTGACCTGTTTGTGCATCCCGGGGTGCAGGAAACCTTTGGCTTGGTGACGCTGGAAGCACAGGCTTGTGGCACGCCGGTCATCGGTATTCGGGGGAGTTACATGGACCGAATCATTCACAGCGACCAAACGCTCTGGGCACACGAAAACTCGGCCTCGGCGTTAGCTGGAGCCATCGCCGAAACAACAGACCACACGCGCATTCACGATCGGGCTATGCTCCATGAGCGCATTGCATCGCGATATAGCTGGGAGCAGACCTTCCAAAAACTTTTCGCGGTCTATCACGAAGTCATTCGCGACGCGCGAGCGGGCGTGAGGTAGCGTGGTAATTCAGCAATGAAGACCAACCGCGAATTTGAGATCCGCAAGTATCAACCTTCCGACCGCGCTCGGGTTCGCGAACTCTGTTGCTTGACCGGGTTTCTCGGCAATCCGGTCGATCCAATTTTTGAAGACCGTGAACTCTTTGCTGACTACCTCACCGCCTACTACACCGACTGGGAACCGGAGTCTGCGTTCGTGCTCCTGATCGGGGGGGACATCAGGGGTTACTTGCTCGGTTCGCGTCACTCGTTCCGTCAGCAGCTTTACAACCTCTACAACAATGTGGCGCTCTTCTTGCGAGGGATGTGGCGTTATCCGAGGTATAACGCCGCCTCCAAGAAGTTTGTTCATTGGATCTTCCGCCAGGCTTGGAAAGAAGTGCCTGCCGCGCCAAGGCGGACCGCGCATTTTCATATCAATCTTCTAGCTGATGCGCGCCAGGTCGCCACGACGCGCGCACTCATGGACTCCTATCTCAAATACCTTCATGACCATGGCGAGAAGGCGGTCTTTGGTCAGATGGTAGTCTTCGAGGATCGCCGCGGCACCAAGATGTTTGAACGCTACGGGTTCCGCGTTTTGAACAAGATGGAAGTTACCAAATATCGCGACTTGCATCCCGAGCCTGTCTACCTTTGCACAGTCATCAAAGACCTCGAAGAGAACAGCCAGCTCTACGCTCGTTAGGATAAGTCACCGGGTACTCACCCGGAGATGGGGAGCGCTTTAAGGTCGGCACGCTTCTGCTCGTAGGTCTCACGATAAGCGAGGACTTGAGGATCGGGTTTGATGCTTTGGGCGTGGCAGTAGTCTAGGTAGACCTCAGGCCACCAGTTGCGGTGCTGGGTTAGCCCTGCATCCCGCCAGTCCCGCCAGCCCACCACCACCTTTGACCAACAACGATCGCCCCACTCAACCGCATCCCTGGCATTCTCAAATTGAGACACATACCAGTCCCGCCCAATTCGCGCGTGCAGGACTTCATCAGCCCAATCGTAGTCCTGAAAAAGCGCGGCCAGCGGGTTGCCCGCAGCCCGAGCTGTTTCCCACTCGAAACGCTTGCCAGTCTTGGGCATCAGCCCTTGCTCGATAAAATACAGAACCCCGTGGCGCTCTTTGGCTGTGAGTTGCGTGTTGAGACCAAGCGACCAAGTGAAATTCACCATCACATTTCTCCAATCCACTCCCAAGCTGACAAAGCCCACCTCTCCGAGCATCGCGTGGCGTGCCTCATCCCAGAGTTGGCGCGTCATGTCACGGTAATAACCCCACGGTTTCCCCGGTGTTTCCACGAGGATGGAGGCCATCATTTCCGGCACGTCGATCTCGCGCAGCCTCTTGTAGAACATCATGAGCACCTTTGGCTCCGGCGCTCGCTCGGGATCGTAAAGGAACGCCTCCGCGTTCACTCCCATGTTATAGGGATCGGGAAAGCGCTCATCACGTCGCGGCGTCGAGTCGTATATGAAAGGTTTGCCGGAGTAGCGCCGGACCAGCGGCGCGGAGACTTCTGCCGGATGAGCCCCGGAAACGCCGCCCGCCGCGGCGAGCGCGTCGTCCAGCAATTCAAGCCACTCATGATCCACCGGCTCAGTGAGACCTGCGCGAGCGCCGGTGCCGTAATCGGTCATCTCGCGCAACTCGAGCAACGCGAACTTCGCCAACCGGACAGTCGGCGCATCGGCGAGCGGATTGGTGTCCGCCTGATGTTCCTCGAGCGCTGCGACCAACGCGGGAATCGCTTTTTCGTAGAGCCCGGCAATCAGCTCGGCCGTGGTGGGCGCCGCGCGGATTTCATCAAAAAACAAGGCAAGGCGTTCATCCGGCACGGTCTCCAAGCCGAGCGGCGGCTCACGCATTTCACCGACTCGCTGACGCAGCGCCGCCACATGCTCCGCGCAATAAAACGCGTGCGTGGCGAATGCCATTTTCAACTCGTAGATCGGCTCGGCCGTGAGGCGCGCGAGAAAGGTCTCGTGCAGCCGCTTGAAAGCATAGTGGTAGCGCTTCAATCGCCGGACGCACTCCTCGACGGAAAGCCCGGGACGCATCGCCTCGGAAAAATCGGCCAGCCCGGCAAGCGGTGGGAGACCGTGAAGAGGGCAGTAATTTCCAGCGGGGTTTGCGGCCTGAGTCATGACCTGAGAATCTCAGAATCCCGCGCCTCTCCCAAGCCTATCGACGCCAGGGAAAAGTTTAGCGCGGGGAAGGCAGTTCGATATTCGGCGGCGCGTCGCGCAGTTCGCCACCCATCGTGACCATCTGCCCTTCGCTCAATTTTACCAGACGTCCATCGCCGAGCAGCACGGTGCCGTTGCGTTGTGCAGTAAGACCCTCGGAAAATTTTTGCGCCCCTGTGATCTGCGTGCCGCGCCCTGCTTTCACGTAGAAAAGTTGGCCGTTGATCCGCGCTATCCCATCCGGGACGCCGTTCGGAGCGGTGGCGGCGGAAGCGCCCGCGCTGGAATTCACCTCGGTATTCACAACGCGTGTGCCGACCGACGTCGCGCCAGTTGGCTCGCCGGATTCCACGCAACCGACGAGGGTGGCCAAAATGAGAGCGGCAGCGAGCGAGGGGAGTCGGGATGGAGTTTTCATGGCGAAAACCGAATCGGCAGCGCGTCGGGGACCGGACGCTTAGATGCGTTCGAAGTAGCGGCGGCGCTCCCAATCGGTGACGGCGGCGTCGAAGGCGTTGGCTTCGAGTTGTGCGGTGTGCACGTAGAAATCGACGACGCGATCGGCCATCGCGGCGCGGGCGATCGCGCTACGATTCAGCAGCAGAGCGGCTTCGCGGAGAGTGGTGGGCAGTGCGGGGAGCGCGTCGTCGGTGTAGGCGTTGCCGCGATATAGCGGCGGGCAGGCGAGCTTTTCCTCCACGCCCGCGAGGCCCGCGGCGAGCATCGCGGCGAAGGCGAGATACGGATTTGCGTCGGCGCCGGGCATCCGATTTTCCACACGAAACGCCGCCCCGTGCCCGACGACCCGGAAGCCGACCGTGCGGTTGTCGAAGGCCCACGCGAGCTTTGTCGGCGCCCAGCTCGCGGCCTGGTAGCGTTTGTAGGAATTGATCGTCGGCGCGAAGAAATAGCTGAAGTCGCGGGAGTATTTGATGAGCCCGGCGAGGAATTGCTGAAACAGCAGCGTGCCATTTTCGCCCCCGGCGAAAAGGTTCGCGTTGTCGCGCCAGAGGCTCAGGTGGATGTGGCACGAGCTGCCGACTTCCTCTGCCCAAGGCTTCGCCATGAAGGTCAGGCACTTGCCATTTTGCTCAGCGATTTGCTTCGCGCCTTGCTTGAAGACGCAGTGCAAATCGGCGATCGGCAGCGCGTCGGCGTAGATGAAATTCGCCTCGTGCTGACCGCGACCCCACTCGCCTTTTGTGCTCTCGATCGGCACGCGCGCGAGCGGCATCTGATTGCGAATCGCGCGCATAATCGGCTCGTCGCGCGCGGTTTGCATCGTCTGGTAATCGACCCGGTAATCGCTCGACGCGGTGAGGCCCCGGTAGCCGCGCTCGGAGGCGTCGTGCGCGGTGTGATTGAAAAGGAAAAACTCGAGTTCGCTCGCGAGTTTCGCGGTGAAACCGAGAGCCTCCAGCCGCGTGAGCTGCCGACGCAATACTGACCGCGGCGCCTCTTCCACAAAGGATTCATCGTCCTGATGCACATCGCAGAGCACCATCGCCGCACCGCTTTCCCACGGCAAAACGCGGATCGTTTCGAGGTCGGGCCGCATCTCGAAATCGCCGAACCCGCTCTCCCAATTTGCGAGCTGAAATCCCTCCTGCGGCTCCATCTCGATATCCACCGCGAGGAGATAATTGCACGCGTGCGTGCCGTGCTCCGCCACGGTGTCGAGGAAGGCCGAAGCGGTGAAACGTTTGCCGACCAGTCGTCCGAAGACATCGGGAAACACAGCGAGGATGGTATCAATCTCGCCCGCGATGACTTTGGTTTTGAGGTCGCGGAGGGTCATGGCTAATCCGCGAGGTAAATGTTCTTTAACTCGGTGTAGCCTTCCATCGCGGCGAGGCCGAGGTCGCGGCCCATGCCGCTTTGCTTGAAGCCGCCGAAAGGGGCTTCGACGTGGACGCTGGAGTGGCTGTTGATGCTGATAACGCCGCTGTCGATCCGGCGCGCAACGCGGTGGGCGCGTTTCAGGTCGTTGGTCCAAAGCGAAGCGCTAAGGCCGTAAGGCGAGTCGTTGACTTCGCGCAGCATCGCGGCTTCGTCATCGAAGGGACGGATGCAGACGACAGGGCCGAAAATCTCCTCGCGGCAGATGCGGTCCGTCGGCTCGCAATCAAGCACCACGGCTGGTTTGAGGAAATACCCGGGGCCCGCGGGACGGTCGCCGCCGGTGGCGATTCGGCGTCCACACTCGTTCAGGAAACGCTCGGCAGTTTCGCGCTGCGCGGCGGAGACGAGCGGTCCAATTTGCGTCTCGGGGAGCGCGGGACTGCCGACGACGAGCGCCTTGGTCGCGGCGATGAATTTTTCCACGAACTCCTCGAATACGCTGCGCTCCACGAAGATACGGCTGCGCGCACAGCAATCCTGGCCGGTGTTGGCGAACACACTCATCGGCGAGGAGGCCGCAGCGGCATCGAGGTCGGCGTCGGCAAAGACGATGTTTGGCGATTTACCGCCGAGTTCGAGCGAGATGCGCTTCAGGCCGCGGGCGGCGAGTTGCATGACGCGCGTGCCAATCGCGGTGGAGCCGGTGAAGGAAATTTTGCGGACGAGCGGATGCTGCACGAGCGCGTCCCCGATGGCACCGCCCGCGCCGGGGAGGATCTGCAGCACGCCGGCGGGGAGTCCAGCCTCATGCGCGAGTTCGCCGAGGCGCAGCGCGGTGAGTGGCGAAAGGCTCGCCGGCTTGAGCACGACGCAGTTCCCGGCGGCGAGCGCGGGGGCGGACTTTCCAGCAGGCGATGGGGAAAGGAAAATTCCACGGGACGATGGCGGCGACGACGCCCATCGGCTGGCGCAGCGTGAAATCGAAGCCGCCTCGAGCGACGGGGATGGTCTGCCCGCAGAACTTTCCGACGGCTCCCGCGTAATACTCGAAGACGCGCGCGCCGAGCGCGATTTCGTCGCGGGCGTCGCTGATCGGCTTGCCGATGTTGCGGGTTTCAAGCTGCGCAAGCTCCTCGGCGTGGGCGCGGATTTCGGACGCGACAGTGAAGAGGATTTCGGCGCGTTTGCCGGGGGCAAGATCGCGCCAATGCTGTTCCCATGCGGTCTGCGCGCCAGTGACGGCAATCTCAAGTTCCTCGAGCGTGGAGCTCTTTACCTCAGCAAACGCTTCCTCAGTCGCGGGATTCGTTAGCGGGAAAATCTCGCCGCCAGCGCTGAATTCTCCATCGATGAAAGGGCGTGCGGTCATCTTCGGGAAGCGCGCGATTCTGAAAAATCAGAGCGCGCGGGCATACAGATCGCGGAGATCAGCGCGAGTGACGGGGACGGGATTGGTGAGATGACAGGAGTCTTCGATGGCTTGATCGGCGAGCGCGTCGAGGTGCGATTCATTCACCCCGTGGGCTCGCAAGCTTGTGTTGAGGCCGATCTTCGAGAAGAGCGCGCGGATGGCGTCGATCGTGGATTGGTCGCTCCGGTCGGCGAGATCGAGCGCGATGCCGACGCGGCGATAGACGCCCGGACGCGCGGTGGCGTTGAACTCCATGACGTGCGGGAGGCAGAGCGCGTTGGCCAGGCCATGGTGCAAGCCGCAGATGCTGGAGAGCGGATGCGCGAGCGAATGAGTGGCGCCGAGATCTTTCTGAAAGGCGATGCCGCCCATCGCAGCGGCGATTTGCATGAGGCCTCGCGCATCGATGTCACTGCCATCGCGCACGGCGCGCGGCAGGGCATCGGCAATAAGGCGGATGCCCTCGAGCGCAATGCCGTCGCACATCGGGTGGAAGACGGTGGACGTGAACGACTCGATACAATGCGTGAGCGCATCGGCACCGGTGGCCGCGGTGAGCTTCGGCGGAAGATCGCGCGTCAGCGTCGGATCAAGAATTACAAGATTCGCCAGCAGGGCGGGGTGAAAAATGACACGCTTGCGGCCATTGAGCATGATCACCGAACTGCGCCCAACTTCGCTCCCAGTGCCCGCCGTCGTGGGAATCGCGATGCACGGCGCGAGCCCGCTCCAGTCCGCCCCGGCATTGAATTCGCGAAGCGTGAAGCCCGGCCGACGAATCCTCAGTCGCACCGCTTTTCCCACATCGAGTGCGCTTCCGCCGCCGAAGGCAATAATGCCATCGCAGTGGCCAGCGGCGTAAGCGCGGGCGGCGCCTTCCACATCCTCCTCGACCGGGTTTGGGTGGACGCTCGCGAAGATTCCGCGGTGTCCATGCAGCACCTTTTCCAGCGCGGCAAATGCGCTGGTGGAGATGAGGCCGGGGTCGGTGACGACGAGCGCTTTGGCGATGCGCAATTGCGCGAGTTGCTCCGGCAGTTCGCGGAGAATTCCGGCGCCGAACCGAACGGTCGTAGGGAAGGAAAACGTGGACGTGTTCATCGTGCGCCGGCGGCTCTCACGAATGCCGAATCGCCGGCGGCGAGGCAATGACGAAGCGAAACGGCGCGGAGAGGGGTGGCAAACTGAGGCTGGCGGCGGGGCGGCGGTTGGCGAAGATTATCGGGATGAAGATTGCAGAGCCATCCGCCATTGATTGGGCGGCCATTCGCGAGGATTTCCCGATTCTCGACAGGAAGGTCGGGGGACATCCGCTCATCTATTTCGACAACGCAGCGAGTTCGCAAAAGCCGCGCGCGGTGATCGACGCGCTGCGACACTACTACGAGCGCGACAACGCGAACGTGCATCGCGGCCTGCACGAGCTGAGCTCGCGCGCGACCGAGGCCTACGAGGGCGCGCGGGCGAAGGTGGCGCGCTATCTCGGCGCGGCGAGCGCGGAGGAGATCGTCTTCACGCGCGGGACGACCGAAGGCGATCAATCTCGTGGCGCAGGCGTGGGGCGGGAAGTTTGTGCAGAGCGGGCGATGTGATCCTGCTCACCGAGATGGAGCACCACAGCAACCTCGTGCCGTGGCAGCTGCTCGCGGAGCGCACCGGTGCGCGGCTGCGCTTCGTGCCGGTGCGTCGACGGACGGCACGCTCGCGCTCGAGCAACTGCGATTCGCTGCTCACGCCAGAGGTGAAGCTCTTCGCCTTCACCCACATCTCGAACTCGCTCGGCACGATCAATCCCGTCGCGGAGCTCTGCGCGGCGGCGCGGGAAGTCGGCGCGGTGTCGCTCGTCGATGCCGCGCAGAGCGCGGGACATCTGCCGGTGGATGTGCAGGAGATCGGCTGCGATTTCCTCGCCTTCTCCGGTCACAAAATGTGCGCGCCGACCGGCATCGGCGCGCTCTACGGACGCGCGGAATTGCTCGAGGCGATGCCGCCGTGGCATGGCGGCGGCGAGATGATCGTGAGCGTTACCTACGAGCGGAGCACGTTCAAAAAAGCGCCGCACAGTTCGAGGCCGGCACGCCGAACATCGCGGGCGCCATCGGACTCGGCGCGGCGGTGCGATTACCTCGAAGGCATCGGGCGCGACGCATCTTCGAGCACGATCGCGCGCTCGCGGAGCTATGCGATCGCGCGGCTCGGCGGAATTGCCCGGCATGCGCGTGCTCGGACCGCGGGCGACGCGCGGGGCTGGTCGGCTTCGTGATGGAATGCGGCGCATCCGCACGACCTCACGACCTTTGCCGATCAGTACGGGCTCGCGCTGCGCGGCGGGCATCACTGCAATCAGCCGCTGATGCGAAAGTTCGGCCTGCCGGGCACGACGCGCGCGAGCTTCTATTTCTACAACACGCACGGCCGAGGTCGATCGGATGATCGAAATCCTCGCGAAGGCGCAGCACGCTTATTTCTGCATGAACTCGGAACTCGAAGAACTCTACCAGCAGGTCATCCTCGACCACTCGAAACGCCCGCGGAATTTCGGCGAGATCGCGGAGGGCGCGGTGCGTGTGCATGGCGACAATCCGTCGTGCGGCGACGAGATTCGATCTCCACGTGAAATTCGGCGCGGACGGCGAGGTCGAGGACATGAAATTCACCGGGCAGGGCTGCGCGATCAGCCAGGCTTCCGCGTCGATGATGACGCTGAAACTGAAAGGCAAGCCGCGCGCGGAAGCGCGGGAGATGGCTGCGCGCGTTTCACGATCTCGTGACCGATCGAGGTCGCCGATGCCGCCGCGCGCGCTCGGCGATCTGCGGCTGCTCGCGGGCGTGCGGAAATTTCCGCAGCGCGTGAAGTGCGCGATGCTCGCGTGGCGGGCGTTTGAGCAGGCGCTCGCCGCTGCGCCGGAGGCGGAAGTAAAGGTTTCGACGGAGGAGACGTGACGGACTTCGGGGTCTGCGCGGCACCCTTTGGAGTCTCCCGAATTTTCCGCCCAAAGTCTGGAGTCGGGGCGGGTTAGTCCGGCGAGAGGTTGCAGATTTTTATTGCGACACAGTCTCAAAACCGCCTACTTTCCCCCGCCGAACATGACTACCGCTCTCCCGATCGAAGGTCTGACCCTCTCGCGCGCCCGCTGCGGCGAGCGGCTCCGCGTTGTTTCAATCTGCCCGAACTGCCCGGAGTGCGTGCGGCTGCGGGAGCTCGGATTCTGCGAGCGCGCGCTGCTCTGCAAGGTCGCGGATGGTGGCGCGATGATTTGCACGCTGGCAGGGACGCGAGTGGCGATCGGGCGCGAACTCGGCGCGCACGTGCGGGTCGAGCGAGTCGCGGCATGAGCGACGGCGCAGGTGCGGTGTTGAGCGCGTTTGCCGCGGGCGAACGCGGGCGCATAATTGGCTTCACGCTCGCGTCGGAAGAGCGTCAGCGGCTGCTCGAAATGGGGCTGACGGTCGGGGTGGAATTTGAAGTCGTCCGTTTCGCGCCGATGGGCGATCCGCTGGAATTGCGGGTGCGCGGCTACCATCTTTCGCTGCGCAAAAAAGAAGCGGCAGGTATTCAGGTCGCGCGCCTGTAGCTTCACTCGAGCATGAATTTTTCTTCCGAAGACGACCGGAATTTTACCGTGGAGACGCTGGAGGGCGGACGTCGCGGCGGCGTTTCCGTCCGGTCATGGAACGCTCCGCTCTCAGTTCCGCAGCACCGCGCCTCGACGGTTCTCTCCGTTTTTTGACATGGCTGAAGTCCTCTCCGCGCCGACGCAGACTGCGGTGCGCCGCGTGGCCATCGCGGGCAATCCGAACTGCGGGAAAAGCACAATTTTCAACGCCCTGACCGGCCTGCGGCAAAAGGTCGGGAATTATCCGGGCGTGACGGTCGAGCGGAAGGAAGGGACGTTTTTCGGCAGCCACGGCGAGCCGATGAAGCTGCTCGATTTGCCGGGCAGCTACAGCCTGCAGACCCGCTCGCCGGACGAGGCAGTCGCACGTGACGTTCTGCTCGGGCGACTCCCCGGCGTGCCGCGGCCGGATGTGATCATCGCGGTGATCGACGCCTCGAATCTCGAGCGGAATCTTTACCTCGTCGCGCAGCTCCTGGAGCTGCAACTGCCGGTCATCGTCGCGCTGAACATGGTGGACATGGCGGAGAACGCGGCGATGCTGATCGATGTGGAAGTCCTGAGTGAAAGGCTCGGCGTGCCGGTCATTCCGATGATCGCGACGAAAGGGGTCGGCCTCATCGAGCTGAAACAAGCGATGTCCGAGTCGCCGCTCGCCAAACCGCGGCACCGCGCGCCGATGCCCCCGCTGGTCGAGCAGGAAGTGCACGCGCTCGCGAAAGCATTGCCCTTTGAGCCGGAGATCGCTTTTCCCGAAGCGCTGCTGCTGCTGACGCTGCACGACCGCGCGCTCGATGAACTCGCGGGACACGACAAGCACATCATTGAAGCGGCGCGCGCGGCGCAGCACCGTCTCCGCGACGCGGAGCTCGATCCGATGTCCGCGCCTGTCGATGCGCGCTACCAGTGGATTCAATCGATCTGCCGCGGCGCGGTCACCGATTCGAAGAACGACGACGCGCTTTCGATCTCGGATCGCATTGACCTGATTTTCACGCATCGCGTCTGGGGCTGGATGGCGTTTCTCGCTGCGATGACGCTGATGTTCTTGTGCAT
Source organism: uncultured Verrucomicrobiae bacterium (assembly GCA_963767975.1). Taxonomy (GTDB): domain Bacteria; phylum Verrucomicrobiota; class Verrucomicrobiia; order Chthoniobacterales; family Chthoniobacteraceae; genus CAIURC01. The sequence continues at coordinate 479,193 of CAVYGI010000002.1, read as the reverse complement.
CTTCACGGTCGCGGAATATCCGATGAACTGGATCGATTCCGCCGTGAATGCGCTGGGGACGTGGACCGGGAACCAGCTGCCTGACGGCGATCTGCGGAGTTTGCTCACCGATGGGATCATCGCCGGCGTCGGCGGCGTGCTCGTCTTTCTGCCGCAGATTCTCATCCTTTTTTTCTTCATCGGGCTCCTCGAGAGCACGGGCTACATGGCGCGCGCGGCGTTCATCATGGATCGGCTGATGAGCCGTGTCGGGCTGAACGGAAAGTCGTTCATTCCGCTGCTCAGTTCCTATGCCTGCGCCATTCCCGGCATCATGGCGACGCGCACGATCGAGAACCGCAAGGACCGTCTCGTGACCATCCTCGTCGCGCCGCTGATGAGCTGCTCGGCGCGGCTGCCGGTGTATCTGCTGATGATCGCGGCGCTTGCTGCCGGCGAGCGAGTGCCGCTGCAGCGACGCAAGGTCGGCATCATGCTGCTGATGTATGTGCTGGGGACGGTCGGCGCGTTCGGCGTGGCCTGGCTGTTCAAGCGCACGCTGCTCAAAGGCGCGCCGCCGATGATGATGATGGAGCTGCCGCCGTACCGGCTGCCCGCCGCTGCAAGGACGTCGCGCTGCAGCATGTGTGGAGCGCGCGTGGCTTTTCCTGCAACGCGCGGGCACGATCATCCTCGGCATCTCCATCGTGCTGTGGTTGCTTTGCCACGTATCCGAAGCCCGCGGAAGCGGACGCAACGCCCGCGAAGCAGCTGGCCCACAGCTTCGCCGGACGCGCGGGTCACGCGATCGAGCCGGTGATCAAGCCGCTGGGCTTCGACTGGCAGATCGGCATCGGCCTCATCGGCATCGTTCGCCGCGCGCGAGGTTTTCGTCTGCACGATGGGCGTGGTCTATCAATGTCGAGAGCGACGACGACGAAGACACCGCGCCGCTGCGCGGCGCTGATGGCCGCGAAGTGGCCGCGATGGCCGCCCGCTCTTCACGCCGCTCGTGTGCATCGCGCTGATGATCTTTTACGTCTTCGCCATGCAGTGCATGAGCACGATCGCGATCGTGCGGCGCGAAACCAACTCCTGGCGCTGGCCGCTGTTCCAAATCGCCTACATGACTGGCACCGCGTGGCTGGGCGCGTTCGTTGTTTATCAAGGCGGGAGGTTGCTCGGATTCCAATGAGCCCGCTTGTCGATCAGCTGGCCGTGAGCGCCTGCATCGTCGCCGCGCTCGTCTTTTTCGCCGTCCGATTTTTCCGCCGCCGGGCTGCCGGACGCAGCTGCGGAAGTGGATGCTGTCCGCCGAAAAGTCCCGTCGTGTTGGAAAATGCGAACAAGTCCCGCGCTCATCCGCGCTAGTTTGGAAAGGGACGGCGAGTCGGCGTTGACAAAGTGGACACCCTGCGCTTTTGCATACGCCTTCATGAAACGCCTTCTGCAAATCCTCTGTGCCGCGGCCAGCCTCGTCCTGCTCTCCGCCTGCGCCACCACCGGACCGTCCGGTTCATATCGCGTCACCGCCTACAAACCGCACGATCCCTCCAAAGTGCGCGTGAAGGTTTCCACCTCCACCCAGCACGTCTACGTCATGGAAGGCGACCGCCTGCTCATGGCGGTGCAGGGCTGCGTCGGCACATCCGGCAGTCCGACGCCGACTGGTCACTTCCGGATCAACAACAAGATCAAAAACAAGCGCCGCATCAGCCAGCCCGATGCCGGCTATCCGATGGCCTACTGGTGCGAATTTAAGCCCGCCTACGGTTTCCATGAAGGCTTCGTGCATCCGCATCCGCGCACCCATGGCTGCATCCGCCTGCACAAGGAAGCGGCCGCCCGCCTCTTCGCGCTCGTCAATATCGGCACGCCGGTGGATATTGCGCAGACGCAGCCCGAAGACTCGATTTACGGCTGCAAAGTCCGCGCCTCGACCAGAGCCGCGATCCCGATCCGCCGCGCTCCTCCTGATGTCCCCCGCGTGGTTCAAGGACCCGGCCGGGCCGCTGCTCGTCGACGGCTAGCACTCGGCGACGATTGGTTCGTATTTTTCGCTGGTGGTCCGATAGTGTCAGCGACATCGGGCCACCGCGTTCTTTTTCTCAAACATTCGCCATGACCACCGAAACCAGCCCCGCCAAAACCGCAGCGCGTCAATCTCCGCACGCCCGACGTGATGGCCGCGGTGCAGGCGCAGGTCGAGATCGCACTACCGCAGCGAGGTCGTCGAAAAGCTGCGCGCCAGCGGCGGCACGCTGACCTGCGACGGCGTGACCGTGCGGCTCGCGAAGCAGTTCGGCTTTTGCTACGGCGTCGAGCGCGCCATCGATCTCGCCTACGCGGCGCGCAAAGTTTTTCACCGATCGGCGCGCTCTTCATCCTCGGCGAAATCATTCACAATCCCGAGGTCAACGAGCAGATCGCGCGCGCTCGGGCATCAAGAACCTCCTCGGCGACGAACAAGAAGCCGACGTCGAGGACCTCACGGCGGACGACGTCGTCATCGTCCCCGCCTTCGGCACCGACGTCGACAACGCTCGCGCGGATCAAGGAACGCGGCTGCCAGATCGTCGACACCACCTGCGGCGACGTGATGAGCGTCTGGAAGCGCGTGCGCCAAAACGCGAACGACGACGTGACCTCGATCATCCACGGCAAAGCCTCGCACGAGGAAACCAAGGCCACCGCATCGCGCGCGATCGTCGAAGGCAAGGGCCACTACCTCGTCGTGCTCACGCTCGCGGACACCGACTACGTCTGCGATTACATCCGCCACGGCGGCGACAAGGAGGCGTTTCTCGAGAAATTCAGCGGCGCGCACAGCGAAGGTTTCGATCCCGATCTGCACCTCCGCCGCGTCGGCGTGGCGAACCAAACCACGATGATGCGCGGCGAAACCGAGGAAGTGCAGCGCCGCATCGAGGCGGCCATGCGCGATCGCGATGGCGCGGAGCAAGCGCGCGACAGAGCTTCCGCTTTTTCGACACCATCTGCGGCGCCACGCAGGAGCGGCAGGACGCGCTGCGCGACATGCTCGCCGCGCCGATGGACCTGCTGCTCGTCATCGGCGGCTACAACAGCTCGAACACCTCGCACCTCGCCGAAATGGGCGAGGCCAAGCTGCCCACCTACTTCATCCGCAACGCCAGCCGCCTCGAATCGCGCGAGCGCATCGTCCACTACGACCATGCACGCGAAGCGCGAAGTCGCCACCGAAGACTGGCTGCCACGACCGCCCGCTCACCATCGGCATCACCGCCGGCGCGAGCTGCCCGAACAACCTCATCGAGGAGACCATCCTCCGCGTCTTTCGAGCTGCACGGCGTCACGCGCGAGCAACTGCTGGCCTAGCGCGCGACGCGTTCAAAAAACTCCGTGAGCTGCCGATCCCCGCTGGCAAAGGAAAGGCGGGACTTCGCAAGTTCGTGGGCCCGCTCGCTCATCGCCTCGCAGTCGTGCGGATGCTCAAGGAGGCGCGCCGCGAGATCAACGAGTTGTTCGTAATTGCGACCGTGTCCGCAGAGGTCGGGGAAAACGAGCCGCTCCGTCGCCCCATTGCCGCCGACGCACGGCATGCGGCAGAGCAAAGCATCACCTGCGACCTGACCTGGCACCGCGCTGGCGTCGAGTTGGAAGACCAATTTGTGGCGCGCGACCACCTTTAGATATTGCGGATACGGCAGTCGTTTCTCGACGACGCGCAGCAATCCCTCTGGATACCGCAGGCTCGCGAGCTGTCGTCTTCCCCGCCAGCCACTGACGTTGAAAACGGTCACCGGTTCCTGCATCGCCTCAGCGAGCTGCCGCAGCGCGAGCAGGGCGGCAACGTGATTCCGCGACGGCACGTCGAACTCGCGCGTGCCCAGAAAAATGCCGCGCCGCTCCGCGAGCGGGTGTGAGAAATTCCAATGTTCATCCTCCACCGGATACGGTGTCGGGATAAATTCCGCCGCGCGCGCCTGCCCGCCGAGGTAGAACTGCACCAGATCGGGCGTCACCGCAACCGCGCCATTCGCCCGCTCGCAAATCTCGTGGAAAAGGCGCAATTTTCCCGGGCTCGCCAGCAGCGCTGCGATTTGAAACGCCCCTGCTTCCTTGAACGATACCGCCACCTTTTTCTTCGCCGCGCGCAGCTCGAGCAGCGCCTGCTTGCACGCCTTGAGATCACTCCGCAGCAGCAACAGCACGCTGCCGATCTCCCGCGGGATGGCCGCGTCGCTTCGGTAAAATCCGCCGCCCGTGCAGGCGGCAAACGCATGGAAATTGACCGGCGCATGCACCACATCGCTGGGCACGCCCGCGCTGTCTGGGAAGAGCTGCTCGGGGTCGCGGCCACCGGGATTGAGGACGGCGATTTTCATCGCCGCTTTCGTCGGACATTCGCGCTGGGAAAGCGAGCCGCGGAACGATCCCGAACGACTTCTAACGATTTCCCGCGGGCGGAATTGACCAACTGAGGCCTTAATCTGGTTTCAATTCCGTCATTTCCAATCCCGTCACGCCGTTCCAAGATCGACCTCCCGTGAATCCCGGGCCTTCCTCCCAAAAGCCGCACCTGCTGGCCGCGCTGCTGGCTGTGTGCATCGCCGTCTTAGCGCTCGTCGCCACGCTGGTGTGGTGTGAGCACCTCGAAGCGCACTACATCCACGCTCTCGCTCCGGAGTTCACGGACGAGAAACTCCAAGGTGTCGCTCTGCAACGCCAGGCCTTTGCCGCAGCCGGACCTGCTCGTTCTCTACGGCAGCTCGGAGCTGGTGAAGGAAATGCCGAACAACGCGTCGCAATTTTTCCAGGATTATCCGACTGGCTTTCGCGTCTTCCCGGTCGGCAAGCCGGGCACTACCTCGCTCGCCGTCCTGCAAAAAATCGCCGCGGTCGGCGCGGATATTCGCGGCCACAAGGTCGCGTATTCGATCTCGCCCGGCTGGTTCTTCACCGAGGTCTTCGACCCGACATATTACGAGGGGAATTTCTCCGAGTTGCAGGCTTACGAACTCGCCTTCAACCGGCATCTCAGCCACGACCTCAAGCGCGACATCGCGCGGCGGATGCTGGAGTTCCCGAAGACCGTCGAGAACCGGCGGCTGCTCGAATTTGCGCTCCGCCGGCTCGCGGGCGACACGGCGATCGATCGTTTGCTTTACGCGCATCGTCTGGCCGCTCGGCCGGATCGCAGAATCGCGTGGCGCGCATTCAGGATCACTTCGAAACGGCTCTGCACATTCTCGATGAAGACGAGAAGCTGAACCCCACGCCGCCGCGGGGACTGCGCGCGATGAACTGGAATGAAATCCTCAAGCGCGCCGCCAAATTTGCCAATGCTGCCGCGGTGCAGGCGAAGAAGAACGAGGTGCAAGCGCAAGCATCTCGCCGCGCGCCTCGCGCGACAAAAGTTTCATGACTGAAATGGGCCACGCGCGCGAATGGACCGACGTCGAATTGCTCCTGCGCACCTTCCACGAACTCGACGCCAAGCCGCTCCTTCTCAGCATGCCGATCGAGGACATCCGTCTCGAGGTCTACGGCGTCTCGCCTGACACGCGCACCGCGTATCTCGACCGGCTCAATGGGCTCGCGGCGAAATATCGCATCGCCCTGGTCGACTTCCGCGAGCACGAAGGAGACAATGGATTCCCGTCGATTTCCTCGATCACCTCAGCGGTGAAGGCTGGCTCTACTACAACAAAGTGCTCGACGATTTTTTCCACGATCGCCTTTCGAAATGTGAGCGTCTCCGCCGCTCCACTCTCATCTCTCAACCCTCTCAATGACTCCCACCGACCAAATCCTCGAAGTGCTCGCCAACGTCGCCGAGACCGACGAAGTCCGCACCAATCCCGACCTCGCGCTCTACGATCTGCAAGTGCTCGACTCGATGAAGACCGTCGAGCTCATCGTCGCGCTCTCGGCAGCGAACTCGGCGTCGAGATTTCGCCCGCGGAATTCGAGCGCGAAAACTGGGCCACCCCGCGCAAGCTCGTCGCCGACGTCCTCAGTCGCCTCGCCGCCTGAAAGCATGATCGCCGCACTGGATCGCAGCCACATCCGCGGATGACGCGCATCCGCGTCGCTGCTGACGCTCTACTATCTGGCGATCATCGCCGGGCTTGATCGCGCTCTACGGTCGCGGCGACTTCTCGACGCCGCCTTCGTCTACCAGGGTTCTGAGCGCGATGGCATCTGCTCGAGCAATCGATCGCTGGGGCGCGTCAGCGCCCGACCGGCTCGCGCACGTCAGCGACGACCGCGTCCTGACCTTCGGCGAACTGCTCGCGCGCTCCGACGCGCTCGCCGCGTGGCTCGACGCGAATCTCGGCGACAACCGCGCGCCCATCGCCGTCCTCGGCCACAAGGAGCCCGAGATGCTCATCGCGTTTCTCGGCGCGGTGAAATGCGGGCGGCCCTACGTGCCGATCGATCTGCTCGATTCCCGCGCAGCGCGTCGGAGCGGATCGTGCCAGACGCCGGCGCCGCGCTCGACGCTCACGCCGGCGCGCGTCGCCGAGATCGTCGCGAGCATCGCGACCGCTCCGCCGCGCCGCGTCGGCAGGCGACGATCCCTTCTACATCCTCTTCACCTCGCGGCAGCACCGGCGAGCCGAAGGGCGTGGTCATCACGCTCGCGAATCTCACGCATTCGTCGTCGTGGATGCTCGCCGAGCAGCACTTCCTGCCCAGCGCGGAGACATTCCTCAATCAGGCGCCGTTCTCCTTCGACCTCTCGGTGATGGACCTCTACCTCGAGCCTCGTCACCGGCGGCACGCTCTTCAGCGTCACGAAAGATGACGTCGCGAATCTCAAAAGTCTCTACGCAGCGCTTCGCACGTCTCCGGCGTCACGACGTGGGTCTCGACGCCGTCCTTTGCGCAGATGTGTCTGATCGAGAGCAGCTTCGCCCAAGCGATGCTGCCCGCACTGCGGCGGTTCCTTTTCTGCGGCGAAACGCTCGCGCCCGAGACCGCCTCGCAGCTCCTCGAGCGCTTCCCGCAGGCCGAGGTCTGGAACACCTACGGCCCGACCGAGGCGACCGTCGCGACGACCTCCGATCCGCATCGATCGCGAGGTGCTCGCGCAAGTCACTCGCCGCTGCCCGTCGGCCGCGACAATGCCCGGCACGCGCGTCGTCATTCTCGGATGAAGACGGCGCGCGCGTGCGCGGAGGGCGAGCGCGGCGAGATCGTCATCGCCGGGCCGAATGTCAGCCCCGGCTACCTCGGCCGCGCCGACCTCACGGCGAAAGCCTTCTTCACCTACGACGGCGCGCGCGCCTATCGCACCGGCGACTGGGGGCGCGAACGCGAGGGGCTGATCTTCTTCGAGGGCCGCATGGACGGCCAGGTGAAGGTGAACGGCTACCGCATCGAACTCGGCGACCTCGAAGCCAACCTCCGCGCGCTGCCCGAGATCGCCGATGCCGTCGTGCTGCCGGTGACGAAAGGCGAGCCGCATCGATTCGCTCGCCGGCGTTCGTCGTGCCTCGCCGTGCAGCGGCGGCTCGGATTTCGAGTTCTCCGCGCAGCTCAAAACGCGCCTCGGCGAGCGCCTGCCGGCCTACATGGTTCCGCGCAAATTCTAGTTCCTCGAAGCCTTCCCGATGACCGCCAACGGCAAGGCCGACCGCCGCAAGCTCGCCGAATTGCTGTAGCCGTGCGGCGCCGGTGCGGCGATGGTGCGCGCGTGTTTTTGCTGCGCCAGATTCTCACCGCTTTTTTTGTGGCCGGCCTCGTCGCGGCCGTCGCGGACGCTCGCGAATTCGATTTTCGCCGCGACACGTTCGCGTTCTCGAATGACACCGTTCTAAAATACGGCGTCGATGAACAGGGCGCGCTGCACATCAACAAGCGCGATAAGCCCGTGGAGTTCGGCCACCGCTGCTTTGTGCTCGCGCGCGCCGTTTTGCAGTTTCATCAGTTCGCGCGCTTCGAGCCGAAACAGCCGCGGGTTTCGCGCGACGATTATCACCAAATCATTCGCCGCATCTGCCGGATTCCGGTTTGGAGCGAGTCGGCGAAAAAGGTGGTCGTGCCCGGCTACGCCAATCTCCACGACTTCTCCGTGGCCTACGAAGGCCTGCTCAAAGAAGACCTCGGCAATTGGCTGCCGACTTACTTTCGCGTCGGCAACTGGCGGATGATGACCGGGCATCCGCGAGGCGGACAAGCGGCCGGTGCGCGCTGGCTGGCGGAATCAGTCGAGCAGAAAAAACCTCGCGCGATTTACATGTCGCGTTTTCCCTGGATGAACCACGCCGTGGTCATCTACGCCGTGCAACGGCGAGCGAATGGGGACCTGCATTTCACGGTCTACGATCCGAATTATCCGGACGCTCCGAGCAGCGTCGATTACGTCGCGAGCGAGCGCAGCTTCACCTTTCCGAAGCGCTGGTACTTTCCCGGCGGGCGCGTGAATGTCATGCGCATTTTCATTTCACCTTTTCACTGATCGCCCATGTTCTCCGTTACCTGCCTCGCCCTCGCTGAAGCCGTCGGCCCTCAGCCGCATCCTTGGATTCTGGCGCCGTTCGCGCTGCTCCTCGCTGCAATCGCCATTGCCCCGCTCGCCTTCCAGCATACGTGGGAGCGCTGCTATCACTGGGTCGCGGCCGGACTCGGCAGCATCACGGTCGTTTACTACCTTGCACTGCTGAAGACGCCCGCGCCGATGCTCCACACGGCGATCGAATACGCGAGCTTCCTCGCGCTCGTCGGCTCGCTCTTCGTGATCGCCGGAGGCATCCACATCCGGGTGAAGGGGGAGGCCACGCCGCGGATCAATTGCCTCTTTCTCCTCATCGGCGCGGTGCTCGCCAACGTCATCGGCACCACCGGGGCGTCGATGCTTTTGATCCGCCCATGGATACGCATGAACCGCTACCGGGTCACCGCTTTCCACATCGTTTTCTTCATCTTCATCGTCAGCAATATCGGCGGGTGCCTCACGCCCATCGGCGATCCCCCACTCTTCCTCGGGTACGTGAAAGGAGTCCCCTTCTGGTGGGTGCTGGCCCATTGCTGGCAGGCATGGCTGCTCGGCGTCGGCCTGCTTCTCGGGGCGTTTTATTTCGCGGACCGCCGCAATTTCATGCGGGCACCGAAAGAAGTGCGCGATCGCGAGACGGCGCACGAGGAATGGCACTTCGAGGGACTGCACAATATTGCCTTCATCGCGATGGTCCTCGGCGGTGTCTTCCTTCCGCTGGGCTATCGCGAGGTCGTCATGGTCGCCGCCGGTCTCGGTTCGTGGTTCACCACGAAGCGCCGGATCCACGAACTCAACGAGTTCAACTTTCACCCGCTGAAGGAAGTCGCGTGGCTCTTCGCCGGCATTTTCACGACGATGGTGCCGGCGCTCGGATATCTCGAGCATCACGCCACGGAGCTCGGCCTGCACAGTATTCCGCAGTTCTTTTGGCTCACCGGCGGCCTCTCGGCGATGCTCGATAATGCGCCGACTTATCTCGCGTTTTTCGCGTCGGCGTTTGGTCTATTCGGCCTCGAAATGAGCCGGCCGGAAGACGTCGCGATTTTCGTCACGGAGCATGCGCAATTTCTCCGCGCAATTTCGCTCGGCGCAGTGTTCTTCGGTGCGCTGACCTACATCGGAAACGGGCCGAACTTCATGGTCAAAGCGATCGCCACCGCGGCGAAAGTGGAGACGCCTGGGTTCCTCGGCTACCTCCGCTTTTCGGTGCCGATCCTGCTCCCGATTTTGGTGCTGATCAGCCTGCTGCTTTTGTAAATGCCGTGACGCCGTTGGATCTCAAGCTGGTCCGCGATGTGGGGAAGATGAAGGGGCAAATCATCGCGGTCAGCCTCGTGATGGCCTGCGGCCTCGCGATGATGATCATGGCGCGCAGCCTCATTCTTTCGCTCGAGTCGACGCGCGACGCCTACTACGAAACGAACCGTTTCGCCGACGTCTTCTGCGACCTGAAACGCGCGCCGAATTCCCTCCGCGCACGCCTCGCGCAACTGCCCGGCGTGGCTGCGATCGAAACGCGTGTCTCCGGGAAGATCACGCTTGATCTGCCCGGACTACCCGAGCCTGCCGATGGCTCGATTTTCTCGCTCCCGGAGGATCGCCCGCAGCAGCTCAATCGACTGTTCATCAGGCGCGGACGCCTGCCCGAGGCCGGCAGTCGCGGCGAGGTCGTGGTCGGCGAGGCGTTCGCCAAAGCGCACGGTTTCGAGCCGGGGCATGGGCTCACGGTCCTGATCCACGGCGCGCGGGTGACGCTGACGATCGTCGGCATCGTCGCTCTCGCCGGAATTTGTCTTCGAGGCGCGTCCCGGAGAGACGCTGCCGGACAACCGGCGTTTCGGGGTTTTCTGGATGAATGAGCGCGAGCTCTCCACGGCATTCCAACTCCACGGCGCCTTCAACAACGTGCTCATCGACGTGGCGCCCGGTGAATCGATCGCACCGATTTTGGCGGAACTCGATCGCGTGCTCGCACCGTACGGCGGGCTCGTCGCGTACGGGCGAAAGGATCACCCGTCCGCCGTGCGGCTGAGCGATGAGCTGCGCGTACTGCACGGTCTCGCGTTCGCCTTCCCCGCGGTCTTTCTCAGCATCGCCGCGTTCATGACCAGCGCAGTGCTGACGCGGCTCATTCGTCTGCAGCGCGAGCAAATCGCGCAGCTCAAGGCGTTCGGATATTCTTCGCGTCAGGTCGGCGGGCACTACCTGAAATTTGCGCTCGTCATCGTGGCCATCGGCACCGTCGTCGGCGGCATCGCGGGCATCGTCCTCGGGCATCAGGTCGTCGGCGTTTACCACCGCTTCTTTCAATTCCCCATCCTCGATTTTCACGCGGATTACGCTGCGATCGGCACCGCATTTTTGGTGAGTGCGGGCGCCGCATTCGTCGGCGTCATCGGTGCCGTGCGACAGGCCGTGCGCCTGCCGCCCGCGGAAGCGATGCGACCCGAACCGCCCGCCGATTTCCGCGCTTCGGTGCTCGAGCGCATCGGCTTCGGACGCCTCGCGAGTCCGGGCTTTCGCATGACTTTGCGGAATATCGAGCGTCGTCCGTGGCAAGCGGTGTTCACCGCGTTTGGGCTCGCGCTCGCGACTGGCATCCCGATCGTGCCCGGCGCGATGCGGGACGGCATCAGCTACATTCTCGATTTTCAGTGGGAGAAAGCGCAGCGGCAGGATGTCTCGCTCGCGCTGATCGAGCCTGGCTCCGGATCGGCGCTCAGCGACATGCGGCACCTGCCCGGTGTGATTTCGGCTGAGCCTTTTCGCAGTGTCCCGGCGCGCCTGCGCTTCGGCCACCGCTCGCGCCGGCTCGGCGTCACGGGAGTCACGCGCGAGGCGCTTTTGAACCGCGTTCTCGACGCGGACGGTCTGCCTATTCCGCTGCCGCCGGACGGCTTGCTCGTCTCCGCAAAGCTCGCGGAGATTCTCGGCGCAAAGCCCGGTGACCGGATCCTGCTCGAGGTGCAGGAGGGCCGTCGGCCGACGCGCGAGGCCGTGATTAACGGATTGATCACGGACTACGCGGGGGTCAATGCGTTCATGGAGATTGGCTCGCTCCAGCGGCTGATGCGCGAGGGTCAGACGATCAGCGGAGCGCATCTTGCCGTCGATCGCGGGCATTGGGCGGAGTTCCTCGAGGCGGTGAAGGAATCGCCGCGCGTCGCCTCGCTCGCGATCAAAAGCGCAGTGCGGCAGAGCTTCCGCAAAAGCACCGCCGAGATGATCGGAATGATCCAGACGCTGTATTTTACATTCGCGACCATCGTCGCGTTCGGCGTGGTCTATAATTCGGCACGCATCGCCCTTTCGGAACGCAGCCGTGATCTGGCGACGCTGCGCGTGATCGGTTTTACGCACCGCGAAGTCGCCGCGGTGATGATCGGCGAACTCGCGCTGCTGACGCTCCTCGCGCTGCCGGTCGGCCTGGTCATCGGCAGTTTTCTCGCGAGCGCAATCGTTCATACGGCCAGCACCGAGACCGTGCGGCTGCCGCTTGTCCTCAGCGCGCGCAGCTACGCCACCGCGGTACTGATCGTGCTCGCCTCGGCGACCATTTCCTGCTTCGTGGTCAGCCGCCGCATCCGCGACCTCGACTTGCTGGGCGTGCTGAAAGCAACCGAGTGATGGTCCGCCGCAACGGTGAAGATTTGTGGTATCTGTCACACTGTCACTCGCGCCCAATTTGAAAACCACCTCCGTCACTCCCGCCCTGCGACCGACCGCCAAGGCCCGCCAGCAAAGGCGCGGCGGTTGGCGCAAAGTTGTCCCGTACGGGATTGGCGGAGGGTTGCTTGCGTTCATCGTCTGGGGGCTGCTCCCGAAGCCGGTCGAAGTCGAGACTGCCAAAATCTCGTCGGGACCGCTCACGGTTTCGGTGCTCGAGGAAGGCAAGACGCGCATCCGGCACCGCTACATGATCTCACCGCCGGTCTCCGGATTCCTCAATCGCATCGAACTCCGCGCGGGCGCGCCCATCGAGGCGGGGAAGACCGTCCTCGCGACGATTCAGCCGCAGCCTTCCAGCTTCCTCGATCCGCGTGCGCGCGCGGAGAGCGAAGCGCGAGTGCAGGCGGCGACTGCGTCGAAAATGCGCAGCACCGCGCAAGTCGAGCGCGCCCGCGCGGCACTCGATCTCGCAGAGAAGGATCGCGCGCGGTCGATCGTGCTGAAGCAAAAGGGCGCGATCTCCGCGCGTGATTGGGACACAGCGGAGAATCAAGTCGCCGTGCTCACGCGCGAACTGCGCGCGCTCGAATTTGCCCAGCAAGTCGCCGAATTCGAGCTGACGCAGGCGCAGGCTGCGCTCCAGCAGGCGGTAAACCCCGCGGACGAAAAGGCTGAGCCGATGAAGATCCTCGCGCCGGTCTCCGGCTACGTGCTGAACGTGATGGAGGAGAACGCGCGCGTCGCCGCAGCGGGCACCGCGATCATGGAAGTGGGCGATCCCGCGGACCTCGAGGCGGAGATCGAATTGCTCTCCAGCGACGCGGTGGGTGTGCAGCCCGGCGATGAAGTTTCGATCGAGCAATGGGGTGGCGATCATCCGCTGCGCGGGAAAGTGACGATGATCGAACCCGGCGGCTTTACGAAGATCTCCGCGCTCGGCGTCGAGGAACAGCGCGTGAAGGTGCGCGTGGATTTCGTCGATCCGCTGCCCGCCGATCATCCGCTCGGCGATCGATTCCGGGTCGAGGCGCGCATCGTTACCTGGCACGGCGATCGAGTCCTGCAGGTGCCGACGGGCGCTCTATTTCGACGAGGAAGCGACTGGAGCGGTTTCGTCCTCAACGGCGGAAAGGCGCGGCTGACCAAGGTGAAAATCGCGCACAGCAACGGCACCGCAGCCGAGATTCGCTCCGGCCTCATCGACGGGCAGTCCGTAATCCTCCATCCGCCCGATGCTGTCGCCGACGGCACCGCCGTCCGCGCCCGCGATCGTTGAACCACCTGCCAGCTGGCTTCCCGACAGTTCGGGGAAGGTCAACCAGCCGATGTAACTTCCGGCGTCTCCCTCAGTTCGACGGGATGCCGGCGGGACGGTCGGAGAGCTTGGGCTTCGGGATGCTCGCGGTGGTCTGCGCGGCTTCGCGGCGGCCTCCGGCGATTTGCAAATCTCCGCTCGCCAGCCGGCGCAACTGTGGGCGGGATTTTGTGGAGGTGTAGTTGGTCTGGCCCTGAAAGTCGCCGTTCACACCGAACTTCGAAAGCGTGTACATCTTCGGTCCGGTCGCGAGCAGCACGTAGAGATTGTTGGCCGCGTCGAACTGGATTTGCGGTTCGTTTCCGTCGAGCATCGGCCCGATTTGTTGCGTGCAGAAGACGGTGCCGACATCCCGGTCCTCGATGCGGGCATACAAATACCGGTGCTGGGTATCTTGAAACGAAATCAGCGAAACGACGTGAGTGGCCCCGGCATTCGGGTAGCCATCCGGCACGCCGACGCGCTGCTGCCAGACCACCTGACCTTCGCTGATATTGATGCCGCTGGCGCGCGAGGCGAAATACTTGTCGAGCGGCGCGGCAAAGATCGTCGCCTTGATTTTATAAACACCGAACTCGCCGAGCGCGAAGAGCGTGTTCAGGTCGACCGTACGCTTAACGCTCTCGCCGGCCTTCAGTTCCAGGGCGTCGACATGATAGTTTGGATCGCGCGGTGCCACCATGTTCTCGCTGGAGCCGTTGTTGATTTGAAAGCCAAACCACTGCGTCGCCGTGTCCTCGAGACGGAGGTCGCGGCCGGAGAGATTGGTGATCGTCACGGTGGCGAGGATCGGCTCGTAGCGCAGAAAATTGCGGCGCTTGATGCCCAGATCGACGGAGAGCTGAGCGTGCGCGGAGACGGCCGCGGCGAGGCCGGCGACGACGAGAAGGAGAGTGCGGAAGCGGTTCATCTTTTGACTGGGGGAGTTCTGGAAATCGTCCGGAAACCGATGAATTCCTCGGCTTTGCTGGGATCGTGGTCGGCGATTTTCTTGTCGAGACGGACATCGGTGGTGCTGAAATTACCGCCTTTGATGAGCGGGAATTTCGCCTTGTCCGGCCATGCGATCCATTCGCTGACGTTGCCCGCCATGCCGATCACATCGAAAGGGCTGCGGTCGCCTTTCATCAGGTCGACGTCGCCCCACCAACTGAAGCCATCGACTTTGCCTTTCGCCCCGGGCTCACGCGCGTTGAAGTCGGCGTTGGAGTTGACCTTCGAAGTGTCCAATTCATTCCCCCACGGAAACACGAGGCCCTTCGGTCCGCGCGCGGCGGCCTCCCATTCATCCTCGGTGGGCAGTTCGCGGCCTTTCCATTTGGCGTAAGCGTAGGCATCCCACCACGTGATCATGAAAGCGGGCGAATTCAGCGACATCGGCACGCTGTGCGCCGCGCCCGTGGCCTTGGCCTGGCCGTAATAAATCGCCCAGTCGTCCGGCATGTGGCCGAGTTGGCGGGGCTGTTTCGGGTGGTTCAGCTCGGACTCCGCGGTCGGATGCTTCTCCAGATACGTGAGGAATTTGGCGTACTGCCCGATCGTGATTTCGTATTTGTCGATCCAGAAAGCGCCGAGGCTGACCGTGCCGTTGCTGGTGATGTACTCGCCCGCGGGAATCTCGATTTGCACGTCGAGAATGCGCTCGTTGGACGTGAAGAATTTCCACCAAATGACCGCGATCACCGCCAGCAGAGTGAGTGACATGCTCGCGACCGTCAGCCAGAGCGAGCGGCGCTCCGCCTTGCGCGCAGCTTCCACGGCCTCGATCGCGGCGCGATCTTGCGCGCTGATTTTCGCCGCTTCCACCGGAACGACTTTCGGCTCCAGCGCTTTCACTCCTTGGAGCAGAGCACCCCATCCGTTCAACGCACTCGGACCAACCTGCACCATGCGGCTGAGCAGCGCGCGCAAGCCCGGCGAAAGCGTCTGCGCAGACGGGAGCACGGACAACATGATGCGTCCGAGCGCCTGCAACTCCTGCTCCGTGGTGAGCTGTTGGTCGGCGATTTGCGTCGCGAGATTCGCAAGATGCGGGACGCCATCGAGGCCAAGATAGATCGATGAGCTATCAAGCGCCGAGTGCGGGATGTTGTGGGACTGGAGATAAGCGAGGGCATCTCCGACGCTGCGCAAAATCTTCAGCGCCTTTGCCTCGTCGATTTTCTGACCGCTGGCTTGGTATTCCGCGAGGGTGTGGCCATCGACGAATTCGTGCGCATAGAAGATGCGGCCCTCCACTTCGCCTGCCTCGTAGACCGACAAAATCGAGGGATGTTGCACATGCGCTTTTGCGCGGGCGTCGGCGATGAAGCGCGACTTTTGCGTTTCGTCCGAGGCGCGTTCGGTATCGAGAACCTTGAGTCCGACGGGGCGATTGATCGCAATTTGCACGGCAGCGTAAACGCGACCCCAGCGGCCTTCTCCGAGTTGGCTGACGATTTGATAAGCGCCGAGCGTTGCACCGATGAGCGACTCGCGCTCGGTGCCGTCGGCGGTTTCGGTCGGCGGCGGGACCGGTTGCGGCGGCGGGACGACGGGCGTGGGAACCGCGGCGACGGCCGGACGAGGCACGGCCACTGGCACCGCGGCAGCGACGCGCGGCTGCGCGCTGACTTGCGGCTGGGCGGCGACGCGAGGTTGGCCGGGGCGGGCCTGTGGACTGGTCGGAGCGGTAGGAGTCGCGCGTGGCGTGGGAACGGATGGAGCCGCTGCGACCGCACGTGGCTGCGCCGTCGGCGGAGCGACGGCGCGGGGCTGGGCGGTAGGTGCGGCCACCGCGCGAGGCTGGGCCGCGACTTTCACCGCCGGAGCGCCAGCGGCGACGCGCGGCGTTGCCACCGGCACCGCGACGACACGCGGTTGCGCTGCTACAGCCCGAGGCTGGGCCACAGGCTGCGCCACTGCCGCACGCGGGACGGCCACGGGCACCGGCGCCGTTGGATCGACCGGCTGGGCGGCTGCGCCGATTTCCCGCTCGACGGCGGCGATCAAGTCCGCGGGCTCAAACGGCTTTTGCAGCACCTGATTGCCCTGCGTTTTCTCCGCATAATCGCTCAAGTCGTAGCCGCTGATGAAAATTACGCGTGCGCTGGGAAACCGCTTCACTACAGCATCGCGGAGCATCAGGCCATTCATCGGCTCCATCACCACATCGGTGATCAGCAGATCCACGCCACCCATCGCTGTCGCTGCCTGGAGCGCCAATCCTCCCGCAGTCGCCGTCCGGACCTCGTGCCCGGGCAGTTGCTGCAGGATCGCGAGCATCGTCTGCAGAATCGCGGGGTCGTCGTCGGCCAGAATGATGTTCATGAATGCGGGTAAAAATTCACTGGAGAGTCGGCGGAGCGGGAAACTGCGCAGCGAGGCTGGTCGGTTCGGCGCGCGAATCCTGAAGCTCGCCCTTATAATAGAGGCGCACGTTGTAGCCAAAATATTTCCGGTCCTCGCGGCCTGCGTCGCGCGGATCGGCCCGTGGCTGGGCGTATTCAACCTCAAGAACTTCCGTGTCGCGCTCGGCCCAATCTGGCGGCGTGCTCGCCCAGCGGGAGTTCACGTTGGCATTGGTCTCGACGACTTCCTTCCCGCCGACTCGATCGTAAAAAAGGACGTGAATCACCACATCGCGGACGTTGATTTTTGCGCGTGCGCGCGCCTTCAGCGGGACGCGCAAACTAAATTTTTTCTCGGACGCGGGATCGTTGGCTTCGACGAGGCCGATCTCACCGAGTCCAAGCACCGCTGCCGCATTCGTGCGCGAGACCGGCGTCTCAACGTTCGCTGGGGCTGCTTCCTTTTGCGCCGCCATCATCGCCAGCGCCTGGCTTTGCTTCAGCCGCGCATCCGCCGCGATGAAGTAGGATCCTGCCGATTCACCCATCTCGTAAATCTGCCGCCAATGCTCCGCGGCGCGATCGGGGAGGCTCATTTTCTCAAAAGTCAGCGCCAGTTCCGCGGACATCTGCGGGTTTTGCGGCTCGAGCGTCTGCGCCTCACGGAGCTTGGTCAGCGCGCCGCTCATGTCGCCGCGGTCCCGCAAGGTCCGTCCTTGATCGACCAACTCCTGCGCCCGCGTCTCCGGCTGTGCTTTCTCGGCCAATTTCTCCACCGGCACCGGCACGGGGCGCATCGGCGGGACGATCGCCGCAACCACAGGGGGCGCAGTCACAGGCGCCTCGAGGAGCGGGGCTGTGACTGCCAGGGCTTCTGCCGGTTGAAGCGTGAGTGTCGCGGGTTTGGTAATCGCCGACGCGATCATTCGACCGGGCGTGACTCGCACCTCAGCGGCTGGCCCGGGCAGCGGCCGCTTCGTCGCCAGCGCCCATGTGATCGCCCCGATCTGAGCGAGCGCCGCCACCCCGAGCACGCTGCTCGCGACGACGAAGGTTTTCCCGACCGTTTGCCGGGTGATGGGGGAGCTGACGGACATCGGGGCGTGGAGAGTAGGAGCCTCGCGGAGTGGTGTCAAACGAGCGGGGACAGGACTATGACAAAGTCCGGCGACACACACCCAACTCAGGCTCAGGCGAGAGCTCATCGTTGAATGTTCGCACACGGTCACCGAACATGGGCGCCGCCGCGCGCCCTGCTCCCGGCACTTCGAAGTCGATAAGTTTTCCCACCTCTCCCGGATTGTTACTGCCCATGCTTCGCGCCCTCCTCCCGCTTCTTTTCCTGCTCCCTCTCGCCGCGCACGCGGGCGGAGAAAATGTCTCCCGCCCCGGTGTGTTGCACCTCACTCTCGAATCAGCGATTCAGATGGCGCTATCGAAGAACTTCAGCATTCAGGTCCAGCGCTTCGAGCCGCGCATCGCCGAGGCTCAGGTCACGCGCGAACGCGGTCGGTTCGACCCGCGCTTCGACTTGTCAGCCATCCGCTCCGAGACCTCTACAAACGCACTCTTCGAGAATGGCCGGCACCTCAGTGAAGATGAGCTTCGCCTCCGCAACAACGGGCGCCGTCGCAACGTCACGCGCGGCGACACCGTTAGCACGGGGTTCAGTGGCATCACCCCGCTGGGCACCAGCTACGACCTCGGCATCGGCACGGGCAACGACACCGGCACCGCGGACAACTTCAACGATCAGTTCGGCTCCAATGCCTCCTTTTCCCTGACCCAGCCTCTGCTCCGCGACTTCGGACCGACCGCCAATCTCGCTGCCATTCGCATCGCTCGAAACAGCGTCCTCGTCTCCGAATGGGCGCTCCGCAAGCAGCTCATCGATACCATCACCACGACCTATTTCGTCTACACGGAGCTCTATTTCGCTCACGAAAATCTCCGCGTCGCCGAGCGCTCGCGTGACCTCGCCTTGCAGCTCCTCACTGACAATACCAAGCGCGCGGAGATCGGTGTCATGTCACCACTAAACATCACCACCGCCCGCGCCGAGGCAGCCTCACGGAAGGAACAAGTCATCCTCGCGCTCAGCGCCATCCGCGATAACGAGAATCTTCTCAAGCAGCTCGTCACCACCGACCTCGAGCCGATGCTCAGCGTGAAGGTCGAAATCGAGCCGCCGCCTCAGCCTTACTTCCGCCCGAACGTCCCAGCCGGCATCGCCAACGCGCTGCAACTCCGCCCTGACTACCAACAAGCGCTTCTCGAAATCCGCCGCCGCGACATCACCCTCGCACTCACGAAAAACCAGGCGCTCCCCCGCCTCGATCTCACGGGCAGCCTGCGCCTTCTCGGATTCGATAGCGACTTAGCTGGGAGCTTCGACCGCGTTGGCCGCCGTGACAGCACGTCGTGGAGTGCCGGGGCGATTTTCAGCGTGCCCATTCCCAATCGCGAAGGCCAGGGCAGCGTTGCCGCCGCGAAGCTTTCCTCCGCGCAGGCGCTCATCAATCTACAGCGTCTCGAGCAGCAGCTTGTCGTCGATGTCGATGCCGCTTCGCGCCAAATTATCACCTCTCGCGAGCGCATCACGTCCACCAGCGAAGCCAGCGCCCTCGCGCAGGAAAGTCTGGCTGCCGGCGAAGAACGCCTCCGCGCCGGGGCCGGAACCACCTTTGAAGTCCTAGAACTGCAAAAGAAACTGATCGAAGCCGAAGCCGCCGAGCTTCGAGCCCGCAGCGACTACAACAAAGCCGTCTCCGAATACCACCGCCAAACCGGGATCACCCTCCAACTCTACCGAGTGGCTGTGGAGTAACAACCTGACCGTCACCCGTGCCGATCGATCTCAAGGGTCTGAAGTCCTTCTACGGCAAGATGCTCTTCTGCGACGACGATCTCGTCTTCACTGATCCCAAAAGCCGACAAGCTCAAATACAGTGTGAGCCAGCGGTAAGGGGACCGGCCCCGTATCAAAAAGAAAAGGCCGCGCCCGTCGGCGACGAGGCGCGGCCTGTGAGCAGAAGATATGTTACAGCGTCCGCATGGCGGCGTCGGCGCCCTGGGCCAGCGAGACGACCGCATCGAAAAACGCCTGCGGTTGCCCATTAAAGAGCCCGGATTGCACCAAGCCGGTAGCGGCTGCAACCGCACCCGCTTTTTCCGTGCTCCGCGGCCGAATGACCGAGCAGGTCGGCAAGTCCGTGCTGAGGAATTTGCACGGTTCGGGGAAGATCGCCTGAGAGACGCTCGGGTTTTTACGGAGGTTTGGAAACTTCAGCCCGCGACCGGCATTGACCGGAAAAAGTCTTTCCAGCGTCTTGTGGAACACGCTGAAGTGGTAAATCTCCACCGGGCCGATGGCCGCGAGGATATCGAGGACGACGAGGCTGGTTACCTTTGGCATAAGCGACAGGTAGAGACTGCCGCCACCCTGCTCGATCGCGCCAAAGTGAAAGGCGGCGCTGTGAGCGATGCCTTGCATGGCGCCCGCGGAGACCCGGTCATCGACGGGAATCGTCGGGCGATTCGAGATCTCGACGAGCTGTGGGAAGGTATCGCCGAAGTCCGGATTGCCGGAGCTCCGGTAGCGATTATACCAACTCGTGTCGACCGTCAGATTCATCAGGTTGGTCAAGCGCCCGACGTTTTCCGCTCCTTGTGCCGTGGAGCTCGGCAGCGTGCGGAAGGCGTCGAGGTTGACTGGCGTCTCGCCGATGGCTTGAAGGTAGGCGTTGATCAGAAGCGCGTGGCTGCGTTCGTCGTCGCGATCGTCGCAGATGTAGCGCACGAGAGATGGGTCGATGCGGCTCAAGGACTTCGAGAACTTGACGTTGTTGGAGGCAAGTTCGCAGTACTGCTGCCAGAGGTCGTCCTCAACCAGTTCGGCGGCGGCAAGGAATTTTAGGATTGCGATGTCGCCAGCGGTGACGCCCGCATTAGTCGGCAGCACCGCGTGGGAGCGGCTAGCCATGAAGGATGAGAGAAGAGCAGTTGCGCCCACACCGGCGGTGGTGCGTTGAAGGAAGTTACGTCGATTCATAAGTAAGGTAGGCAGTTGATAAAGGGACGGGTTAGCTCACGGCGCTGGTGCGCGTGGCGTTGTCCGCAGCGGTAGCCAGCGCGACGACGGCGTCGAAGAACGCTTGTGGCTGACCTTCGAAGATTTTCGACTGCACCAAACCGACTGCCGTCGCGAGAGCCCCGGCTTTCTCGGTCGTCCGCGGCCGAATCACCGAGCTACCAGGAAAGGCAATATCGAAGAGCTCGCACGGCTCTGGAAAGATGGCCTGCGAAACTCCGGGATTGGTGCGGAAGTTCGGGAACTGCACATTGGCGGTCCGCACCGGGAGCATTAGCTCAAGTGACTTGTGGAAAGCCGCAAAGTGATACACCTCGACCGGTCCGATCGAGGTAAGGATTGCCAGCACATCCAGGTCGGTCACCTTGGTGACGAGCGAAGCATAGAGGCTGCTGCCGCCTTGCTCGATCGTGGCGAAATGGAAGGCCGCGGAATGTGCGATGGCATCGAGTTCATTCCGGCTGATCGTGTCGGAGATCGGCACCGTCGTTTGGTTTTTGATGGTAACGACCTGCGGGAAAGTAGCACCGAAATCGGGATTGTCAGAGCTGCGGTAGCGGTTGTACCAGCTCGTATCGATGGTCAAGTTGGTCAGGTTGGTGAGCCGTCCCTTTGTCTGGTCTGCGCCACGAACCCGCACGCTCGGAAGAGTGCGAAACCCATCGAGATTTACCGGCTGCTGTCCGATCGAGACTAGGTAGGCATTGATGAGCGCGGCATGGCTGCGCTCGTCATCGCGATCGTCCTGAATATATCGCGGGAGGGAGGGATCGATTCGCTGGAGAGCGGCGATGTATTTGGGGTTGCCAACGGCAAGTTCCGCATACTGTTGCCAAAGGTCGTCTTCCACGAGCTCGGCAGCCGCGAGGAACTTGAGGATATCAATGTCCCCACTGCTGACGCCCGGCATATTCGCAGACGCGTGCGGGGCAAATGCAGGACCAAAGCCGGCACCTGCAACAAGACTGGTGGCACCGAGCGCGCTGGCACGGCGGAGAAAGGAGCGCCGATCGACGGCGCCAAAAGAGAGGTTCATAGGCGGTGGAAACTTCGTGGACTGATTGGTGACTGGAGACGCTCGCGCCCATGGGTGACCACGGAAGAAGCACGCCGTCTTTTGTGCTTGTTGCGCCTCTCGCCAACCGTCGGATGCAAATACTTTCAAAAAAACGAACAGGTGCGTCTGCCGCATCGTCCGTAGGATCAAAGGACTTGCTTTCACCCACCTCGTCGGAAGCAGGAGCACCTCGTCGACGCCGTGAGTGGCGCCGTCCTTGCGCCAAACTCGGGTCCCGATTAGTTGACCTCCCCTACTCGCTCAGCAGCACCATCGGACCCTCCGCCTTTTCCACGCCGCCTTGGCGCTCAAGGCTCACTGCAAACTTGGATAAACGATGCACGGGCTTCGAGGGCTCGAAAGAGGTGCGGCCCCGGCTGGTGCTGCCCACTCGGATGACGCCACCACTGACTGGTTCGGGATAAGCGCTATCAACGAGCCATAACTGGTAGTCTTGATCCGTCCGCACCTGCGGCAGTCTCACTACATCCAGAACTCCGCGCTGGCGTTCACCATCCCAGATTGCCACTGCTCCCGCTGAAGGATCACCCGTCAACTGCGAGCGCAAACGCACGATTTCCACGCTGGCTAGTGCGTCGCGCTGCTCTAAAGCGGCGAGATCCGATTCGAGTTGCGCCCGTTCGCGCAATAGCGCCACGCACCCGCAGAAAAACACGACCGCCGCCGCCCAGCCAACCCACCAGTAGCCAACCGTAGACGCGGCCGGCAAATCGCCTCGGATCTGAGCCAGGACACGAGCTCGCAAACGCGCCGGAAGCGGATGTGGCGGAACTTCCGCTGCAAGGCTCGCCGTCGCTCGCTGGAGATCGTCCACCAATGCTGAGAGGTCGGGATTCTCACGCATCTCGTCGGCGAAATGCTTGGCCTCACCTTCCTCGAGAAGACCCAGAACATAGAGCGATGCGCGCTCTTCCGCACGTTCGTCGATCATAATTTGCCTGCGAGGAAATCTCGCAACTTTAGCATCCCCCGCCGGATGCGTGCTTTAACGGTGCCGAGCGGCTGCTGCAGTTGTGCCGCAATTTCCGGCTGGGTGAGCCCGGAAAAAAAGGCGAGGTCGATGACCTCGCGCTGCTCCGCGGATAGCCGGCCGAAAACGCTTCGCAGCGCCTCCGCATCAGGCCGGTCATCGACAGCGGTCCGGGACGGCTCGCTTGCGTCGAGGACCTCGTTTCCCGCGGCCTCCGAAAGACGCTCCCGCCGATGACGAGCCCGCAGGCGGTCAATGGCCTTGTACCGAGTCAGCGTCGCCGCCCACGCGAACGGCGTGCCGCGCTGCGGGTCGTAACTTCCGGCGTGATTCCATATTTTCACGAACACATCTTGAAGCAAATCCTCTGCTTCTCCCCCGTCGCGCAAAATCCGCATGGCAAACGAAAAAAGCGGCGCTGCCATGCCATCATAGAGCTCAGCAAAGGCGGAAACGTCCCCACGCGCGACGCGACTCATCACCTCGGGATCGATTTCTTCGTGCGTCTGGTTCATGCGGGTGAGTCCGAGGTGAATCGGGCGCGCTCGAAAATGTAGCGGTCTCAGAAGCTGGAAATATTCATCAGCGGCTTGCGCTCTCGAGCACGGCAAGGAACGATATTGAACACGGAGCAGCGTTTAATATGATCGGAAAGTCCACCCCCACTGCGCCTGATCAGCGCGCGCAGATACCCTTTTCCCGCAAAGGTGCGATTCACCACGGAGGCGAGCTCACCCCGCTCACCTTCCTGCTCTTGCCGAGTCCCACATTCTTCGCGGGCTCAAGGTAGTGGGATCAAACGACGTTGTGCTCTCCACGCTTTACCGGGTCCAATCCGGCCGCCGGCGCGGGCAGGAAGAAACTTAGCCCGAGAGCGATGACAAAGACACTGACTCCGACGATGCCCGCGGCGATCGCAAAGTGGTCGTAGGTCGGATGCGGGTTAAGCATCGGCGCGATGATATTCGTCGAAAGGAAGGCCGCAGAAGTCCCGATCATGCGACCTCCCACGTTGGTGGCAAAAGAGCCGCCAGTTCCGCGGAGATGGACCGGGAAAATCTTCGGCAGGTATTCTCCAAAGTAGCTGAACTGAGCAACGACAAAGAGCCCGCAAAGGAACACTCCGACGGCAAAGATCATCCCGCCCGTCTGGTAGAACTGAGTGTAAGTAACCGCGAAAGCAATGATGCCTGGGACCAGAAATAACCTCAGCATCCGGCCGTGCGGAATGGCCGTCAGCAAAAGCACAGCCAGAAGGATCCGGCCGACCAGTCCGCCAAGCTCCTGTCCAAATTGGACCTGCTCGCCGCGTTCACTAATCGCACCCATGGCCGGCACTTGCTTCTCCCGATTGTCACCGAGAGCCTTCAGCAACTTCTCCCGTTCCATGATCGTCTGCTTCACCTCAGGGTTTTGCGCCGTGAGCGTGGCCAGTTCCTCGTCGTAACCAGCGAACTGCTTTCCGAGAGCGGCCAACTGCTCCTTGTTCTCAGCCTTCTTTGCGGCACGCTGCGCAATACGCGTCCTGGCGCGCTCCCCAGCCAGCAATTCGAGTCCGGGAACTTCCGCCAAGGCTTGGTTAAACGCGGGCATGATGGCACCGAGTTGCTTGTTCAAGTCGGCTGCCTCAGCTCGCAACGGCACCAATGCCTTTCGCTGCTCGGCCAATTCTGGAAGACCCGGCACCACACTGCGGGTGGTAATCTGCAACGCGCCAAACGCAGCAGCGTAGGCACAAGCGGAAAGCGCAGCGGTGATCAGAGTAACGCGTCTTAACTCCGGCGCAAACAAGGCCAGGAAGCTTGGACGTTTCAGTGTTCTCGCCAGTTGCCCTTCCTTCCAGACATGAGATTCCGGGACGAAAGGGAGCATCAGCGCAATGGGAATCGCGGGCAGCAATCCGGTGATCAAAAGGTAGCGCCAAGGCGCATGCTGATTGAAAGCCGCCGAAATCGGGAGACTGGGAAGCTCGGTGGCATGATTGCCAATCCAAAGACTGATCGCCGTGACCACCAAGCCGCCCAATGAGGCAAACGCTTGCGTGCTTCCGAGCACGATCTTCTTGCGCCTGGGCTCGGGAAACAATTCCGCAAGCCATGTGATGGCAGCGACAAACTCGACACAGACACCAATGAAGGTCGTGCAACGAAAGAAGATGAACCAGCCCAGTGAAGTGCTAAAGGCCGCGGCAAAGGGCGAAAAGGCGTAGAGAAAGATACTCGCCGCCAGAATGGTCTTGCGCCCAAAGCGATCGATCAACCACCCGCCGAGCAGGCCAAACGTCCCGCCACAAAGCGCCGTCATCCAGAGGAGTCGACCCATCCACGCCGTGACGTCGGGATGGTTCGGTGGAAGCTTCGTGAGTTCCGCGATCGCCGGCACACCGATCAGCGGTGTCATCAGCAATTCGTAGGTATCGAAGAGGAACCCGATGGCAGCGATGGCAATGATCAGCCATTGCGTGAGGGTGAGTCGCGACGTCGTGGAGGTGTTCATGAGTTGGGGGCTGCAGCTTCGGCGATTGAGGTGAAAAGGAAGCCGGCTCGACGATCATTTGACCGCCGAGCCGGGTTTCATGTGCGGCATAACCGGCCGCAGATGGATTTACTTCTTCGGCTTCGCCTTTCCTTTCGCCGGCTTTGACGTTGCCTTGGCCGGCATCACCGGTGCGGACTCGGTGGAAGTTTCCGTTACCGTCGTATTCGTCTCCGAGACCGTGACCTTTACCTCGGCTGGTGCTTTCGGGTCCTTCGCTTTATCCGGCTTCGCATCGCCAGAGATGGCGAAGAGATGCGTCTGCGTGCCGATATACATCGTGCCATTGGCCACGATGGGCGTGGAATAGACCGGCGCGCCCATGTTCACTTCGTGAAGAACCTTTTTCTCCTTCGAGTCCGCGAGCATCACGAAATCGCCGTCTTCGTCGCCGACATAAACTTTGCCATCGGCCACGAAGGTCGAGCCCCACATGTGCGCCTTCATGTCGTGACTCCCAATACTTCTTGCCCGTCTCGGCATCGAGGCAGAAGACGAAGCCGCTGAAGTCGGCGACGAAGAGCAGGCCGGTTCTCGGGATCGATGGAGACCGTCGAGATGGAGCGGTGGATTTCTTTGAAGTCCCAGATCAGTCCGGTCTTGGTGATGTCGCCGGTCTTGGTCGCATCGACGCAGACGAGCCGGCCGACGCCTTCGCCGTGCTCGGGATCCTGGCCGATCGGCGACATAGACGCGGTTCTTGTAGAAGACGGGCGTCGAGTTGATCTCGCTCGGGCCTTCCGCGGCGGGATATTTGATCGGCTTGCCGTCCTTGTCCTTCTTGTACTCCTCGGGCACGGCGTCGAACCACCAGACCTTCTTGATGAAGCTCGACGTCGCCTTCCTTCACCGGCGTCGGATCGAAGGCGTAGAGCACACCGTCGCCGCCGCCGAAATAGACCTGCTTCTTGCCATTCACCTTGCCGATCGAAGGAGAGGTCCACTGGCCGTGCATGATGCGCGGACCGATCTCGGCGTCGTCTTCGCCGAGGAACTCGCCGGTCTTTTTGTCGAGCGCGATGAAGCTCGGCGACAGCGGCGAAGGAATGTTCACGTGAGTCCAGTCCTGGCCGTTCGAGGTGCAGGCGAACAGCGTGTCGCCGAGCGTAATGACCGAGCAGTTCGAGGCGTTGTGCGGGAAAACGCCGAGCTCATCCATCATGTCGTACCTCCAGAGGATGTCGGCGTCCTTCTTGCCGGGCTTCGATCGGCGGCTTGCCGGGCCCGCCAGGTATTTGGCCTTCGTCCTTGAACGGGCCATCATTGCCATTGGCCATGCCATTCGCGATCGAGGCAGACGACTTCGCAGCGGTTGGTCACGACATAGACGTTGTCGCCCTCGACGAGCGGCGAGCTGAGGATGCCGAGATATTCCCAGTCGTTCACCTTGCCGCTGGCGAGCTTGGGCACGGCGAGCTGCCAGAGGAATTCGCCGTTGTATTCGTTGAAGGCGTAGAAGGTTGCCGCGATCGTCCTTGAACTGTCGGATCGCGCGGCGTGGCGTTGTTCGTGCCGACGAAAATTTTGCCGTTGGCGACCGACGGGATTGCCGTAGGTCTGCGAGCCGAGCTTGGCGACCCACTTCACATTCTTGGTCGTGGACAGTGTCGATGTCCTCGGAGTTCGGCTTGAACTTGCCCGGATCGAACTTGAGTCCGGAAGCCCTTGGCCGGGGAATACATGTTGCGGCCGGGATCATTGCCGCCCCACTGCGGCCAGTCTTCGGCGTGGGACGAGACGAGTGAGCGCGGCGATGCTGACAGGCGAGGATGAAGGGTGCGTGGAGAGTGTTCATGAGTTACTTGTTCGGGGTCACCGCGATGTTATCGATCCAGGCGCGCTGTTCCTGCGGCGTGAAGCTGAAGAGGCCGGGCGAACCTTCCGTGTGCGCATGCTTGTGCGGCACTTCGATCGTCCAGGCTTCCGGCTCGGGGTCGCCTTTCTTCCACGCCTTGGCGCGCACCACGCCGCTGCCGTCGGCTGCCACATCCACGCGCGTCTTGAGGTGATACCATTCGTTCGGGCTCCATTTGAAGGGCACGCTTTGCTGGAGCAGTTCCTGGTTCGAGGTGACTTCGAGTGCCTGCGCATTGCCTTTGAGGACGATGAGGTAGCGCTGATTGACCAGGCCGACCTCGGACATCTTGCGCTTGTTCCCCTCGCTGAGCACGTCGGCCTCGATCGTGTAGTTCTTCAGGTCGGGGCGGTTGATGAAGACCGTGCCGCGCTGCAGTCGCTTGTTGTCGATCGTCTTGACACAGCGCCTTGTTGCCGTCCTTGTCGCGCACCTCGAATTGGAAACGCGCGGCATTCCACGGCAGCGGCGGATAGGCGAAGGGCGTCGGCGGCTCGAGCGTGTTCGGCACGCCGGGCGGCGGCGGCTTGGACGTGTCCTCGGTCAGCTCGTATTTCTCGAAGTCCTGCGTGAGCGGCAGATCGGGCAGGATGCGGCCTTTGAAGTAACCCTTTCAGATCGCCGAGCGACGCCTCGAACTGTCCGCGCTGGGCACGTTCTCCGGTGTCCGCGACCAGCTCGCCTTCGGCGTTGAAGCTCGCATTCATCGTCACCTTCACGAGCGCCGTCGGCGGGATGAATGGCTCCCATTTCACCGTCTTCGGATCGATGTTGTCCTCGACCGTGAAGCCATTCGCATCGAGC
Organism: uncultured Verrucomicrobiae bacterium; assembly: GCA_963767975.1. Lineage (GTDB taxonomy): Bacteria > Verrucomicrobiota > Verrucomicrobiia > Chthoniobacterales > Chthoniobacteraceae > CAIURC01. The sequence goes on along the minus strand of CAVYGI010000002.1, from coordinate 451,081 downwards.
GCGCGCACGCGGAAGGCTTGTTTGCCGCCGGGGCTGAGCAGCACTTCGTAAGGGATGATCTGCAGCTTCGTCTTCGCGCCGGGCGCGGCCATTTTTCCGGCTCAGGCGCGGGCGCGAGCCCGGGATTGTCTCCCTTCTTGCCAAAGCAATAGAGCTTCTTTTCGGTCTGCATGTAGATCTTGCCGTTGTAGCCGATCGGCGAGCCGTAGCATTTGCCGATCGAGCATCGTGCGGCTCAGGATTTCCGCGTCCTTGTCGCTCGGCTTGACGACAAACAGTTCGCCGTCGCCCACGCTCTCCGACGCCAGCCGTCTGCCCTGCCGGCGCGGCGACATACATGGCGATGTAAAGTTTTCCGTCCGCATAGAAAGGACTGCTCTGCCGCTGCTCGATGCCGAGCTTCTTCTTCCACAGACTTTGCCGTCGTCGGCATTCGATCGCCGCGAGATCGCCCGTGCCGCTCACCTGGTAGATGCGATCGCCGACGAGCACCGGCGAGCTGGCGAGCGCACCGACCGGATTGCGCCATTGCTCGAGTTCGCGTGTCTCAAAGACCTGCGGCGCCTGCGGCGACGGCGGCTTGATCTCGGTCGGAATCTTGAAGGCCGCCATGCGGCCCACGTCGCTCGTGTCGATGTTCTCGCTCTCGTGGATTGACGATGATGTTGCCCTTGTACTCCAGCACGGCGGCATTGATGCCGCCCTTGGCGCCCGCCTTGGCCACCGGCGTGCGCCAGAGCGGTTCGCCGGTGCGCGCATTCAGGCAGAGGAGGCTGCTGTCGCCGCCCGCGGAATAGAGCACGCGCTTGCCCTTTGAGAAAGCTCAGCCACGGATGCGAGAAGGTATTGTCCTGCGGCAGCGCGCCGGGCGCGCTGGACCAGACGAGTTCGCCGGTCTTTTTGTCGAAGGCATAGAAGCGATCGCCGGGAGGACCGTAGGCGCCCCACGCCGCGGTGATGCCGCGCGTGATGACCAGATCCTTGTCGATGAGCGGCGACGCCGTGCGGTTGTTCGGGAAGGTCATCCGCCCGAATTCCTCCATCATCGAGTGCTTCCAGAGCAGCTTGCCGTCGGCCGTGAAGGCCGCGAAAAGTCCTGAGCTGTTCTGGATGTAAACGTTGCCCGTCTCGGGATCGATCGTCGGGCTGGAATTGGCGTAGCGCAGATAGATGACGTCGCTGAGGAAATCGTTGAAGAGCTGCTTCCAAAGCATCTTGCCGGTCTCGGCGTCGAAGCAGGCGACGCCTTCCTGCAGGTCCGGACCTTCGCCGTCGAAGCCCATGATGTAGAGCTTGCCGTTGGCGATGACCGGCGAGGATTGGCCCGGGAAATCCGCGGTCCACAGCGCCTTCTTCGCGTCCATCTTGTCCGGCAGCCCTTTCTCCATCGAGACGCCCGTCTGGAACGGTCCGCGCCAATCGAGCCAGCCGTGCTTGGCGCCTTCCGCGGCTGCCGCAGGGGCCGCCGCCTTTGCCGCGGGTGCCGGCTTCTTCGCCGCGTGCAGCGGATGCGCTGCGAGGATGGAGAAAAGGAGAGCCGAGGAGCGAGAGGGAGTTTCATGGCGGGAGAGGAAGCGGGGCGAGTCGCCGGGGAGGTGGGAGGAATGCTTAAAGCGCGGCAGGCGCGTCTTGTCAAAACATTACTTACACGTATTAATTTGCCCACCGCACCCATGCCTGCCCCAGCCCCCGTCCACTTCCCTTCCCACCGAGCCGAAGCGCCTGCCGCCTCTCCTGCGCCGCGCGTGGTACGGGCTCAATCAATCCTTTCGCCAGCGCATCGCCCATCTCGAGATCACCCCGGATCAATTCAGCATCCTGCGCTGGCTGATCGAAGGCGACCCCCAGGGGCTCACGCAGCGCACGCTCACGGATCTGATGGCCAGCGATCCGAACACCATCACCTCCACCCTTTCGCGCATGGAAGCCGCCGGACTCGTGTCGCGCCACGCCCACGAACTCGACCGCCGCGCCCGGCGCGTCCGCGTGCTCGCGACCGGGAAGCGCACTTTCGAGCGGGCGAAAAAGGTCGCGCTCGAGTTGCAGGACCAGGTCCTCGACGCACTGCCGCCTCCTCGGCGGAAGATCTTCCTCGATGAACTCGAATGCATCGCGGAAGCCTGCGCCGCCGCTGGCGAGCGCGTGGCCAAGAAGCGCGGCGCGTAGCACGCCGCCGCTCAGTCGTCGTCGTCTTCCACCTTCGTCACCGCCCACTCCGGATACGGGATCTTCGTGCCTTTCACCGCGCGCCACAGGATGCGGTTGAGCAGATCTTCGTCGCACTTGTCCGGCTCGCTGAGCGGCAGCTTCGCGGAGACGATCGCATCGCGCCGGAGTTGGCGGTCGGCGATCTGTTTCGGCTCGGGATTCATCAGCGCCAGCGGGATTTGATTCGGCACCGTGTTGAACGGCGTGAGGTCCGGCACCTCGTTAAAGCAGTCGCTCATCGGCGTCGCGCTGGCGTCCATGATATTCATCGGCGGCAACCCCAGGATCAGCTCGATCGTCCGCACGATGCTCGTGTTGTTGTACTGCGTGCTCACCGTCTTGCCCCGCTTCGTGTAGGCGCTCGCGACGTAGGCCGTCGTGCGGTAGCCGCTCACGTGGTCCGCCCCATTTTGCGGGTCATCCTCGATCGCGAAGATGCAGGTGTCCTTCCAAAACGCGCTGTGGCTGATCGCCTCGACGATGCGCCCAAACGCCAGATCATTATCCGCCACCTGCGCCGCCGGCGTCGGCACCCCGGCCTTCGCTCCCCCGGTGTGATCGTTCGGCAGTAACATGATCATCAGTTGCGGCATCTCCCCTTTCTTCTCGAAGCCCTTCAGTTCCTTGATGAACTCCGCCGCGCGAATCACATCCGGCACCGTCATATCCCAGCCCACCGTGTCCAGCTTGCAGAACGACCGCATCGTCTCGATCCCCGGCTTGCAACGAATCATCGTCAGCCCCGTCCCCTCCGTGAAATCCCGAAAATAATCCGTCCACGTCGGCTTTCCCTTCCTGCTTTTGTCCTTCCATCCGCATTCGGAAATGCACGCCTCGCCGTAATTCCGCACGCTCACCTTGTGCGCGCGCGCATTGTCCCAGATGAACCCCGCCGACGAATAAGCCAGCGCATCCATCGAGTCCTCCGTCTTCATGTTCGGGTAGCTCCGCGGCCAGCCCGCGTGCCCGCGCTCCACGTAGTCCGTCGTGATCGCACTGTCCGTCCATTGATGCCCGTCGGCGCTCTGGATCCCGCTGCAATACGTGTTGTCCAGCAGCACGAATTCCCGCGCCAGCTTGTGCTGATTCGGCGTCACCTTCTCGCCGAAAAGCGTCAGGCTCGGATCCCCGTTGCCCGTCTTCATGTCGCCCAGGATCTGGTCGTAGGTCCGGTTCTCCTTGATGATATAAAGCACGTGCTTGAACACACTCGGCTCGCCGACCCGCTCCGGCACCGGCTTCGCCGCCTCTCCCGCCCGCGGCGGCAGCTTTGCCGCCTCCAGCAGCGGGTATCGCATGTTCGCCAGCACGATTTGATGCTGCACTCCCAGCTCTTTCTCCGAGGGCACCGGCACCAGCGAGAGCGTCCCAAAGTAATCCTTCGAATTCAGCTTCACCTTCTCCCCCGGCTTGAACCTCCTCGTCGAGCCGATCCCCTTGATATTCGCCACGCACATCAGCTTGTGCACGGCATCGTAAACGATCGCCCCCGGAAACCACCCCACCGGCACCATCCCCACCAGCTTCGACCCCTCCTCCCCCGTCGGGTTGAACTTGATCACCGCCACCGCGTTCTGCGTCGCGTTGCACACCATCAGCCACTTCCCCGTCTTGTCGAAAGTCAGCGCGTTCGGCGTGCCGCCGAAAAGATCCGACGGCTCCCGCGTCCAAATCCGCTCCGCGATCTTATCCGTCCGCGTATCGATCACACTCAGCGTGTCACTGCCGGAGTTCGCCACCACCACATACTTCCCATCCGGCGACGCCGCGATCGCCGACGCGTGCAACCCCACCAGCAGCTCACTCGACACCCTCCCCTGCTGCAAATCCACGATCGTCACCGACCCTTCACTCGCAATACTCCGCACCGGATCCACCCGCACCGTCGTCCCCCGCCCCGCCGGCCCCGTCAGATCCCCCTTCCCCGGGCGCCGTCCGCCCCAATTGCTCACATAGGCCTTCCCCTCCGCCAGCGCCACATCGAACGGCGCCACCCCCGCGTCCCACATCCGCGCCACCAGCCCCGTCGCCGTCTCGATCTCGATCAGCCTATTCCCCAGATTCCCCGCCACATACAGGAACTTCCCATCGCGCGACACCGCCAGCCCCGCCGGGATCTCCTGCTTCCGCTTCGCCCCCTTCACATCCGGCAGCGCAAACGTCTTCAGCCCCACCACCTTCCCATCCTTCTCGATCGAGAACACCTTGATGTCCCCATTCACATTCGAGAGATAAAGGCGCTGCCCTTCTGGCGAAAACACCATCCCCGTGAAGCTCAACTGCGCCCCCGTATCCGGCTTCACCTGCGTCCCCACCACCTGCGGCGCCGCATCCCCTGGAGAAAGCGTCGACTCCGGCACCACCGGCACCTTCCCCGGAAAAGCCACCCGCTGCAGGATCTTCCCCGACTTCGGATCCAGCACCACCAGCTCCGCCGTCTTCCCTGAAGTCACCAGCAGCCGCGCATCCGGGCTCAGCGCGATCGCCTGCGGCCGCAGCCCCGGCAACTCCACCTGCACCCCCGCCGGCGTCAGCACCTGATTCGCCGGCGTGAAATACCGGTTCGGCCCCGCCTTCCCCACCTGCTGCCGCTTCGCCGCCTCCCCCGGCGCCTCCGCACCCAGAAGCGAGGGCGCGAAGGCCACGGACAAGACGAGCGCGAGCCGCGCGGAGGCAGGAAAAGCGAGAGACAGGGGGAACTTCATGGAGCCCCCACTGCAAACCGGAAACCGCCCCGAAGTCAAACCAGCGCTGTCCGGGAGGAGGGCTGCGTGATTGGTGATGAGTGATGAGTGATGGGTAAAACGCTCACCCGCGCTGGCGACCAATCCCTGGAGCGGCTGAAGTAAAGGCGTAGCCGACGGAAGTGGTGGTCTCGGGTAGGGCGGGCGTCCCGCCCCCGAAACCACCCTCCGCCGTGCGCACCGCCACCACGCCAGATGCCTCGCCCCGCGGGCAGGATTGCCCACCCTACCCGGGCCCCCACTCACCCCTCACGCCCCTGCTAAGTCCGCTGGATCGCCGCCAGCATCCCATTCACATAATCCACCACCGCCTGCACCTGCCCCTGCGTCGGCGGATCGCTCAGCGCGATACTCAGCGGCGAAAGCGACGACGGATTCCGCGCATTGTTCACCCGTTCCGCCGTCAGCGCCGCCATCAAATCCGACACCGTCACCTCTCCCGGCGCTCCCCGGCGCCCCATCGGCCCCCGGAGCCCCATCCGCCCCATCCGCTCCATCCGCCCATCCGCCCCGGCGGGCCCCGCCGGCACCGCATCGATGAGCGCCTTCAGCCCGGCCAGTTGCGCGCGCATCTCCGCCGAGGAGTTATCGCCGTGATCCGTCGGAAGCAAAGGGTCGTAAGCCATGAGATTTGAGAGAGGTCAGATTTTTCGGGCTAAAAGGGCCGCGTCTTCGAGGAGGGCCGGCCTACGGGCTCACCGTCAGCGTCTGGATATCCGTCCAATCCCCATTCGGCGTCCCCTTATCCCAGAAGCGCATCCGATACTTCCGCACCTCCGGCACCCCGGCGGCCAGCAGCGCGCGCTCATCCACATACGGGCTCTCCGTATCGATCGTCAGGAATTCCCACCCGCCCGAGCCCGCGCTGGCTCTCGATATAGACCCCCATGTGCCCGTATTTGTAAAAAGTCAGCTTCACCACCTGCATACTTCCCGTCCCTTGCTCCAGCGCGCGTCGTGAATTTCAGCGCCTTCGACATCGTATCCTCCGGCCCCTCGAACCCCAGATCCGTCCCGATCGTCTCCAGATACCCCGGCGCATCCTTCAGCAGCGCCACCGTCTTAAAAAGGCGCGTCAGCGCCCCCGGCAGCACCGCCACCACCCCGGTCGGCAGCGCCGGAGCCGTGAACGTCGGCAGCACCGCCACCTCATCGCCCGTCCCCTCGAGCACATTATCCACCGCATCCGTCGTCGAAGGGGCAAAGGCCCGCACCGTCGGCAGCCACGTCCCGAGGACATAGACCACCCACTTGGCATCCGCCAGCGCCGCCGCGAGATCGCCCGAAGCGAGCCCGAGCGCCGTGGCGTAGCCCGGCAGCTTATTGAGGTAATTGATCAGCCAAAGGACCTGATCGGCGATGCGGCTGGGGAAATACTTTTGTCGTTTCATGATTCGGCGTTTCTTGGGTGGGTTGGCTGCGTTGGAAATCAGACTGTCGTCCCAGTGCCCTTCGTCCCAGCGCCCTTCGTCCCATCGGGGCATCTAGGGGAGCGGGCAGGTTGAGAGCGCGAGGCCCCGCCCCGGCGCGGGCGCCGGCCTCCGGGAAAAGGGCCGTCCACCCGGGCTCCGAGGCGCGTCCGGCGGCGAACCGGCCCGGTGCGCCCCGGCTCCAGGCCGGTTTCCGGGAGAAAAGGGCTCGCTCCTCCCGGCCGCGGGCCCCCGCCTCCGCGGAAAGGGACCCCGCATCCGCGAAATGGGACCCCGCATCCGCGGAATGGGACCCCGCATCCGCGGAATGGGACCCCGCATCCGCGGAATGGGACCGGTCCCATTTGGCGGAAGCGGACGACAAAACCATCCGGGACCCGGTCCCATTTGCCGGAAGCGCGGTCCCATTTGCCGGAAGCGCGCGTCCCATTTGCCGGAAGCGCGGTCCCATTTGCCGGAAGCGGCGTCCCATTCGCCGGAAGCGCGGTCTCATTTGCCGGAAGCGCCGTCCCATTTGCCGGAAGCGGGCCCCCGCGGCCGCCCGGATGGACCCCGCGACGAAAGGGGCCAGCCCCAAAACCGCCGTTTCCCCGGTCCCAGCCCAGCGCAGCCCCACCTTTGCCCCGGCCACGCCCCCCGCCGCCACACCGGGGCACGCGGAGACCGACAGCCGTGAGATCAAATGCAGGGGGAGCATCGCCATACCGCTCCGAAGAGCGCGCCGACCCCACCGCAAACCCCACCCGCCTGTCCAGCCCTTTCTTTTCCTTCGCTTCCCCTCATCCCGCAGCTTCCTCCCTCGCCTCGACTAGGAAAAAAAACTTCCGCTTGTCTCACCTCTCACCCTCCCCCAGCCTCCCCCGCAGCGCTTCGCCCATCCCCTCTCCCCCCCGAGAACCCCACCCGAACCTTCGAAACCCCCTTTCGCCTTTCCACCGCCTCCCCCCAGCCCCCACCGAAATAGGCGAAACCCTTGCGCCTTTAAATGCGAAATGATTTCGCCTACTTCGAGTTCGGCGACTTCTCGCGCCTCGTCAGAATGAAAGCTCTTGTTCTAGCCATACTCGGCGCCGTCCTTTCCACCGGCTGCCAATACAACCCATATGCCCACCTCTTTACGACCGAGAAACCCAAAGAGGCCGATGTGGCCGGCGTTTACGCGCTTGCAGAGCAGACGGTCACAGCGGACGGCCTCAGTGTCGTCGATAGCAGGCCCTGTTCTGTAGAGTTGCGTTCAGACGGCACTTTTACCGCCACCAATTTTCCATTTTGGCGAGACACTTCACCGGCGGTGTATGTTCTCGACCGGCAGGAAACACGCTCTGGACGCTGGCGGCTCGACAGCGTTGGCAGCGTGGACGACGGCAGTGGTAACCTCAAAACTCATTGGGGAGTCTATTTGGACTCGACCGGGATCGAGCTTTGGACTCTTGGCCTGACCGCGAATAAGGCGCCTTACGGTCTCATCGACACCATTGGCGACCCGGACAGCGGCACTGTTATGCGCTTCAACCGCACCAAATGAATCGACCGAAGTCGCCGAACCATGCGCTGCAGGCATGTGGTTAAGTCAATGGGTTAGTTGGTCATTTTAGTTTGGTGGGTTCTTCGGGGGGGTTGGTGGGGCGGAGCCTGCTGTTCCCCCGAGAGGAGGGGTTTGGGGAACCGTGGTTCCCCATCCTTTAGGGATAGGTGCGCAGCACCGCTAACTTCTGCTCCTGGAACGCCACCTTGCTGGCGTAGCCGAGTTCCTTCAGTGTCGGCACGCCGAGGTCGGTCGCCAGCTTGGTGAGCTTGGTCAGCAACGTGGTGGTTTCCTCCAAGGCTTTGTTCCAGTGCCCTTGCAGGACGTGCCAGACGGCGACCGTGAGCTTCCGGGCGACGGCCACCGCCGCTTTGTTGTGGCCGCGCCGCAGGGCGACGGAGAGGCCCCACTTTTGCAGGGGGTTGACGGTGGTGAGCAGCCGTTTGCTGGCCTGGATGAGCAGGGCCCGCAGGCTGCCGCGGCCGTGCCCGTGCAAGGCGCCGCTGCCTTCAAACTCGCCGCTTTGCACGACGCTGGGGTTAAGTCCGAGGTAGCTGACGAGGTGCTTGCTGCTGGCAAAGCGGGTGATGTCGCCGATGACCGCGATCAGGGCATAGGTGGTGATCAGGTTCAGCCCGGCCAGCTTGTAGAGACGCAGGAACTCAGGCGGCGCTTCCTCGATCTCCAGCGCCATCATCCGGCGCAGGCGCGTGCGGCGCTCGCGGGTGGCGATCAGGCTGCCGTGCATCTCGCCTAACAGTAACTTCTGGCGCGGGCTCCACTCCTTTAAAGTAAGCAGACGCGGCAACGCTTCGGGCCGGCACAAGCGGAACCCGGCGGGCAGGCGCAACGCGTGTTCATTAAGATAGCTGCGCAGGTGCTGCTGGGCGCGGGTGCTTTCCTTCACACAACGCTGATAGGTGCTGAGCAGCTCGCGCCGCTGCCGCGTCTCGGCGTCGGGTTGCCAGACTTTGATCGCCAGGCCGCTGAGGTAGATCCGCGCGATCTTGGCCGCATCGAGTTTGTCATTGGCCAGGTAGCTCTTGCCGATCTGCCCGGCGCGGTGGCTCTCCAGGACGACCACCTGCCGGCCCAGGGCGCGCAGCCGTTCGGCGATCGTGAAGGTGTTCGCACTCGCCTCGATCAGGAGGACGTCGTCGGGCGTGGTGTGCCGCGTCGGCCCAGGCGCCGAGCGCGGCCAGGGGTTGCCGCGTCACGCTGTGCACGACGCGGGCGCTCAGCGGATCGCGCCCTTGCAGGATGGCGGCGGCGAAGCTGTCAGGATGGATGTCCAGACCCACCGCGCGGCCTTGCCGGCCGAGGGTGGGTGGAGGATTGGTGGATTGCATTGAGTTGGTTTTGCTCATAGGTGTTTTCTTCGTGATGGACAGAAGGCGAAGCCGCGCATCGGTGAACCGTTCTCAAGCAGGCATCCGGAGTCGGCGTCGTCGGCTCGGGGCGCGCAGGTCGTTCCTTGCGCCCCGGGCCTCTGGCCATCCGCTCCACGAGAGTTCATCCGAAGCCCAGTCAGCGAAAACGGGGAGTAACCCCACTGCAGCGCACGGGCTTTCGGCGGCTCGCCTTCTGATCGCAGTGGTTTCCCAGTGCTCTCAGTCAGCAACGATGCCGCGGCTCCGCCCACTGTCCACACCCACATACCCTCAGCGAACAGGCTCCGCGGTCACGGCACCTGCGGCAGACCACCGCCGCCTTTCCGCCCACCGGCAGGTGCCGCGCCCGCTCCGCCTGTCGCTGAGCTTGGGGTCGTTCGGCGACTTCGAACGCGTATTCTGATATGATCGAACTAATCGTTATCTGGTGCTTCGGACGCACGATGTATGAAACCGCACAGCAAAAAGGCCGTAGGGGCTGGCTGTGGGTGTTCTTGCTTATCGCTACGTGGTTCGGTGCCCAGTTTATCGGCGCAGTTGTGGTGAGCATTGGATGGGCTCTCATTTTTGGTGTGGCTCCAGGAGGTCTTATTCTTTATGTTCTCGCTCTGGCTTGTGCATTTACGGCCGGCCTTTTACTCGGCAAGTTTCTCGACGGACGGACATCACTCAAACCGCCACCGCTCGCCATTCGCCCCCAGCCTCGCGCTGTTTCTCGCCCACCCGCGACAGCACCTGCCACGACAATGGCTTACCATATTTCACAGGGCGGTCAGCAGGGCGGGCCATACGACCTTGCCCAACTGCGTGAACTATGGCATTCGGGAGCAATCTCCCCTGATTCGCTCTACTGGTTTGAGGGTGCTCAGGACTGGCAGCCTGTAACCAAGCTCTCAAAACTCCTCGCATCGTGAAATGCCTAACCAGGCGTTAAGTGGAATGCCTCTGTTGGCCGGTCGCCTCTCTGTTGGAAGCTGTGAGAGCCTGCGGAATCCGGTGGGAAACTGCGGCTTTGTGGTCACTTAAACTTCACTCGGATTCTGAGGAATAGCAGGGAGTCATCCTTCCGGATCGTCATCATCGTCGCTCGCCGCTTGCCGGCTGAGGAACGTCCTGGCACTGGCTTCCATTTCATCGTCGAGTTTCACGACGAAGCTCGGGCGCCAGCGGTTGCCGTGATCATTGAAAGTGGAGCGAATGCGCCGCAGGGCCTCCACTTCTCGAGCAACATCCTTGCTCCCGGAACGGCCGGCGTCGCGAACAAGGATCTGCCGCCGTAGCCCTTGCACCACATGATTTCACATCCACCGCCAGCGCAACACCAGATGAACGAAGCGCTTGCCTGTTGCACCTCGACACGGCATCCGCAGATTTGGGGAGTCCGGAGCCAGGGGGTGGGAGATGTGAGGCGAGGCCGCGCCTGAGCACATCGAGGGAGTTTCCCTGCTGTGGAAAGATGGAGCAGCATCACTCACACAATTCACCTTGCGTCCCAGATACACCCCGCTTAAGGGCCCATCTGCCTCCGTAGAATTCATCCCCATTTTTTAACTCCAGTGAAATCGAAATTGAAACATTCCTCCTTCAGCAAGCTCTTCGCCGTGTTTTTGGTGACCGGACTTTCTTCCGTCGCTGCCTACGCTCAAGTCGTCTCCGCCGGCGACTTGCTCGTCAATCTCGACGCGGCTACTTTCAGCACCGGCAGTGCCATTTGGACGAACGCGGGCACACTTTCCAGCGGGTTCAATACGGTGGGAACCACTCCCACGCGACTCACGCTGAACGGTGCTCCAGCGATTTTTTTCGACGATTCGGACGTTTTCGTTGGCCCGAACAGCCCGGCAGGCATCGACGGAGTCAACCAGACCGTGACGGTCGAAGTTTGGGCGCAACAGGGATACATTCGGTTGGAAGAAGCGATGGTTTCGTGGGGAAAGCGCGGGGGCCGAATGGCAGCAACATGTCGTTCAACTACGGGAGCGACGATCGCTTCGGCGCGGTTACGCACTGGGCTGGGGCAGACCTCGGTTGGGGTCCGAACGATCCGAACGGGAGTGGTCTGACCGCGCCGGCCACACCTTCGCCAGGTCAGTGGCATCATCTCACCTATACTTTCGATGGCAGCACCCAGCGGGTTTACAAAGATGGGGCGCTGGTGAATCAGGAGAGTGTCTCGCTTAACATCCACCAGAATTGACCGATTCAGATCGGAGCGCAGCGTGATGCGGACGGGACGACGGTCACCAGCGCCTCGAGGCTCGGTGGGGCCATCGGCAGGGTGCGGATTCACGATGGGGTCCTGACGGATGCGGAGGTCGCACAGAATTTCAACGCAGAAAAGACGGGCTTCGGATACAACGCGGGAAATACCTACCTCAAGACGAACGGCCAGCTCTCCCTCGGACCCGTGCACCGGTATAGTTTCGATAATCTGTCCACGGCTGGCGATGGGACGACGGTCGTCGATCGGGTGGGTGTCGGAGCCAACAAGGCGGACGGAACCATCCGCGGAACGGGCGCCCTTCCCGCCGGGACGACGGGCGTGGGGCTCCCCGGGGGATCAAGCGGGAGTCGCGGTGTACATCGACTTACCAAACGGTGTCATTTCCGGAACTTTCAACGGCGGGACCCGTATACGAACGCGAGTTACGAGACTTGGGTTACCGTTCGGAGTAATCTGGATTGGCAACGGATTATGGACTTCGGGAGTTCATCCACCGGAGAGCTGACCGGACCCGGAGGCGCTGGGACTGGCACGAACTTCGTTTTTATCGGAGCGAATGAGGGTCTCGACAATGTTCTTCGACTTCAGCGCACGGGGGTCGGAACCGGAGTCCGCTCCGATCCAGGATACAATGGATTGGGGACGGAAATTCATCTCGTGCTGACTTACAACGCCGCCAATCAGGAGTGGGATATGTTCCGCAACGGGGTGCTGCTGGAAGGTTTCACCAGCGGCGATGGGCCTGGGACCCTTAACGACATCAACAATTGGTTGGGCCGATCGCAATTCGGCACCGACAGCAATGCGGATGCGATCTACAACGAGTTTCGCATCTACAACTATGCGCTCACCCCGGATCAAGTGCAGGGCAACTTTCAAGCAGGGCCTGAGGTCTTGAACGTAGTGCCAGAGCCGACCTCCGCAGTGCTTCTTGGAATCGGAGCTTTGGCGGCGCTCGGTGCGCGACGCCGCCGATCTTCGTAAAGCGTTCACCACTTCAACAGAGCCGGGAGAAATCCCGGCTCTTTTTTTGCAGGTGTAATCGATCCCAGCGCAGTGGTGCGTTTGCGAGTTTTTGCCGGATTTTCGGCCACTCCTTGCTCCCTTCGCGGACCGCTGGTATGAAGCGCGCCCACTCGCCTAGTTGCCGCTCCATGCCCAAAGACACTTCGATCCACAAAATCCTCCTCATCGGCTCCGGGCCCATCGTCATCGGGCAGGGGTGCGAGTTCGACTACTCGGGCGTGCAGGCCTGCAAGGCGCTGAAGGAGGAGGGCTACGAGCGTGATTCTGGTGAACTCGAATCCGGCGACGATCATGACGGACCCGGAGTTCGCGGACCGGACTTACATCGAGCCGATCACGCCGGAGGTCGTGGAGAAAATCATCGAGCGCGAGAAGCCCGGACGCGCTGCTGCCGACGCTCGGCGGGCAGACGGCGCTGAATTGCGCGATGGAGCTTGTCGAGCGGGCGTGCTGGAGAAGCATGGCGTGAAGATGATCGGCGCGAATGCGGCGGCGATCCACAAGGGGGAGGATCGCGCAGGTGTTCAAGGACGCGATGATCAAGATCGGGCTCGATATGCCGCAGTCGGGCACGGCGCACACGATGGAGGAGGCGCGCGAGGTGGCGGCGGAAATCGGGACGATGCCGCTGATCATCCGGCCGGCGTTCACGCTCGGCGGGAGCGGCGGCGGGATCGCTTACAACCGCGAGGAGTTCGAGACGATCGTGGCGCGCGGGCTCGATCTTGTCGCCGGTGACGGAGGTGCTCATCGAGGAGTCGCTGCTCGGCTGGAAGGAATTCGAGATGGAGGTGATGCGCGACCGCGCGGACAACTGCGTGATCATCTGCTCGATCGAAAATGTCGACCCGATGGGCGTGCACACGGGCGACTCGATCACGGTCGCGCCGGCGCAAACGCTGACGGACAAGGAGTATCAGCTCATGCGCGACGCGTCGTTTCGCGGTGATCCGCGAGATCGGCGTGGAGACCGGCGGGTCGAACATTCAGTTCGCGGTCAACCCGGAAAACGGGCGGATGATCGTGATCGAGATGAACCCGCGCGTCTCGCGCTCGTCGGCGCTGGCGTCGAAAGCGACGGGTTTTCCGATCGCGAAAATCGCGGCGAAGCTGGCGGTTGGTTACACGCTCGACGAGCTGCGCAACGACATCACGCGCGAGACGCCGGCGTGTTTCGAGCCGACGATCGACTACGTGGTGGTGAAATGCCCGCGCTTCACGTTCGAGAAATTCCCGCAGGCCGACCCGACGCTGACCACGCAGATGAAGAGCGTGGGCGAGGCGATGGCGATCGGGCGGACGTTCAAGGAGGCGCTGCAGAAGGCGCTGCGCTCGCTGGAAATCAAGCGGTTCGGGCTCGATCGGCGACGGCAGGATGTCGGCAATCGGCGACGACGCGCTGCGGACGAAGCTGACGGTCCCGAATGCGGAGCGGATCTTTTTCGTCGGGCTCGCGTTGCAGCGCGGGTGGACGCGTGGAGCGAGGTTTTCGAGATGACGAAGATCGATCGGTGGTTCCTGGAAACATCCGAGCAGATCGTGGATCCGAAGCGACGGCCGGTGAGTCGACCGCTCAGCGCTCGACGAGCGAGGCAACGATCGCTGCGCCGGCTCGCTGGAGAGACATTTCGCAAATCCGCGACCAAGGCAGGCAGTTGCACCGGAGCCTGCTTCGACGGCGAAGAAGCTCGGCTTTTCAGATCGTCAACTCGACGTCCGCGGTCACCTGCCACGCCGGAACGACATCCGCGCAGCTGCGCAAAGAAGCTCGGCATCATCCCCACCTACCGCCTCGTGGACACCTGCGCCGCGGAGTTCGAGGCTTACACGCCGTACTACTACTCGACCTATGGCGACGAGAATGAGCGGCGCGACTCGGGGAAAAAGAAAATCATCATCCTCGGCGGCGGACCGAACCGCATCGGGCAGGGCATCGAGTTCGACTACTGCTGCGTGCACGCGGCGTTTGCGCTGAAGGAGGAGGGCTTCGAGACGATCATGGTGAACTCGAATCCCGAGACCGTCTCGACCGATTACGACACGAGCGACAAACTTTATTTCGAGCCGCTCACGCTCGAGGACGTGCTGAATATCTGCGAGCAGGAGAGCGAAAATCTCTTCGGCGTCATCGTGCAATTCGGCGGGCAGACGCCGCTGAATCTCGCCGCCGGGCTCGCCGAGGCGGGCATTCCGATCATCGGCACTTCGCCCAAGTCGATCGAGATCGCAGAGGACCGCAAGATGTTCGGCGCGATGCTCGACAAGCTCGGCATCCGGCAGACCAGCGGCGGCACGGCGACGACCGAAGACGAAGCCGTCGCGGTCGCGCAATCGCATCAGCTACCCGGTGCTCGTGCGCCCGAGCTTCGTGCTCGGCGGTCGCGGGATGCAGCTCGTTCACAATGAAACGGACCTGCGCCGCTACGTGCGCGAAGCCGTCGAGGCGAGCCCCGGCGCAACGCCCGGCACGGCAGCGAATCCGATCCTCGTCGATCACTTCCTCGAGGACGCGCATCGAGGTCGATGTGGACTGCATCTCGGACGGCGAGACGGTCGTGATCGGCGCGATCATGGAGCACATCGAGGAGGCCGGCATCCACAGCGGCGACAGCGTCGTGCGTGATCCCGCCATTTTCGCTGAAGCCGGACGTGCAGGCGGAGATCGCGCAAAGCCACGAAAGCGATGGCGCGCGAGCTGAACGTGCGCGGGCTGATGAACGTGCAATTCGCCGTGAAGGACGAGGCGGTCTATGTGCTCGAAGTCAATCCGCGCGCCTCGCGCACCGTGCCGTTTGTCTCGAAAGCGATCGGCGTTCCGCTGGCGAAGCTCGCGGCGAAAGTCATGGCCGGGCGCACGTTGAAAGAACTCGGATTCACCGAGGAAGTGCATCCGAAACATTACTCGGTGAAGGAAGCAGTGTTCCCGTTTGTGCGGTTCCCGGGCATCGACATCGTGCTCGGGCCGGAGATGAAATCGACCGGCGAAGTGATGGGCATCGACGCGAATCTCGGCCTCGCCTACGCGAAGGCGCAGATGGCCGCGCAGCCGCCGCTGCCGACGAAAGGGCAACGTCTTCATCAGCGTCGCCGACCGGCAGAAGGAAAAAGTCGCCGACATCGCGCGATCCTTTGTGGAGCTTGGTTTCACGATCTTCGCGACCGAGTGGCACCGCCGCTGCGCTGAAGGCCGCGGGCGTCGCCTCGACGAAACTTTTCAAGCTCACCGAGGGCCGGCCCAACGCGCTCGACATGATCAAAAACGGCGAACTCGCCGCGATCATCAACACGCCGAGCGGCAAGGTCGCGCGCGAGGACGAAGTCAAAATTCGCAGCACCGCGAGCAGCGCGCGCATCCCGATCATGACCACGCTCCGAGCCGCGCGCGCCAGCGTCGATGGCATCCGCGCCCTGCGCGACCTCGGGCTGAGGGTGAAGACCATTCAGGAATATCACGCGGACTAAACTCGCGAAATGCCCGCCGATCTCAGCACGAGCAATCCCTTCGCGCTACTCACGCTCATCGTGGCGCCGGCGGTGCTGACGAACGCGATGTCCGTCCTCGCGCTCAGCACGAGCAATCGTTTTCTGCGCGCCGGGGAGCGCCTGCGTGTGCTTGCCGCGGAGTTGCAAAAGTCCGACGAACCGGGCGAACGCGCTTGGCGTGTCACGCACATCAATCGCATCGAGAAACAGGCTTTCCTGCTGCTCGGGGCGCTGCGCATGGAATACGTCGCCCTCGGTTCCTTTATTTCGGCGAGCATCATCTCCATCGTCGGCGCGGGGCTCGCCTCGCAGGCGCTGCATTCGGCGGAAGTGGTGCTCATCGCGCTGGCCCTCTTCGTCGGCATCGTCGGCGCGAGTTCGCTGGTCGCGGGCTGCGTGAAGCTTTTCCGCGCAACGCGCCTGAGCATGATGAATATCGCCGAAGAGGCCGAAATCATTCGCCAGCGGGAAGCGCGTCGGAGCCTCGGAAGCCGATAGCCTTTACCCGCGCGCATCACCCGCGACTCGCCTGTGTATCCCGCGAAATTATGAGCACTCCGATCAAAGCCTACGCCGCCATGTCCAAAGGGGCGCCCCTCGTGCCCTTTGAATTCGACCCCGGTCCGCTCGGCGACGAGCAAGTCGAGATCGCCGTCAGCCATTGCGGCATCTGCCATTCCGATCTCTCGATGATCGACAACGAGTGGGGCCAGAGCGCTTATCCCCTCGTGCCGGGCCATGAGGTCATCGGCACGATCTCCGCCCTGGGCAGCCACGCGAAGAACCTCACAATCGGCCAGCGTGTTGGCCTCGGCTGGATGGCCGGAAGCTGCATGGCGTGCCAAACCTGTCTGTCCGGGGATCACAATCTCTGCGCGACCGCCGAGCAGACCATCGTCCATCGGCACGGCGGCTTTGCGGACCGCGTGCGCAGCCACTGGGTTTGGGCGATCCCGCTGCCGGAGAAACTAAGCGCCGCCTCCGCCGGGCCGCTCTTTTGCGGCGGCATCACCGTTTTCAATCCGATCGTGCAATTCGGAGTTCGCCCGACCGATCGCGTCGGAGTCATTGGCATCGGCGGACTCGGGCACATGGCGCTGCAATTCCTGCACCATTGGGGCTGCGAAGTTTTTGCGTTCACCTCCAGCGACTCAAAGGCTGAGGAAGCCCGGAAACTCGGCGCCGATCAGATCATCAACTCGACCGACTCCGCGGCCATGAAAAAGATCGCCGGCTCACTCGACTTCATTCTCTCGACGGTCAACGTCGCCCTCGACTGGCCCATCATTCTCGGCGCGCTGGCGCCGAAGGGCCGCCTGCACTTTGTCGGCGCGGTGCTGGAGCCGATTCCCGTGGCCGCGTTTTCGCTCATCGGCGCTCAGAAATCAATCTCCGGCTCGCCCCTCGGCAGTCCGGCGACCACCGCCACAATGCTCGACTTCTGCGCGCGGCACGATATCGCGCCAGTCATCGAGACCTTCCCCATGACCGAGGTGAACTCCGCCCTCGAGCGGCTCCGCAGCGGCAAGGCGCGGTATCGCGTGGTCCTCGAAAATTCGCCCGCCGGGTAAGTCCCGTCGCGTCGCGAAATGGCCAGCGTGGTGGCGTGACGGCGCCATTCGTTTGCTTTAGACGGGGACACCGTTGCTCGTGTCTCCGACCTTTCTCTCCCTCTCCAGCGCGTGGCTTTTCGCGCTGCTTGTGCCGTTGATCGGGCTTTATTTTTTAAAGCTCAAGCGGCCGCGACAGCTCGTTCCGTCGCTCGTCTTGTGGCGGCAGGTGATGAACGACCAGCGCGTCAATTCGCCGTTCCAGCGTTTCAAGCGCAACCTGCTTTTGCTGCTGCAAATCCTGCTCCTCACACTGCTCGTCCTCGCCGCGATGCAGCCGCTGCTTCGCCGTCAAACCTTGGCTGCGGGCCGATTGCCGGTCCTGATCGATTGCTCCGCGAGCATGGCCGCGCTCGATCAACCCAGCGGGATTTCCCGCCTCGAATCGGCCAAGACCCGCGTGCGCTCCCTCCTGGCAGGGCTCGCCACCGATCAGGAAATCAGCCTCGTGGCTTTTAGCAAAAACGCGCGCCGGCTGACGGGATTCACGAACAATACCCGCGAACTGCGGGAGGCGCTCGACGCGATCGAAGTTGAGGACGTCCCCGGCGACCTCGAGGAGGCGCTGCGGCTCGCGCAGGGGCTTGCGCGCACCGCCCCGTTCGAGCGCGTGCTGCTCCTTTCCGATGGGAATTTCCCAGCGAAGACGAACTTCGAGTTGCCATTCAAGATTGATTTCCAACGCGTCGAACCGGCGGGCTCAAACTTCGGCATCACCGCCTGCACCGCGCGCCGCGGGCTCAGCGGGCAGTGGGAAATCTTCGTGCAGCTCTCGGGCTCGCCAGCCGCCGACGCAACCGGCGGCACCGTGGAATTGCGGCAGGATGATGCTGTGGTCGCGACCGAGAACGTAACACTCGTGCCGGGGAGTTCGCCGCGTCTGGTCTTCCAGATCACGACGCAAAATCCCACTGCCGTGGAGGTCCGCTTTCGCCCGAGCGGCTTCGATTCACTCACCGCCGACAATGCTGCGTGGCTCGACTTGCCCGCGCCGCGCCCGCTCGAAGTCTTCGTGTCACCGGCTCTTACGGCCTTTCGTCACGCGCTCGCCGGGCTCGACGGAGTGCGCGTGTGGCCGGCTGAAAATGAAACCGCGCCCACGGCGTTCGACCTCGCGATCACCGATCAGCCGAGCGAGGTCTCAGCCGCGACGCGCGTGATCTGCACGGTGGGCTTCGTCCCGCCGGCGCTCGCCAAAATGGTCGCGATTCAGGGCAACAACACGTCCGCGGTGGATTGGCGGCGCGACTCGCCGCTGCTCCAGCATGTGCTGCTCGACGATGTCGTCTTCAGCGACGACCCACACACCGCGCCGAACCTTTCGGAGACGGATTTTGCGAATGCCGGCTACTCGATCCTGGCGCAGGGCTCGCACGGCCCGCTGCTCGTCGAGCGGCACGACCGAGAGGGGTGGCGGATTCATGCGCTGTTTCATCCCGACCACTCCACGCTGCCGTTTCGCGTTGGGTTCCCGATCTTCGTTTCCAATCTCGTGCAGGCAGCCCAACGCGAATCCAAGCTCGCCGAGACGTCCGCCATTTCGACCGGCACACTCCCGCCGCTGAGCATGCGAGCGCACGAAAATTATCGCTTCGAGGGACCAGCTCATCTGCAACTCGACGTGCAGTCGGACGGCGCCGGACAACTCACGGGCCTCGCGGCGCCCCGCGCCGGTCGATACGTAATCAAGGGCCCGGGCGCCGAAGCCCTCCACATTGGCGCGAGCCTGCTCTCGGCCAGCGAAACCGGGCTCGCAGGCGTCGATCAAATCGAGTTTTCCGATCAGCTCAAAGTTCAGGCGGCCATCGGCCCGGTGGTCAAAGCCGAGCGCGCGCTCTGGTGGCCACTGGCCTGCGCCGGCTTTTTCGTGCTGCTCGCGGAGTGGTGGTATTTTCAGCGGCGCCCGGTCCTGGCGCGTTGATCCACCAGCGGACGTGCGCGGATGCGCCGAGGAATTCCATCCTCGGCACGTCGCCACTTGTGCGCCGTCCGCCGGCGGGATTACAAGTTCGACCCGCATGAAATCCTCTTTCGCCATCGCCCTGCTCGTACTTTGTGCTGCGTCTGCCGTCACTGCCCGTGCTGCCGATTGGCCGCAGTGGCGCGGTCCGAATCGCGACGCGGCGATCACGGACTTGAAGCATCCGCTGAACACCCTGCCGTCCGAGCCGAAGGTGCTTTGGAAAATCGAGGCGGGCCCAGGGCAGGCGTCGCCCGTCGTGGCTGGGGGGAAGCTCATTTTCATGGACGGCGTGAACGGCCAGGAAACGGCCCACTGCCTTGATCCGAAAACCGGGAAAGCGCTGTGGTCTGTGCCGATCGCGCCGATGGTGGAGTTTCAAAATGCCTACGGTGAGGGCCCGCGCTGCACGCCGCTCATCGATGGCGACCGCGTCTATGTCCAGTCGTGCAGTGGAGAGTTTCGCTGCCTTTCCATGGCTGACGGGAAGACGCTTTGGCGCACGAATTTCGGCAGCGACTACGGCGCGAACTTCCTCGGAAACAAGAGCGGCGATCCCGAGGCCAAGGAAGCGGCCTCGCGGCGACACGGCAACAATGGCTCTGCGGCGATCGACGGCGACCGCGTTTTTGTCCCGGTCGGAAGTCCAAAAGGTTCGACGTTGGTTGCTTTCGACAAGAAAAGCGGAAAGGAACTCTGGCGGACCGGCAACGACAACACGGCTTATGCTTCCGTGATGGTCGGAACGCTTGCTGGCACCCGGCAGGTGGTCCATTTCACCGCCGATGCCCTGATGGGCGTCGAGGCCGCCACCGGCAAAATCCTTTGGCGTCAGCCACTCAAGACGGGCGCAAAACGGCACGCTTGCACCCCGGTCATTTTGGATGACAGCGTGACGGTTGCTTCGACCAACATTGGCACGATCAAATTCCAGATCACGAAATCCGGCAGCGAATTCAAAGCCACGCCGGAGTGGACCAACCTCTCGCTCAAGACCGTCATCGGCACGCCGACGATCATCGGCAAAGACCTCTACACGCTCGGCTCCGGCGATCGGACGGATCTGGTGTGCGTTGACCTGGAGAAAGGAACACCACTGTGGTCGCAGCCCGGCTTCGGCGACTACGCCAGTCTCACGGGAATCAACGACAAAATACTCGCCCTGACTTCCAAAGGTGAGCTCATCCTCGCGAAAGCTTCACCAGTCAAATACGAGGAACTGGGAAGGCTCCAAGCCTGCGCCAAGACCTGGGCCAGTCCTGCCTATGTCGACGGCACGCTCTACGTTAAAGACGACTCCCATTTGGCTGCGCTGATCCTCGCGCCGTGATCCTTTGACCCCAGGACTCCAGCTCTACACGAGCAACCGCCTGGAGTGTCTCGCGGAGCAGCTCGCGATAGCGACTGCCAGGCCACTCGCTTCGCCACTGACCCCGGAAATCATTGTGGTGCAGAGCCGGGGCATGGCCCGCTGGGCCTCCATGCAAATCGCCCGGCTCACCGGGATTTGCATGAATTGCGACTTCCCTTTCCCGAAGTCATTCGTGGAGGCAACCTTGCGGCAGTTCTTTCCCGACATGGCACCGGAGAGTGGTTACAGCGTGGGAGTCATGGCCTGGAAAATCTTCGGGCTGCTTCCATCCATGGCGCAGCACGCGGAGTTTGCTCAAGTCGCGAATTACCTCGGGCAGGACGATGGCTTGAAGCGATTCCAGCTCGCAGAAAGGCTCGCCGATCTCTTTGACCAATACCTTGTCTACCGCCCGGATATGCTCATGCGCTGGCAACGCGACCGGACCGAGATGGACTGGCAGGCTATCCTCTGGCGCGGGATTGTCGCTCAAAGCGCGCCGCTTCACCTTGCAGCCATCGCCGAAGCGCTTCGTCCCCGGATGGAGAAGCGGCCGCCCGGCGCAGCCTTGCCAGAGCGCATCTCGCTCTTCGGGCTGTCTTCCATCCCGCCGTTTTACCTCCGGGTGTTTTTTGAACTCGCCCGGCACTGCGAAGTCCACGTGTTCGCGCTCGAGCCTTCGCAGGAATATTTCGGTCACGACTTGTCTGCCAAGGCTCATGCCAGACTCAACCAGGACCAACCTGCGACGGAAGACTTAGGGAATCCGCTGCTGACTTCGCTCGGCAAGTTGAATCGTGATTTGACCGAGCTTCGGATCGAACTAAACGAACAAGCAGGCTTCGTAATTCGGGACGAAACCACACAGTTCTTCGACCCCATTCCTGACCATATGCTAGGGATGATTCAGCACGACATCCTGCACGCACAGCAACGCGGAAGCGCTGACCTTCCGGCACTGGAAGTCAGTGCGACAGATGACTCCGTGCAGCTTCACGCTTGTCATTCCCCGATGCGCGAGGTTGAGGTCCTCTTCGATAACCTCCTTGGGATGTTCGCGGCAGATCCCACGCTTCGACCGCGCGACATTCTCATCATGACTCCGGACATAGATCGGTATTCACCGCTCATCCAGGCGGTGTTCGGATTCCCGGAAAGCGCGAAGCTCTCCATTCCATTCAGCATTGCGGATCGCCGCGCGAGCAGCGGTAACTCCGCGGTGGAGACGTTGCTTGCGTTGCTAGACCTGCCCGGAAGCCGCGTGACAGCCTCGGAGATCTTCGCTCTGCTCGAGCGAGGTCCCATCCGCCGCTGTTTTGAGTTCACCGACGATGACTTGGTAACCATCCGATCATGGATTGCGGAGACCGGAATTCGATGGGGCATCGACGGAAAGCATCGGGCT
Source organism: uncultured Verrucomicrobiae bacterium (assembly GCA_963767975.1). GTDB lineage: Bacteria > Verrucomicrobiota > Verrucomicrobiia > Chthoniobacterales > Chthoniobacteraceae > CAIURC01. The sequence goes on along the minus strand of CAVYGI010000002.1, from coordinate 428,724 downwards.
ACTTTCGACCTGCCGGACTTGGAAGGGCATACCTGGCGCGCAGGCTTGCGACGGTTGCTACTTGGCTACGCAATGAACGGAGGCAATCGGATCACCTTTGAAGGTATCCTCCCTTACGATGAAGTCGAAGGGACGAAGGCTGAAGTGCTTGGCAGATTTCTGGCTGCCACCGACGCGCTTTTTGAAACGGCCAAGACTCTGCCGATCCCTCGCACCTTGCGCGAATGGCCGGAGGAACTTGCTGCTATCGTGCAGCGCTTCATACCCGGAAAGACCGCAGAAGAACTGGCCGACTTGGAACCGATTTGGACGGCGGTGCAACAACTGCGAAGGAGCTCCGCCGACGTGGAAACCGAGGAGGCGATCGACTTCCGAGTCATCCGTCATCAATTGCGCCGATTGCTCGACCAAGGGGAAAGTCGCGGCGGTTTTCTCAATGGTGGCGTGACCTTTTGCGCACTCCAACCGATGCGGACAGTCCCGGCTAAAGTGATCGCTCTGCTTGGCATGGGTGATCAGGCTTTTCCGCGAAATCCAAGCACGCCCGGCTTTGACTGGATCGCCCGCGAGCAACGCCTCGGTGATCGTTCCGTGCGTAACGACGACCGCTACCTGTTTCTCGAGTCGCTCGTTTCGGCTCGGGACCGCTTGTATCTCAGCTACGTCGGGCGGTCAGTCATCGACAATGAACTGATCCCGCCTTCGGTCTTGGTCAGCGAGCTATTCGATTACCTCGGCCGCGCTTGCCGATTTCCGAATGGAGATGAACCCTCCACCTCCCTGACGCGAGAACATCGGCTGCACGCTTTCAGTGAGCACTACTTTTCGGGAGGCGATCCATCGCTTTTTAGTTACTCAGAAGCCAATGCCGCCGCTGCTCGGAGCATTCACGAAGCTCCCAGGGAAGCCGCGTCCTCCTTCTTCAAGGATTCACTCTCAGAACCCCAAGATGAATTCCGCAGCGTCGATTTGCGAAAGCTCGTGCAGTTCTACGCGGCGCCTGCGACCTACTTTGTGCGTCAGCGTCTCGGGGTCTCTTTGGATGAGCGCGACGACTCGCTCAGCGACAATGAACCTTTTGCGCTCGACGGCTTGCAGAGCTACCAATTCCGCGAGGAATTGCTCCAGCGTGCCGCAGATGGGATTGCCCTCGGCTCGTTGGACCCCGCGGTGCAGACCGCCTTGCCACTGCGCGAGATTGGAGCCTCCTATTTTCACGCTCTGCGCAAAGAAACGGAGCGCTTTTGGAAAAGCGTTGAGCCCGAGGTTCTTGGCCAACCCATTGCAGAGCCTTGGTTGGCTGAATTGAACCTTGGCTCCTTCTCCCTCACGGGAAAGATCCAACCGATATACGGTCAACGCCTCGTGCATTTTCGCAGCAGTTCCCTCAAGCCAAAAGACTGGCTCGGAGCCTGGATATTTCATCTGGCGAAATGCGCAGTTCGTCCGACTGCTGTGACCGAGACCGTTTTGATCGGAACCGACACCAAGGCGATTATGGGCCCTGTAGCTGATGCGAATGCGGAGCTGTCACGGCTGTTGGATGTCTATTGGCAGGGCCTCACTCGACCGATCCCGTTTTTCCCGATCGCCGGATTGGCCTATGCAAAGGCCCTTATTTGCCCTTCGGAAAAATCGAAAACAACCCCACTTCAGCGAGCGGGCAGCGCATGGCATGGCTCAAGTTTCACCGGGTCAGGAGAGAAGAAGGATGTCTATCTCGAGTTCTGCTTCGGGGATGCTGAGCCGCTTGATCAGGAGTTCACTTCGCTTTCGCTCGCCGTATTCGGCCCGATGCTCAAGAGCCTCGTCGCCTCGCCATGAGTGATTTTCGGCCGTTCGAGGTAGCAGAAACGGCGCTGCACCCCGGAGTCACGCTCATTGAGGCCAGTGCGGGCACGGGCAAGACCTACACGATCGCTGGGATCTTTCTCCGACTGGTTCTCGAGCAGCGCATTCCTATCAACCGAATCCTCGCGGTGACCTACACAGTCGCAGCGACAGCAGAGTTACGCGACCGCGTCCGTCGACGCCTGCACGAAGCGCTCGAGGATTTACGGCGCGGTGAGAGCGAAGATCTCATCACCCAGCGGTTCCTTGATACGGGCGATCCATCACAAGGATGCCGCGATCTGCACCTCGCAGTGCAGAGCTTTGACGAGGCCCAGATTTTCACGATTCACGGGTTCTGTCAGCGCATCCTGCACGAAAGCTCCTTTGAAAGCGGCTTGTCGTTCGACGTGGAGCTGCTCGCGGATCCCACGGCGATTTTCGAGGACGTCGCGAAAGACTTTTGGCGTTCGAGATTCTACCAAAGCACGCCACTGCTTGCGCGTCTCGCGCTGGCTGGAGGCCATTCACCGGATAGCTGGATCGCCTTGCTCCAACGACTGCGAAATCATCCCGACATCGCGATCATCCCGCCTCCGGGCGATCTTTGTTGTGAGGAGTTGCTACGTAAGATCGACGTCGCCTTTGACCGGATCCTCACAACTTGGCGAATCGAGGGCGAACGGATTGAGCGGTTGCTTACCGATGAGAAGAGTCTCTCCCGAGACAAATCAAAGTCGAACTTCTCATTGGATGGAATCACAGGGCTCGTGGCATCGATGAGTGAGCTGACACACGACCTCTCTAAGAGTCCCCCCGCATGTCTATTAGCTTGCGAACAGCTGTCCCGCAGCGAGGTGCTTCGCTGCACGAAGAGCACTGGCACCCCGCCGAGCCACCCGTTCTTCGATCAGTGCGAAGAGTTTCGTGAGCTGACCGCTCTTTACTTTCATCAATTGACTCACGACTTCCTCTCCTTCGCCCGGAGCGAGTTGCCGATTCGGAAGGAGCGTCGCAACGTCGTGACCTATGACGACCTCACCACTCGTCTCCGAGATGCCCTGCGAGCTCCTGACAGTGACCACTTCACGGCGCGGATCGCCGGGAAATATCATGCTGCATTGCTCGACGAGTTTCAGGATACCGATCCGATTCAGTATGACATCTTCCGGAAGTTGTTTGGCAAGGGAGCCCACCAGCTTGTCTATATTGGCGACCCGAAGCAGGCGATCTATGGTTTCCGCGGCGCGGACGTGTTCACTTACCTTAAGGCTGCTGGGAGTGCCTCTCATCGGTTCACCCTGCAAACCAACTTTCGTTCAGAACAGACACTCTTGGACGGGGTTAACGCCTTCTTTAACCAAGTCACTCAACCATTCCTGATCTCCCAGATCGGCTATCTGCCGGTTAGCGCGCCAGCCAAGCCAAAGAAGTCTTTCGTCGCAATGAGTGGCTGCGAGGAGGCTCCGCTGCGATTCCGCTGGCTCGCAGATTCTTGTAATCAAGAGGCCGCTGAGCTCGCCATCAACCGCGCAGTTGCTGATGATATTGCCCGTTACAAAGCCAGCGGGGCGCGACTAGGCGACCGACCTCTCGCCTTCAGTGACATGGCTGTTCTGGTTCGTTCGAATGCCCAAGCATCGAACCTGCAAAAGCTGCTTCGAGCGCGGGGGATCAAGAGCGCTTTGAAGTCCGATGCTTCGGTCTTTCAATCGCTTGAGGCTGCTGAACTCTTGCGCCTGCTCAACGGCATGAGCACCCCGGGCGATTCCATCCTCCTCAAAACGGCGCTGGCAACGCGGATCGTCGGTCTGGATGCGGCCGAGCTCGTCCAAGCAGGAGGCGATGAAAGGTCTTGGCAGGATTGGGTCGATCGCTTTGCCAGTTATCGGAAGCTTTGGGAAACCGGGGGCTTCATCGGCGCATTTCGACAGATCTTGATTGAGCTAAGGTTGCGTGAACGGTTGATCCAGCTACCGGGGGGTGAGCGGTCACTGACCAACTTTCTCCATCTCGCGGAATTGCTGCATCAAGCGGAACGGGAACAACGGCTGACGCCGGGCACGCTCTGCGCATGGCTCCAACAACGGCGAACGTCCGGTTCGGACACCAGCGAGGATGATCAACTGCGGCTGGAAAGCGATGACGACGCCGTCTTGCTTGCCACCATTCACAAGAGCAAAGGGCTCGAGTATCCGGTCGTGTTCTGTCCGTTTCTGTGGAAAGCAGGAGACAGCACGAAACGGACTGACCTAGTCTTTCACGATCCTGACGAAGACCATCGGTTGACACTGGATTTGCGAGCTAGAAAGCAAGCTCCGGAAAGCGATCGCCAGACCGGTGAAGAGCGGATGGCCGAGGCTCTTCGATCCTTCTACGTTGCGATCACCCGTGCGCAGAATCGCTGCATTGTTTACGGAGGAGACATCAGCGGCTTGGAGCGTTCCCCGCTGGCGCACTTCATTGGCAATACAGAGCCTAGACAGGCTCTGCAGACACTGGCGCAGCAGAAGCCGCGAGCGGTGAGTTTCACGGAGATCGCTGGAGGTGAAGCTGCAAAGGTGGCCGTGCAAGTGGAAACGGGCGGAGTGAAAGCGATCAATGCACGCATCTTTGACCGGTTCTATCTCTCAAACAAAGATGATCGCCAGCTTTACCGGGCCTTACCTTGGGGAAGACCGAGGAAGAACCTGATCGTGACGCCGTCCTCTCCGCTGAGGTTCTACCGCAGTCGGAAGGTGAGCGGATTGCACTGGCAGACTTCGACCGCGGGCTCCGGGCAGGAGTGTTCATGCACGATGTGCTCGAGCACCTCGACTTTACTGCGCCCGATTCGATCGAAAGCTTGGTCGAGAACAAGCTCCGCGCGCATGGGCTATCCGGTCACCCACTGCGAAAGGCTTTCTGCCAGCAACTCGAGAAGCTCCTCGCCGTGGAATTGGAGCCTGGAATGCGTTTACAGTCGGTGACAAGGTCGAGACGATTGGATGAGGTAGAGTTCACTCATCCGGTAGCCGCGCTAACTCCTGCTCAGATGCAAAGAGTCTTTCGTGATCAAGGCAGTAATGTCGGGCTGCCTTCGGATTTTTCGGACCGACTCGGACGACTCCAATTCCGACCGGTGGAAGGGTTCATGCGCGGGGTGCTGGATTGCTTGGTCGAGCTCGAGGGGCGCTACTATCTCATCGATTGGAAGTCGAACTGGCTCGGCCATCAACTTAGCGACTACGACGAGAAGGGCATGCGCGCCTGCATGCTTCAACACCTCTACTTCCTACAATACCACCTTTACACTGTGGCGGCTGACTTGTTCTTGAAGGCGCGTTTGACGAACTACGATTACGACACACACTTTGGCGGTGTCTTTTATGTCTTCGTCCGAGGGATCGATTTGTCAGCCAAGGGACGGGGGGTTTTCCGGGACAAGCCTGCGGCGAGGCTCGTCAAGGCACTGGGGGATGAGCTGCTGGGAGTTCATCGATGATGGCATCCGACGGCGTTCTCGAGAGCTCAGAATTTGATGAGCTCGATCGACACTTCGCCGCCTTTATTCACGAGTTTGGTGGCGGTGCCTTGGTTCCCGTCGGCGCCGGCTTTTTGAGTAGGAATATCCGGTTGGGCCACACCTGTCTCGACCTCTCGAAGCCTCCGCCGTCTGATGCCTCGTGGCGGGACTTTGCGTGGCCAGCGCTCAGAGATTGGACTTCAGCGTTCGCTCTCAATCGAGCGGTGGGCGAACCCGAAGCAGTAACCCCGCTGGTTCTCACCGCTTCTGGTTTGCTCTACCTCCGACGTTATTGGAGTTACGAAACTTCACTCGCAGGGGCCATCTTGCAGCGATGCGAGGCACATGAGCCCATCGGTGCAGAAGCCGATTTGCAGGAGTTGGCCATCAAGACAGCCGCGGCGCGGATGTTTGTCGTGATTTCAGGGGGCCCTGGAACTGGAAAGACCACCACTGTCTTGAGGATTTTGCGACGGCTCGTGGGCGGCGCAGGTGTGCGGAAATTGCGCATCGCACTTGCCGCACCAACCGGGAAGGCGGCAGCACGTTTGCAAGAGAGCCTTCGCTCGGAGCGGGCGACCGACCTGGAGGGTTGCGCACTTCCCAAGGATGTCACCACCGTCCACCGTCTACTTGGTTCTCGCCGGGGCTCCGTTTCTTTCAGGCACGATTCAAAGAACCCACTGCCGGTGGATGTGTTGATCGTGGATGAAGCTTCGATGGTTTCGTTGACCTTGATGAGCAAGCTCTTCGCTGCGCTGCCGGTGAATGCGCGGGTTATTCTGCTCGGGGACCGCTACCAACTGTCATCGGTTGAGCCGGGCGCGGTGCTCGGCGAGATCGCGGATGCTGCCTCGGTTTCCGGCAGTCCACTTGCGGGAAGCTTGATCACGCTGCAGAAGAACTACCGCTTCGGTGATAACAGCCACATCGCCAAGTTGTGTGAGCTCATCCGGAGCGGGAACGCGGACGAGGCACTTGCTTACCTTGAGGTAGGGACCAATGCGGAGTTAGCCGGTGGTATTGTCCCAATACCTTCCCAACTTCCCGACAGCCTCCGCATTCCAGTTCTCGCTGGTTATTCCAGCTATCTGAGCGCCAGCAGCCCGGCTGAGGCGCTGCGCGCGTTTCAAAGCTTTCGGGTGTTGTCAGCGTTGCGCGTCGGGCCGTTCGGTGTCGTTAATCTCAACCGCATCATCGAACAGATACTTCGACAGGAAGGTTTGCTCACTGAAACGCAGGCTGGAGTGCCCTTGATGGTGACCCGCAATGATTACCAGCTAAAACTCTACAATGGTGACATCGGCATCCTGCGGCCCGATGAGACGGGTGCCCTTGCCGCATGGTTCACGGGAGAGGATGGTGCGCTCCGGAAGATCTCTCCCGGCTCGGCTCCCGGAACACGAGCCCGCCTTTGCCATGACCGTGCACAAGAGCCAGGGCTCCGAGTTTGAAAAGGTGCTCTTAGTCCTACCTGCCGAAGAGAATCCTGTCGTGACGCGCGAGCTCATTTATACCGGGCTCACCCGCGCTCGGCGGCGGGTGGAAGTCTGGTATCGCGAGTCGAGCCTGCGGACTGCGATCAGCCGGCAGATTCAGCGAGAATCAGGCTTGCGCGAGCGGCTCCAGTAGCTCGACGTTCGATCATGCGAGGATCTCGCGGATCACTTTTCCATGTACATCGGTGAGGCGGAAATCGCGGCCGCCGAAACGATAGGTGAGCTTCTCGTGATCGATGCCGAGCAGGTGGAGCATGGTCGCGTAGAGGTCGTAGATCGTCGTGACATTTTCGACCGCGTGATAGCCGAGATCGTCCGTCGCGCCGTAGACGGTGCCGCCCCGAACGCCGCCGCCGGCCAGCCAGACGCTGAAGCCGAAGGGATTGTGATCGCGTCCGTCGCTGCCTTGCGAAAACGGCGTCCGGCCAAACTCGCCTGCCCACAGGATCAGCGTCTCATCGAACAGCCCGCGCGCTTTCAAATCCGTGATCAGACCGGCGATTGGTTGATCGACTTGGAAAGCCATCGCGCCGTGGCCTTCCTTGATTTTGCCGTGCTGATCCCATGGATTGGGCGCGTTGCCGGCACCGATGCCTTTGTTCAGGCAGCTCAACTCCACAAAGCGCACCCCGCGCTCGACGAGTCGGCGGGCCACGAGACACTGCCGGGCGTAAGCCGCCTTTTCCACGTCAGTGGAGTCGAGTCCGTAGAGCTTTTTCGTCGCGTCGCTTTCGCCCGCGATGTCGCAGAGCTCCGGCACCGCCGTCTGCATGCGATAGGCTGTTTCGTAATTTCTGATCGCCGCATCCACCTGCGGCTCGCTGGCCGTGCGGAGAAATTTCTCGTCCATGGCGTGGATGAAACCGAGCCGCTCGCGCTGCAGTCGCCTCGCTCTCGCGCGGCTTGATATTCGCCAACGCCTCGTCGGTATCGGCCTTCAAAATCGACGCCTGATGCTGCGCCCGGCAGGTAGCCATTGCTAAAGACGCCGACGCCGCCGTGCGGCGCGACGGCGTTGCCGCTTTGCAGCACGATGAAGCCCGGCAAATCCTGATTCTCCGTGCCGAGTCCGTAGCTCGCCCACGCGCCCGCGCTCGGGTGCCCCATGAACGGGAAGCCGGTGTGCGCAACATAATTTCCCTGCGCGTGTTCATTCACCCGGCTCGTCATCGAGCGGATGACCGCGAGATCGTCCGCGCACTCCGCGAGTCGCGGGAAAAGCTCGCTCACCGGAAGCCCGCTCTGGCCCCGAGGGCGCGTCTCCCACGGGCTCGCCATGATGTTGCCGTTCTTATTGAACACCGTGCGGCCGCGACCGGCACCGGCATCGGCTTGTCCGTGGCGTTTCGCGAGTTCCGGCTTCGGGTCGAACGAATCGACGTGCGACACTCCGCCGCGACATGTAGCAAAAGATCACATGCTTCGCGCTGCGGCGTGAAATGCGGTCCCGGCGCGGCAACGCGTCCCCCAGAGCCCCGTAGCGTTTCTCCGACAGCAGCCCGCCGAGCGCGAGGCCCCGAAGCCGAGCGAGCACCGTCGCAGCATCTGCGCGGCGGGTGAAGCCGCGGGCTGATGGGGCAGCGGTTAGCGAACATAGATGAACTCCTTCAGATTGAAGAGCGACTGCGCGAAATCCTGCCAGACGCGCTCGCTCGTCAGCGTTGGCCGCGGGGAACGACGCTGCGCCTTGCCGAGTCGCGCGAGATAGGCGGCGGATCGCGGCGAGTTCCTCGGCGCAGGGCTCGCGGCGAAGCGCTGCCGCGAACATGCGCCCGACCCGCGTGTCGCGGTGACTGCGTCGGGCTCCGACCGGATGAGCGCCTGCGCCCATGCTCGCGCTTGGTCGATGACGAAGGGTGAATTGAGCATCGTGAGCGATTGCGCGGGGACATTCGTCGCGTCGCGCCGGCCCAGCGTGGTGAAGGGTTTCGGTGCGTCGAAGACCTGCGAGGAAGGGATTCGAGGCTGCGTGCGCCGCGCTTTCAGATAGACGCTGCGGCGTGGCGAGCCTAGCTTTCGTCGCTCGGGCCGCCCATCTTCAGCTCGAGCCTCCCGGACACGGCGAGCAAGCGAGTCGCGGATCGCCTCAGCCTCCAGCCGGCGGACGCGGATGTGGGAGAGCAGGTCATTGGCCGGATCGACGCTCCGCGGCGCGCGACGTGGCTTCGCTGCTCATCTGGAAGGCGCGCGAGTGACGAGGAAGCGGATCATCTCCTTGATGGACCAGCCGTCTTTCGACGAAATGCGTGGCGAGAAAATCGAGCAGTTCGGGATGCGTCGGCTTCTCGCCGAGCCGGCCGAAATTATCGACGGTCGGCACGAGCCCGCGGCCGAAGAGTCCAGTGCCAGATGCGGTTCACCATCACGCGCGCGGTCAGCGGATTTGCGGCGCTCGGCGATCTGCTCCGCCAGCTCGCAGCGGCCGCTCAGCGCGGTGTGAAACGGTTGCGCTGCCGAGCACCTCGAGATAGCCGCGCGGCACGGACTCGCCGGGTTTGAGATGATCGCCGCGCGGCATAAACGGCGCATCTAGGCGACGTCTTCGAGCACGCCGGGCGCGCGGCGCGGCACGGGCACTTCGCTTTCCAAGTCCGGCGATACTCCGCGACCAGTCCCGCGACCTTCGGCAACGCCGGCGAGCGTGGCACGGCAGGACAGTCCGCGCCGGACGAGAGAGATCGAGCAGCGCACGCTGCGGCTTCGCTGACCGCGTCCATTTGCCACGCCGCACCGCATCCGGAGAGCCGTTGCGTATTGCTCGGCGAGATCCGCCGCAGTCCGCGGCGCTGCACCGGCCAGCACGAGTTCCGCGGCGGCGGCATTCCTCGCGCGGCGCTCCTTTCCATCGCTGAAGACCACGCGCTCCGCGCGAACCACGAGCGCCCATCTTTCATCGGAGAGCTTCTCGCGGCGCGTGATGTCGTCCGCCGGTGATGAACTCGAAGTAGGCCCACGAGCCTTTTCGATAAGCGGTATCCAAGCGCAGCCAGCCGGATTCCGCCGCTTTTGAACTCGGCACTGCGGAAACGTGGGATTCTGCGTTCAGCGGATAGTTGATCGAAGATCACGCGCACCCACGCGCCGCCGCCACCGGCGGCGCGGACGATGATGCTGCCGATCGATTTTGAAGCGCGGCGAGGTGAACGAACCGTTGTGCTTTCGCGAAAGCCGGCTCGTGGTGACCCCGGCTGGAAGCAGCCCGTCAATCACGCGTTCGCCCTCCGGAATCACTCCGATACTCGCCGACTCCCGCACAGGGTTCGGCGAGCCCGAGACCGATGAGTGATACCAAGCCTTGATCGCCGGCTGCCGCGAAATCCCAGCCCGGCTCGAAAGTTGTCGCGATTAAAGGCACGAGCGGCCTCCGAAGCACCGCGCGATTTCTCCACGAGACTCGTCCACTTCGCCGGAAAGGCCCCACCCGCCGCCGCAAGCTGCGACCACGCGTGCAGCGGATTTGCTGGAATTCTTTCGCTGCATCATCGACCAGCGTCGCAAGCAGGTCGCCCTCGCCCAGGTGCAGGAGGCGCTCGGAAACTCGAGCAGCCGCTTCACTCCAAGCATCGGCGAGCGTCTCGCGGATTGGGCCTTTGAGCGCGGCAAGTTCGCTGTCACGCACGGCGAGGCTCGCGGCGCGATCGATCGTGACCTGCGCCGGGCGGCAGCTCGCGAAGATGCCGTAGAGCGCGTAATAATCGCGCTGGCTGATCGCGTCGAACTTGTGATCGTGGCAGCGCGCGCACGAGACCGTGAGTCCCTGGAACGCCTTGCTCACCACGTCGATCTGGTTGTCCACCGCCTTCACCTGATCGTCGAGCGTGTCGATCGGCTGGAAGCCGTGCTCGACGAGGCGGAACTGCGCGGTGCCGAGCATCGATTCGTTGAAGCCGCTCCGCGATTCACGGCGCGGCTTCGGCAGCAGATCGCCGGCGAGATGCTCGCGGATGAGTTGGTCGTACGGCACGTCGGCATTGAAGGCGCGGATGAGGTAGTCGCGATAACGCCACGCCTCGGGAATCTCCGGGTCGCCCTTCGCTGCCATGCGTCTCGGCGTAGCGCATGAGGTCCATCCAGTGCCGCGCCCAATGCTCGCCGAAGCGCGGCGACGCGAGCAGGCGGTCGGTCGCGTTGCTGATCGCGGATTGCGGGTCTGTCGGCTGATTCGCGACGAATGCTTCGACTTCCTCCGGCGTTCGGCGGCAGACCGGTGAGCGCGAAGGTAGGCGGCGGATGATCGTCCGCGGATCGGCCTGCGCCGCGGGTTGCGAGCCCATTGCGCCTCCATTTTCGCGAGGAGAAAACGATCGACCGGATGCTCGGACCATGCCGCGTTCTTTGACCGCGGGCGACCGCTGGCTTCTGCACCGGTTGCAGCGACCACCAGCCGCGCCGCGCGCGCGAGCAACTCGGCCCACGCCGGCTTGCCCGCCGCGCTCGGGCGCGCGGTTCGTCGCGCGGATCGGGCGCGCCCATCGTTCACCCATTTCTCAAAGTCCGCGATGATCGCGTCGTCGAGCTTCGGCGCCTTGCTCCGGCATCTTCAGATCCGGGTCTTCGTGGCGGATCGACTCGATCAGCAGACTCTTCGCCGCCTCGCCCGGGCACGATCGCCTCGCCGGAGTCGCCGCCCTTCTTCCAGCCGTCGCGCGATAGTCGAGCCGCAGCCCGCCTTTCTGCTTTTCGGCTCCGTGGCACTCGTAACATTCCGCGGCCAGCACCGGCCGGATTTTCTTCTCGAAGAACTCGTTCTCCGCAGGTGACAACGCCGCCCGAGCGACGCCTCTCGCGCCGAAAGCCGCGATCGCGGCCGCAGTTGCAGCGGTGATGACGACAAGGCGGCGACGTTTCAAGGGGAAGAAGTGATGTCGCAAACTGCGACCTCAAGTTGCCGGTGCCAGCGCTGCCCGCGCCTTGGCCGCGGCCTCCTCCGCGCGGCGCGCGATTTCCTCCGGGGAAGGGAGGGACATCAGCACCTCGGCCGGGATGTCGCCGGCGGCGGCGAGTTTCACGAGGCACTTTTGCCGCTCACTGAGCGCCTTGTCGGCGTCGCGTTCTTTGCCAAAACGCGACTTCGCCTTCTCGCTGCGGAGCCGGAGCATTTCGTAGACATCGCCGCCGAGGAGCGCAGAAATATCGACCTTCATTTTCTCTTTTTGCAGGTCGGCGTCGCTTACCATGTCACCGTTGATCGGACCGGCTTTGTATTTGGGGAACATGATCGCGGCTTCGGGGCAGACACGCGAGCAGGCGGGGCAGTTCGTTTTGCAGTTGTCGTTGTTCTGCACCTGGATGCGCCGCTCCTCATCAACGCCGTAAACACCGAACAGGCAAAAGCTGAGGCACTGCATGCAATTTGTGCAGCGGTCGTAGTCGATGACCGGAAACCACGGCTTCCACGCGCCATGCGCCGCACTCTGCGTCTCCGCGCGCGCCGTTTCCACGGTTTCCGCGATGCCGACGGGGTTCAGTCCGGCGATGTTCTTGAAAAGCACACCCGCCTCTCGCGCTTGTGTGGAGGCTGGTTCCGAGGCAAACCGGCCGAGCACGAGGAGAGATCCCACCTCGCGCTTCTCCACTTCGCCACCGCTCGCTCGGGAGACGGCGAAGCCTTTCTCCAGCAGTGCCGTCATCGTGGAAAAACGCTCATCTACCGCGAGAGGTTCCGCGCCTTTGCCTTCAAAAAGCACAACGCGCAAAGTGGAATCGGAGAGAGCCATGTCGGTCTATTCGGAGGCCAAAGCAGGCTCGGCCACCGGCGGATGCGGCTCCGTTTTGCTCGGGAGATTTGGAGTGAGTTCCGCCGAAAGCAGAGCCGCTGAGACGTCGTCGGCGCTCTGCACGCGCATGTTCAAAACTTCTGTCGCCGCCATTGGCAGAGGGGCGCCGGCCTGGTGAAAGAGCCACTTCACCGCGCGAGGAAAACACGCGGCGATTTTCACACCTTCCGCGTCCGCAAGCCGTGCAAGGGACGGATCGCGCCGCGCCGACATTTCGCACAGATCCGCCACAGCTTCGAATTCCACATCCGCCTCGCACAACTGCCGCAGCACCGCTTCCTTCACCTCGCGCGGAACCACCTGCGCGTATTGGCAGTGGCAGTAGAGGATGCGGTTCGGCGAGGGATTCATGCGGCGGGCAATCTATGGAATCTCGCGGAGGCTCAAACCCTTTGTTTATTCCACCTCTCCCACACTTCCGGCCGAACGGTCGCGATGAGTGGGAGTGGGCTTGCCGGGGCGGAAGTGCTCCAGATGATCGAGGCGCGCAATTAGTTCGGGAATGCTCGCGGGGAGCCCGGCGATGGCCATCTCGACCGCCTCGCGGAGGACATCGGGATCGGCTTCGGCCCGGCAGATTGATGATGAGTTGCGCGCTCTCGACGGGCTCCTCGAGGGTGAGGGAAAGCTCGGGGACGAAGTCGTTGCGGACGAGGTTGATGACCGCGATGTCGCCGAGGCCGGCGTCGGGGCTGAGAGTCATTTTCAAGGTGCGCGATTTCCGCGCTGCGCGAGACGCACTTGGATGTCGGCGGCGAGCGTGCGGAGGAGCGGCGTCGGAGTCGAAGCCGGCGGGGCTGGCGAGTTGCACGGTGGCGTTGAGCCAGCCGAGGAGCGCTTCGCCCTCGGCGTAGAGTTCGTAATCCACCTCCATCGTGGCGCGGGCGCGCTGCTCGCCCGTGGCAATGGCGCTCGAACCAGTCGTCGAGTCCGCTGCCTCTCGCGCACGGAGACTTCGAGGATTTCGGCGTGCGGAAATTCTGCTGCCAGGCTCGCGACGCAAGGCAGCGAGCCGCTCCGCAGGCAGCAGCTCGGTTTTTCCGATGACGATGAGATCGGCCTCCTCCAGTTGCTTGCGGTAAATGTAGAGGACTTTCTCGGAGAATTTTCCGCCCTCCACGAGGCCGAGGATTCGCTCGGCGCGGATGGGATCGACGAGGACGCTGAGCGGCGCGATGAGGAATCGGTCGCCGTAAATCCGGCGCAGCGGGTAGGTCACCGTCGCGACGAGATCGGTGCAACTGCCGACGGGCTCGGCGATGAAGACATCCGGACGAGTGGCGTCGCTGAGTTTGCCCGCAGCCTCGACGAGGGAATTGAAGCGGCAGCAAAAACAGCCGCCTGGGATCTCCTCGGTGGCGAAGCCTTTGCGACCGCAGCATCGCGGTGTCCACGAGTTCGCTGCCCTGGTCGTTGGTGATGAGTCCGACGCGCATCCCGCGTTCGCGTCAGACGCTGCGCGAGCGCTGCGACAGCGGTGGTTTTCCCGGCGCCGAGAAAGCCGCCGATCATGATGTAGCGGGCCTTGGCGGGCGATGGAGTGTTCGGATTCGGCATTCGTCGTAGTTGCTTGCTTCGCGAGGATTCGGTCGATGGTGCCGTTCAGCATCGAGCAGTAAGTTTCGAGGCTCACACACTTCACATCGGGTGTTCCTTCGAAGCGATAGAGCCAGCCATCGGTGTAGGGATGTTTGCCGACAACTTCGATGTGCTCGCGCAGCGCGGGGTTGCCTCCCGCGAATTTCCCGTCAGCCACGCAGTAGATATCGGTGATGGCTTTGAAGCCCTCGATGTTGCCGATGATTTCGCCCGACTGAATCGTGGCTCCGGGTTCTTTTTCCCACTGGTGACCTCGACGATTTCGCCGAGCATGCGCGTCGCGAATTTCGTGAAGCCGACGCGCCAGCGGTCGCCCTCCTCGCGCTCGAGCCAGAAATGCGACGGGCTGTAGAGGCAGTCGGCAGGGAGATGCGTGACGAAGTTGGAGCGTTTGTAGAAGACGGTTTTCGCCGGCATGGAGTGGAGAACTTTCAACGTCCCACGCCGAACGCTCAACGTCCAAGTCTCTGGGCGACACGTTGAGCGTTGAACCGTGGATGCCGACGGTCGAACGTGGGCGGGAAGGACTTTTTAACGTGCTCTATTTCGACTACAACGCGACCGCTCCGCTTTCGCCCATCGCCCGGGAAGCTTGGCTGGAGGCGGTTTCGCGATTCATCGGAAACCCGTCCAGCCCGCATCGGCTCGGCGCGCGAGCAGAGGTGGCGCTCAACGAGGCGCGGGAGAAAGTCGCAAACTGGCTCGGGTGCGAGCCGCTGGAGATCGTCTGGACCTCGGGTGCGACCGAGTCGAACAACACCGCCATCGCGCATCTCGCGGCGACCCGGGATGGGGAGGCGTGGGTCTCGGCGATCGAGCATCCGTGCGTGCTCGCGGCGACGCAGCGGCATTTTGGAAGGCGGCATCGACTCATTCCGGTAAGCCGTGGAGGGATGGTGGAGATTTCCTGGATCGAGCGAGAACTGAGTGTGGCGCGGCCGGCGTTCATCGGGGTCATGGCCGCGAACAACGAGACGGGCGTCCTTCAGCCGTGGCGAAAAATCGCGACCCGGTGCCTCGAATGGAAGGTCCCGTTTTTCTGCGATGCCGCGCAATGGGTGGGGAAGCTGCCGGCGGCTGGGCTCGGGGAGTGCGCCTTCGTGAGCGGGTGCGCGCACAAATTTGGCGGTCCACAGGGCGTCGGATTTTTAAAATGTCCGCTGGAGACGCAGGCGATGATGGTCGGCGGTGCTCAGGAGGAGGGACGCCGCGCCGGGACGGAGAACGTCGCGGGTGTCCTCGCGATGGTCGCCGCGCTGGAGGCGGCGGAGACGCGGATGCGCGGCTCGGATGCGCGGGAGTGGTGCGCCAATCGAGATTTTTTTGAGCGCGAGATTCAGCGGCGATTGCCCGGTGTGGAGATTGTCGGAGCGCCCGCAGATCGGCTCTGGAACACGGTTTGCGTGGTGATGCCGGAGATCGACTGCCGCCAGCGTTGGGTCGTGAAGCTGGACAAGCTCGGCTTCGCGGTTTCCACCGGTTCGGCATGCGCGAGCGGCAAGGAGCAGCCGTCCCATGTTCTCGCGGCGATGGGTTATCCAGCCGCGGCCGCGCGGGCGCTGCGTTTCAGCAGCGGCTGGGAGACGCGACCCGGCGACTGGAGCGAGTTGCTCGATGGCATCGAGCGGGCGTTCAAAGAGTTGTCGGCGGCTTAGGCTCGGTAGAAGATTGCGACGTTGCCGGGATTGGCAGGGAGGTCCGGGTAGCGGAGTCCGAGTTCGGTGGCATTGAAGGTGATGCCGGCGACGTTACTGGAGCTCTTGTCGTAGGCGTAAATCAGGAACCGGCCGCTGCCGTTGCTGATCGCAGAGGCACCGACGTGGTTGATGATGTTATACTTTGAGGTGCCTTTGTTGGCGCTCAAGATGATGTCGCCGCTAACGGTGGACGTCGTTCCATCAAGGAAGAGCGTTCCCCCGCTCGAGGTCACGAGCACGCCCGTTTGCGCCTGGATCTTTTGGATCGAATGCAAGGTGGTGACCGCGCCGTCGAGCGTGACTTTGCCACCGGAGATCACGTTGAGGGCGTTGACGGTGAGCCGCCCGGATTGCCCGATGTCTCCGGCGGAGTTCACAGTGAGCGTGCCGGTGAGCTTGATCGAGCGCAGGTCTGTGGCATTGGACTCGCCGAAGGTTGCGTGACGTGCGGTGACATCGATCAGCCCGAAGTTACTCGCCGTATTCGGCACAGAGACATCGAAGCCTTTGGCCTGGAAGCTCGCGGTGCCATCGACGACGACCGGCGCGGCAATGGAGATCGCCGCTTTCGAGGTGATCTTCAGCGAGTCGGCCGTGAGTGCGCCGCCAAAGGTTCCGATGCCTTTGTAAATCTGGCCGTTGGTCGTGGTGACTGTCTTCACGTTGAAGTGAGGAGCTGTGACCGTGAGCGAGCGTGCGGCGATCGATCCGCCGAAGGTCGCAGTGCCGGTGGTGGTCACCGACACGGTGCCGAGCGCATGGTTGCTACCGATGGCGCCGTCCACCGTGACGTCGCCCGCTTTCGTCACGAATTTGAGTGCGTTCAACGTGGTGGACGCACTGTCGATCGTGCCTGCGATGTAAACCGCGCCGCCCGTCGTGGCAAACTGCATGCCTGAGGCGAGCGTGACATTTCCGATGTAGGTCTGCGCGCCGGTGGTGGAAGCGAGGTTACCGCGAAGCTCGGTGTTGCCAGTGAAGGAAACGCTCGATGCGTAGAAGCTGCTGCCCACGTTGATCTGTGCTGCGGTGACGTCGAGCACGCCGGGCTTGGCGCTCGTCTTGCCGACCGTGCCAGCGAAAGCCACCGTGCCGGTGCCGGCCGTGACCGTAAGGTTGTGCGCGCCGCCACCGGCAACGAGGAGGGAACCGCCGAAGGTGACGTCCGCGCCTGCGCCAGTCGTGATGGAAACCAGGTTCGATCCCGCGCCAAGGACGGCGTTATCGAGATAGATCGGCTGGCCTTGCGTGCTGAGATTGGCGTTCAGCGTGGTCGCAGCCGAGTAGAAGGCGAGCGAGGCGCTGCCGGTGCCGGTGACATTCCCGAGGACGCTGATACCGCCCGTGCGGGCGGATTGGCGGAGCTCGACCGGCGAGCGGAAGTTCGCGCCCGCGGCATCGATCGTCAGCCCGCCAGTGCCGGTGGTGCGGGCGATGGTGATCAGCGCCGAGTTGCCGTCGAGCGCGGCGAGGTCGCTCGTGCTGAGGTGCAGGGTGGTTGCGCCGGGATCGGTTGCACCGCCGACCAGAACGGCGGTCGAGGTGCCGTCCGTCTGCAAGGTGATGTGCCCATTGGTCGTGCCCACGCTGTTTGCGCCGCCGCCGAAGGTGATTTCACCCGAGTCGATCGAGATGGAGTTGAGCGCGTGCAGTCCACCGCTGGCGGTGAAGGTCGCGGAATCGATCACCTCAATTTTCGCCGGGGCGATGGTCGAGCCGACGTTCCCTTGGAAGAGAACGTCGCCGCTGGCACCGGCATTGAGGCTGAGTCCGCCGGTTGCGCCGATGCCGTCGACCGTGCTGGTGAAGACGATATTGGCCCCCGCGGTGCCGCTGGTGATGATTGGCAGGTCCTGGTTGAGATGCAACGGACCATCCAAGGTGATGGCGCCGCTGGTCTGGCTCCGAAGCGCGCCAGCAAAGGCGTTGATCGCGTTGTTCGCGTTGTAGGTTTGTGCCCCCTTGGTGATGATCTGCGGGAGGAGATTGATCGTTCCGGCCTGGACGAGGATGGAACTGAGCGGGGTGCTTCCGCCGATGCTTGCGCCTCCTGCTGGATTCGCCGCTGCACCGCCAAAGCTGACCGTGCCCCCAGCTGCGAGATCGGCTGCATCGATTTGCAGGCCGAACGCGCCGTTGATCGAGCCAGCGACCGTGACGTCCCCGCCCGCGCCGCCGAAGTTCGTGCGGAGGAGGGTGTTCGCGAGGAGCTTGACGCTGCCGGTGAGTTGCACGGCGTCGGCTTCAGTGGAGATCGCAGCGGTCGGCGCGGCGACGTTCAGATTGATCGTCGGCGCGATCATCGTGACGGAAGCGTCATCGATGCCGGCGAACGCGCCATTTACCGAGATGGAACCGCTACTGAGCGGTGAGAGCACTGAGACAGGATCGAGGAAGGTGACCGCGCCCGTGGTGATCGCCCCGCTGCCGTCAGGACGGCCGATCTGGATCGCGGCGAAGCCGTTTTGCAGGAAGCTGACTTCGGCGGTGGTGAGGTTCAAATCACCCGCGGCGTTGATGCCGATCGTGCGGTTCGCTGCCTGTGGCTGAATGGTCAGCGCGCCGTCGCCGGCGACATTCGCGGCGATCGCGATATTATCAGTCTGCCAGAAGATGTTGCCGAGATTTGCGCCGGTCGCAGTCGCGTCGACGGCGGCGTTCACGACGAGATTCTTCGTGTTGACCGAGTTGTTGATGCCGGTGCCAGTCGTGGTGACTGCACCTTCGAACCGGACGGTGCCGCTCGCTTCCCCGACGGAGAAGCTCCGGGCGGAAAGAGTCGAAGCTGCGGTGATGTCGAGCGCCGTGGCGACGGCGATGTCGCCGAGCGGCGTGGTCGCGCCGACGGCACCGTTGAAGAGCACGAGGCCATTGTCGGTCGAGGCGCGCAGATTGAATGGGCTGCCCGCGCCGCCGCGGCTATCCACTTCGCGGAAGAAAATCACGTTGCCCGAGCCATTGGTCGTGACGCGCGCGTCGTTGTGGGTCACCAAAATGGCGTTGTCGAACGTGACGTTGCCCGTGCCGCTGGAACGGACGAGACCGCCAAGCCAGATGCGCGAGGTGGCCAGCGCTGCGCCGTTCACATCGACGAAGACATTGCCAAGCGCGGAGAGCCGCGTGTTGCTGCCGTTCGGCTCGATGATGACGGCGTCGTTCAGGAGCGCGAGGTCCGCGCGGACGCTTCCGACGTAGTTGGAACCGGTGACGCTGACGTCGCGCCCGGCTTTGACTTCACCCGCGCCATCGATGAGCACGCCGCCGACGCCGTTATTATCGAAGTCCGCCTGGATGGTGATGTCGGAGAGCGTCGAGGTGGTCTCGACTTTCTCGAGGATATTGATGTCGTCAGTCGCGCGGAGGACGAGCGGTGAATCGACGCTGATTGGTGCGGTGATGATGATAGAGCCCGCGCCACCCTTCAGCGTGACGTCGCCGAAGCCGGTCGTGATCGTCGCGCCCGTGAGGACAGTGACGCGATCCTGAATCGTGAGCGTGCCGCCGGTGCCGGTGCTGCTGTCGATCACGCCCGTGCTCGTCACCGTCAGCAATCCGCTCGTGCAGATCGTGATGTCGCCCCCGAGCGAAGGATTGCCGCTGCGGATGGTGCCGGTGACATTCGCATCGTTTTCGCCAGAGGCATCGAAGTCGTTCGTATTATTGATGAAGACATCGCCACCGGTGCGATTCTCGACGTTGCGGATGTCGAAGCCGTCGAAGTCGTTCTGCAGCGAGATGCCGGTGCCCGCGCCAGTGTTGGTCGCCGAGAAGCTGCCGACCGTGTTGTTGCCGTTGAGCGTTTCGCCACCTGCCGAGGTGTTGGTCAGGTTCGCCGCGCTGATGTAGCCGGCGCCGGACTCGACGATGGTGCCCGCGGCGTCGAGAACGACGTCTGCCGGGGTGCGAATTTGCTCGGTGATCGAAAGCGCGCCGCTGCTGATCTTGATGTCGCCGCCGGTGGCGGAGACGCCATCGATCGGAGAGATGCCGCCGATGGTGAGCGCGTCGGTTTCCGCAATAAAGACACCGCCGCTGCCGCCGGTGGCTTCGAGATTCGCGATGGTCGTCTCGATGCGGTCGGCATTCGTGCCGATGCCGTTGCCCGCGGCGAGGATTGCGGCAAGCGCGGTGATGTTATTGGTCGCGCCATTCCCATCGGTGATCGCGCCGGCAAGGGCGCTGATGTTGGCGATGCCAGAAACGTTGACATTCAGATTCGACGCGTCGCCAAGCTGGATGTTGCCGTTGTTCACAACGGTCGCGTTGCCGACGAGATTCGCGATGCGGTGGATGGTGAGAGTCGCGGCCGTGTTGATGAGGCCGATGCTCCCGCTGCCGGTGTTCGTGCCGTCGAAGCTCACGACGGTGTTCGCGCCGTTGAGCGTCTGGCCTCCGACAGAAGTTGTGTTCAAGAGTGCCGCGATCTTTACCGCACCGGTCGTCTCCGTGATCGATCCGGTCGAGTTGAGGGTGACGTTACCCGGCGTGCTAATGTCCCCGGAGACGGTGAGCGCGCCGCTGTTAATCGAGATGTTTCCGCTCGTCGTGGCGCGCGCGCCGAAGCCGGCGTTCGCGGGGTTGAAAGCACCGGTGTCGGTAATGTTCAACGCCCCGGTGTTGTCGACTGCGATGCCGCCGGTGGCAGTGATGGCTTTCAGGTTGCTCGCGGCGGTTTCGATCGCGCCGCCTGCGCCGACTCCGATGCCGCTGAGCGCGGAAAGATTCACGGTGATGGCGGTAATGTCGGTTCCGACATTGCTGTCGAGAAGTTGCCCCGTCGTGTTCTCGATGGTCACGACCTGGCCCGTTGCAGTGACGCTGCCGAGATTGAGGTCGCCGGCGGTGTCGCGGATGGAAACGTTTCCGCCCGCGGTGATCGTAGAAATCGAGCCGATCGAATTGTTATTCGTCAGCGTCAGCGAAGCGCCAGCGTTCGAGGCCAGCGTGTTCACGCTCACAGTAGTGCCGGAAGTTTGCGTGATCGCGCCGCTGAGGTTGTCGCCGCCGGACTGGCCGAGGACGAGGGTGCCACTGGTTGCGGTGACATTTCCGATCGCCGCCGTCGTGGCGTCGCGAATGACGACTGCGGTCGCGCTGGCGTTCGTGGTCGTGAGGAGGCCGGCCAGGCTCACCGCGCCATCGTTGGCATCGAGCGTGATCGCGCTCGCCGCGCCGTTGACGGTCGAAGCGCCGGCCTGCGTGATCCCGACACCGGTGAGCGCAATGCCGGCGGTGCCCGAAACATTCCCGTTGAGCGCGAGCACGCTGCCGGTGGTTTGGATCGTCACCGAGCCATTCGCCGCGGAAGCAGCGCTGACAGCGAGGCCGCCAGAGAGATCGTTGATGTCGATCGCACCTGCGCCGGAGACGGTCGCGGAGGTCAGCGTCGTGATGTTCGTATCGAGGTCGATGCCGGTCACCGAGGACGCGGTAAGGGTCGCCGAATCGACGTTGCTCACGGCGCCGTTGTTGTCGGTAAGGGCGCCTGCGGAGAGAGTGATTGAAACGTCGCGCGTCAGGTTAGAAGCGAGATTCAAGGCGAGCCCGTTCGTTTCGACGATGGTGATGCCTCCGCTGAAGGTGTTTGTGGCGGTGAGCGTGTTGACGCTGGTGTTCAGCGTGATGCCTTGCGCTGAGTAGGCGGTCAGGTTGTTTCCGGTGACGAGGCCGCTCGCGCCGGTCGTGATCGGTCCGGTGTTGGAGGCCAGATTGGCGTCGCCATCGATCGAAATATCGCCCGCTGTGAAGACGTGGGCGTCGTTGAGATTCACGCCGGAATTGCCGCGCAAGGTGATGTTTCCGGTGGCCGATTTTACGTCGTCGCCGACAACGGTGTCCGCGAGATTCAGGGTGCCGAGCGCAAGCAGAGTCACTGTGCCCGAGCCATTAGCCGCGATGAGTCCAGTGGCGGTGATGTCCGAGTTGTTCGTGACGTTGCTGATGTCGATGTTTCCGTTCCCGCCGAGTGTGGTGGCATTGGAAATCGTGAGCGCGTCGTTCTCGGTGACGATGATATTTCCGCTCGTGGAATTCGTGACATTCAGCGTGCTGATTGCGGTGACCAGCGTGATGCCGGTGCGCGCGCTGCCGGTGAGCAGGCTGCCACTCGAAGTCCCCGCCGTGCGCGTGATCGCGCCCTGGCTCGAGGTGTAAACGAGGTTGCTGCCGGTGGAGGTGACGTTCGCGCTGAGCGTGATGGTGTCGCGCGCCGTGAGGCTGACGAGACCTCCGCCAAGGATTGCGCCGTTGGCGGTGATGCCGCCGAGATTATCCACATCGCCGTTTGCGGCGGTGACCGTGACGGTCGTGGAAGCGCTGACCTGTGGGGTCACGCCGCCATTCAGCACGACGTTGTCGCCGGCGAGGAGCATGACGCTGCTGCCGCTCGAGATGACAGAAACGCCACTCGCGACGGTGAGATGATCGGTCGGCGCGGCGGTGTCGGCGGCACTCAAATTGATTGCCCCGCTCGCGCTGACGTTGGCATTGACCGCAAGCGCGCCGATACCGCTGAGCGTCACGGTTCCGCTGGTGGCGGAAACGGGACCGCTGACGGTGACGGTGCTGGAGTTAGCGAGCGCGATATTTCCCGAGGTCGTGGCGCTAAGTCCGGTGACATTGAGCGCGCCGCTGTTGATCAGGCCGATGCCGCCGGTGCCGGTGGTGGCGGAAAGGTTGCTGACGATGTTTTCGAGTTCGTTGCCCGGTGCAGTGATGCCGATGCCGGTCGCCGCGCTCATGTTCAAAGTCGGCGCGGTGACGTTGGTCGCATTGCCATTGCCGTCGATGATTGCGCCGCTGGTGCTCGTGAGCGTGACCGTGCCGGACGCGGTGAGCGCGCCGATCGTGAGGTCACCATAGGAGCTGAGATCGAGCGTGCCGCCAGTGGTGACGGCACCGTTGAGGATCAGGTCGCCCCGACCGTCGACGTCGTTGAAGCCCGCGCGCAGCGTCACGTTGGTGGCGCCGTCGATCAATGATCCAGCGGCGGTCGTGAGGTCGTCGCCGGCGCGCAATGTCACACTGCTGGCGGTCGATTGCACCGTGACATTCGCGCCTACGCTGAGCACATCGGCCCACACTCCGGGGTCGGAAGTCTCCAGTGCATCCATCGTAACACTGCCGGAACTGATGACATTGTCGCTGATCGTGATCGGACTCGTCGCCGTAACGGTCACCGTGCCGGACGGAGCTGAGACAACGGTGTTCACCGCGCCGAGGCCGTCGCTGAAGGTCAAGCCTCCGGCATTGGCGAGCGTCAGGTTGCCGCTCGTGGTGGCCTTCAAGGCACTGACCGTGAGCACGCCGGTATTGGCGATAGAGATGCCGCCGGTCGAAGTAGTCGCGCTGAGGTTGGCGAATGCGGTTTCGATCGCGCCGCCCGCGGCAACGCCGATGCCGGTGCTCGCGGAGAGCGTCGCCGTGTTCGCCGAGAGATCGATCCCCGCGTCGCCGGCGTTGGTCTCGACGATCGCGCCTGCCGCGGTGAGTGTCGCACTACCCGTGGTCGTGACGCTGTCGATCGCAATATCGCCGGAAGTCGTCGTGGTCAGCGTGACCGTCCCGGCGGTGCCGGCGTTGACGTTCGTGGTGGTGAGGTTGCCGCTGGTCGCGGAGAGCGTGATCGCGCCGTTGGTCGTGGTCGCGGAGGCGATGTTCAGAGCCGCCCGTAGTGTCGTTGATCGTGATCGCCGCGCCCGCGCCGGTCGTGCTTGCAGTCACCGCGCCGGTGAAGTTGTTTCCGAGCGGCAAAGTGACGGCACCCACGCCGCCCGTGAGCGTCGCCGCGCCGGCGCTTGCCGCTTGCGTAATCGTGCCAGTCTGCGTGATCCCCGCCCCGGTCAGCGCGAACGTGCCGCTGCCGACGCTGGTTGTGGCGACGTTGAGCGCGATGCTGTCAACGAGCGCGACATTTTTCGCGCCGCTATTGGAAAGCGCAACGGCCCCCGTGAAGCTGTTCCCAGCGTTCGTGAGCGTGATGTGATTCGCCCCGGCGGCGAGAGTCGTCGTGCCGGTGACGGAAAGCGAAGCGCCCTGCGTGATGTCGCCCGCGGTGATCACATCGAGATTGCCACCCGTCGAACCTTGAATGGAAAGTGCGTCGGTCTCGTTGATGAAGGCCGCTCCGGCCGCCTTGCTCAGCGAGAGGGTCGTCAGCGTCGTGTTGATCCGCGCGCCGCTGCTGCCGACTGCACCTGCGCCGCTGAGGCTCAGCGTCGGAGCGGTGACCAGCCCGGAACCGGTCGCCGCGCCGCTGTTGGTCAGCGCGATGGTGCCGGCGGAAGTGAACGTGTTGTTGAAGGCGTAACTCGTGCCCTGGAGCGAAGCGCTGCCGACATTCGCGATGCCGGTGAAGGTCGTCGCGCCGGTTGCTGCGTTCGTCTGCGTGAGTGCGCCGGTGATGGCGATCGCGCCGTTGAAATTGGCCGTGCCGGCATTGGTGACGGTCACGGTCGTCAGACCCGTGGCGCTCGCCGCTCCGCCCGCGCCGGAGATCGCCGCCGCGTTGAACGTGCCGGTGCCAGCGTTGAGGACGAGCGTTTCCGCCGCGCCGCCGGCGGTGCCGTTGGTCGCGCCGCTCAGCGTGATGTTCCCCGCGCCAGCCGCGCCCTGCGTGGAAAGCGTGACGCTCACCCCGTCAGCCAGCGTGAGGGTGCCGCCGACGCTCAGGGTCGTGTTCGTCGTCGTGACGTTGCTCGCGAGCGAGACGTTGCCGGTGGTCGAGAAGCCGCCCGGCGCGACGATGTTGCCGATCGCGTTTTTGGTGATGGTGCCGCTATTCGTGACCGCGAGCGCTCCGCCGGCGCCTGTCGTGAAGCTGTTGTTCACGTTGAAGGCCGTGCCGGTCAGCGCGGCGGAGCCGACGTTCACGGCTCCGGTGAAGGTGGTCGCGACCGAACCCGCAGCTTGCGTCAGCGCGTTCGCGAGATCGACCGTGTTGCTGAAGAGCGCCGTCGCCGCCGAGGTGATCGTCAGCGCTTCGAGCTCCGTGCTGTTCGTCGAATTTCCAACCGCGCCGGTGAGCGTGATGTCGCCGGTGCCCGCGAGCAGGGTGAGCGATTCCGCCGCTCCGCCCGCGGTGCCGTTGGTCGAACCCGTGATCGTGATCGTTCCCGCACCCGCCTGCGTGGAGAGCGTGGGCGCAGCGGCTTCGGCGATGACGAGATTGCCGCCGATGCTCAGCGCCGTGTTCGTCGTCGTGATGTTCGCCGCGAGATTAACCGCGCCCGACGTTGAAAACCCGCCGACCGCGGTGATCGCGCCCGTTGCGTTCTTTGTGAAGATGCCGCTGTTGGTCACCGCGAGCGCGCCCGTCGTCGCGAAGCTATTATTCACCGCGAAGCTCGTGCCGCGCAGCGTCGCCGCACCCACCGAAACCGCGCCAGTGAACGTGGTCGCGCCGGTGGCGGCATTGGTTTGGGTGAGATTCCCGGTCAGTGCGATGGCTCCGTTGAAATTCGTCGTGCCGGCATTCGTGACCGTCACCGTGGTCAGACCGGCCGCATTCGCGACGCCCGCGGCGCCGGAAATGGCGGCAACGTTCAGCGAGCCGGTGCCGGCGTTGAACGTGAGCGTCTCCGCAGTCGCCGAGGCGTTGCCGTTGGTGGCACCGCTGATCGTAATGTTGCCCGCGCCGGCCGCGCCTTGCGTGGAGAGCGTCACGTTCGTGCCATTCGCCAGGTCGAGCGTTCCGCCGATTGAGAGCGCGGTGTTGGTCGTCGTGATATCACTGCCGAGCGAGACATTTCCTGTCGTCGAGAAGCCGCCGGGCGCGACGATCGAGCCAGTCGTGGATTTTGTGAATAGGCCTGAATTCGTCACGGCCAGCGCGCCGCCCGCGCCGGTGGTGAAGCTGTTGTTCACGTTGAACGCCGTGCCGGTCAGCGCGGCGGAGCCGACATTCACGGTCCCGGTGAAAGTGGTCGAGACTGAGCCCGCCGACTGCGCCAGCGCGTTGGCGAGATCGACGTTTCCGCTGAAGAGCACCGTGGCCGCGGAGGTCACGGTCAGCGCTTCGAGTTCGGTCGCGTTGGCGTTGTTGCCGACGTTCCCGCTGAAGGTTGCGTTGCCGCCGCCGGCGATGATCGTGAGCGTTTCCGCGGCGCCGCCGGCAGTGCCGTTTACGGTGCTGCTAAAGCTGACGTTCGCATCCGTCGTAGCTGCGTCGGCGTCGATCGTGAGGCTGTTCGCGAGGATGACCGGGCCGGTGAAGGTGACGTTGCCCGCGGTGGTTGCGTCGTCGGTGTTGATGCTCCCGTTCAGAGTGATCCCCGCCGCACGGACGCTAAGTCCGCCGGAACGCGTCACGATTTGCGGCAGCGTTACCGCTGCCGTGGCGACGGTGTTCGCGACATCGGCGCTGATGGTCAGGCCTTGCAACGCGCCGTTCGCGCCGGTGCCGACGGCACTCTGCAGCGCGACCGTGCCCGCCGTGCCCGCGGCAACCGCCAGGGAGCGGTTGTTGGTGTTCAAGTCGGCGTTCGTCGTGCCAGCGATCGTCACGTTGGCTCCGGTCGCTGCGGCGCCCGCATTCGTCGTGTCGAGCAGGACGCTCGAAGCGGCGACGATCACGCTGTCGCTGATATTGATGGCCGTGCCCGCGGTGACCACGTTCGCCGAAAGCGTCGTCGTCGCGCCGGAGCCATCGAGGAAGATCGAGGCATTCCCGAAGCCCGCGCCGCCGCTCGTCGTGCCCAGATTTTTGAGCGCGCCGGTGACCGCGATGGAGCCGCCCGCGTTCGGGGTGAGGAAAGCGACGGGGTCATTGAAGGTCACCGCCCCGATGCGAATCGCATGCGTGCCTGCGGCGCGTCCGATCGTGATGCCGGAGAAGCCATCTTTCAGCGCTGCGATGTCGGCGGTGCTGAAGTTCAGCGTGCCGGTTTCATTGACGCCGATCGAAACGGTGTTCCCCGTCGGTTGCAAAATCAGTGCGCCGGTGCTCGAAACCGAATTAGCGCCGCCGAGGAAATCCATGTCGTCTGCCGTCAGCGTGATTGCGCCGCTGACGCTCGTCAGCGTGCTCGAAGCGGTAATGCTGCCCGTCGCCGACAAAGTAACCGCGCCGCTGCCGCCGGATGAGAGCGAGCCTTCGACGCTCAGATTTCCCGCGAGGGCATCGGCGGTGAAGCCTGCCGTGCCGACCGTGGACGCGCCCAACCGGAGCGCGTTCGCATCCTTGATCGCGACCGCATTCGCCCCGCTGTTGTTCAGCGAAACCGCGCCGGTGAAATCGTTGGTCGCGTTCGCCAAAGTGATTGCCGCCGCACCGCCGTTGAACGTTGCTGTTCCGGCGCCTGCCGACTGCGCGATCGAGCTTCCGACGCTCTGCGTGATGCCCACCGCATTCACGAGCAACGTGCCGCTGCCGACAGCAACGTTCGCGAACTGAATCGCGTTCGCATCGGTGATTGCGACGTTGTTGCCGCCACTGTTCGCGAGCGCGACCGCGCCGGTGAAGTCATTCGAGGAATTCGCGAGCATGATGGCATTCGCTCCCGCGCTGAAGCTCGACGTGCCCGCAATCGTGAGCACTCCGGCCTGCGAGATCCCGCCGCTGGTTGTGGTGACGTCGAGATTTCCATCGAGCGAAATCGCCGGTAGCGAATTTACCGAGAGTCCAGTGATCGTCAAGCTGTCCGGCCGCGCCGACCCGCCGACAATCCCGCCGAGCGAAACCGCCCCCGCCGTGCCGGAAGTGACCGTGACGTTGCGCGTGTTGGCCGTGAGATCGGCGTTGATCGTGCCACCGAAGCTGACGTTCGCTCCCGCCGCCGTGCCGCCCGCATTCGTCGTATCGACGAGAGCCGTCGTCGCGCCGAGCACCACGTTGTTCGAGAAAGTCAACGGACCGCCCGCGGTCGTGAGGTTCGCGTTGAGGTTGATGTTCAGCCCCGTCCCCGCGGTCAGCATCATTGCGTTCGAATTCGTGTGCGAAATCGCCGTGCTCACCGTGATCGCCCCGCTGTTCGCATTGCCGATCTGCACCGTGCCCGCCGTGATCCGATCCAACTCCGCATCCGTAATGCCCGCCTGAGTATCCAGCGTGCCACCCACAGTGATGCCGACCCCGGTTGTCTTGCGGAGGAGACTCACCGTGCCCGCGCCGGCGTTGATCGCGCCGCCGCTAAAATAAAAGTTATCCGACACTAATTTGATGGCGCCGCCGTTGGCCGCCGTGGTTACGCTGACAGACCCAAGGCTTCCCAGCAGCAATCCGTAAGCGGACGTTCCAGCGCCGGCAGTCGCGGTCAGGTTCACATCCCCGCCCCCGGACGTAACGGTGCCACCGTTGAGATAGAGTCCGTAATTGTTCCCCCCGCTGCCTGCGCCGCCGGTACCTTCGACCGTCAGAGTTCCGGCACCTCCGGCACTGAGCATATTCCCGGAGCTGCTGGAGAGTTCGAGCCCAGCATTTCCAGAGGAGCCTACAGTCGATCCACCCTGTCCCACTACGGTCACGTTACCGCCGGTTGAGGTGATTTTCCCTCCACCGCTGAGATAGATCCCGGTTGCTGTTCGATCCGAGACCACCGGTTCCCTCCACAGCCACAGCCCCAGTCCCGCCGGCGTGAGGACAGCATTGGACAGCACCGCGACGCCATCGTTTGAGCCCGCCGCGGCGGTGCCTCCTTGCCCACCACATGCACCGGCGCGCCACCAGAGGTGACCGTGGAATTCAGGCTCTCCAAACGAATGCCCGAGCTGTTTGCGGTGGACGAATTCCCGCCCGTCCCCTCCACCGCACAGAGCCGGAAGCCTGCCGCCAATGATTTTCCCTCGGCGACGACATACACACCACGTTGCTCGGAGCCCCATCGCCCCCCTTGCCTTTCACGACCAATGCGCCGAGCCCGCTCATCTGAACTAGTCCCACCGCGATCTTCATTCCCGTTAAAAGCCCCGGTCGTCGCGACCGTCTGCTGATTCGCGATCAGCGTCAGAGCGCCATTCGCCGTAGTGATGCTCGAGCCGCTCGCCGTAACGTATCCCGCGCCGTCGTTAGCGAAATCGTGCCGGTCCCGCTCGTCGCGAGGTCGGAGTTCGCGGTGGAAACTGAGATCGTCCCGCTCGCGTTCGCGGTCAGGTTCTTGTTCGCCGCGAGCGTCACGGCTCCGGCGAAAGTGAGCGCGCTGAACGGGTTCCCGGCGCTGCCGAGGGTCAGGCTCGCGTTGAAATCCGGGAGCGCATTCACGGTCAGCGTGTCGGTTGCCGTGCCGCGGTTGATCGTCAGCGAGCCGGTTGGGTTGCTGAAATTCGTGGTCTCGAACGTGCCGTTGCTGCTGCTGATTTGCGAGATGCCGTTAGGCGTCGTGCCGTCGTCACCGAGGACGGCGGTGCTCGCCGTGCCGGGGAGATTGAACGTCAAATCCGCGATCGTGCTGCCGCTCATGTCGATCGGCTCCAAGCCGTCGTAGGTGAGCGTCGAGTTCAGGGCGCCGGTGTTGTAAGCGATGTTACCCGAGTGTCCCGGTCCGGCGTTTGTGAAATTGTGGATCACCGTCGTGAACGTGCCGCCCGTCACGCGCAACGCATCGGTGCCGCCGGTGCCGCCATGCCAGAGCACGTTGGTGTCGAAGAAACCTGCCGCGCCGTAGTTGACGAAGAGCGTCTCGCTCTGCGCCGCCGTGCCATCGACGGTGATCGTCTGCCCGGAAAGGGTGGAGAGCGGACGTGAATCGATCACGGTGCCGTCGTCGAGGAACTGCACATTCGAGCCGCTGAGCCGCAACTCAAGTGCGCCAACACCGAGTCCATCGGAGACGAAGCTGACCGCGCCCGCCTGAGTGAGAGTGACGTCGTTCCCCCCCGCCCCGCCAGCGTAGGAGATTTTGAAAGTGACCCCGTTGACGTGACGTTCGACCCTTCCGCGTAGCCGCTGAATGTTCCGGTGACCGCCTCGGTCCCGTCGTTTTTGATCAGGACGATTTCCTGACCCGGCGAAGAGGTGATCGTGCCGCTGGTCGAGAGCGTCGCGCCGCCGAGCGTGACCGAGCCAGTGACGTCCACTTGATCGTATTGCGTTCCCGCGGTCGCGCCATTGACTTCCACCACGAAGGTCGAACCGGAACTCAACGTGAGGTCGCCGGTCTGCGTGATAATGCCGGGGCTCGCGCCGGGCGTGAGGAAGGAACCGCTGGTCGCCGTAAGCTTCCCGCTGACCGTGCCGTTGCCCTTGAGCGTCTGGCCGCTGGCCAGCGCGAAAGTGCCGGCGTTGAGTCCGCCGACGCTGAGCGTCGCGTTGGTCTGCACGTCGAGTGTCGGCGAGGTCGCAAGGTTATTTGAACTCGAGTGGGAAAGCGCCAGAGCGCCGGCAGAGATCGTGGTCGCCCCGGTGTAGCTGTTCGCGCCAGAGAGTGTCACCGTGCTGCCGGTCGTCTTCGTCAATCCCACGGAGCCGCCAAGGATTGCGCTGACCGAACCCGCGCGCAGGTCGTAGGCGCTCGTGCTGGTGAGCACGCCGCTGCTGCCGGTGATGCTGCCGGTGACGAGCGTGACGCCCGCGACTGTTTCGTTCACCGTGGTGACAGCGAAGGTCCCACTATTCACGGTCACCGCCGCCGTGTTGGCGATCTGGTCACCGCCACTGCCGCCGAGTTGGACGGTGCCGCCGCTGATCGTGACCGCGCCATTCACCGCGTGCACGGCGCCGCCGCTCGTTTTCGCGAGGATGACGGTGCCCACGTTTGCGGCGAGGGCGAGGCCGACGTTGTCGGCGGTGCCGCTCAGGGTTAGGGTGTTGCCGCCGATTTTGGTCAAGGTAATCGCGCCGCTCGTGCCGCCGCTCAGGGTGATGTTCCCCGAGCCGCCGACAGTCGTATTCGCCGCAAAAACGATCGCGGCCGAAAGGCTTGCCGCCGTGCCACTGCTGTTGATTAACGCGCCGTTGCCGCCAACGCCGGTCCCTTGGATGTCGAGACCCTCCGCACCGACGGTCTGCCCGCCGAGATCGATGGTTGCGCCGGGCGCAACGGTCGTTCCGTTACCCGTGCCGCCGAGCGCCGTGGCATTTCCGAGGATGAGCGTGCCAGTGCTCACGGTCGTGTGGCCGGCGTAGCTGTTTGGCCCGCTGAGGGTGAGCGCGCTGCCTCCCTGCTTCGTCAGCGTGCCGCTGCCGCTGATGGCATTGGAGACGACGAGCGCATCGCTGCGATTGAAGACGAGCGCGCCGCCATCCGTGATCGTCGCAGAGCCGGAACTGGTCAGCGTGCCGGCGGTGCCGCCGCTGCCGACTTGAAGCGTGCCGGCGGAGATCACGACCGCGCCGTCGTGCGCGCTGTCCGCCGCGAGCACGAGTGTGCCCGCACCGGCCTTCGTGAAACCTCTGCCTGAGCCGGTGTTGCCCAGCGCGCTGCTCAGGGTCAGGACCGTCGCGGAGTTGGAGACTTCGATCGTCGAGTTCGTCCCCGTGCTTTGAAGCGCCGCGCTGCCGATTTTGCCCGTGCTCGTGCTCGCACCGGTGTAACGGAAGGTGCCGCTGCCGCCCTGCCCGATGTAAAGGCTCGGGCTGGCCGACCCGAGCGCGCCGAAGTTTGCAATCTCGAGCGTGCCTGCCTGGATGACGTTGCTGCTGGTGTGTAGATTGTTGGTGTTACTCAGAACCAGCGTCCCTGCGCCGCTCTTCCAAAGCTCCGCCGCCGTGCCTGCGCCGCTCGGGCTGATCTGACCGGAAAGCGTCGCCGTGTTGCCGGAAGTTACTTCGATAAAACGATTGCCGTTATTCGTCAGCGAGATCGCGTTGGTGAAGGTTGGCGAGTCGTTGCGGTTGAACGCCAGCTTGCCGCCGCCGATCGTCACCGTCCCCGCGCCCAGTGCTCCCGCGCTGCCGCCGGAACCGATCTGCAGGACGCCCGCGTTCACATTCGTCCCGCCGCCGTAGAGGTTCGCGCCAGTGAGCGTCAGCGTGCCGCTCCCGTTTTGCGACAAGGAACCGGAGCCGGAAACCGGGTTCGGCAGTGTCGGAGAGTCGGAGCGATTGAAGACGAGCGCGCCGTTGTTAACGACCGCCGCCGTGCCGGACGTGGTGATCCACCCGGCTGTCGCGCCGTTGCCGATGATCAGCGTACCGTCCGAGATGGTCACCGGTCCGTCGTGGGTCACATCAGCAGTGATTGCCAGCGTTCCCGAGCCCGCTTTCGTGAAGCCTCTGCCCGCGCCCGTATTGCCCAGCGACGCGGTGAGTGAAAGTGTCGTCGCGGCATTCGTCACCTCGATCACGTTGTTCACGCCGGTCCCTTGCAGCGTGGAAGCCGTCAGCTTGCCTGTGCTCGTCGTTCCGCCGGTGTAGCGGATCGTCCCGCTGCCGCCCGCGCCGATGTAGAGATTGCCGTTGCCGAGGGCGTTGAAGCTGGAGATTTCGAGCACGCCCGCAAAAATGACGTTGCTCCCCTGCTGGACATTTCCGCTGTTGCTCAGCACGAGCGTCCCCGCACCATCTTTCCACAGCTCCGACGGACTGAACCCGCTCACCTGCCCGGAAAGGGTCGCCGTCGTGGTGCTCGCCACATCGATGTAGTTGGCGCCCGTCGCCGCAAGCGAGATGGCGTTGGTGAACGTCGGCGCGTCACTGCGATTGAGCGCGAGCTTGCCCCCGTTGAGCGTGATCTGCCCACTGCCCGCGTTGCCCGTCGTGCCGCCCGCGCCTAGCTGCAGCGTGCCGGCGTTGATCGTGGTCGTGCCCGAGTAAATATTGGTGCCGGTTAGCGTCAGGGAGCCGGCTCCGGCTTTCGTCAGTCCGCCACTGCTCACTTGGCCGCTGAATGTTGCACCATTGCTGGAAGCAATGGTGATCTGGCGCGTTGCGCCGCCCAAATTAATGCTGTTGCTGAACTCGACGGCACCAGTGCCGCCGCTGCTTTGCGTAAGCGAGAAGTCTCCGTTGACCTGCACGGCGTTCCCGAGCGTGCGCGTCGTTGCATCACCGCTGGCAAGGGTCGTGCCGTTACTGATCGTCAGCGTGCCGGTGCCGAGCGCCTGGTTATTCGTGACGCGGAGGACGCCAGTATCGAGGAGAACCCCACCCCCGAAGCTCGAACTCGTGCCGCCGAGTTGCAGTGTTCCTGCGCCGCTCTTGGTGAGCTGCCCGCTGCCGGTTGTCACCGGTGCGTAAGTGAGCGTAGCGGAGCTGACGTTGATCGTGCCACCGGAAGCGCCGACCGCGAGGCCGCGGTTTGAACTGAGCGTGAAGGTGCCCGACGTCATGAGTGTGCCGCCGTTCAGCGTCAGATGGCCTGGAGTGGCGCTGCCGGGAGCTGTGCCGAGATTCGAGTCAGCCGTGATGCTGATTGCCCCGCCGTTGATCGTCGTGGAGCCCGTGTAATTGTTCCCACCGGAGAGGGTCAAAGTACCGGCTCCCTGCTTCGTCAATGTGCCCGCCCCCGTGATCGTGCCATCGATCGCGGTATTGGCAGCGTTACCCGTGACAAAGCCGGTGCCGTTGATCGCCAGCGTCGTGCCCGCGATGCTCGCGAACGAATTCGTCGTCACCGCTGCGCCCGTCGTGACCGTGAGCGTCTTGGTTCCATTGAGGCTAACGGCTTCGGCGTAGGTCCCTGCATTGACGATGACGTTGCCGCTCGTCGTGACGGTGCTGATGCCGGTGCCGATCGTCGCGAACGCATTCACGCCGAAAATCGCCGGCTGATTTCCCGCCGTGCCGAAATCCCCATCGGCGATGACCGTGCCATTCGTCAGGGAACTCCACGCGCTGCTCGACGCATAAACCACCGTCGGTGCGCTCGCATCGACCAAGACCACGTCGTTTCCGTCGCCGCCGTTGTAGAACAGTTTGAACGTCGCCGAGCCGAGCGTGACCGTGCTGCCTTCTGCCGTTATGCCGCTCGCGACAGTCGCCCCGACCGAGGTCTTGCTGATGAGCTTGAGAAGCTGCTGCGCGCTCGGAGCCGCGGTGCCCCCGCTGAAGGTGAGCGTCGCGCCGCTGAGGTTCACATTGCCGCCGACGACGATCTGGTCGTAGTCGGTGCCCGCAGTGTTGTAAGGCTGATTTACCTCGAAGGCGACGGTGCCAGTCGGCGTGAAGTCGCCCGTGATGGTGAGCGTCCCCGGGCTGTTCCCTGCAGCGACAATGCCGTTGCCGGAGACATTCCCCGTGATCGTCCCATTCCCGCCGAGCGTGCCTGGTGAAGTAACGGTGACATTGCTCGTGATCGAGCCATTCACCACGAGCGTCCCCGCCGTGATCGACGTTGCTCCGGTGAGAGTGTTCGCCCCAGTGAGGCTCACGATTCCATTGCCCGACTTCGTCAGCGCAAAACCCGACTGGTTCGTGTTGCCGAGGATTCCGCCGAAAGTATTCGTCCCGCTCGCCACATTCAGCGTCAGCACCGGCACGGTCGCATCGTTCGTCGAATCAACCACGCGATTCGTCCCCGACCCGGAAGTCAGCAGCCCGGCGAGTTGCTGGCTCTGATTGTTGAGATCGAGCACGCCACCGATCGCCCCATTGCCGAGCGTCACGGTCGTGCCGACCGGCAGCCGATTCGCCCCGCCCGAGAGCTTGAGCGCGCCATTTTGGATATTCGTCGGGCCGCCGTAGCTGTTCGCCCCGCTCAGCACCAGCGTTCCCGCTCCCGTCTTGGAGATCGATCCGCCATTGACGATCGACACGCTCACCACCAGATCGCCGCCGGGGTTCGACCCGCTCGCGACATCGAAAATCGCTGTGAATCCCGAGTTGATATTGAGCCCGTCTCCTCCGCCCGTGATGAAGTTCTGCGCGCCGCCGTTCGTCCGGAACGTATTGTCTCCGAAGAAGGCGAATCCGCCCGCGCCGGCGGACGTCACGCTCAGCGTGCCACCGCCCGTGCTGTCAAACTGGAACGTCTTCCCACTAAAATCCCAGCGGTCGCCACCGATCCGCAGCGTGGAAGCATTGTTGATGTAAAACACCGGGCTGGCATTGGTCGCCCCCACATTGCCCGGCGGGTGAAAGCCATCGAGCGAGAGAACCCCCCCGTTCACGTTCGTCACACCGGTGTATGTATTCGTCGAATTGGTGAGCGTCAGCGTCCCCGCGCCGTTCTTGGCAAAGCTGCCGCCGACGCCGCTGATCACGCCCGCGATGCTCGTCGCCGTCGCCCCAGCATTATGCGTGAGCGTGTTCGCGCCGAGATTGACCGTGCTGCCGAAATTGATCGCCGCACCTGCCGGGACGCCGCCCGCATTCGTCGTATCCACCGCCGCGCTCGCGCCGAGGACGACGTTGTTCGAGAAAGTCAGCGGCCCTCCCGCCGTCGTGAAGTTCGCGTTCAAGTTGATGCTCTGCCCACTCCCCGCCGTCAGCGTGATCGCATTCGTATTCGTGTGTGAAATCGCCGCACTCACCGTCAGCGCCCCGCTGTTCGCGTCGCCGATCTGGATCGTCCCGGCGTTGACCAGACTGAGTTCCGCACTGGTCAGCCCGAGCACGCCCGCAGAGTCGGCGGCCCCGAGGTTGATCTGCGTGCCGTTGGTCGATTGCCGCAGCGTCACCGAACCGGTCGGATTGCTCACACTCGCCGACGTGACGAAGTTCATGCTGTCGCCGACGAGCAAGATCTGGCCGGGCGACGCCGTCGAAATAGTCGCCGCCGCCGCGGCCACGGAGTTCAGGAAGATCGCCGGCGAATTCGCGCCGCCGCCAGCCGTACCGGTCACGGTCACGTTGCCGGTCGCCGATTTGATCTCCTGGATCGTGCCCGGGCCATTGCGCTCCATGAGCACGCCCGCGTTGCCGCCCCCCGTGCCGGTGCTGCCCGTGCCGGTGACCAACACGCTTCCGCTGCCGGCGGCGCTGATCGTGCCGGAGAGGACGATGCCTCTTGAGTTCGACGCGCTCGCGCCGGTGCCGCCGATGCCGGTCACCGTGACCGCGCCGCCCGCTGAAGAAATCTTCGTGCCGGTCAGAAGCTCGACGCCGTTGCTGGAGTTCCCCAGTCCGCCCGTGCCGCTGACCGTGAGGGTGCCCGCGCCGCCCGCTGTGATGAAACCGAGATTGGTGAGGAGGACGCCTTTGTCGTTGTCTGCGCCGAGTGTGCCGCCGGTGCCGGTGACGGAGACATTCGCGCCGCCGGAATCGATCGTCGAGCCCGTGCCATCCACGACCACTCCATAAATGGACGAAGAAGTGGAAGCGCCGCCGGTGCCAATGACCGTCACGGTTCCGGAAGCGCCCCCGATGATGTCACCGCCGCCCAGCACCCGCACGCCAGTCTGCGATGCGCCGGAGTTGCCGCCTTTTCCAGAAACGCTCACATTTCCCGAGCCCGTCGCCTGCACGAGGCCGCCATTCACGTCCACGCCGACGAACGTGCCGCTGGTTGGAGCGACCTGCTGATTTGCGCTGAAGGTCAGTGCGCCATTGACCGTCACCACGCTCGCTCCACTCGCCAGCACGATGTTCCGCGCCGTCGTCAGCAAAATCGTCCCCGTCCCGCTCGTCGCCAGATCGGAGTTCGCGTTGGCGAGACTGATCGTCCCGTTGCTCGTGCCGAGCGCCGAGACGGTCAGGTTCTTATTCACCGCCATCGTCACGGACTGGTTGAACGTCACGCCCGCTCCCGTGGTGAGCGAAAGATGGTTCCCATGCGTAATCGCCGCGCTCACCGTGGTCGCCCCGCTGCTCGCATTACCAATTTGCACGGTCCCGGCACTGACAAAGTCGAGCTCTGTATCGGACAACTCGAGCGTGTTCGTCGTGGTGTCCACCGCCGAGCCAAGGTTGATTGCCGTTCCATTCGTCTTCTGCTGAAGCGTCACGAAGCCGGCGCTGTTCGCGCTCACGGTGCTGGTCAGGCTCATCGAGTCGGCGACGAGCGTGACATTGCCACCATTCGTCGCCGTCGTGATCGCCCCGCCGCTCTGCACGCTGACGCCCACACTTCCGCTGCCGCCGGTGCCTGCGGTCCCAGTGACAGTAACGCTGCCGCCGCTGGAGGTGATCTGCCCGGCAGTGCCGCTCACGAGACGGACGACGACGCCGTGATGGTCACCGCCAGAGCCTGTGCCACCGGTGCCCGTCACGCTGACCGCGCCGCTGCCGCCCGCGCTGATTTTTCCACCGAGCTGCGCGAAGACGCCCCAGTTGTTGTTGTTGGCCCCACCGCTGGCGCTGCCGCCCGTGCCGGTGACGGTGACCGCGCCGTTGCTCGAGGTGATCGTCCCGCCATGCACCACGTCCACGCCGTAATTGAAATCCGTGCCCGTCCCGCCGGTGCCGGAAACCGTGACCGTGCCGGTCCCGCCCGCCGTGAGCGTCGAGTTGCCAATGACGAGCACGCCGCCCGCTGAGGTTCCGCTGGCAATGCCGCCGATGCCGGTGACTTGGACATTCGCCCCAGCCGATGTGATCGTGCTTCCGGACTCCAGCGAGACACCGACGAGGTTCTGCACGCCATCCCCTGCGGACGTTCCGGTGCCGCCCGTGCCGGTGACAGAAACGAGGCCGCTCGTGCCGCCCGAGACGAGGCTGGAGTTGCGCACGACGATGCCAGCCGGGTTCGCGCCCCCGCCGACGCCGCCTTTGCCGACGAGCGTGAGCGTCCCGGTGCCAGTCACCTGGACGGTCGCGGCATCGAGGTCGATGCCGTCGAGCATGGTCGTCGTCCCCGCCGCATTCGCGGAAAGAGAGAGCGCGCCATTCACCGTCGTCACGCTCGAACCGCTCGTCAGCGAAATGTCCCTCACCGTCGTCAGCGCGATCGCCCCCGTCCCGCTCGTTGCCACGTCGGAGTTCGTGTTGGAAAAGGAGATCGTCCCGCTCGCGTTCGCATCCAGGTTCTTATTCGCGGCCAGAGCCAGCGCTCCGGCAAAGTCGATCGCGCTGAACGGGTTCGCACTCGTCCCCAGCGTCAGGCTCGCCGTGAAGTCCGGCAGCGCATTCACCGTGATCGTATCCGACGCGCTTCCCGTATTGATCGTGAGCGATCCCGTCGGGTTCGCAAAATTCGTCAGCTCAAAGGACGGCAGCGTGCTCGTGAGCTGCGACATCCCGTCGCCCGAGCCGCCCACATCCTGCAGGATCGCCGTATTCCCGCCGCCCGGCAGATTGAAGACGATATCCATCGTCGTCCCCGTATTCGTGATCGGCTCCAGACCGGTGTAATAAACCGTCACCGCGCCCGTCGTCCCGCCCGTCAGGATCACGCTCCCGTCATGCGCGTTCGTGTAGTTGTAGGTTGTCAGCGTCGAATTGCCCCCCGTCACCACCAGCTTGTCCCCCGCCGCCGTCGCCTGTGCTCCGCCATTGAAAGTGATCGTCCTTCCCGGCGTACCGTCGACCAAGTCCAGCGTCAGCGTATCATCCCCGCCGCCGGTGTTGATGGTAATGCCCGTCCCCGTGATCGAGTTCACTGGGATCGTCAGCGTATGCCCATCCGGGCTCACCGAAGCCCCGCCGATCCCCGTCTGCCCAAAGGCGTGCGAAAAATCAGTGAACACCAAATTCCCCCCGATGACCTTCAAGGTTAGCGCGTCATTGCGCGTCCCATTCCCCTCCGTCAGCACCAGATTCCCCGACCCGTCCAGCGTTGCTTCGGTGTCGAACGTCGGGGCCGTCACCACCCCATCGTTTTGAGATGCGGCCCGGACCGTACCGCCGCCATCATTGGGAAAAGCGACGTAAAATCTCTGGTTTATGTCGTCGAGGATGACGTTGCTCGAATAGATCCCGGTGTTTCCTCCCACGAGGCTATTCGCCGCGCTGACCGTTCCGGTAGCTCCCGTCATTCCATTCCCCCAAGTCACCGCCGCCGTCCCACCACTCCAGTTCGGGCTATTCACCACGTAGTTCCCGTTGCTTAGAGCCGTTACCCCGCTATTCCCCACGTAGTCATTGGAGTGCGTGCCGACCAGGCTGTTGATCTCACTCACCGCTCCGCTCACGCCCGTCGTCCCATTCCCCCATGTGACCGCTCCGGCAGACTGAAAGCCCCCGTTACTCCACTGCGCGCTCTTGACCACGTAGTTCCCGTTGCTCAGAGCCGTGATCCCGTAGTTGCTCACGTAGTCGTTCGTGTGCGTGCCCACCAGGCTGTTCGCCGCGCTCACCACGCCCGCCACGCCACTGGTCCCACTCCCCCACGTCGCCGCCCCCGCCCTTTCGACGCCCGCGTTCGTCCACTGCGAGCTTTGCACCACGTAATTCCCATTGCTGAGCCGGGTCGCGCCCTGCCCGACATAATCGCCTCCGTTCTGTTGCTCCAGGTTGGAGTAATTCCCGTCGTTGCGGAACGTCACCGTCGCCGCCGTGCTGCCCGTCAGGCTGTTGCTCGCACTGACGATCCCACTGCTCACCCCAGTTCCGTCTCCCTGCACCCACGTCGCTGCACCTTTATTCACGCCCCAACTCGAGCTCAAGATCACGAAGTTCCCGTCCCCCACCTCCACGGCCCCGTTGCTGCCCACGCGATCGCCGCCCACCCGCTGAGTGTAGGTGTACTGCCCGTATTGGTAGGTGTACGTGTTGCTGTGTGCCGCCGTGGCTCCCACGAAGCTGTTGCTCGCCGAGACATCTCCCGAGACTCCGCTGGTCCCCATGCCCAGCGTCACCGCGCCGGTCTGGTTATTCCAGTTGGGACTGTTGACCACGTAGTTCCCGTTGCTGAGCAACGTCACGCCACTCCCCACATAATCCGAGACGTGCGTCCCCACCAGGCTGTTCGCCGCGCTCACCACTCCGGAGACCCCCGTCGTCCCGCTCCCCCAAGTCACCGCCCCAGCATCCGTCACCAGTCCATTGTCCCAACTGCTGCTGAGCACGAGGAAGTTCCCGCTGCTCAGAGTTCTGATCCCGTAGTTCCCCACGCTGTCACTGGTGTGCGTGCCGACCAGGCTGTTGGTCTCGCTCACCGCTCCGCTCACGCCCGTCGTCCCATCCCCCCATGTGACCGCTCCGGCAGACGAGGCACCCACATTGCTCCAGCTCGGGCTATTCACCACGTAGTTCCCGTTGCTTAGAGCCGTTACCCCGCTATTCCCCACGTAGTCATTGGAGTGCGTGCCGACCAGGCTGTTGATCTCACTCACCGCTCCGCTCACGCCCGTCGTCCCATTCCCCCATGTGACCGCTCCGGCAGACTGAAAGCCCCCGTTACTCCACTGCGCGCTCTTGACCACGTAGTTCCCGTTGCTCAGAGCCGTGATCCCGTAGTTGCTCACGTAGTCGTTCGTGTGCGTGCCCACCAAGCTGTTCGCCGCGCTCACCACGCCCGTCAGTCCCGTCGCTCCATTGGCCCACGTCGCCGCTCCCGCGTTCGTCGTCCCTCCGTTGGTCCAGTTCGGGCTGCCCACGACATAGTTGCCGTTGCTCAGCTTGGTTGCGTTTTGGCCCACGAAGTCACCGCCGGAAACCTGCTCCAGATTCGAGTAGTACCCGTCGTTCCGGAAGGTCACCGTCGCCGCGGTGCTCCCGATCAAGCTGTTGCTCGCATCCACCACCCCGCTGCTCACGCCGCTCCCGTCTCCCTTCACCCACGTCACCGCGCCCTTTCGGACGCCCCACTCCGGGCTCAAGATCACGAAGTTCCCATCCCCCACCTCGTGGATGCCGTAGCCTCCCACTCGATCTCCCCCGAGCTGCTGCGTGGAGGTGTAGTTCCCGTAAGAATACGTGTAAGTGTTGCTATGCGCCGCCGTCCCACCCACGAAGCTGTTGCTCGCCGACACCTCTCCCACCGTTCCCGTCGCGCCCATGCCGAGCGTCACCGCTCCCGTCTGGTTGTTCCAGTTGGCGCTGCTGACCACGTAGTTCCCATTGCTCAGCACCGTCACGCCGTAATTGCCGATGTAGTCATACTGATGCGTCCCCACCAGGCTGTTCGCCGCGCTCACCGTCCCCGAAACCCCCGTCGTCCCGCTCCCCCACGTCACCGCGCCCGCGTCCAGGATCGTCCCATTGTCCCATTGCCCGCTGTTGACCAAGAAGTTCCCGTTGTTCAGCGCAATGATCCCGTAGTTCCCAATGTAGTCGTTCTGATGCGACCCATGCAGCTCACTGATCAGCGACCCCGTCGTCCCATCGAACAAATACACCGCCCCCCCATCTTGCGCCGCGAAGTCATCCCCCGGCGACGTCACCAAAACATTCCCCGTGCTCAGCGTCAGCACCTGTTGACCGAACTGATTCCCCGCCGACGGATGCGGATCGACCAGTTGCGAAAACAACACCGCCGGCGCGATGCGGCTCTCCAGCGCCTCCACCGCGCCCTCGCGGCCTCGCGTGAAGAGATTCGGCTTCTTCGCGCTCTTCGTCTTGCGTGTGAATAAATGCTTCTTCATAGGAAAAGGGTCGGCTGGGGAAAGGGCGCGTGAATTGCGTCTAAAAACTGTTCTGGTCTAGTGAAACTTTGCGGGACTTTGGACTTTTCTGCCGCGGTCGATGTCTCCACCGAATTTCACCCTGCACGCCGTGCTAGTTCCGAGGCTGTGCCCGCCTGTTTCCTCTCGGTCCGCTCCCGTGCTGCCAAACTGTTCGCAGACGAGCCGGTCGAATGACCGCCAGTGGAACTATTCAGCGGTAAGAATACCGAAGCGGCATAACAAAAAACGGGGGGGAACATCGGTCGGGAGTGAGAGTGCGGTCGTATCAAGTCGGCAGAAATGGGCGAATCTTAAAGCAAAACTTGCGCTCTTCGCCTCTGTCAGCGCCATTTTCCACTAAAGTTTTACAAAATATTCCACCCAGACTTATTCCGGACGCAGCCAGAGCACCCGCTTTTTCCCACGACCGACCGGCCGAAATCCGTGCGATTGCCCATATTCACGCAATGGCCCTTCCAGTTCCGGGTCTTCCACGCCCAGCAAAATCGCCTTGGGCGGCTCCGCGGCCAAATACTCCTCCAGATCCGCTGGCGCCACCATCCCAAGCCTCCGCCGGCGCTCCGGATCCATTAGATGCGCACCACGCCAGGCAAACGGCCCCGACGCGAACGCCGGGTAAATCTCCCCACCCGCCTCCACCACCCACGTGGGAGCGAGCGTCAGCACTTTCCCCTCCCCGACCCGGGACCGAATCTGCCGGGAAAACTCATGCGCCTTCGTTGGGAACCACTCGCTCGGCTGCATGGACTCAGCAATCCAGGAAAACCCTCCTTTTCCCGAGCGCTTCAACGTTGCGTAAATACTTGTCGCGGCGGACGTTAATGCCAGGACGACCACGCCGATCCGGCAGAGCCTGGCGAAGCGATCGTCCGTCCGCAGAGCCCCTAACCCCGCCGCCACCGCCCACGCGAGGAAGGGCATCACCACATAGTAGTGCTGATATTGGTAGCGCGACGGCGCAAAGCACCCCGCAATCAAAAACGGGATCGTAAGAAGCAAAACAGCGCACGCAAAGCTTCCCCGCTCCCGGCGTCGAAACCACGACCAAGCCGCCGGGAGCGCAATCAGCGACGCGAGGAAGAGCGGCCAACTCGGCACGATGATCTCCTTACAAAGGTAGCGCAATTTTCGCCATGACGTGACCGTCTTCTGCGCGCGGGTATCCGTCGGGTCGAGCAACCGCAACCTGGGAAACTGGAGATTGCCAAAGACGAAAGCTTCCGGGCTCGACCACCAGAGGTAGAAGCACGGCGCGAAGGACAACGACACTCCTAGCGTAAACACTGACGAGAGAACGATTTGCCGTCTCACTGGCAACGGAAACAAGAAGTGGGCTGCCCACAGTGGTAGCAGCACAGGGGCAAAAGTTAGCCGGCATCCCACCGCGCCTCCAGCCAATAGGCCGGCGACCGCCGCCCAGAATAGAGAGTTGAAGCGGGATCCCGCGATGATCAGAGCGGTGGCACCCATCGCGAGGGCCGTCGGCAGTTCATGATTCCACGTCTTCCCGGTGGAGTAGCGGAAGACGGGATCGAAAAAGAGCAGGGCAAGAACGACGAGCGCCCCCCAGCACGCCCAGCGCTTCTCACCGAATGGTGGCGTTCGCTCACACTGCCGCACGAGGAGCCACCCGACCCAGCAGGTGGAAACCACCCCAAGAAGTTTGGCCGCAAGGAGCAGATGCCCGGTGGTCGCGCAAAGTGCGGCGTAAAGAAAGGTGAGGTTTGGGAGGTGAAAGATGGGATAGTCCCGGAACGGCATCAAGTGCCCGGGTCCTGCGAACAACGCTCCGGGGGCCAGGAATTGATGCTCGTCGTGATTCAGGGGACGATCCATCGCCCAAGCAAAGAGTAGCGCCGCCCAGACGACCAAAAGTATTGCAGTCGGCCACCGTAGGCTGCTCCATCCGGGCGACTTCGGGTCAGACGTTGTCACAGGCTGGTGGCAGACCCGCGCTTCACCACCACCGCGAGCAACGAAAGGTCTGCGGGTGTGATCCCACTTATTCGCGCAGCCTGCCCCAAGGTTTCGGGCCGCACTATGGCCAGCTTTTGCCGTGTTTCCGCGCGCAGGCCTACGATCGACTCGTAATCGAGGTGCGCCGGGATAGCCTTTCCTTCATTGGCGCTCAGCTTCTCGATCGCGAGGTTTTGTCGGGAGATGTAGCCCTCATATTTCAACTCGATCTCGACGGCATCCCACAATTCCCGACTCCAGCGCGAGCGTAATTCTTCGGGTAGCGACCCCGGGTTTGCCTCGGGACGCCGCAACCACTGCGAAATCCGCACGCCTTCAAACGACGTGCTGCAGGTATGGGCCCGCAGTTCCTCGAGGGCCGTGATCTTTTGCTGCACCGCTGCCAGTCGTTTCGAACAGACGAGGCCTTTCTCCTGCCCGATCAGGGTAAGCCGAAGGTCGGCATTGTCGTGCCTGAGGACGAGGCGATGCTCCGCCCGGCTGGTGAACATGCGGTAAGGCTCTGGGGTGCCTTTCGTTACGAGATCGTCGATGAGCACTCCGATATAAGCATCTGCCCGTCCGAGGACCAGAGGTTCGCGGCCTAACACCTTGAGAGCGGCATTTGCCCCGGCCATCAGGCCCTGCGCCGCGGCTTCTTCGTAGCCCGAAGTGCCGTTGATTTGGCCCGCGAAATAGAGGTTCGGTACCCGTTTAGTCTCCAGAGTGTGGCGGAGCTGCGTGGGCGGGCAGTAATCATACTCCACTGCGTATCCCGGTCGCATGATCTCCGCGGCCTCGAGGCCCGGGATGGTTCGGATGAAATCGTGCTGCACGTCCA
Source organism: uncultured Verrucomicrobiae bacterium (assembly GCA_963767975.1). Classification (GTDB taxonomy): domain Bacteria; phylum Verrucomicrobiota; class Verrucomicrobiia; order Chthoniobacterales; family Chthoniobacteraceae; genus CAIURC01. Next base: position 384,703 of record CAVYGI010000002.1, on the reverse strand, counting down.
TGGGAAGGCTTGTCGAGACTCCATTGACATAATACTCCTCCGTGTGGCGCCCCTCAGGTTCGAGGAAGATTTGATGTTGTTCCTTCTCAGCAAACCGCACCACTTTATCCTCGATGGACGGACAATATCTCGGACCGACGCCCTCTATCCGCCCGGCGTAGAGCGGAGATTTATCCAAGTTCCCTCGGATTAAGTCATGGGTCTTGGTCGTCGTGTAGGACGTCCAACACGGCAATTGTTCCACATGGAACACGCCATTCTGAAAGCGATTGAGGGTAAAAATGTCATCTCTCCCCTCGCCCATCAACTCCGGTGTAAACGAGAACGGTCGGGGCAAGATGTCTCCTTCCTGCCGCTCGCACCGAGCGAAGTTGATCGATCTGCCGTTCAGTCGGCACGGCGTTCCCGTCTTGAACCTTCCAACCTCGAAGCCAAGGTCCGTCAAACTGTCGCTCAGCGTCGAATAGGCGTCACCCATCCGACCCCCAGGTTGATTGCGCAATCCCACATGCAACAATCCCCGCATAAACGTCCCAGTGGTGATGACGACCGAGTTCGCCAAAACTCGCAGGCCGAAGTTGGTCTCGACGCCAGATACGCCGCTGTCATCCGCCACGATCTTCACGGCATTTGCCTGCTTCAGATCCAAGCGCGTCTGTCGCTCCAAAATGGCTTTCGCACGGAATTGGTACGCTTTTTTGTCTGACTGCGCGCGAGGCGAGCGCACGCTTGGACCCTTTGTCGCATTGAGCAGACGGAATTGAATTCCCGTGGCGTCGGTGTTCAACCCCATCACGCCCCCCAAGGCATCGATTTCGCGCACCATCTGCCCTTTTGCCTGTCCGCCGATTGCTGGGTTGCACGACATTTGGCCGACCGAATCGAGGTTCTGCGTCAGCATTAGCGTCTCGCACCCCAACCTTGCTGCGGCCATTGCTGCCTCAATTCCGGCATGACCTGCCCCAACCACAATTACGTCGTAGCGCTTGGGATAAATAAACATTGTTCTACGTGGAACAACTGTCACCCCAGAATCCCCGTCTTAGCCCGGGGAAACAGCTCGCTCAATGAGGTGCGAAGTGTAGTCCCTTCTTGATTGGCCAAACAAAGCTCAAGCTCCGGAGCGAATTCGGCCAAAACCTGACGGCACGCGCCGCAAGGACTGACCGGCTCTCCCGAATGAGCCACCACGGCGATCCGCGCAAAGTCGCGGCAACCTGCCGCCACGGCCGCACAGACGGCTGCCCGTTCCGCGCAAATTGTCAGCCCGAATGAGATGTTCTCCGAATTGCAGCCACAAAAAACGCGCCCATCTTTAGCCTCAAGCGCAGCGCCTACGGCAAAGTGAGAGTAGGGGGCATAAGCATGCTCGCGGACTGCCCACGCAGCCGCCAGCAAACCGGAAAAGTCAGTCTCGGAGCTCACTAACCACACATCCTACTCGACCATGAAAGCCGTGTCCACAGTGTGTAACTTTCTCCCGTTGTTATAGTTACCTACTTTTCGGTCGCACAGATCAAGCGCTCTCAGTCGTCGGCACTAGCACCGTTCAGCCTCGAAAGTGCCGCCTGTTTCACGTTCAGAGTTGCGCGACCCCCAGCGTCTGAACTAGACATTGCCGGTTAATTTCACGCCCTATGGAAACCGCCGTTCAATCCCACGATTTCGCCACAGCGCCCATCAATCAGTCGCTGACCGCCGACGACAAGATTCGCTTCCTGCGCGAGATGCTGCGCATCCGGCGATTTGAGCAAAAGGCGAACGAGCAGTACAGTGCCGGCAAGATTGGTGGATTTCTCCACCTCTATATTGGCCAGGAGAGTGTCGCCGTCGCGAGTGTTTCGCTGATGGGCGGAAATGACCACGTCATCACGGCTTACCGCGATCACGGGCACGCCCTCGCTGTTGGGATGAACATGAACGAGTGCATGGCCGAACTCTTTGGCAAAGCGACGGGATGTTCGAAAGGGAAGGGGGGTTCGATGCATTTCTTTGCCCCGGACAAGAATTACTGGGGCGGCCACGGCATCGTCGGAGGACAGACGCCACTGGGTTTGGGTCTGGCTTACGGGATCAAATACAAAGGTCTCACCGGCGCGGCGCTCTGCTTCATGGGCGATGGGTCAGTCAATCAGGGCTGCTGGTATGAGTCGCTGAATCTCGCGTCGCTGTGGGACTTGCCTGTGATTTACGTCATCGAGAACAACCAATACTCGATGGGCACCAGTCTGGAACGATCGAGCGCCTTTCGGAGCTGCCTGGCTGAGCGGGCCGAAGGTTTTGCCATCGACTGGGACTGCTGCAACGGGGAGGACATCTACGAAGTGCGGGCTAAAGCCCAGGTAGCCTTGGATCGCGCACACAAGCAGTCGCGCCCCACAGTGCTCGAAGTTGACACCTACCGCTGGTATGGGCACTCCGTCGCGGACGCCAAACACAAGACCTATCGGAGTGCGCAGGAAATCGAACAATACAAGCAAAACCACGACCCGATCCGGCTGTGGAAGGCCCGCTTGATCAGCGAGGGCATTCTGACTGAAGCGAAATACGAGGACATTGACGCAGCCGCGCGCGCTGAGGCGCAGGAAAGCGTCACTTTTGCTGAGCAGAGCCCGCTGCCGAGCTTCGCCTCGATCACTGAGGACGTTTACTTTGAAGTCGATCGGCAAACCGTCGCCGGCCGCACCGGCAAGCACTTCTTCAACGACTGATTTCCCACTTAAACCCATGCCTCAAATCACTTATCGCGAAGCCCTCCGGCACGCCCTGGCCGAGGAGCTGGAACGCGACGAAAATGTCGTCCTGCTCGGCGAAGAAGTCGCGGAATACGACGGCGCCTACAAGGTCACCGAAGGACTCTGGAAACGTTTCGGCGACAAGCGTGTCGTCGATACCCCGATCAGCGAAGCCGCCTTCATCGGCATGGGCGTAGGTGCCTCGATGCTCGGCATTCGCCCCGTGATGGAACTGATGTTCTGGAGCTTTGCGACGGTCGCTTGGGACCAGATTGTCAACAACGCCGGCTTTGTTCGCTACATGAGCGGGGGATTGATTAATTGTCCCATTGTCATCCGCGGCCCCGCCAATGGCGGCACGAACGTCGGCGCAACCCACAGTCACACTCCGGAAAACATGCTGGCGAACCTACCGGGCGTGAAAGTGGTCTGCCCAGCGACGGCCTACGATGCCAAAGGCCTCCTGAAAACTGCCATCCGCGACAACGATCCGGTGATGTTTATGGAGAACACCCTGCTCTACGGCGAAAAGTGGGAAGTGCCGGAAGAAGAATACCTCATTCCTTTGGGCGTAGCGGATGTGAAGCGCGAAGGCACGGACGTTACGCTGATCGCTCATGGCCGCGCTGTCCTCACAGCTCTAAAGGCCGCCGAACTGCTAGCCGCGGAGCATGATATCAGCGCGGAAGTGGTGGACTTGAGAAGTATTCGTCCCTTGGACGAAGAGGCGATCCTCAAAAGCGTGCGCAAGACTCATCGGGCGGTGTTGATTGAAGAGAACAAACCGTTCTGCGGAGTTGATGCGCAGATTAGCTCGATCCTGATGCAAAAGGCCTTTGACGACCTCGACGCTCCAGTTCTGCGGATCAGCGCGATCGATGCCCCGGCGATCTACAGTCCAGAGGTGGAAATCATGCAATTGCCGCGGCCGATGGACGTGGTGACAAAAGTCCTCAGCATTTGTTGACCTAACCGCTTGAACGGCCCGCGTCCAAGCTCTCGATTGTTTCTCCTCTCCGATCGCGGCTTCCAGTGTTAAGCCGCTCCCCAACATAATTTTCCAGCCATGGCCACTTACATAAAAATGCCGAAATTGAGCGACACCATGACCGAGGGTACCCTCGTCAAATGGCGCAAGAATGTCGGCGATCAAGTAGAAGTCGGTGACATTGTCGCAGAGATCGAAACGGACAAAGCGACCATGGAAATGGAAGCTTTCGACGACGGGATCCTTCACCAGCAACTGGTTGCGGAGGGAGGCAAGGTCGCGATCGGAAGTCAGATCGGGTTGTTACTCGCGAGCGGTGAAAAGCCGCCCGCTGAAGGCTCTGCCGCAGCACCGGCCGCGGTTGAATCCAAGCAAGCTGCCAATGGGAACCCACCGAAGCCGCAACCTGCCGTAGCATCGCCTCAGCCCACACCTGCACCCAAAACTGAGTCTTCACCTCAGACCACCGGGAGCCGGGTGAAAATTTCGCCGCTGGCTAAAAAACTCGCCGCGGAAAAAGGAGTCGATTTCACCACGCTCACGGGAACCGGACCTGGCGGTCGGATTGTCGCTGTGGATATTACTTCAAAGCCTCAGACCCAAGCCTCCGCGCCAGCGCCGAACGCTGGCAGCAACCCACAACCCGTCGCCGCGATGGCCGCTGGGGAAGGGGACCAACGCATCGCGCTGTCCGGTATGCGCCGAGTCATCGCCGAGCGGTTGTTACTGAGCAAAACAACCATCCCGCACTTCTACCTTCATATTGAAGTAGATGCCGGCCCGCTGCTCAAGCTGCGGTCCGAAATCAATGCCTCCAGCGATGCATCAGCCAAGAATGCACCGGCAAGCGCTGGACCCATCGCCAAGCTCACCGTCAACGACTTCGTCCTTCGCGCCGTGACTGCTGCTGCGGTCAAGGTTCCCGCCGTCAATGCCAGCTTTGCCGGAGATGCCATCATCCAATATGGCAGTGTAAACCTCGCCGTCGCCGTCGCCGTGGACGAAGGCCTGATCACCCCGGTGATCCGCGACGCACAGAAGAAGTCGCTCCGCGAGATCAGCGAGGCCGTGAAAGACCTCGCCATTCGAGCGCGCGGAAAAAAACTCAAGCCCGAGGAGTATCAAAACGGCACGATCACCGTTTCCAATCTGGGAAGCTATGGCATCGAGACCTTTGACGCCATCATTAATCCGCCGCAAGCCCTCATCATCAGCGTTGGAGCCATCGTGAAGAAGCCGGTGGTCAACCACGAAGAGCAGATCGTGGTCGGGCACCGGATGTCCATTGGACTGAGCGCCGACCACCGCGTAGTGGATGGGGCCGTGGGAGCACAATATCTGGGAGAACTCCGCCGCTTCCTGGAGAGCCCCGCCCTCATGTTGATGTAGCAGCGTGTAGCTGCACTTGGACGTCGGCGACGCGCAACATTTGTGCGCTCTAAAAGACGCGGAGCACCTGCCTTTAGACTGAATTTATGAACTACGATCTTATCGTCATTGGCGGTGGACCAGCGGGATATGTTGCTGCCATCCGCGCCGCACAGTTAGGAAAGAAGGTAGCTTGCGTTGAGAAGGAGCGCGCCGGTGGGACTTGCCTCAACTGGGGTTGCATCCCGACCAAGTCGCTCCTGCGCAATGCGGAACTCTACCATCTCATGCAGCATCGCGCCGCGGAGTTTGGCTTTGCCTTTGAGAAGCTCAGCTACGATTGGAGCAAAATCATCAAGCGCTCTCGTGACGTCTCCGATAAGAATGCGGCTGGCATCGAGTTCCTTTTCAAAAAGAACAAGGTGGACTACATCCGCGGTGAAGCCACGGTTGACAAAGCGGGCTCAGTCAAAGTGAAAACGGCTGACGGAAAAGAAGAGACTCATGGTGCCCCACGCATCATGATCGCCACTGGCGTCCTGGCTCGTGCGATGCCCGGACTTCCTTTCAATGGCAAGACGGTCATCGGCTCGCGCGAAGCCATGGTGCTCGATCCGCAGCCGAAGAGCTTGGTCATCATTGGCGCGGGGGCGATCGGCATCGAGTTCGCTTACTTCTACAATGCTTTCGGCACGAAAGTCACCGTAGTCGAGATGATGCCCAACGTTTTGCCGGTTGAAGACACTGAGGTTTCCCAGACCTTGGAAAAGGCACTCACCAAGCAAGGCATCAAGCTCCTTACCAACACCAAGACCACTCGCACCGAAGCCACCGATCGGGGAGTGAAGATCACGGTTGCGGATGCCAAAGGTGCGGAACAAACCATCGAAGCAGACGTTTGTCTGGTCGCCATCGGCGTGACACCTCTGCTACCCGGTGGGAACCTCAAGCCGAAGCTTAGCGAGCGTGGTTACATCGAAACCAACGACCGCTACGAGACTAGTTGCCCGGGGATTTACGCCGCTGGCGACATTATCGGACCGCCGTGGCTGGCCCATGTCGCGAGCTATGAAGCGATCCAAGCAGTGGAGGGGATGTTCAAGGAGGGACACACTCCCAAGAAGGTGAAAACCTTCCCCGGCTGCACCTACTGCCATCCTCAGGTGGCGAGTGTTGGCCTCACAGAACGGGCGGCGAAGGAACAGGGACTTAAATACAAGGTTGGAAAGTTCCCCTTCATGGCGAGCGGCAAGGCGCGGGCTATTGGCGAGAGCGAAGGTTTCGTGAAGCTCATCCTCGGCGAGCCTCATGGTGAAGTCCTGGGTGCCCACATCATCGGTGCGGAAGCGACGGAGATGATCGCCGAGCTAGGTTTAGCCATTACCCTCGAAGCGACGCACGATGAAATCGAGGCGACGATTCACGCGCATCCGACGTTGAGCGAAGCAGTCCACGAAGCAGTCGGCGTCGCTTACGGCGAAGCGATCCACCTCTAAGTCTGCGACTCATGGAAATCGTTCCGATCGAGATCTTCGGCGTCGCTATCGATGTCCCGTTTCTCTCTCCGCAAGGCTTTGGACAGGCTAAGCTCGAAGAGTTTGGTGCCAAGGTCTGCGATACCGTGACCGGGCTCAGCCTCCGTCCGGATCAGATGAAGCTCAAGAAGTGGGACGAGTTGTATGGCTTCGAACTCAGCGCCCAGTTCTTTGGCGAGAACGGTTCACTAAGCTATACGGCTGACCGCGTGAAACTCGGCATCCGCAACGCTCGCACGGCCGCGGATTGGACGGTGATTCACCAGACGCTGCTGCGTTTCTACAACCTGATGGAGTTCAGCCCGAAAACCACAACCCTGCTATCCACTCATGTTCACGCCAAATTTCCGACCTTGGAAGAGCGTGACGAGTATTTAGCGACCTTTGCCCACAACCCACTGATCTCGCGCCCGGCCGCCATGGGCTATGTCCAAATCTCGGATTGGGAGAAGGACATCCGGTTGCTCATCGAGCAATCCAACCTCACACCTCACAGCGTCTTCATCGGGTGGGACACTCAATTTCCGAACGCCCAGGACTGGGACAGTTTCCTCGGCTCGCTGCCGGTGGTCATGGAGAACTCGGCCAACCTTTTCGAAATCGGCTTCGAGCCTTTCAAGCAAACCGTCTAGGCGGTGCTTGAGCGTGACTTGGCCAACTGATTCTATTCGCAATTATGGGACGCCAATGGCTCCAAGCTAAACGTGAAGTCGCCAACCTGAAGAAGGGTCAGGCGGTCGGAAAACTCGTCAAAGAGATGATGGTCGCCGCGAAGCTGGGAGGTGCCGATGTGGAAGGCAATCCACGACTCGGTGCCGCAGTGGACAAGGCGCGCCGGGCCTCCGTCACGCGCGATGTCATCGAGCGGGCGATCAAAAAAGGCGCCGGAGTGGGGGACGACAAACTCGTGATGGAGCACATCGTTTTCGAAGGCTACACGCCGCACAAAGTGCCGGTAATCGTCGAGGTGCTCACGGACAATAACAACCGGACCAACCCGGAGATGAAGCTTCTCTTTAAGAAAGCTCAACTTGGCGCGCCAGGCAGCAACAAGTTCCTCTTCGACCATGTCGGGTTGGTGGAAGCGCACCATGCTGATTCCGGCATCGACCTCGAGGAAGCCGCGATTGAAGCCGGCGCGCAGAACGTCGAACCGCTCTCGCATGAAGACAACGACGATATTCCTGCCGAACGCACAGGGGCCCGCTTCCTCTGCGAGCGCGCCGAATTACACACCGTCTCGCAGTGGTTGGGCAAAAATGGGTGGACGGTCGTAACGAGCGAGTTCGGATACGTGGCCAAAAGTTTCGTGCAACTTGCCGACGAGCAACGCGCGGAAGTCGGCGAATTTTTGCAGGCGCTCGAAGATCACGATGACGTGCATCGTGTCTGGGCGGCGCTGAAGTAGCGCTCGGTCAGCGCGGCAGCAGCGCCAGCGTCTGACGCACGTTTTCTTCGATCGAAAAACGCGCTCCGAGTTCCAGCAAACGCGGCCTCGCGGCGGTGCGCTTTTCCGCCGATGCCCAATCTCTGATCGCACGGGCGAGCGCTCCGATGTTGTGGGGTTCGTCGATCACCTCACCATCGCGACCGGGTTCGATAATCTCGGAGAAACCGTTCGCGTGTGTCGTGATCACCGGAAGACCGGCAGCCAGTGCTTCGAGGCAGGCGTTCGAGAAGGGGTCGTAGATCGTCGGCAGTAGAAAGGCGTCTGCAGCGGCAAGCAGATGCGGGATGTCAGCACGTGGACCGAGAAATCTGACTCGGTCGGAATAGGGCAACCCACGCGAATTCCCGCGGCCCGCAACGAGCAGAGTTGCTTGAGCAAGCTGCGCAGCGTTCATCGCATGGATAGCGAAACGCAGACCCTTCCGCTCCCAGCCTGAGCCTGCAAACAGAAGCACGTAATCCTGCTCGCCCAACCCGAGCTCCCGCCGGACTTCCGTCCGCGAATTGGCGGGAGCAGTGGATGCAGGGACGCCGTTGTAGATTACGTGAATTCGCTCTCGCGGATACGAAAAGCGCTCTTCGATCTCGCGCTGCACCATCTTCGAATTGGCAATGACGAGGCCGGCTCCACCGGAGAAAAGGCTGCGTTCAAGCTGTAAAAGGTGGCGATGCTTTGGATTCCACCGACGCAGCCCAGACTTCCACTGCGGCTCGTATTTTGCCCGTCGGTCCAGCCACGCCGCATGCACGCCATCTCCGGCGCGGAAGGCATCGCAGGAAAAGACGCGCTCAAGACTCAGCACGAAATCACAGCGGTTCTCCTCGAGCGCAGAGCGAAGTCCCTCCGCGAACAATCGGGGGCCCGGGGCTTCGATTACAAAGCGGGTCAGCGTGATTTCGTGGGCCGCTAAAATCGCGTCAGGCCACCGGACATCGGAAAGAAGCACCAGATCGTGACCCTCCCGAACGAGCGTCGCGGCGAGACGGAGGAGGTAAGCCTCGGCGCCCCCGGTGGCCGAATATCCGCGTCGAACGAGCCCAATTTTCATCGGCTCGACTCTGAGTTTTGAATTTGGAATCTCGAATTCACGGACATGCTTGCGAGCGGGGGGCGCGGACGCGCATTCCAATTCAAAATCCCAAATTCGAAATTAAAAAACTCGATGCTTCCGCATCACATCCTCTACGCCACTTCGGCGCGTCTCGGTGGCAGCGGACTCGATGCCGTGGCTCACGAGACTCTGCGTGGCGCCGAGCGGGCGGGGATTTTGGGGAAGGCCATCGGCTTTGAAAATCGGCAAAGCGAAGTCCCGCCCGAACGTCTTCTCATCCTGAACCGGAATCCCGTGCGGACGCTCTCTTGGTTCCTCGAGCGCGAATTTTATTACGGGGCCAAAAAGCATGCGCTCGACCGGGAATCGTCTCGGTTGCTTGATCGCGGAGCCTTCGATCTTTTTCACGGTTGGTCGGGCGAGTGTGTGCGCACGCTCCACGTGGCGAAGCGCCGCGGCATTCCGAGCGTGATCGAGATCCCGACCTGGCATCGGCACAAAGGCAAGATAAAGCCCGAGCGGCTGACGAGATCGGAACGCGAACGTGCGGCGGTGCGCGGATTTGGCGGGTGGAAAAATCGGCTGCTGATCTCACGCCAGCAGATGCTGGAAGAATACGATCTGGCCGACCTGATCCTCGTGCTTTCGCAGAAGGCAGAAGAGACGTTCCTGGCAGCGGGAGTCGCGAAGGAAAAACTGTTCCGGCATCAGCGCGGCGTCGATATCGAGCGCTTCACGCCAGCGGAAAAACCGCCGGAGATTTTCCGCGCGGTTTTCGTTGGCGCGCTGATCGAGCGAAAGGGTGTCCACCATCTGCTGCGTGCTTGGAAAGCGCTGAATCTGCGCGACGCGGAACTCGTGCTCGTTGGCACGGTGCACGCGGAAATGGAGAAATGGCTGCGCGAATTCGGGAGCGAGAATGTGCGGCTGCCCGGCTTCATCGGCGACGTGGAAAAGTGCTATCGAGAGGCCAGTGTCTTCGTGTTCCCGTCGAGTTGCGAGGGGAGCGCGAAGGCGACGTATGAAGCGGCGGCTTGCGGCCTGCCGCAGATCACGACACGCGAATCTGGCGACGTGGTGATCGATGGCGTGAATGGAATCGTGATCCCGCCGGACGATCCCGAAGCGATTGCCGCAGCGCTCGCGCGACTGCACGGAGACCGGGATTTATGCGCTCAGCTCGGCGCTGCGGGGAGGGCGCGGATGGTCGCAAATTTCACGTGGGAACACTTTCGCGAGCGAGTGCTCGAAGCGTATCGCGTGGCGCTGGCTCGATGAACATCCTCGCGCTGCAATTGAAGAGGATTGGGGACTTAGTGTTGACGGCGCCGAGCTTTGGCGGCAGTTCGTCAGCAGTTTCCGCAAGCGCGACTCGCGGTCGCCGTGGCGGATGGTTGCGCGAATTTGCTCCCGGCGATTCCGGGGGTCGACGAAGCGCTGGTTGGCTCGAATTTTTCGACGTGGCGTCGGCTGGCACGCGGCGGCTTCGACGTCTGTCTGGACTTCACGGGGAATGATCGCTCGGCGTTTTTTTCGGCGCTCTCGCGAGCGCGGCAACGGGTGAGTTTCTCGTCGGTGAAGCGCTCGAGATTGCGGTCCTTGGCGTTCAATCGCTTCGTCGATTCGCCGGTGCGCGAGCATCATACGGTGGACCATTATTTCCATCTGCTGAATGGCTTTGGTGTCGCGCAGGGGAGAGAAAACGCGCCACCGCTGGCGCTGCAGGTGCCGCTCGAGGTGCGGGCGAAAGCAGCGGGGCTGGCCGGCAGGGGGCCTTTCGTGGTGGTGCATCCGGGGACAGCGCGCGTGGAAAAATTCTGGGTGCCGGAACGCTGGGCGGAGGTCATCTCGCGCGTGCGAACGCGGCACGGCCTGGAGTGCGTGATCACCGGCGGCGCGGATGCTTTTGAGCGCGAGCACATTGCCCAAATCCAACGCGCGCTGGCGCAACCGTGCCGAGATTTGTCGGGCCGGATCGACCTGCTCACGTTTGCGGCACTGCTCGCGGAAGCCCGTGCGTGCTTGAGCTGCGATACTGCCGCGGTACATCTGGCGGCGGCGTTTTCGACTCCACAGATCGCCCTTTACGGGGTGACGAATCCCTTTCACTGGCGTCCACGGCACTCGCGAGCGGTGGTGATTTCTGCGGCACAGCCGGACGCGCCGCTCACGCAATTTGAGCCGAGGATGCGCGGAGCTGCGATGGAGCGCATCTCGACCGAGGCGGTGATTCATGCTACCGATGCGCTCCTCGATTCGCTCTGAATCAGCCGCTCCGACCCCGCGCGGCAGTTTTTCATTCAATGGCTTCCAAAAAAATCTCCCGCAAAGACATCGCGAAAATGTCGTTCCGCGATTTTCTGCGCGCGAGCCGCGAGCCGTATCGGCGGCTCTTTTCGTATCTCGGGCCGTATCGTTTTCGGTTTGGTCTTGGGATTCTTTTTGGCGCGCTTTTCGGCGCGGTGCAGGCGCTGCTGATTTTTGATGTGCGGTTCGTCGCCGGCGCGGTTTTTTCGGGAGGACAAGTGAGGGTCAGCGAGAGCGTGCTGCGCTGGTTGCCGGGTCTGGCGAATCTCAACATTGGCAACGGTTTCGGAGTGCTGCTGCTGATTTGCGCGAGCGTGCCGGCGATCATGCTGCTGCGCGGTTTGTGCAGTTACTTGAACAGCTATTACATGCTCTGGGTAAGCGTGCGTGTGCTGGATGACATCCGCACGCAGGCCTTCCGACACGCGCTGAATCAGTCGATGGAGTTCTTCAACCGATCAAAGGCGGGCGAACTCGTGCAGACGGTTTTCAATCAGACGCGGATGGCGCAGCAGGCCCTGACGACGATCTCGGGTGATCTGGTCAAGCAGCCGATTTCCATCCTCACGGCGCTCGGGACGCTCTTCTATTTGGATTGGCGCTTCACGCTGATGTCGTTCGTGATTTTCCCGCTTTGCATCTTGCCGGTGGTGCTCGTGAGCAAGCGGGTGCGCAAAGCGGGCAGCCGCGAAGAGGAGGAAGCGGGCATGCTCATGGTCATCATGCACGAGGCCTTTGCGGGAGTGCGCGTGGTGAAGACTCATGCACGCGAGGAATACGAATCGCAGCGCTTCAACGTGGCGAATAAGCAGATCATGCAGTTTGTGATGCGCTGGAGGAAGGCCATGGAGATGAGCGGCCCGCTGGTCGAGACCATTGCCTCGCTCGGGGTGGCGGCGGCGCTAATGTGGGCATGGTATTACAAGCTCGGCTTCGACAATTTCATCGCGCTCACCGGCGGCCTGATGCTGCTGTATCCATCCTTCAAGGCGATGAGCCGCATCTATCTCACGATGCAAAAATGCCTCGCTTCGACGACGAAAGTATTCGAGTTGCTCGATCGGAAACCGGCGATTGAAGATGCGCCGAATGCGAAGCCGATGCCGCCGGTCCGCGGCGAGATTTTCTTCGACCGCGTAAGCTTCGGCTACGGTCACGATCGCGTCGCGGTGCGTGACATCGAGCTGAAGATTCCGGCCGGCGGAACGTGCGCTCTGGTCGGCGCGAGCGGGGCGGGGAAGAGCACGCTGCTGGCGCTTCTGCAGCGACTCTATGAGCCGCTCGCGGGCTCGATCCTGATCGACGGGACGGACATCCGCAGCGTGACGCAGGCGTCATTGCGCGAGAATGTCGCGACGGTCTCTCAGGACACTTTTCTGTTCCACGACACGATTGCGAACAACATCCGCTACGGCCGACTCGAGGCGACGCGGGGCGAAGTGGAAGCGGCCGCTCGGCAGGCGTTCGCACATGACTTCATCCTCGAGCAACCGCACGGCTACGACACGGTGATCGGCGATAAAGGCTGCCTGCTCAGCGGTGGGCAGCAGCAGCGAATCTCCATCGCGCGAGCCCTCCTGAAAAATGCGCCAATCCTGCTGCTCGACGAAGCAACGAGCGCGCTCGACAGCGAGAGTGAAAAGCAGATCCAAGCGGCGCTCGAAACACTCTCGAACGGGCGCACAGTCATTGCGATTGCGCATCGGCTCTCGACGATTTTGAAGGCGGATCAGATCGTGGTGATGGAAGGCGGCGCGATCAAAGAAATCGGGACGCACCAGGAGCTCTTCGAGCAGAGCGGCTACTACCGGCGGCTCTACGATCTGCAGTTCAACCGGCACCACGGCGAGGAAGTGCCGCTCGCGGAACTGGCGGCTGCCTCGTGAATAGTTTCATCCGCGAGCATCCGTCACTACGATCTCCGCTCAGCAACGCCCACTATTCACCGTGAAAACTTTCTCATATTTCGCCCTTAGCTTCATCCTCGCCGGAGCGGTCTTGGCGCAGGGATCACTCGGCACGATCAAGGTCACGACCAAGCTCCGGCCAGATGGCTCCACCGCGACGCGGATGGTCGATCCCGAGAAACGCACGATCGAGGAATCGTTGAATGATTCGTCGGGTAAATTGATTTCCAAGACCGTCTTCAACACCGACGAACGCAACATCGCCGTCGGCGCGACGCATTTCGATGCAAAGGGGAAAGTGCGTTACAAAGAGATCTACAAAATCGACTCCGCGGATCGCATCGCGGAATCGACGCTGCTCTCGGCGACCGATCAACCGCTCGGTCGCCGCGTCTTCAATTACGATTCCAAGGGAAACGCGCGGATCGATGATTACGACGCGAGCGGGCGACTCGTCGCGCCGGCTACTGCCGCATCCACCAGCCGCGGCCGGCCTGACAAGCCGACCGTTCGGCGCGCGCTGCCGGCACGTTGACTTTTTAGCTTCGGCAGACGGCGGATGATGCGATGGGGCGCAGGAGCGTGCTGCTTGATCGCGCGGCTTATTTTCCCACGGCGAGCAGTGCCGCGAAACGGAGCGCCGACAAGGCCGGGATTGCCACCTGCCGCGCGAACCGTAGCGTTCCCGGCTTCATGTCCCGTCTAACGCTCGCATTGATGTTCGTCGTTGGAATGGCCGCGGGATTCATCGGAGCAATCACCTATTCGAATCCGCCCAAGCAGGATCTCGGACGGCAAATTAAGCTGCTGACCGAGGAGAATGAGCGGCTGCACGCACTGGTCGAGGACTCGGAAAAAGCGAAGGCGTTCGCCAAAAACAAAGAGCAGCGCGAGGCGATCGAGCGTGAAGTCGCTGAGATCCGCGGCTTGGAATTCAAGACGCCCGTCGATTACCAGGTGCTCGACCGCAAGGAGATCAAGGAGACGCTCTCGCGGAAACTCACGGAGGTTTTCTCGGAGCAAGAATTCGCGAATGTCACCGCTGCGTTCGCGCGGCTCGGGCTGCTGGAGGAAGGGTATCCGTTGCGGCAGAAATACCTCGATTTGCTCGGCGAGCAGGTGGCCGCTTTTTACGATCAGCACACGCACAAATTGTTCATGTTCGAGGACGCCTCGCTCGACCATGCGCAGAACCGCGTGGTGCTCGCGCACGAGTTGACGCACGCGCTGCAGGACCAGCACTTCGGCCTCGCGCGGCTGCCGCTGGAGATCAAGAACAACGATGATCGTTCGGTCGCTGCAAGTGCGCTCTGCGAGGGCGACGCGACGCTCGTGATGAGCCAATTCATGCTCAAACACCTCTCGCTGGGCGCGCTGAAAGACAACCTGTCGACTGCGCTCACGCAAAACATGGAGCAGCTCGCAAAAGCGCCGCGGTATCTGCGCGAGATGCTGATTTTTCCGTATTTGCGCGGGCAGGAATTCTGCGGGTCGGTGCTTGCTCGCGGCGGCTTCGAAGCAGTGAACAAAGCGTACGCCCAGCCTCCCAATTCCAGCGCGCAGATTTTGCATCCCGAGAAATTTCTTGAAACCCGCGAAGAGCCGGTTGCGATCGAGTGGCCCGAGGTGAAAGCAGGCGGGCACGAGCCGATTGCGGACAACGTGCTCGGCGAAATGGGCATGCGCATTCTACTCGCGGAGGCCAACGACACCGGAACCGCGGAACAAGCAGCAGCGGGCTGGCGCGGCGATCGTTACCTCTGCTTCGACGGTGGAAAATCGCTGGTGTGGAAGACCGTTTGGACGACCGCGAAAGATGCCGCAGAATTCGCGGCGGCGGAGAAAAAGCTGCTCGGAAAACGCTACGCCACGAGCGCGCGGATCGTCCGCGTCACCTCGCCACGAGCGGAGGAAGTCGTGGTGATCGATGCCGCGGACGAGGCGAGTGCGGCATCGCTCGAGGAGCAATTCGCTAAATAGATCAGCGGCGAGCTGGCGGGCCTTCGTTGCCTTTCGAGCACACCCTGTTTTAAGCTCCGCAGATGGACAAAACTGAAATGCGTCTCGATCCGCTCACGGAGGCGTGGACGTTTTTCTCAGCAGTCCGGGCGTCGTCGCGGCGGGGTTTGTTACCGGGCGCGGTCAGAGCGAGTCCATTCGTTGCGGGGTCGGAGCGATTCACGTCGGCACCACTTCACCACGCGGTCGGCGAGGCTGGCTGGCAGGTGCGCGTCGTGCCGAATCGTGCGGCGGTGCTCCGCGTTGAGGGCGATGCCGCGCGCCATGGCGATGGAATTTACGACCGGATGGATGGCGTCGGTGCGCACGAGGTGATTATCGAAGACCCCGGAAATCGCGCGCTCGAAGAACTCTCGCTGGGAGAAGTGGAGCAGGTGATCACGGCGTGGAAATTTCGCATGCTCGACCTGATGCGCGACGACCGGATGCGGTCGTTTTCGATCGTCAAAAATGTTGGCGCGGCCGCGGGAGCGCGAGTCGAGCACGCGGTCAGTCAGCTTGTTGCGATGGCGATCATCCATCCGCTGCTGAAGCGCAAGCTCGAAGCGGCGCGCGCCTTTTACGAGCGGAAGAAGCGATCGATTTTCGAGGACATTCTCGCCGAGGAAGTGCGCAGCGGCACGCGGCTGGTTTATGAAAACAACGGGTTTGCGGTCTTTTGCCCGTATGCCTCGCGAGCGCCGTTCGAACTCGCGATTTACCCAAAACGGCAGTGCCCAGATTTTCATGGTCTGAGTGATCAGGAGTGCGTGCAATTCGCCGACGTGCTCCGCACCGCGCTGCGCAAGCTTTCGCGCGCCCTCGATCGCCCGCCGTACCAATTGATGCTTTTCACCGCTCCAACGCGCACCACGCGCACCGATCACTGGACGACCATCGAGCGCGACTTTCGCTGGCACGTGGAGATCCTCCCGCGGCTCGAACCGATCAGCGCGCTCGAGCTCGGTACCGGCTGCTGGGTCAACAGCGTCTGGCCGGAAATCGCGGCGGAATTTCTCTGCGGACTGGAGGTGCCCGAGTGATCGCGCGGCAGGTTTTTTACGAAGGCCGCGTGCAGGGCGTCGGTTTCCGCTTCACCGTGAAGTCGCTGGCTCGCGGTTACGACGTCACCGGCTGGGTGCGCAATCTACCGGACGGTCGCGTGGAGATGCAGGTCGGCGGCGAGCGCGAAGAGGTCGAAGGGTTCCTCGAAGCAATCGCCGAGAGCGAGCTTAAGAGCCATATCCGCAGCGTCGAGGCCTATCCCTCGCCGGCGCAGGAGGGCGCGCGTGGCTTCGAGATCGTGGCGTGATGAAGCTGCACAATTGCATGCTCGCGAGCGGCTCGTAAAATCAGCCATGCCCCCCGCCATTTCCATCCAAAACCTGACGAAGGTTTTTCCGATTCCCTTCCGGCGCGAGTCGATCGTGGCGGTGAAAGATTTGTCGCTCGAGGTCGAGGCGGGCCAGGTCTATGGGCTCCTCGGGCCGAATGGTTCCGGAAAAAGCACGACGATGAAAATCGTGCTCGGGCTGGTCGCACCAACATCGGGCTCGACCGAGATTTTTGGACGCGACAGCCGGACTGTCGAGAGCCGCGAGGACGTTGGTTTTCTGCCGGAGAATCCGTACTTTTACAAATATCTGACGGGGACGGAGACACTGGATTTTTACGCGAAGATCTGCGGACTGCGCGGAGCGAAGCAGCGCGCGCGGACGAAGGAATTACTTCATCTCGTCGGGCTGGAAAATGCGGCGAACCGGCGCATTGGCGGGTATTCGAAAGGCATGCTCCAGCGCATCGGGCTCGCGCAGGCGCTGGTGCAGGAGCCGCGCCTGCTGGTGCTCGATGAGCCGACCGCGGGAGTCGATCCGGCGGGGTCGCGCGAGATTCGCGACCTGATTCTAGGTTTCAAGAAGCGCGGCATCACCGTGCTGCTCTGCTCGCATTTGCTTGGGACAGGTGCAGGAAATTTGCGATCGGATCGGCATCCTGCATCGCGGCGTGCTGGTGCGCGAAGGGCCGCTCGACGAGCTGATTTCGATCGAGAACCAGACCGAGCTGATCCTCGAAAATGCGTCGCCGGCACTGCTCGACGGAACTCGAGGCGACCGTCGCGCGCGGGCAGGGGACGCAGTAGTCGAAAAGCGAAAGCCGCAGACGACGCTGGAGCGGTATTTTCTCGAAGTGACGGGAGGCGGGAAATGAACGGCGGCCGTGCATCGCGCTTTTTCTCCCGCGACGCATCTGGGCGATTGCCGTCGAACACGTCTGCTGGAGCTGGTCCGGCTGAAAGTCTTCTACTTCATGCTGCTCTTCGCGCTGCTGCTCATCGGCAGCTCGCTGTTCATGGTGAACTTCACGTTTCAGCAGCAATTTCAGGTGCTGAAGGATGTGTCGCTCGGCGCGATGTCGATCTTCACGTGGCTGCTGGCGGTGCTCGCCACCGCGATGCTCCTGCCGAAGGACATCGAGGATCGCACGCTTTACACGATCCTCGCGAAGCCGGTGCCGCGACTCGAATACCTGCTCGGCAAACTGCTCGGCGTCCTGGTGCTGCTGCTCATCGCGATGCTCGCTGATGACGGCGGTCTTCGGCATCGTGCTCTACGCGCGCGAACAGATCGTGCTCGCCGAAACTGCTCGCGACCACCGCGCCCGAGGAACTCGCCGCGGCGATGCGCGAAGTCCGCGCGTCGACCTTCAACTGCGAACCTGATTCCGGGAATCGTCGGTCATCTATGTGAAGGCGGCGGTCGTCGCCGCGCTGACGCTGCTCTCTCGACCTTCGCTTCGTCGTCGATCTTCACGATCATCGTTTCGGTGGTCATCTATGTCATCGGGCACGTGCAGCCGATCGCCCGCGAATACTGGCTGGGAGCCATTCCCGGGGGCGCGGACCCCTCGCCGCTGCTCAAGGTTTTCCTCGGAGTCATCGCGCTCGTTTTCCCGGATTTTCAGCTCTTCAATCTCGTCGATGACATCGTGGTCGGGAACGCGGTGCCGCTGGCCATGTTCCTGAAGACCGCGGGACTCGGGTTGGGCTACATCAGTCGTTTACACGCTGGTGGCGTATCTCTTTTTTGCGAACAAGGAGCTGTGAGATGAAGACGCGCGCTGGTCGCCATCGCTCGTGCTGGTGCTCTTTGGCGTGGCGCGGCTGCCTTTCGAGCAGCGGCTCACGGAGAACATCGCGCCGCTTTTTTCCAGACCGCGCGGCTCGATCTCGACCTCCGCGAAGCAGCTCGGGCAGATGGGCTTTCTCGCGGCGCTGAGCGGATTTCGCGCGCTGGTCGCGGACATCCTCTGGATCGAGGCGCACTCGGCCTGGGAGCGCACGGAGTGGGGCCGCATGGAGCTGCTTTTCGACACCGTGACTGCGCTGCAGCCGCGCGCCATCGATGTTCTGGGACATGGCCGCGTGGCACATGGCGTGGAATGCCAGCGTCGCCGCGCTGCGAGGATCCGCAGCCAGCCGCGCGAGGCGCTGCGGATCAAGGCGCAGCGCGAATATTTCCGAATCGGCGAAGATTTTCTCCTGCGCGGAATCCAGAACAATCCCGACAAGCCGCATACTCTACGACGCGCTCGGCCGGCTCTACCGCGACAAATATGCAGCGACCACTGCGAAGCGGCGGAGCCTATTTCGAAAGGCGCGCCTCGGCAGCCTGACGCGCCGGAGTATGCGAGCCGCTTCGCCGCCTACGAGCTCGCCGACGTGCCCGGGCCACGAGCGGGAGGCCTACGACCGAGCTCGTCGACCTTTATACCGCATGGGGCGAAGAGAGCGCCTGCCGACGCTGCTGCGCAGCTGTCCGCGGAGCTGGAGGAAAAATTGAATGTGCCTCCGGAGCAGAGGTTTATAATCCGCGAGTTCCCCAATCGCCGAATCCAATGCGTTTTGCCATTTTCGGAGACATTCATGCCAACCTCGAGGCCCTCCAGGCCGTGCTCGCCGACGCCGAAGCGCACGGCGTGCACCCATTACGTCTGCCTCGGCGACGTGGTCGGCTACAACGCCAATCCGCACGAGTGCGTGGAGATCGTCCGCAAGCTGGAATGCCCGGTGGTGAAAGGAAATCACGACGAGCAGGCCTCGATGGCAGAGGATCTCTCGGGCTTCAATCCGCTGGCCGAAGAGGCGATCAACTGGACGCGCAAACAGCTCACCGAGGAGGACAAGAAGTGGCTGCGCGAGCTGAAGATGGTGCGGCAGGTGCGCGATTTCACGATCGTCCACGCCACGCTCGATACGCCGCACAAGTGGGGCTACGTCTTCAACCAGCTCGATGCCGCGGCGAGCTTCAACTACCAGCACACGCAGCTCTGCTTCTACGGGCACACGCACGCGCCGCGCGCCTACGTCCGCGACGGCTCGGTGAAGAGCCAGGCGCTCGACAAGCTGACGGTCGAGCAGGGAAAAAAATATTTCGTCAATGTCGGCAGCGTCGGCCAGCCGCGCGATGGCGACTGGCACGCCTCGTATTGCCTCTACTCACCCGGACAAGCAGCTCGTGGAGTTGCGCCGCGCTCGAATACGACATCTGGACGGCGCAGGATAAGATCGTGGATGCCGGCCTGCCGCAGCGGCTCGCCGATCGGCTGGCGCTGGGAAGATAGTGCGCGCGCGGAAGCGCCGGACCGGCATCGAGTCCTCGCGATCCTCATCGTAAACCGAGTTCGCTCGGCGACATCGTCCACACGCTGCCGGCGGTCGCGCTCGGCTAAAGTGGCGCTGGCCCGGAAGTCAGCTGCGCTGGCTGATCAATCCCGAATGGGCGCCGTTGCTCGACGGCAATCCGCATGTCGATGAAGTCGTGCTTTTCCCGCGCGGCGAATTTCGCGGCGTCCGCGGATGGCTGAAAATCGCGCCGTGGGTGCGGGACTTCGCGCACGTGCGAAATCGGAACTGGTCGTCGATTTTCAGGGGTTGCTTCGGAGCGCGCTGATTGGGCGAATTTGCAACAAGCGAACGCCTGCTCGGGCTCTCGGATGCGCGAGAAGGCGCGCGTTTTTTTTACGATGAAGCCGCAGATGTCCGAGGCACCGCGCATGCCGTTGATCGCTACCTCGCGCTCACGCGACTGGCGACTGGCGAAAGCAGCGACGCACCGCTGGAATGGCCGTTGCCACATGGTTCCGCGCCGAGTGGCTTCGCGGAAACTGGACCTTTTGTGCTGCTGCATCCGTTCTCACGCGGCTCGCGAAAATCACTCACCGCGAAAGAAGTGAACGAGCTTTGCCATGCCCTGGCGCCGTTGCGAGTCGTCATCGCAGGACGCGGAGGAGAGCGCCTGGTCCCGGCGGACAATGTGACGGACCTGCTGAATCGCACGTCGCTTTCCGAGCTCATCTGGCTCATCCGGCGCGCGGCATTTGTGGTGAGTGTGGACAGCGGGCCGATGCACATCGCCGCTGCGATCACGACGAATCTGCTCTCGATCCACACCTGGAGCGATCCGGAGAAAGTGGGGCCGCATCCGCGGTCGGCATGGATTTGGAAAGATGGCCGCGTCTTTCAACGCGGCACGCCTGCTGCCGCGCGCACGGTCACGAACTGCGCGGAGCTGGCCGTCTTCCTTCGACCGCTGGTGCTCGCCGAACATCGCGCTTGAAGCCGGAGAACTTCGCCGGTCTAGTGAGCGCGCTCCGTTCGGATGGGTGACAGAGTGGTCTATTGTGCTCGCCTGGAAAGCGTGTGTGCCTTTACCGGCACCGGGGGTTCGAATCCCCCCCCATCCGCCATTTCAGGGAGCTCGAGGGCAGGGCTTCATCGGTCATTTCGGGGACCCATTTCGCGGCGGGGATTCAAGAGCTGAGCGAGTGGAATTTCGACGGTCACGTCGAGCGTGGCCCGCAGGCTGCTTAAGCCGCGTGCTCGAAATTCCTACTCCACTCATGACCGTCTACATCGCCACCACCATCCGCACTGTCCTTTTCCTTTTCGCATGTTTGCTCGCGAGCCCTGCCAGTTGGGCAGATACCGTCGAGCTATCACCGGGCAGAATCACCGGAACCATTCACCTCTCGTCGGAGACGATCGCGAGCGGCTACGTCTCCGCTTACGCGACTGACAACTCGAGCACGGCCTCTGCGTCATTCGATGGCGAGAACTTTTCCGTCGTCGTTCCCGCCGGGAAAACCTGGAGACTTCAGTTCCAACTCACGCCGCAGAGCGAAGTGGGGAATCTCTACATGCACGTTTCGTTTCCCGATGAAATCTCGGTCGCGGCGAGTGCTACTGTCGCGCATGACTTCAGCGTGAACACCGCGCGGGTTAATGCGGCGATCGAGGTCAGCAACGGAACGCTGGTTTCCCTCAACTACCTGCAAGTGCACGGCGACTCATTTTCCGCCGGTGGCAACGGAACGACCTCCGTGCCATCGCTGATTGCCAGCGAGGTGTCCGTCCGGGGCACTGCGAACCTCATGAGTTTCGAGGACCAGCCGTCCACTCAGACGCTGCCGAGCCAAACTGTGGCCGTCACCGCCGCAGGGGCGCTTGCCAGTTGGTCGCTGGATGCCGCATTTTCCGCGGGCAGCATTCAAGGGTCGATCGATTTCCAAGGTGCGGCGACACCGATCGGCGCATCGGTTTATCTCTACTCGTCCGACTACACCTCCCTCGGTGGCAAAGAACTGCAAGGGAACGGTTCGTTCGAATTTTCCAATCTCCTCGCCGGACAAGATTATCTCTACACGTATGTCTATTTCCCCGGGTCGCAGCTGAGTTTCTACCGTACCGTCGAAATCACGGCAGGCTCCGTCAGCCAGCAGGAATTTTCGGGCGTTGCGGCCCTCGCTCATGTCGGCCTGCAATTGGAAGGATTTCTGACGACCGAAAATCTCTCGGGCGGAACCCTCTACGGCAGTGGGTCGGACGATACGTCCTCCTACTCCTCCCTCGACGGCACGACGGAGTTCAAGGCGGCTGTGACGCCCGGGTCGTGGAAATTCCCTCAGCTCAGTCTCCAAGGCAGCGATACCTCCGTCCCAAGCGATTACCTGATTTTCCAGTTCTCGTCCTACGACTTCCAGCGCGGTGAAACTCCCGTGGAGATTGAGCCGGGCGAAACCAAAACGCTGCCGGCCCTCAACGTTACCACCGGTCAGGCTGACATCACTTTGGACGTCAAGGAACCCGCAGGCACGGAAAGCGAGACCCTGATTTCCCAGGCGCGGCTGAACGGCTACGGCACCACCTACGACGTCTCGGGCAATGCGCTCCAGAGCCTTTCGATCTACAGCGCCAACTATGGTGCGGCTCAAGCCAAGCCACGTCTGCGCATCGTCGGACCTCCCGGCGTCTATTCCGTCCAGGTTTTCGGCACGGTGGAAAACTCTGACGTTACCTTTGGCCAGTTTCAAATCGAACTGAAGGTTCCGCAGCCGACACCGGTGGGCACGGATGTGACGGTTCATCCTTCTCCGAATGCGACTCTCGTCTTCGAGCACGTCACCAGTGCCGGCGTCTCGACCGAATCCGAACTCCCCGTCGGTCCACAGATTCCATCCGGCTACACAGCGCTGAAAACCGCCGCGGACAATGCCTTTTACAACATCAGCACGACGGCGACGTTTGACGGGCAAGTCCGCGTCATGCTCGCCTATGACCCGGCTTCCGTTGACCCGGAGCGCGAGGCATCCATCCGCATGCTGGGCTATGATCTCTCCACACAGACGTGGGCGGACATCACCGAAAGCGTGGACGTGGATGACAATAAAGTCACTGGCATCGCCTCCTCGCTCTCACTTTTCGTCCTCGTGCTCGAGAGTCCGAAAGGCCCGTCTTTGGTCGCGCCTGAACTGGGTTTCTCGCCGTTGACCTTGAAGGCAGCACCCGTCCCGAACGGCACAGCGATCCTTCCCGACTACGCCAGGCAAGCCATCGTGACCGCTGGCAACGGAAACATCTCCATTGTGCAAACTCCGGCCCCGGGTTCGGAGGTAGCCGTCGGCATGATCGAGGTGACGCTCATCGCGGTCGATGAAAACGAAACCGCTTCCTTGCCGCTTGGCTTCACCGTGAATGTGATTCCGGCGCCGACTTTTTCCGGCGCCGACGACAAGATCACGACGACCGGCGGAACGACCCGCCTTTATCCGCTGGCCAATGATCGCACGCCCTCCGGCGGCGAGCTTCACCTTGTCAGCGTGAGCGATCCTTCCGTCATCATCGACGGCCGGGCGTTGGTCATCCCTGCCGGCTTCAGCGGTCCGCTGACCTACACCTTCACGGATGGCGTCGATAACGGTGAAGCAACGATCGACGTCGCTGCCGGTTCGACCGCCCCGAGCGCCACCTGGAGTGGTTTGCTCTACAATGGCGACGGCGCCATCGCGGGCATTGCGACCGCGCGCCGCATCCGCACAGTCATCGATGTGATCATCACCGTCGGCAGCGTGAAGCAGCGGGTGCGCTTCCCCGCCACCGGCGCGACCGATGTTGCCTCGTCATTTGGCGCCGCCGATGGCCTGGTCGATGAAGATGGCCGGTTTGCTCTCACGATTCACGGTGAGCGGAGCGTCCTCGTCGGCCGCTTGCGGCCGAGCGCGACCAGCGCCACCGTCTCGCTCCTCCACCTTGCGCTCGCCGGTAGCGACCACTCGACGGTCCCCGGCGGCGGCTACCTCCGCGCCCGCATCACCTCGCGCGGCAGGATCCTGATCTCAGGGAAGCTTCCCTCCGGCAGCACGATCTCCTCGAGCGCGTCGCTGCTGGATAACGGAAGCTTCGTTTTCTACCGCGTCGTCGGGCGGACCTCTCCCGCGGCGGTCGTCGCCGGCGAATTCACCCTTGCCGATCTCGCCGCCACGGACGTGACCGGCGAGCTCGAGTGGGAAATGCCCGCCCAAGCCGCGGGTCTGCACGCCGCCGGAGTGAGCGCTACGCTGATCGCGAACGGCAGTCGCTTCGACCCCTCCGCCCCGCTCCTCGATGGCCCGGTGGCGGTGACCTTCCGCGGCGCTGAACTCCCCGCGCCTTCGTTCATCTCGACGACGGCAACGCGCGGAAAACTCAGTGCGACACCGGAGATCCTCTCATGGACCGCGAACGCGCGGACCGGGGTATTTTCGGCGAAGGTGAAGCCTGACTCGAGCGGCTCTGCGGTCCGCGCTGCCGGCGTTTACCTTCAGAAAACAAACACGGCTTGGGGCTTGTTTTCCGGCGCTACCGTCGGCGGCACCGTAGAAGTCAGCGCCCTTCACGAGCGTTAGAAATCCTGTCCTAAAAAGCCAGCGATGCCCGGATTCCGCGAGGAGTCCGGGCATTTGCTTTTGGTCCAGAAGACCCCGGGAAAGCTCACCCACCGTGACACGTGTTCCCTTGCCAGCGCGCATGACCGATCGCGCGCGACGCTCTGCAGCGTTCCGTCTGTCAGCCGTAGCGGCCTTCGATGTATTCGGCGGTTTTCGGATTTCTCGGCGAGAGGAACAAGTCCTCGGTCCGCGCGTGCTCGATGAATTCGCCCATCAGCATGAAAATGCACTCGTGCGAAGCGCGCCGCGCCTGCGCCATATTGTGCGTCACGATGACAATCGTGTAGCGCCCAGCGAGGCTCCACATCAGCTCTTCGATCGCGCGCGTTCCCTCGACATCGAGCGCGCTGCACGGTTCGTCCATCAGGATAATTTCAGGCTTCAGCGGCAGCAGACGCGCGATGCAAAGCTTCTGCTGTTGCTCGAGCTGCAACACGGTGGCCTTGTCGTGCAGCCGATCTTTCAGGTCCCGCCACAGCCCGACTTCGGTCAGCGCTTTCTCAACCGCCGCATCGAGATCCGATTTCTTAAGTCCGCCTTCGTTGTGAATGCGGAGCCCAAAAACGACGTTTTCATAAACCGAGATCGGCAGCGGATTCGGCCGCTGGAAAACCATTCCGACGCTTTTGCGCAGCTCAATCAGCGACAATGTCTGGGTCGTAAATATTTTTGCCGTGCAGTAAAATTTCGCCGGTCGTTTTGACGTAGCCGTATCGTTCGTTGACGCGATTGAAGCAGCGCAGCAGCGTTGTTTTTCCGCAACCGCTCGGCCCGATGAGCGAGGTGATCTGCCCGTGTTTGATGTCCACGGTAATGCCCTTGAGCGCCTGGAATTTGCCATACCAGAGGCAGACGTCGCGGGTTTGAATGCCGGCGGGCAGGGGAGCGTTCGAGCTCATCCGAAAATTCCGTTCACGTAATCGTAGGTCCGCCGATCCGCCGGCTTGTCACTGAAAATCACCTCGCTCGCGCCGATCTCGATGATCTCGCCGTTCCACAGAAACATCGTGCGCGCCGCCAGCCGCCGCGCCTGCTGCACGAGATTGGTGACGAGAATAATCGTCATCTCCTTTTTCAATTCTTTGAGCACATCCTCGATGCGCATCGTCGTGACCGGATCGATCGCGATGCTGAATTCATCGAGGCACAAAATTTCCGGCGATGCGAGAGCGCGCGGGCGATCGTGAGGCGCTGCTGCTGCCCACCGGAGAGCTTCGTGCCGAGCGAATCGAGGCGGTCCTTTACCTCGTCCCACAGCGCCGCCTGGCCGAAGACATTTCTCCACGAGTCCGTCGAGGTCGCTCTTGTTGCGAAGCCCGCAGCGCGCGGCGCAAAGGCCACGTTGTCGTAAATGCTGAGCGGCAAGCCCACGGGCAGCGGCGCAACCATGCCGATTTTGCGGCGTAATTCGTAGACATTGCGCATCTCCTGCACGTCCTCGCCATCGACCTGGATGGTGCCCGTAACCTTGGCGCGCTGCGTGTGAATTCGATGGTGCGATTGATGCAGCGCAGCAGCGAGGTTTTGCCGGACTGGGCAGGACCGATGATGCCGAGGATTTCATTCGGCTCGATGTGAAACGAGATGCCGTGAATGACCTCCTTGCGTGTCCGTAGCTCAGGCGCAGATTCTCGACCTTGACTTTGTGGGTGGCGGCGATCATCGACGGCTTACCATTTTTTGCGGGAACGCAGCCAGGCGCGCAGCGCGATCGCCGTCGCGTTCACGAGCAACACCGCGCGAGCAGCACGGTCGCGATAGCGAATGGCAGCGACTTCGGCGCGCCGCTCGCCTGCGTGGCGATGTAGTAAAGATGCATCGAAAGTGCCATGCACTGGTCCTTGATCGGCGCGTAGAGAAAGAGCCCGGTCCCTTCGACCGCCTTGAAGGTGGCGACGCCGGTGAGCATGACCGGCGCGGTCTCGCCGGCGGTGCGACTGACTTGCAGGATGACGCCGGTGAGGATGCCGCTGATCGAGTTGGGCAGCACGATCGCGCGGATCGTCTGCCAGCGCGTGGCGCCGACATTCCAGCACGCCTCCCGGAAACTGCATCGGCACCGCGGAGAGCGCTTCCTTCGTCGAAGCGATGATCACCGGCAAGCGTCATGATCGCGAGCGTGAGCGAGGCGGAGATGATGCTTTTGCCGAACTGCATGGCGTAGACAAAAGCGCCGAGGCCGAAGAGCCCGTGCACGATGCTCGGCACGCCCGCGAGGTTGACGACCGCAAGATTCACGATGCGCGTGAACCAGTTGTCCTTCGCGTATTCGTTCAGGTAAACCGCCGCCAAAACGCCAATCGGAGCGCTGAGGCAAAGCGAGATGACAACGATGTAAATGGTCCCGACCAGCGCTGACCAGATCCCGCCGCGGACGCCGCCGGAACGCGGATTCTCGGTGAGGAATTCCCACGAGAGCGACGGCATCCCTTTGATCACGACGTAGCCGACGATGAGGATCAGCGGGATGACCATGGCCAGCGGCCATCGCCCCAAGAATGCGTCTGCGCGACGCGTCTCCTGACGCTGCTTACGGCGGACGCGTCTCGGGAGTGATCGGTGCAAGCGGGATGCGCGCTCATTTTCTTCGGATGCCTTTCACGATGAGATCAGCGGTCAGATTCACCACGAAGGTGATTGAGAAAAGGAGGATGCCGATGAGGAAAAGCACTTGGTAATGATCCGAGCCTTTGCTCGTCTCGCCGAGTTCCGCGGCGATCGTCGCGGTCAGGGTGCGGACCGGATCAAAGATGCTGTGCGGGATGCGGATCGCAGTGGCCGGTGGCCATCAGCACCGCCATCGTTTCGCCGATGGCGCGGCCGACGCCAAGCAGCACCGCGGCGAGCAAACCGTTCTTTGCCGCGGGCAAGAGCACGCGGTAAACGATCTGCCAGCGCGTGGCGCCGAGCGCGAGCGCCGCCTCGCGATAAGCTGTCGGGCACCGCTTTCAGCGCATCCTCGCCGATGCTGACCATGATCGGCACGCTCATCAGCGCGAGCAGGAGCGCGCCGTTGAACATATTCACGCCGATCGGCACGTGGAACGACATCGATGATGATCGGCGAAATCACGGTGAGCCCGATGAACCCCCAGACCACACTGGGAATGGCGGCGAGCAGCTCAATGACGACCTTTAGCGTTTCCTTCGCCTTCGCCAGTGCAAAACTCCGAGACGAAGATCGCCGCGCCGAGCCCGAACGGAACGGCGATCAGCATGGCCAGCGCGGTGACGCTCAGCGTGCCGACGATCAGCGCGCCGACTCCATACTGCGGCACGGTCTGCGAGGTCGGGATCCATTCCGTCGAAGACAAAAACTGTCCGAAATCGAGATGCCGCAAAAACGGAGCCCCTTCGCGAAAGACGAAGAAGAAGATGCCGAAGACGAAGACGATCGCGCTGATCCCGCAGAGCCGGATGACCAGCTCGAGCACGCGCTCGCCAAGTAGCGCGAGCGGTACTGCGTCCGGGCATGACGGCGCGGCGCGAGCGTGCCGCAGGGGCGGCGTCGGAGGCTGTGCGTGTGTCGTCGGGAGGCATGTTCGCAGGCCGTCGGAGCGCGGGCTCCGGCGGGTGGGTGCGCTATTTCTGAAGCGGCACGTAGCCGGTATGCTTCACGATTTCCTGGCCCGCCTCGCTGTGAATCCAGTCCAGATATTTCTTCACCGCGTCCGTCGGCTCTCCCGCCGTGTACATGTAGAGCGGCCGTGCGATCGGGTAGGTCTTATCGAGCGTCGTTTTGATCGAAGGAGTCACCGCGGTCTCGCCGGTCTGTCTGGAGACGTTGAGCAGCTTCACGTCGTGCGTCGCGTAGCCCATGCCGGAGTAGCCGATCGAACCAGGCGTCTTCGCGATAAGCTCCACCGCATCTTTGCTTCCATTCATGTCGAGCGTGCCCGGCTTGGTACTCGCTCTTTTTCCCGATCATCGCCTCTTTGAAATAGTGATACGTCCCCGAGTTGTTTTGCCGGCTCACGCGGACGATTTCGTCACTTTTCGGCCCTCCAGGCATGGTTACGCCGAGTTGGCTCCACTTCGTGATCTTGCCGTCCTCTCGGTAAATATCGCCGAGTTGCTCGAGCGAGATCTCATTCAGCGGATTGTCCTTGTGGACGAAAATCGAGAGCGCGTCGTAGCCGACCATGAACTCTTTCGGATCAACGTTCCGCTTCGCTTTCAACTCAGCGAGCTCCTTCTCCTCGAAGGTGCGCGAGCAGTTCGCGATGTCGCAGGTGCCTTGAATCAGCGCCGCCGTCCCGGTGCCAGAGCCCCCGCCATTGACCTCCACGGAAACGGTCGGATCGACTTTGCCGTAAGCTTCCGCCCAAGCGATCGCGAGGTTCACCATCGTGTCGGAGCCAATGTTCGTGATGACCGTTTTCTTGCCGCCGCCTGCTTCGCCGGACTTGTTGCACGCGGTGAGCGAGAGCGCCGCCGCGAGAACTCCGGCGCAGGAAGTTTTGAGGATGTTTTTCATGTGGGTGGTTTGGGGCTTTGGTCGGGGGATTATTGAATGCGGTCGGCCAGCACAGCCTGACACAGATCGGAAATGTGCTGCCGCAAGAAATCATGCGCGGCGGTAAAAGCCGCTTCTTTCGCATCGCCGGAAATCTCAGCACTGCACGGATTCGTCAACCCGCTCCAGTCGAGGCAAACCGTTTTCCGCACCGCGGAAAAGGCGCGTCGGGCACCCGGTGTCAGTGCAACGAGGATCTGCGTGTGCTCGAGATTTGGCAGTCGCTCGAGCGCCTTGGTCGTGGCGCGTGAGACGTCGATGCCTTTTTCCGCAAGGAAACTGAGCAGCCCGGTATCGAGTTCGCCGACCGTCAATCCGGCGCTTGCGAAAACAAAGACCGGCAGCCCGAGCGAGTGACCGATGGCTTCCGCCATTTGGCTCACGCACGCGTTGTCGTCATCGACGAAGACGACCCGCCAGACCTCGCCTCCGAGGTGCTTCGAGTGCTCACCAGTCGTCATGTAAATCACTTCTTCGCAGATGTTCTGCGCCTGATCGGTGACGCGCTCGAAGCGCCGCGCGACCGTCATCAGCGGCGTAAGCGCCTTCAACGGAAGCTTGTCCTCGTGGCGCAGCTGAAACAGGTCCGCATTGATCGCCGACTTCATCCCGTCGACTTCGTCCTCGATCGCCATCGTCCGCCGCGCGAGATCGGCGTCTTCGGTCAAAAAGGCGCGCACTGCGTCGCGCAGCATCGGGATGCTGAGGGCCGCAATTTCCTGGAAACGCGCGACCGGGAAATCGCACTCGAGCGCGGAAAGTTTCAGCACCTGGCGCGCGATGCTCTCCGCGTAATCGCCGATCCGTTCGATGTCCTGGTTGATCTTGATCGCGGTGTAGGCAAAGCGCAGTTGCTTCGCGACCGGTTGCTGGCGGACGAGGAATTCGAGGCAGAGCCGGTCGATCTCCATCTCCAGTTCATCGATCCGGCGATCGCGCAAGATCACCATGTAGGCGAGTTGTCGGTTGCGGTCCGACAAAGCGCGCAGCACCGCTTCCAGCGCATCCGTCGCGAGATTGGCCATCTCCGCGATCCTGCCGCGCAGACGGTCGATATCGCGTTGCATTGATTCTTCGTAGTGGGAGGCCATGGGCATGACGCGAAAGGGGGAAACAAGTCCCGCCGCGCGCGCAAAGACCACCAAAATGTCGGGCCTTCATGCAAATGTTACATTTCCTCGCGCGCAGAATCTTTCTGTCGAGATCGGAGAGAAATGCGGCATTACGGGGCGCTTTCAGCTATTGCCGCAGGTCGCCAAACAGCAGGTCAAGAATGCGGCGATGTTCAAATTCGCGAACGTGATCAAGGCTTTGTTGACAAGCTCAATGATCAGCGGATCAAGACGTAGAGCGGTTTTTCGGCAATCTTGGCAGGCTATGCTCCAGCGCCTACGCTTCGCCAAATGACGGCTAAAACCATCTTTGCCCTCGTCAGCGGCGGCGCCCTAGGTGGCATGGTGATGGGGGCGCTTTTCGGGTGGGCTGCCGGTTCCCTGACCCCGACCTTCTTCGCGCATTTCCTTCCGTGGAACGACGTTGAGCCGCGCGGATTCGCGATCGTGCTCGGCGCGACGGCAGGCGTCTTTCTCGGAGGCGGACTGAGCGTTTTTGCGGTGCTCGTGCAACTTCTGTGGACGTGGCGCACGAAGCCGGACCGCCCGCAGATCAAGCATTGATCGGCCCCCGCCGATCGCCCTTGCCCCGCTTTGCCCAATCCGGCACCTTATCGGCTCATGTCCACCAAACGCTTTGGATGTCTCGGCATCTTCATTTTTGTCCTGCTCTGCCTGAGCCTCGCGGTGAATCTGATCGCCTTCGCGACGCGTGGCGCGGGCGTCGGAACAGCCGGCTTGCGGAGGGCGGAATTGCCCAAGTTCGACGAGGCGCTCGTCCTCCCCGGGACGGAGCGCAGCGATGAGAAAATCGCGCTGATTTACCTGCGCGGCATCATCACCAATGCCGAGCCCGGCTCGATCGGCGAAACGGCGATCGACGATCTGCGCATCCAACTCAAGCAGGCGACAGACGACGAAAACGTGAAAGCCGTCGTACTCTACATCGACTCGCCGGGCGGCGAAGTGACGGCCTCGGACATGATTTACAACGCGGTGCGCCGCGTCCGCGACGAGGCGAAAAAGCCGGTCGTCGTCTACATGGGCGCGCTCGCGGCTTCCGGCGGATACTACGTCGCGTGCGGCGGGTCGTGGCTCATCGCGAATGACACGACCTTCACCGGCAGCATCGGCGTCATCATGCAGACGATCAATTATGAGCAGCTGCTCGGGAAAGTCGGCGTTTACGTGCAGACGTTCAAAAGCGGCGAATTCAAGGACATGCTGAGCGGCTCGCGCCCACCGACGCAGGCGGAAAAAGACTATGTCCAGAGCCTTGTCATGCAGACCTATGGAAAGTTCGTCGGCATCGTCGCCCGGGAGCGCGGACTGCCCGAAGATCAATTGCGGACGGGCATCGCGGATGGTCGAGTGGTCACGGGAAAAGACGCGCTCGACGCGAGATTGATCAACGGGCTTGGTGAGATCGAAGACGCCTACGCCAAGGCACGCGAGCTCGGCAAAGCTCCGAATGCCTCGGTCGTCCGTTACGAATCCGGCTTCAAGCTCGGCAAGCTTTTTCACCTCCTCGGGCAATCCGAAAAAGCGAAAATCGAGGTCAATCTTTCCAACTCTCTCGCGCCCAAACTCGAAACCGGCCGGCTCTACTACCTGCCGAGTTTCTACGCGCAGTAGCACCGCGCCCGGGACGTCTGGAACCTGTGGACTTCAACGTCACTCTGCCCGCCGTGCTGTTCTTCAGCGCGCTGCTCTTCGCCGCGATCGGCGTTTATCAGAGCATCCTTCGACGTCTGATCGAGGCGGGCGGACGGGTGCGCAGCGCGGAGTTCCAAGTCGCAGACCTGCTCGCCGCCGCTGTGTTGGCGGGTTTCTTCGCCGTGATCGTCTTCCAAGCATTATTGCGGCAGGATGGGGCTGCTGCTCCGATCAAGTCAGAGAACGTGCTGCCGAGTGCCACCTACATGCTCGTGCTGGTCGTCGGCATCGCGGCCTTTCTGCGTCTCCGCGAAGTCAGCTTGTGGTGGCTCTTTGGCTTCGATCGCATGTCCCGCGGGCGCGCGATGGCTGTCGGACTCGGGTTGATTCTCGCCGCGATCCCCATCATCACGGCGACGGCGATGCTGTCGCAGCCCATGTTTCACACGGGAAATCGCGAGCAGGAACTCGTCACTCTTTTCCGCGAAGTAGCGCGCAAATCGGACAGCGCCTCGATGGCCAAAATCGTCCTCGCCGGTGTCGTCTTCGCGCCCATCGCGGAAGAATTCCTTTTCCGCGGATATTTTTACGGCGTCTTCAAAAGATACGCCGGCGGCTTCGCCAGCGCGGTTTTCACGTCGGCGCTTTTTGCCGCAATTCACTTGAATCTCGCGTCGCTCCCGAGCCTCTTCGTCCTCGCGATCTGCCTCACCGTGGCCTACGAGTCGACCGGCTGCCTGCTCGTCCCCGTGACGATGCATTCGCTCTTCAATCTCGGGCAGCTCGTCGTCCTGTATTGGAATGCCCAGGCGCACACGACCTGAAGCGGCCGGGCTGACCCTCGCGGAACTCGGGGAGAACGCGCTGGTCGGCCTGCTGACCCGCGGTCTCCCGCAGGGTGCGAAGGTGCGCGTCGCGGCGGGCGACGATTGTGCAGTCATCGGCGGCCCCCGCGAGGCCCGCTGGCAACTGCTGAAAACAGACGCCGTCGTCGAAGGCATCCACTTTTTGCCAAACGAAGACCCGCGGCGTGTCGGCTGGAAAGCCCTTTGCCGCGCCGTCAGCGACATCGCGGCGATGGGCGGAATTCCCGAGCACGCGCTCGTCACCGTCGCCGCCCCGCGCGAGATGAAGGTGGAGCGGCTCCGAGAGCTCTATGCCGGGCTGCGCCGGGCGGCGAAAAAGTTCTCGGTGAGCATCGTAGGCGGCGAAACCGCGCGCTCGCCTGGCCCGCTTTTTCTGAACATCGCGCTCACCGGCAGCGTCGAGCGCAAGTGCTGCGTGCTCCGTTCCGGCGGACGTCCGGGTGACTTGCTGTTCGTCACGGGACTCCTCGGCGGCTCGATCAGATCCAAGCATCTCGACTTCATCCCCCGCCTCGCCGAGGCCCGCTGGCTCGTGGAATATTTCTGTCCGCGCGCGATGATGGACCTCAGCGACGGACTCGCCGCCGACCTCCCGCGCCTCGCCGCAGCGAGCCGCTGCGGCTTCATACTCGATCGGGAAAAAACTCCGCTCACCCCCGGTTGCACCATCGAACAAGCGCTCGCTGACGGCGAAGACTACGAGTTGTTGCTCGCCATTCCTCCTCGTCGAGCCAGCGCGCTCCTCGCCGCATGGCCGGCACGGTTTCCCAAACTTCCCCTCACCAAAATCGGCGCTCTCCACGCTCAAATTTCAACCCGCAATCTTCCCGATGGCTTCGATCATTTCGCGCAACCCCGCTGAGACCTTCGCCTTTGGCCGCGCCTTTGCCGCCTCGCTGATCGGCGGTGAGGTACTCGCGCTCACCGGCGACCTCGGCGCAGGAAAGACCCATTTCGTCAAAGGACTCGCCGCCGGACTCGGCCATGCGGGTGAAGTCACGAGCCCGACTTTCACGCTCATCCACGAGTATTCCGGCGGTCGCCTCCCGCTCTGCCACTTCGATTTCTACCGCCTCGAATCGGAGCGCGAAGTCCTCGACATCGGCCTCGACGACTACCTGGATTCCCGCAACGTTCTCGCCATCGAATGGGCGGAAAAATTCTCCGCGCTTCTGCCTTCTGGCACGCGCCATGTCACGTTCCGGCACACTGCCGATGACGCTCGGGAAATCTCCGTGGAGGAACTTTAATACGGCTTCGGAATCACGCGGCGCGCGGGATCGGTCGCACCCGGCGTATTGAAAATGGGCGCCGGCGACGTCGAGCGCAGCTCCGAGGCGCGGAGCACAAACTCTGGATAAAATCCATTGCTCGAGGGCTCGTAAACCGTCTGCCCCGAGAACTCCCCGTAAAGCTTGTATTCGTAGCCGTTGTCGCTCCCGACTTCGTTTCGCTCGCGGTCCGGGGCGAGCCGATGCTGCTCATTGAGCATCACCAATTTCGCCGAACTCCACGGCTGCCCCGGGCTGCGGACAAAGCCCCAGAACTTGTAGTCGTTTTTGTAGAAACGACGTCCGATGAAGTAATTCCCCGGCGGCTCCGTCGGGATGGCCGCGACCATTGCGAGACGAGCGGATTGAATGCCCTCAAAGTCGCGGCTGGCGCAGCCACCAAACAGCGCTGTGAGGGTGAGAATGAGAACGAGTGAGAGACGTGTGGGCATTGGGAAGTAGGGAGGCGTTGGATGTATCCGCTGCCCCGTCGGAAATCTACCGTTCTTCCATCATCTGCCGGACGCGCGCGAGCAGCGCCGGCTGCCGCGCCAGCTGCTCCGTCAGCGCCTCGATCGCGCGCAGCGTCGGCGGACTGATATGGTGCTCCATCCCCTCGACGTCGTGGAAAATCACCTGCTCATCGAGTTCGAACAATTTCAGGAAGTCGGTGAGCAGTTGGTGCCGGCGGGTAATGTTGCGCGCCAGCGTCTCGCCGGCAGTTGTCAGCACGAGCCCGCGATATTTCTCATATTTCAACAGCCCCTCCGCATCAAGCCGCTGGATCATGTTCGTCACGCTCGCCTGCGAAATCTCCAGTGACTGCGCGATGTCGACCACGCGCGCATAGCCCTTCGTGTTGATCAGTTCGAGGATTCGCTCGAGGTAATCCTCCACCGCGGATGATTGGCGTGGCGGAGCAGCGGACTTGGCAGGCACCCGCGAAAATTAGGTGTCTCAAAAATGTGCGTCAAGCCAGAGAAACTAAGTCTTGCGGAACAATGTTAGCCGACACTAACTTCCGCGCCCATGTCTGAACCCGTCCACGATCACGCACCCATGGAAGGCTGGCGCCAGCCTGGCGGCATCTCGCTGCCGGAAGTTTTTCGGTCCGTGCCAATCCCGAAGAACGCCTCCTTCTGGCGCAAGCTTCTTGCCTTCGCGGGGCCCGGATTTCTCGTCTCCGTCGGCTACATGGACCCGGGAAACTGGGCCACCGATCTCGCGGGCGGCGCGAAATTCGGCTACTCGCTTCTCTCCGTCATCCTGATCTCGAATCTGATGGCGATCCTGCTGCAGCACCTCTGCGTGAAGCTCGGCGTCGTCACGGGTCGCGACCTTGCGCAAGCCTGCCGCGACGCCTATTCGAAGCCCGTCATCATCATCCTCTGGGTGCTCTGTGAAGCCGCCATCGCGGCGTGCGACCTCGCCGAAGTCGTCGGATCCGCGATCGGTTTGCAGCTCCTTTTCGGCATCCCGCTGGTGTGGGGATGCGTGATCACTTCGCTCGACGTGCTGCTCATTCTTTTCCTGCAGAACAAGGGATTCCGCTATGTCGAGGCGCTGGTTATCGCGGTCATCCTGACCATCGGCGGCTGCTTCATGGCCGAGCTGATTTTCGTAAAGCCGGACCTCGCCGCGATGAGCGCAGGATTCGTCCCGTCGGCCGAAATTTTGCAAAACCGCGAGATGCTATTCGTGGCGATCGGCATCCTCGGCGCGACGGTCATGCCGCACAATCTCTACCTCCATTCGTCGATCGTGCAGACCCGCAATTTCGAGCGGACGGAAGAGGGGAAGGCGGAAGCGATTCAGTTTGCCACGCTCGACTCGACGTTTGCGCTGATGTTCGCGCTGTTCATTAACGGCGGGATCCTCGTCCTCGCCGCGGCGGCTTTTCACTGGAGCGGACACCAGGATGTCGCCGAAATTCAGGAAGCGTATCAACTGCTCAGCCCAACGCTTGGGGTCGGCATCGCGAGCACGCTCTTCGCGCTGGCTCTGCTGGCGAGTGGCCAAAATTCCACGCTCACCGGGACCCTGGCCGGACAGATCGTGATGGAAGGTTTCCTCAACATCCGGCTGCGCCCGTGGCTGCGCCGGCTGATCACCCGGATGATTGCGATCGTTCCGGCGGTGGTGGTGATCGGGATTTTCGGCGAAGGCCGCACCACCGATCTGCTCATTTGGAGCCAGGTGATTTTGAGCATGCAGCTCGGCTTCGCCGTCATCCCGCTGCTCCTCTTCACCGACAGCCGGGTAAAGATGGGTCGGTTTGCCAACCCCGTGTGGATCAAGGTTCTGGCCTGGTCCGCGGCGTTCGTCATCGTGGTGTTGAATCTGAAATTGCTGTTCGATCAATTCGCTCCCGAATCCTGGCATTCCGTTTTCGGCTCCTAATCCCCTCTGCGCCATGTATCGCAAAATTCTCGTCGCCCTCGATCACACTGCCGCCGACGCCGCGCTGCTCCGGCACGTCGTGGAACTTGCCGGAACGATGAAGAGCGAAGTGCTGCTCGTGCACGTCGCGGACGGCTGGGCCGCGCGCAATTTCAAGCAGCTCAATCTCGCGGAATCCGAGGAAATGCGGGAGGATTGGCAGCGACTGGAGGAAGCGGCCGCGCTGCTGCGGGGCGAGTCCGGACTCACGGCGACGACGCGTCTCGCGCTCGGAAGCCCGCCAGAGCAAATCCTCAAAGTGGCGGCGGAAGAAAACGTGGACCTCATTGCCATGGCCTCGCACGGACATCGGCTGGTCGGTGACATCATCCACGGCAGCACGATCGAAGCAGTCCGCCACCGCGCTCGCGTGGCGATGATCGTGGTCCCAGCGGTGAAGTAAACCGGCGCGCCGAAGCGGACTGTTCCCGGACGTCCCGAACCGGCTAGCGCGAGATCACGGCCCCGCTGGCTTGCTGGTTGAAGCCAATAACCGAAACAAGTGCTCGCTGAGCTGTGCCTTTGCCGACGGCCAGCGCGGCCGCGATGGTTTGCAGGAGCGCGCTCGCGCCGGGAGCTTCGCCGAAGCTCCGCTTCGGAAACAAGGCAGGCAGATGATTCCGGAGCACGCGGTCCTCGGCGCGATCGATAAAAGTTCCATTCGCACTGCGCACCACAAGGTCCGGAATGCCGTGTGTCTCCAATTCCGAACAGACGCGTTGGAGCGCGTTCGCCGCCTCGCTTTGCCGGAAGAATGAAACACCCGGATGCGTCTCGAGCGCTAGATTTCCGGAACGGCTGAGCACGAGCGCACCAGCACCCTCTGCCAGCGGGGTGCGGGCAAAACGCCACGCGCGATACGCTTCACAAAGCACCCAATCGCACTCTTCCACACCAACGACTACGCATTGATCGAGGTCTGTCGTCGCGAGCAACTGACCGGCAAAGTGCAACGCGGAAATCCCGACGGTTCCATCTCCGACGAGGGTGTAGCTGGCGCCATCGAGGCCGAGTTGCGCGGCGAGATGGCTGGCGGGCGCGTTGTAAACGGTCTCGGGAAAAAGCAGCGGGCTCGCACTGTTCGCGCCCTGCTTCACGATCTGGTCGAAGAAACGCCGCGTGTATTGCACGCCGCCATCGCTCACAGCGAAAATGATCGCGGTGCGGGCCGCCATTTCGGGCGTGATCTGCAGCCCGGCATTTTCGATCGCCGCGAGTCCAGCGGCGACAGCGAAGTAACTGATCGGGCTCGAACGCCGGAGCCGTGGCTGACGACCGAGCGATTCGACCAGCTTCGGCGGCACCGGCATCGAGTCCAGGATGCGGCCGGATTCCGGGTTGGTCAGAGTTTTAATCTCGCCCACTTCGCCGCACATCAGGCGCTCCCAAACCAAGTCGAGATCAGCCCCGAGCGGCGTCACCCACCCCATTCCGGCAATGCGCACATTCATTGGGAGAGTGAGCTTTCGGCCACGGATGGACACGGGTAAAACACGGATGTGAGAGAGGGGAGAGGGTTCAAAGCGGCGGGGCCTCGAGCACGATGGTCGCGTTGGTGCCACCGAAGCCAAAGGAGTTCGAGACGACGCAGCGGAGATTTGCGGAGCGCGTTTCGTTGGCGACGATGTCGAGCGGCCAGGCGGGATCGAGTTCGACAAAGTTGATGTTCGCGGGCAGAAATCCATCGCGGAGCGCGAGGATCGAGAAGACCGCTTCGATCGCGCCGGCAGCTCCGAGGGAATGGCCCATCATCGACTTCGTGGAGCTCACCGGCACGGCCCGTTCGCCGAAAAGCTGCGCGATCGCGGTGCCTTCAGTAGCGTCGTTGAAGGTCGTCGCGGTGCCGTGCGCATTGACGTAATCGACTTCGCCGGGCGATCGACCTGCGGAGACGAGCGCGCGTTGCATCGCCTGGAGCGGACCGATGCCGGAGGGATGCGGCTGCGTGAGGTGATGGTTGTCGGTCGAAATTCCGTAGCCCGTGACTTCCGCGAGAATCGTCGCGCCGCGAGCTCGCGCGGATCTCATCTCCTCGAGCGCGAGGATCGCCGCGCCTTCCCCGAGCACGAGTCCGGTGCGGTTTTTGTCGAAGGGACGAATCTTCTCGGCGGTCGAAGCCTGCAACGCATCGAACCCGACGAACACCATCTCCGAGATGGCATCGTAGCCGCCGCAGAGCACGCGGCGATGCAGTCCCGCGCGGATGAGCGCGAACGCGTGGCCAATGGCGTTACTGCCGGAAGCGCAGGCATTCGCGATGATCTGACTCGGAGCGGAAAAGCCGCACGCTTCCTGCGCATCGAGCAGTGGTTTTTGTGGCAGATAATTGGCGAGCCACGCGGCGCGCTGGTGGGGAAGAGCCTGCGCCACCTGCGCCCGATAGAATTGCTCGCCGAAACTCATGCCGCCGCTCGTCGTGCCGATGACCATTAGCTCCGGCACGAACGCCGGATCCTGGTCGCGGACCTCCCGCGTCGCGAGGACCATCATGCGGCTCGCGGGGTGAAGCCGGTCCCAATTTTTTCCCCGACCCGATTCCCGCAGATCGCCGACCTGACCCGCGGTTTTTGCACGCGTGCGGCTTACGTCGAAAGTGGTCACTGGCGAGACGCAATCGCGCGCCTCGCGGAGCGCACGTGCGTTCGCGTCCAACCCGAGGCCGAGCGGGCTGGCGAGCCCCGCCGCGGTGACGGCGACGCGGTGCTGGGGCATGGACTCATTTTGGGACACGCCGGAGCTGTAGCACAAAAGTTGGTGTGCCACTCCAGCGTTTCGCGTTACGACGAGCGGCATGGAACCTTTTTCGCTCCTCGCCGTCGCCAAAGTCGCCGGTCTCGTCATCACTCCGTGGAAGATCGTCGGCTGGATCGGCAATCTCATTTTCAGCACGCGGTTCATTTACCAATGGATCGCCTCCGAGCGCGCCAAGCAGAGCGTGATTCCCGCCGGGTTCTGGCTGCTCAGCACCCTCGGGTCGCTCTTTCTCCTGGCCTATTTTGCCTTCTACCGAAGGGATTCTGTCGGTGTGATTTCGACCATCTTTCCGCTGCCGATTTACATCCGCAATCTCGTGCTGCAGCTCAAGAACCGGAAGCCAAAGCACCCCGGCAACGAACCGCGAGCCGCGCAGGGCAAGTGAGGATGCGCGACCGGCGTGGCAAAGTTGGGTTGGCAGGGGTGCTGCGCCCGCGCTAGGTTCCGCGCCCGTTTGCCATGAAATCCCACGACCTCATTTACCTCGATAACAACGCGACCACGCGAGTGGATCCTGCCGTCGTCGAGGAAATGATGCCGTATCTCACCGAACTTTACGGGAATCCTTCGAGCGGCTACCGCTTCGGAGCGCAGATCGAAAAGGCGCTCAATCTGGCTCGCGAGCGGGTGGCGGCGTTGCTCGGCTGTGATGCGGGCGAAATCGTCTTCACGAGCTGCGGCACGGAATCGACCAATGCGGCGATCAACTCCGCGCTGCTGATGGACCGCGACCGGCAGCATGTCGTGACGACGCGCGTCGAGCATTCCGCGACGCTGAAGCAATGCGAGACGCTGGCGAAACGCGGCGTGGAAGTGAGCTGGTTGAGCGTCGATGAGAGCGGCCAAATCGATCTCGCGGAACTTGAACGCGCCGTCCGACCCGACACCGCAATCGTGAGCGTGATGTGGGCGAACAATGAAACCGGTGTGCTTTTTCCCGTTGATCGAATCGCCGAGATCGTGCGGAAAAAAGGCGCGCTTTTTCACACCGACGCAGTGCAGGCGATCGGCAAGATCCCGCTCGTGCTGCGTGATGCGAAAATCAATTTTCTCTCACTCTCAGGGCACAAGCTGCACTGCCCCAAAGGCGTCGGCGTGCTCTACGTCAACAAGCGAACGAAGTTCCAGCCGTTCCTGATTGGTGGCGGGCAGGAGAGCGGCAAGCGGGCCGGCACCCAGAATGTGGCGTCGATCGTCGCGCTTGGAAAAGCGTGTGAAATCGCAGGCGAATCGATGGCGCATGAAACGACCGTGGTGCGCGGATTTCGCGATGAATTCGAAAGCGGCTTGCTCGCGCGAATCGACGGGTCCCGGGTGAATGGCGACACGGAGCATCGCCTGCCGAACACGTCGAATCTGGCGTTCGAGGGGATTGATTCCGAGGCGGTGCTCATGCTTCTGGATCAACACGGCATCTGCTGCTCGTCGGGTTCGGCATGTACGACCGGTTCAGTTCATGCGTCGCATGTTTTGAAAGCGATGGGCTTTCCCGATGAGCGTGCGCGGGCGAGCCTGCGCTTCTCCTTCAGCCGCTTCAACACGCGAGAAGAAGTCGAGCGTGCGCTGGAAATCGTGCCGCAAGTCATTGCAAAATTGCGGCGCGTGGCCGCGGCAGCCTGACGGCGTGAGCCGCTCGCTGTTGAGACGGCTGGGCTCTGGGGTGCTGAGCGGCTTCGCGTTTCTCGCCGGCCTGGCGGCGACGGCGGCGTTGATCACCGCGCAGACGCCTCCGCGCTTCGTTCCGGTCGTGACGCCAAAACTGGATCATCTTGCGGAGACGCGCGGGAGATACGACACCCTCGTCGTCGGCTCGAGCCGGCTCTTCCATCATGTCAACGCGCCGCTCTTCGACGAAGAAACCCAGCGCCTCGGCGAGCCGACGCGCACTTTCAATCTCGGCGTCGAAGGCATGCGGCCACCGGAGACGTTTCACACGCTGCGCCGCGCTCTGGTGCTCGGTCTGCCGCTGCGCTTCGTTCTGCTGGAGCTGTGGGACATCGACACGCGGCTGACGCTTGATTTCGCCACTGTCGTCCGTGTCATCCATTGGCACGACCCGCAACACACCTGGACGGCGCTTCGGCATACCGTTTCCACCGGCGACACGCTGCCGGAGAAGGCGCTGCAAATATGGATTCAAGCCCGAGCTTTCGCTCAGCAAAATATCAGCGTCGGGCGTGGCGCGGAGTTGCTGCGGCCGCTGATTTCGCCCACCAAACCGTGGCGCGAACCGCGTCCGTGGGAGAGCTCGGGCGGCTTTCTTCCACAGCCTTTCCGGGTGATGCCGGCGGCGGAAGAGACTGCATTTCTGCGCGCGGTTGAGCGGACCCGGGAGCGCGGACTGCCGGCGCGCCAACTCGAGCCTGCGCTGGTCGATGAGCTGCGCTCACTCGCTCGCGAAGTCCACGCCGCGGGAGCGCGGCTCGTGCTCGTGATTCCGCCATCGGTCGAACCCGGCGACGGCTCGCCCAACCTCGCCGCTCTGGGCATTGAGGCTGATCTGCTGGCGTTCAACGATCCGGCGCGCACGCCGCGCTTGTTCGAGCCATCCCTGCACACCGATCCGCGTCATTTGAACGAGCGGGGAGCCGCGGAGTTCACGCGGATGCTGGCCGCCGATTTCGCCAGGCTGGTCGCCCCGGCGCGCTGAGAGGCGGGCACGGAAAAAAGCGATTGGCAAGCCGAGGCGGACGGCTATCTTGGGCGGCTGCAAAAATGGTGGCCATAGCTCAATGGTAGAGCTCCAGATTGTGGTTCTGGTTGTTGCGGGTTCGAGTCCCGTTGGCCACCCCATTTTGCCTGACGCGAGCGGCGTGCTCGGTGTGACATTTTCGCAACAACGGAAGCGCTAGTTGACCCGTTGATACGTATTCATACCTTTCCGCGCCCACCCCATGAATCCGCTCGAACAGCGCATCAAATATAAATTCCGCAACTCGCTGCTGCTTGCCGAAGCACTCACGCATCCGAGCCTCGGGCACGAAATGCAGCGTCATCATTTTGACAATCAGCGGCTCGAATTCCTCGGCGATGCAGTGCTGCAACTGATTTTCACGGAGTATCTTTTCGACCGGTATCCCGGCTATCCGGAGGGCGATTTGACGAAGCTGCGGGCGCGGTTGGTTTCACGCGAAGGGCTGACCACGCTCGCGAACAGCATCTCGCTCGGGAAATATCTGATGATGGGCAAGGGGGAGGAAACGAGCGGCGGGCGCGAGCGATCGTCGGCGCTTTCCGATGCGTTCGAGGCGCTCATGGGCGCGATGTATCTCGACTCCGATTACGTCACGGTGCGACGCGTCGTGCTCGCGGAGGCACGCTCTTTTCTGGAAACGCTCGATGTCAATCCGCCGGAGGCAAACCCAAAAGGGCGGTTGCAGGAAATCTTACAGGCGATTTCGCCCTTCAGTCCGACCTATCCGGTGGTCGATCAGTCGGGGCCGGAGCATCAGAAGAAGTTCGTCTCGAAAATCGTTTGGGAAGGGCTCGAACTCGGCCGCGGGGAAGGCCGGAGCAAGAAGGAAGCGGAGGTCGCCGCGGCGCACGCGGCCCTCAAGAACCGGTTGTGGGTGGAGGCGCCGCCCGCTGCGGGAAAAGCCGTCTCCGGATCGGTGGATGAAATTCCGAATAACTCGCCAACAACTGCGAGTTTTTCTGAGTAAGCCGACGACCCCGCTTTTTGCTGGCCTCCGTGCGCGGCGCGTTCAGCCGTTATTCGCAGGTCTGGAATGGTGTGGAACCGTGCTCTGAATAATGAAGAACTGTCAGGCGCGCAGTTATTCACACGCTTAAGAAGAAGAGTCTTGTTTCAAAAAATAGAAAATCACTCCTCAGAGGTGTGAATAAACCGGAGCGGAGATCTCAGGTGCCATGCGAACTGACTAGAAGAGCGATGTCGGCGGCTTCGGAGCTGTCGCCGGAGCAGTGCCGGGGGCCGGGGCCATGCCGGGAGGCGGGGCGAGAGGATCAACCGGAGTTGCCGGAGCCGCTGGTGGAAGGGTCGCTCCGGGAGCGGGAGCCGCTTCCGTGGACTGGAAATCGGTGGATGAAATGGGCACAAAGACGATGTCGTTGACATATTTGATCTTCAGCCGAGTGCCTTCTACAGCGAGAATCTTGATCAACGTGCCGGGGCGCAGCACGGCGCGACCGAATGGCAGCGTGACCTCCGTCGATTTGGTGATCATGAACGTCGTGCGCGGTTGAACTGGCACTGGTTCCGGTGCAGGAGGGGCGATGGGAGTGAGCTCCACCGGGGCGGTGGGGGTCGCAGACATCGCGGGGTCGCCAGGCGCGGGATCGCCGGGTGCCGGGGCCGTCATAGGGGGCGGAGTTTCCGTGGACGCGACGAGGCCCGAATTGGCGGGCGTCTCTGCGTTCGTAGGAGCAGAAGACATCGTGTCTTCCGGCTTCGACCCGATCTTTTTTGAAGTCGATAAATCAGCAAGGCTGACCGGCGCTTTCTTTTTCCCCGAAGTCGGCTGGTTGAGGAATTGAGCGCCGAAGTAGATCGCAGCCAGTGCGACGCCACCGAAGACGAGGCCGCGGATGATCGCCCCGATGGGGAACGATGAGCCTGCAGCAGCAGGACGGGCGACTCGGTGGGTGAGCTCGGGAGCGACGCGTGTTGCGGAGCCGAACTTGAATTTCCCCTTCGCCGATTTCTCCACGAGCTGCGGAAATTTCTCGGCGATCGCCGGGAAGAAGTAGCTGCGCGTCGCCTCGGCTTCGTTGGCATCCCAATTCGGATGATGCACATCGAGATAGCCGACGAGCACTTGAGCGTGAGCTTTCGTTACGTTGGTGAAAAAGCCCGCACCCTCGCGTTGCGCGATTTCGTGGAAGTGGTTCGCGCGGTTTTCTTTCTTTGCCTTGATCTCGGCGGCAAAAAGCTCGGGATGCAGCCGCAGACGCTCATCGTTCCAGCGAGCAAGCCGGGCCGGATCTTTCGGGTTTTCCATCGCGTCGTTGACGGCGAGAGCGGCCTGCTCCTTCGTCAGCTCCGCGGTGAAAGGAATGCCGACGTAGGTCAAAAACGCCTTCTGCTTGGCTGTCGCCGGTTCGGCAGGCGGCGCTTCGGCGGCGAGCGCGGGAGCGACCTCAACCGGCGGTGGTGGCGGGCGTTGGGTGGACGTCGCAGCAGGAGCCGGATAGAGGACGCTGTGAAGCGGCAGCCACTGGGCCATGCCCGGCTGCCACGCGAGGTCGCTGATGAGCACGGCTCCTTGTTTGAGCAGGCTTTGCGTGTTTTCCTCGGTGAACGGGCCGGTTTCCTTGCCGTCGCGCAGGATGTAAATTTCCATGATTTGAGTGATAACCCCCAAAGCGCGGCGGGTTGTGGACAAATCTTTGCCTTCGCTCCGGGGTGAAGCGGGCGATTATGCGCAAAAAGCGCGCCAAATCAAGCGGACGCGGCCTTTTCCAGCCATGAGC
This sequence comes from uncultured Verrucomicrobiae bacterium, assembly GCA_963767975.1. GTDB lineage: Bacteria > Verrucomicrobiota > Verrucomicrobiia > Chthoniobacterales > Chthoniobacteraceae > CAIURC01. The sequence goes on along the minus strand of CAVYGI010000002.1, from coordinate 340,056 downwards.
TTAGCCGGCGAGGGCCGAGCTTTTGTCAGGAAAAATCTGAAAGATCTGATCGAGCCGGGCGATGTCGAAGATAGTCCGAACGCTCTCGGCAATGCTGCAGAGCGCGAGTTTTCCGCCGTAACCCTGGATGCGCTGGAGCGCCTCGATGAGCAGGGCGAGGCCGGAGCTGTCAATGTAGGTCACGTCGCTCAGGTCGATGACGACGAGCGGCGGCTTCCGAGCGATGATGGGCTCAAGCGTCTCTTTGACGTGCGGCGATTCGTGCAAATCGATTTCGCCGGAAAGGGCGAGGACGCCGGGTTCGGGATTGGAGGCGGAAGGCATGAGCTTCAGAGGCGAGTTCGTGAACGGCAAATCGGGCGCGGACGAGAATTCGGCCTTGCGCGGGTGCGCCACTCAGCCACGAACCGGCGGCTTCCGCAAAGCGATTTCAGCACTACCGTGTTCCGACGTGTCCATCGACGTAGACCGCATTCATGCGCATTCGCGTCCCGGCGGTGTCGGGCTCGTGAATAGCTTCGTAATCGGTGAGCAGGGGCACGCGTGAGGGTTTCGCCGTGAAGGTGCGGCGCGGGGTGACAATTCGGACATTCTGCACCGTCTCGTCCTCCGCCGGCGGCTGCCACATGTAGCTCGTGTGCACCTGCGCGAACCAACTCGGCGGCGGAATTTTCTTCATGTCCGCCGGGCACTGCAATGTTTTGTCGGTGATGCCGTAAGGCTTCAAGGTCTCCCACAGTTCCTTCGCTCCAGGCTCCGCGCTGTCGTCTTCCGGATTGATTTTGATTGGCGGATATTTGTTCCCATTGTCGGTGGCCGCGGCGTTCACGGCGACCCAGAGTTGGCGCAAATTATTCGTGCAGGTGATCGACTGGCTGCGGATGAAAATGCTCTGCGTCACCGGAAAAATCAGACTGGCGATCAGTGCAATGATGGCGATGACGACGAGCAGTTCGATCAAAGTGAAGGCTCCGCGGTCTCTCGCGGGGAAGATGAAGCTTTTCACTTTTGCTCCCCTCCATTCAGCACCTGCGTTTTGCGTTCGCGGTATTTCTGCGCGCGCTGCACGCGCTGCTGCGGCGTGCGGCGTGCATCGCGATCCGCCTGCAGTTTCTCCATTCGATCCTGCACTTCGGTCTTTTCGAAAAACGATTCCATCTTCGCCCGGCGTTCCTCCGGGGGGAGATCGCGCAGCGCGGTGAAGAAGGCTTTTCGCTCGTCCATCTCGGCTTGTGCGGCGACGCGTTTTTCCGGCGGAAGCTTGTCAATTTCTGCCTGCATCCGATCGCCCATTGAGCGGAAGCCCCCGCCAAATCCTCCACCCCCGCCGCCGCCCTCACCGTCACCGGGATCACCGCGACGTTCATTTTTCGCGAGCAGAAAAAGTTCATCCACCTGGCCCTTCGCGGCGCTCGCCAGTTTCGGTGCGACGCTGCGGATCTGGCCGGATTTGGGCGCGGCATTCACATCGGGATTCCAGCTCACCGGGACGACAAAGCTTGCGGAGACGCTTTTCGCCGCGCCGTCGAGGTAGGCCTGAAGTTTGTGCTCTTCTGGCACCTTCACCGCCCAAGTATCGCGCCTCGGGTCGGGCAGAACGGTGCTGCTGTCGTCGAGAGCGATGGGAGGCAGGGGATAATAAAGGGCCTTCCAGGCGTCCGACTTTTCACCGCTGGCCAGGCCGGCGATCGTGGAGCGCACGGCCCCGCTGTCGGGTCCGAAAACATACGTCAGCCGCCACCGCGCGTCCGTGACCGTGGCGAGGGTTTCAAGCGCTTCGCTGACCGGCACGCGAACGACGTTCATGCTGACTTTGGTCGCGGGATCGAGGTCATATTTCAACGTGACGTGGCCCTGCTTTTCGATCGAGCGCACGACCTCCGAGAGCGGGCGATCTTCCGCGCGAATGGTGATCAATCCCCAGCCTCGCCAGACGTAGTAAACGATGTTCCCGACCGCGAGAAGCAGGGCGGCGAGGATGAGGATGCGGTGGCGATTCATGGTGCTCTCAAACCCGCGGAGCGACTGGGAGTTGCAAACCCGGGAGCAGGGGAGGAACAACAACTGCCAGGGGGAGAAAGTGAAGTTGCGCCGGAGAGGTGCGGGTCGTCATCGGCGACTTTTCCGATCCAACCGCGGCGGCGGTATATCGCCCAGCCGACTTTTTCGTGCAGCCAAATCGAGATTTTCTCGAAGCCGCTCCATGTCGGGATGTGCCAGCCGGGAGGGGAGGGTGCGGTGCTGACTTCGGTGAGAAAGTTGCACGGGGCAGGGATGATTTCCACCCCGGTGGTGGAGCGAAAAACGGCGGCCGCGCGCTTCATGTGAAAAGCCGAAGTGACGAGCAGGATGCGCTGCCAGCCCTGTGACGAAGCCAGCTCGCGGACTTTCAGCGCTTCGTCATGGGTGTTGCCGTTAATGCCGAGGCTGATCACTCTTTGCCTGGCATCTGAGGGCAATTTCCACACGGCGAGCCAATCCCGGGCGAGGTCCGCCTCCACGTGCAACGAGCCATCCATCTGCGCCGCCGCGCCGCCGAGAACGAGCACGGGTGCCTTGCCGCGGCGCATCAGATCGAGCGCCATGATGATCCGGTCCCCGGCCTTCGTGAAGTGGAGCCCGCCGACTTCGTAGCGCGACGGCTCAAGCCCGCCGCCGAGCATCACGACAGCGTCGCAAGTCGGCAGGTTTTCAACGTCGCTAGCCGCAAAAGGCCGCTCCAGCGACGCGACCATCGCGCCTGGAAATCCCGTGCTGCCGCAGAACGTAATCACAAGCACCAGCGCGAAAACAGCTCCCGCAAAAGCGCGCCGGCCCTTCCACCAAAGTGAAACGGAGATGACAATCAGGGAGAGCCACAGAAATCCGACCGGCTCGAGCAGCAGCAGGCCCTGCCGCAGCAGTGCATCGAACATCGCCGGTCAGAGCAGCACGCCGACAATCGTGGCGGTGAGGTAGCAGCCGAGGAGGCCGCCGACCATCGACTTCAGACCGAGCGCGGCGAGGTCGCCCCGGCGCTCGGGTGCGAGCGCTCCGATGCCGCCGATCTGAATCGCGATGCTGGAGAAATTCGCGAAGCCGCAGAGGGCGTAGGTCGCGAGCGTGACCGAGCCGCGGATCAAGCTCTGAAGCGTGTTTGGTGAGTGAGAGGTAGCCGATGAATTCGTTGAGCACCACGCGTTCGCCGAGCACCTGACCCACGATCGCGCAGTCTTTCCAAGGGATGCCGATGAGCCACGCGAACGGCGCATTCACCCAGCCGAGAATTTGTTGAAAAGTGACTGGCACCGGGATGCCGAACCAGGATTGCAGCCACGCGAAGAGCGCATTGGCGAGCGCTACCACGGCGACGAAAGCAATGAGCATCGCCATGACGTTGATCGCCAGCGCTACGCCCTCGCTTGCGCCCCGGCAGAGCGCGTCGATGCCATTGACGGTCGTCTTTTCCACGGACGCCTGTGCCGATGCGCTGGTTTCACTCTTCTGCGTCTCGGGGAACATGATCTTCGCGATCAGCAACCCCGCCGGAGCGCTCAGGACGGAGGCCGTGAGCAGGTGCCCGGCGCCAACTCCCATCTGCGCATAGACGACCATCACACCGCTGGCGATCGTGGCCATGCCGGTCGTCATCAGCGCCATGATTTCGCTCTTCGTCATGTGCGCGATGTAGGGCCGGATGATCAGCGCGGCTTCGGTCTGGCCGAGGAAGATGTTGCTCGCGCCGGCGAGGCTTTCGCTCCCGCTGGTGCCCATCACGCGCTGCATCACCCACGCCATCCCGTGCACCACCCGTTGGAGGATTCCCCAGTGATAAAGCAGCGAGGAGAGGGCCGAGATGAGGATGATCGTGGCCGTGATCGCGATGGCGAAGACATAGCTCCCTTCGCCGAATGCTTTCGCCAGCGACGTCCCTTCGCCGAGCGGACCGAAGACCATTTTCGCTCCCTCGACCGCGTAGTCGTTGAGGTGATTCACCGCGCTCGTCGCACCTTGGAAAACGCCGAGGCCGAGGTCCGTCTTCAGGATGAAAAGCGCGAAGGCAAACATCAGCAGGATTCCGCCGAGCACGGTGCGCCACGGGAAAAGCCGGCGTTGGTTGGACATCGACCACGCGATGCCGAGCAATGCAAAAAGCCCGAAGAGACTCACGAGGCGCGGAAGCATGAGCGCGGACGGTAGAGGCTAAAATCAAAACGTCGAACACGGATGTGTTGCGGGGACGAAGGCAGGCCGTGGCTTGCCAAAAAATGCTGCGCTCGTTAGGCTTGATTCTAATGAGCACCGCGACTGCCGAAGAAACGACCACCGCCACGCAACAGAGCCAGCTCGAGCAGCTCAAGAAATTCACCAAAGTCGTCGCGGATACCGGCGATTTCGAGTCGATGCGCGCCTTTCACCCGCAGGACGCGACGACTAATCCGAGCCTGATTCTGCAGGCCGCGACCAAGCCGGAATACGCGCACATTTTGGACACGGTGGTGGCCGACCGGAAAAGCTCTGGCCTCACGGGTGCGGCGCAGCTCGATGACATCACCGATCATGTGCTGGTCGCTTTTGGCCTCGAGATTTTGAAGATCGTGCCGGGTCGCGTCTCGACCGAGACAGACGCGCGCCTTTCCTTCGACACGCAGGGGTCGATCGACAAAGGCCGCTTTCTCATCGGTCTTTACGAAAAAGCGGGCATTTCGCGAGACCGCGTGTTGATCAAAATTGCGTCCACTTGGGAGGGCATCAAAGCCGCAGAGGTGCTCGAAAAGGATGGCATCCATTGCAATCTCACGCTCCTCTTTTCGCTGGCGCAAGCGGTCGCCTGCGCAGACGCAAAGGTGCAACTCATCTCGCCGTTCGTGGGCCGGATTTACGATTGGTTCAAGGCCGCGAACAAGCGCGACTACACCGGCGCTGAAGATCCCGGCGTTCAATCGGTGACGCAGATTTTCAACTACTACAAAAAGTTCGGTCACCCCACCGAGGTGATGGGCGCGAGCTTCCGCAATGTTTCACAAATCGTCGAACTCGCCGGCTGCGACCTGCTGACGATCAGCCCGGATCTGCTCGGCAAACTCGCCGCAAGCCATGAGCCGATCGAGAAAAAGCTCGACGCCGCGAAAGCCAAATCCGCCGACATCGAGGCGCTCGAGATGGACGAAAAGACGTTCCGTTTCCTCGTGAATGACGACGCCATGGCGACCGAAAAGACGGCGCAAGGCATCCGCGCCTTCGCCGCCGACATCGTGAAGCTCGAGAAGGTGATCGCTGGCGAAACTCTAGGCCGTCCTGCCGTCCCAATTTCGTTCCAGAGAAAGTGTCGCCGGGTGATTCCGGCGACGCTTTTTTTGTGCGTTCAGTTCAGAGCGATTGTCTCTTGCTTCTGAATGATCGGGACGAGTTTCCGAATGAAATCCTGCATCATCGCGTCGAGCTCTTTTTCCGGACGCGCCAGCGGACCATGCTGAATGATGGCATCGACCGTGACGTAGGCCCACCGCTGGTTGTAGCCGCGAAACAGCCGATCGCGAATGTCGATCCAGGTGCGTTCGTAATGCGAGCCGGTGACGTCGCTGCTGCCGACGAACCAGTAATAATCGAGATTGTAGACGGACACGGGGTTGCCGTTCGTGTCGCTCACGCTTTTCAGATTCCGCAGCCGAGTCGTCTCCAGCACGCCGAAGTCGGGCACCACGATGGCGCGCGAGCTGTTGTTCGTGACCGTCCACCCTTGCGCGGGCAGGCAGCGTTCCGGGCGATGGATGCCGGTGTTCATATCCTGCCCGGCGAGCACAATCGAGGCGTGGATCTCGTCACCCCGGCCGTTGGTGTAGCCTTTGCGCGCAAACTCCGTCTCGGGCCCGAGAGTGAGCCGCTCCTTTTCGCTGATCGCGAGGTCGATGCCCCACCATTCATCGATCTGTGCGGGGAGTCGCAGCGTGATTCCTACGGGTTGAAAATAGAGCTGTTTCGGCAGCAGAAAGACGCCACTGAGCCCAGCTAGTAGCACCGCCAGGAGGATCATGAGGCGGTTAGTAGTCATATGAAATCGGGGCGGCAGGCTTTCCGCTTTCCGTCGGAGCAGGTTTCTCGGGAGCGAGCGCGTCGGCAGCTACTTTGCGCCAATCCATGTTGAGCAAATTGCCAAAGGCGACCATCCCGGACACTGCGATCGGAAAAAACACGAAGCCCGAGTAGTCGTGGTAAAGCCCGCTCGCGAGCTTGGGGCTGATGAATTTCGCGACGAGGATCACGGTGAAAATGCGGCCGATATTTCCAATCACCGCAAAGACGAGCGAGCTGCCGAAGATGACCGCTTTCTTCCAAAAAATGCGCTGCGTAAAATGCACGTAGAGCGCGGTCAGCGTGATCATTGCCATCAGCGAACGGATGCCGCTGCAACCCTCGGCAATTTCGAAATTAAAGCTCCCATCGAGTGAGCGAATGGTCGTTCCGCTGACCTCGATTTTCACACCGATCATGGCGGCGAGCGCATTGCAGACTGACGAGACAAGAAGCTGCAGCGAGACGGTGCCCTGCACGAGGCCGCCGATCGGGATCATGAAAAGGAGGAAGGCGCACGGGAACAAAAAGACGCGCGCGACCTGCCTCCCCCAGAGAAACCAGACGCTGCCAAAAATGATCACCGGCAGCGCGAAAATCGCGATGCGGGGCTGCAGCGTCCGCGCCGAGAGGACGAAGAGGAGCGCGCCGAAGGCCGTGATGACAAGGCCGAGATTTGAAGGCTGTTTTTTTGCCGCAGCCAGGCGGTCGCGGTGATACCAGATGACCCAAGCCGCGACCGGCAGGATGAAGACGGAATGCTCCTGGTTGTTCTCCGGATTCCACGCGCTCCACGCCCAGTCGAACGTCGAGAGCTGGCCGTTGACGAAGATTTTAAAGAAGCAAAAAAAGTAGACGAGCGCCGAGACGAGCACGGCCCAGAGCGCGGCGTCGAGCGGGCGCGCGCGCACCCAGCCAAGAAAACGGCCTGCCGTTTCACCCAGGGTGGGCGGTTCGACAGAAGCCTGCGTTGGGGAGAGCTCCGGCATTTCGCGGCGTAATTTAGGCGCGATGGGCGGGCGGTCAAAGCGCAACGTGCGGCAGACAAAGTCCGCGGTTCAAAAGCCGGTCGCGATGGCCCATGTTTTGCAGTTCATTTCTCCATGGAATCCGACCCGCTTTCGATCGCGCGCTTCAACGTTCTCGGCGTCGGCGTGAGCGCGCTCAATCTGCGCACCGCCACCGACGCGGTGCTCGCGGCGCTGACCGAGCGGAGGCGCAAAGGCTACGTCTGCGTGACCGGCGTGCACGGCGTGATCGAGGCGCAGGACGACCCGAGCATTCCGCCGCATTCTGAATGACGCCTTCCTCGTGACGCCCGACGGAATGCCGCTGGTCTGGCTCGGAAAACACGAACTCGGGCCGGAAATCGATCGTGTCTACGGCCCGGATTTGATGCTCGAAGTTTTTCGCGCGACGCAAGCAACCGCATTTCGCCATTTCTTCTACGGCGGTGCGCCCGGGGTGGCCGATGAACTGCGAACCCGCATGGAATCAGCATTCCCGGGCGTGCAGGTGGTGGGGACGTATTGCCCGCCGTTCCGTCCGCTCAACGCGGAGGAGGAGGCGGAACTCATCGCATTGGTCGCGGAGAAAAAGCCCGACATCATCTGGGTCGGGCTGAGCACGCCCAAGCAGGAGCGCTTCATGGCCGGCTACCTATCGAAGCTCGACACGACGCTAATGTTTGGCGTCGGCGCGGCGTTCGATTTTCACACCGGACGCGTGCGGCAGGCACCGCGCTGGATTCAGCGCGCGGGGTTCGAGTGGCTCTTCCGCATGTGCGCCGAACCGAGGAGGCTGGCGCGGCGATATTGCAAGATCAATCCGCGCTTCCTCTGGCGCATCGCACTGCAACTCACCGGGCTGCGGCGCGATCCGATCTAAAGGTTCAAGTCCCCGATGATACGGAGGCCTTGCAGCGTCAGGTCGGGGCGGACGATTTTGATTTCCGGGAGGCCGGCGGCGATGAGTTCCGCGTAGCCGCCGGTCGCGACGACGCGCAGATTTTTCTTCACGCCGAGCTCTCTTCCGAGCTCGACGAGGATCTGCCGGACGAGCCCGCGGTAGCCGTGCACCGCGCCGGAAAGCATAGCCTGGCGCGTGGACTTCCCGATCGCCGACGGCGGCTCGAGCAGGCTGATTTTTGGGAGCAAAGCGGTGCGCTGGTGGAGGTAGTCGGTCATCGCCTCGAGCCCCGGCGCAATGACGCCGCCAACATAATTTCGCTCCCGAGAGATGATGTCGAAACTGACTGCCGTCCCGAAATCGACGACCACGACTGGCGCTCCGTAAAACGCCGCGGCGCTCGCCGCATTCGCGAGACGGTCGGCGCCGATCGAACTCGGTTTCGGGTATTCGATGCCGACGCCGAGCTGCACTTTGGCGCTGACTTTCAACACCGGAAACTCGTCGAAAAATCTTCACCAGCATCGCCTGTTTTTCCGGCACGACCGACGAGAGGACGACCGCCTGAAAGCGCCACCCGCGCAAGACGCGCCCGAGCTTTTCGCCGGAAACTTCGCGCGTCGCGAGTTTGCGCGTAGCGAGCAATTCCGAGCGGCTCGCGAGCGCGAATTTGGTGAACGAGTTGCTGTTGTCGATGAGCAGAAACTCAGCGTCGAGGCGAGGCATCCTGCGTGACTACCGCGCCGCGCGCGCGGAGGGAAGCTTGGCGAAAGTCCCGCTGCTCAGCTACCTTTCGCGCATGAATCTCCCACAGCGCCCCCGGCGTCTGCGTTCCTCCGCCGCGCTGCGCAGCCTCGTGCGCGAGCATTCCCTCGCGGTCACGGATTTCATCCTGCCGCTTTTTGTCAGCGAGAAAATCAGCGGTCGCGTGCCGGTCGCGAGCATGCCGGGAGTTGCGCAACTTTCGCTCGATGAGCTCGTGCAGGAAGCCGCGGAAGCCCACGCGGCGGGTATCGCAAGCGTGCTGCTGTTCGGCATTCCGCGAGAAAAGGACGAAGTCGCTTCGCAGGCTTACGCGGAGGATGGCATCGTCCAGCGAGCCATCCGCGCACTGAAAAAGGCGTGCCCCGATTTGCTGGTCATCACTGATGTCTGCCTCTGCGAGTTCATGAGCCACGGGCACTGCGGGATCACTGATTTCGCCGGCGACCGTGTGCATGTGCACAACGACGCGTCGGTCGAGTTGCTCGTGAAAACGGCCGTTTCGCACGCATCGGCGGGCGCAGATATCGTTGCCCCGAGCGACATGATGGACGGACGCATCGGCGCGATTCGCAGTGGGCTCGATGCGGCGGGATTTACCGACACGGTGATCATGAGTTACGCGGCAAAATTCGCTTCGGCGTTTTACGGGCCCTTCCGCGACGCCGCGGAGAGCGCACCGGCTGCCGGCGACCGCCGCACTTATCAGATGGATAACGCCAACGCACGCGAGGCGTTGCGCGAGGTCGCGCTCGATGTCGAGCAGGGCGCGGACATCGTGATGGTCAAGCCGGGTTTGCCGTATCTCGACATCGTCTGGCGGGTGAAGGAGCGCTTTGGGCTGCCGACGGCGGTCTACAATGTCAGCGGCGAGTTCGCGATGATCAAAGCGGCCGCGGCCAATGGCTGGCTCGACGAACGCGCGGTCGTCCTGGAGCAGATGCTCGCGTTCAAGCGGGCGGGCGCAGACCTGATCGTGACCTACTGGGCGCGGCAGCTCGCCGAGTGGCTGAAATCCGCGCCGCGCTGAAGCGCCGCTGGATTTTCCGCGATTTGCGAGCACCTTCCCCGATGCTCCCCCTCAGCACCGTGCGCCGATTCGCAGCCGGACTTTGCGCTGCCCTCGCACTTACTTCCCCAGCGCGCGCCGTCATCCTCGATGCGACTGGCGATCCGACCGCGAACACCGCCGCGCCCACGGGAACGCTGGCGGACAGTGGTTGGCAGTATGAGGGGCTTTGGGGCTCGTTTCTCGGCACCGCGATCGCCTCGCAATATTTCATTACCGCGTCGCACATCGGCGGCTCGATTGGCGACCCGTTCCGTTTCAACGGCATCGATTACATCACCGACGCCGTCTTCGATGACCCGGCGAGTGACTTGCGCATCTGGCACGTCACCTTGCCGCTGCCGACCTTCGCGCCGCTTTATACGAAGACGAACGAGGTGGGCAAAGCGCTCGTCGTCATCGGGCGCGGCACTCAGCGCGGTGCCGATGTGGTGGATGACTTGGGATCCCTCCATGGCTACCTCTGGGGATCGGTGGATGGCGTTCAACGCTGGGGCACCAATGTCGTGACCGAGAGTGTCAACGGCGGGACGGGTCTCGGCCCGTTACTCGGCGCGCAGTTCAACCACATCGGCGGGACCGAAGCGACACTCTCGGTCTACGACTCCGGCGGCGCGGTGTTCATCCAGGATGGCACGGTGTGGAAACTCGCCGGCATCAACTACGGCGTGACCGGGCCATACTACACCAGTCCGACGGACAACGTCGGGTTCAACGCCGCGCTCTTCGACCAATCCACCTTCTACACGCGTAGCCTCGCCGGCGTTTACACTCCAGCGAGCGGTCCGGGCGAGTTTTACGCCACCCGCATCTCGTCCAATCGCGCTTTCATCGACTCCATCGTCGTCCCGGAGCCATCGTCGCTCCTCCTCGGCTGCGCCGGAATGCTCACCCTGCTGGCGCGGCGGCGGCGCTCGAGGTAGGGAACGGGCCGGCGCCCGGTTCTCGGCTGATTATCCGACTCCCGGAGAAAATAGCTCGACGCGCTCGAGAGCGTGAGATGAAACACCCCCCGCGTGGCGGCACGCTGGAATTGCCGGGCCCTTTCGGGCAACCGCCATCCCCCAACCAAACCCTCCAAACCTCCATGAAAACTCGCTCCATCGCTCCCGTTCGCCCCGTCATCGAAGCCCTCGAAGCGCGCATCGCTCCCGCTGCTGTCCTCGGGCTGGACGCCGCGAACAAGCTCCTCCTTTTCGATTCCACCCACCCCGGCCTCATTATCAGCTCGACCCCGGTCACCGGTCTCGCAGCCGATGAATTCCTCATCGGCATCGACTACCGCGCCTCCAACGGCCTCGTCTACGCCGTCGCCAAGAACGCCTCCAATGCCGGCGCGCTCTACACCATCGATTCTCACACCGCCGTCGCCACCTTCGTCAGCGCGCTCAGCGCCGACTCCAGCGACAGCACCAATCCCTACAGCGGCCTCAGCGGCCTCAGTTTCGGCTTCGACTTCAACCCCGTCGCCGACCGCCTCCGCATCGTCAGCGACTCCGGCCAGGACCTGCGCATCAATCCCGGCACCGGCTTGGTCACCACCGACACCGACCTTACCCCCGGCTCCGATAAAGTCACCGGCGCGGCCTACACCAACAGCTACGTCGGCGCCACCCAGACCACCCTCTACGGCATCGACTCGGCCCACGGCGACCTCGTCCGCCAGGGCAGCATCAACTTCCCCACCGCCCCCGCCGATTCGCCCAACAACGGCAACCTCACCGTCATCGGCTCCCTCGGCCTCACCGTCGCCTCTGGCTTCGTCGGCTTCGACATCATCGACGACCACGACCCCGCCACCACCGACACCGGCCTCGCCGTCCTCACCGTCGGCACCCGGACCAGCCTTTACTCCATCAATCTCAACACCGGCGCCGCCACCTCCCTCGGCAAAGTCGGCGACGGCTCCACGCCTCTCACCGGCTTCACCGTCGTCCCCGGCGGCCCCACTTTCGCGAATGCCCGCACCGCCGTCTTCCAGGACGTCGATGGCGATACCGTCACCGTCAAAGTCTCCAAAGGCACCCTCGGCCTCGGCAACCTCCAGCTCTCCCCGGCCAACAGCACCGGCGGCCGCCAGCTTGAATTCATCAACCTCGCCCTCGACGGCACTGAGTTCGACGGCACCGACCTCAAAGTCACCGCCAAGCGCAACCTCGACACCGGCTCCGGCGACGGCCTCGTCAACGTCGGCGCCATCGACGCCTCCGGCATCAACCTCCGCACCGTCAAAATCGCCGGCGACCTCGGCAAAATCGACGCCGGCGCCAACATCGGCGAATTCGCCACCCAGACCTTCGACGTCCTCTCCATCGGCCTCCTCGGTAGCGCCAGCCAGGGCACCGGCACCGGCTCGGACCTCAACAGCTTCTTCTACGGCAACGTCAAATCCCTCAAAGTCCGCACCTCCATCACCGGCTACTTCGACTTCGATGACTCCATCTTCCTCCCGGTGAACCTCGGCGTCGCCGGTGACGTCACCAAACTCTCCATCGGCACCCTCACTTCCGACACCTCCATCTCCATCTCCGGCGACCTCACCCTCGGCGTCCTCGGCGGCGACCTCGTGAACAGCTCCCTCCACGCCGGGGGCAACGTCGGCAAACTCACCCTCAAAAACAACCTCCTCGCCAGCGGCATCGACATCGGCGGCGTCCTCGGCAAAGCCACCATCTCCGGCTCCCTGCGCCACTCCCAGCTCCAGGTCGCCACCGCCGCCGCCCCCCAGCCCGGCCTCCTCGCCCTCGGCCGGCTCTTCGTCAAAGGAGGCGTCGAAAACTCCACCATCATCGCCGGTGGTGCCGGCATGAGCGCCGTCGCCTGCCTTCGGTTTCAGTCCCATCGGCAGCGGCATCTCCGATGTCGCCATCGGCGACGTCATCGTCAACGGCAACTGGATCGCCAGCAACCTCGCCGTCGGCGTCTCCCCCGGCCACGACGGCCAATACGGCACCTCCGACGACGTCCTCAACAACGACCAGGCCCTCGACGACCCCGCCATCATCGCCCGCATCGCCAGCATCAAAATCAAAGGCCAGGCCTTCGGCAGCACCGACTCGATGCAACACTTCGGCATCGTCGCCGAGCAGATCGATTACCTCAAAATCGGCAGCACCAACTACCCCCTCAACGCCGGCCCCGGCAACGACGACCTCCCCCTCGGCTCCACCGGCAACTTCAACGCCCGCGAGACCAACGCCTTCGCGAACAGCGCCTCCTAAAAGCGCGCGACTCCGTCGCCGGTGGCCTTCCGCCTCGGTGGAAGGCACCAGGCAAAACTGCCGGTGGCCATCCGCCTCGGTGGAAGGCACCAGGCAAAACTGCCGGTGGCCATCCGCCTCGGTGGAAGGCACCAGGCAAAACTGCCGGTGGCCATCCGCCTCGGTGGAAGGCACCAGGCAAAACTGCCGGTGGCCATCCGCCTCGGTGGAAGGCACCAGGCAAAACTGCCGGTGGCCATCCGCCTCGGTGGAAGGCACCAGGCAAAACTGCCGGTGGCCATCCGCCTCGGTGGAAGGCACCAGGCAAAACTGCCGGTGGCCATCCGCCTCGGTGGAAGGCACCAGGCAAAACTGCCGGTGGCCATCCGCCTCAGTGGAAGGCACCAGGCAAAACTGCCGGTAGCCTTCCAGACGTTCGGGAGGCACCCCCGGAAATCCAGAGTGGCTTCCCAAAGCGGCCGGGGAGAATCGTCGTTACGGCGCCGCTTCGATGCGTGGGAAGAGCGGGACGGGTTGGCCGAGGACATGCCCATCCGGCAGCCCGCCCCACCCCGCGTCCTTCAGCAGGAAGCGCCCGTCTTTCCCCGCCTCCTCCATCTTCCAGTTCAACTGATCGAAAATCCCCTCCGCCGCCTTCGGCAAAACCGGGGAGATGAGGATGGCGATGATGCGCAGGGCCTCGGCGAGCGTGTAGAGGACGGCGTCGAGATCGGCAGCTTGTGCGGAGTCTTTCGCGAGCTTCCAAGGTGCTGTTTGCTCGACAAGGCGATTGCACATAGCTGCGATATCTCGACCATACCGAGCGCCGCATTGACCGCAGACGGGATAGACTCAATGCTGATATTTCCGACGTTCGCAATGATTCCGTCGATATTGAACCGTCGACAAAAGCATTCACATGTTTGATGCTAGCTCTTCGACGGTGAACGCCTCTGGCGTGAGCTCGCCTCGTGGTCATCTTCCGCTCGATCTCGTAGTTCGACTCGAGCATTACATAAACCGCTGTTGTGTTGCGCTAACTGAGCCCTCCCGATACTTCGCCGCCATGCTCAGCGTGCGGTTGAGCAAGTTGCCGAGCGAGTTCGCCAGGTCGGTGTTGTAGCGCTGCATGAGCCGTTCCTCGCTGAAGTCCGCGTCCTTGCCCGTGGCGATGTCGCTCATCAGGTAATAGCGCAGCGCTTCGGCGCCGTATTTGTCGGCGAGCGCGTCGGGGTCGATGACGTTGCCGAGGCTCTTGCTCATCTTCGCGCCGGAGATGTTCCACCAGCCGTGGACGAGCAGCGTGGGCATCTCGTCGTCGGTGAAGCCGAGCGCTTTCAGCATGATCGGCCAGTAGACGCCGTGCGCGGGGATCATGATGTCCTTGCCGATGACGTGGAGCGGGGGCCACCAGTCGGCAAAGCCGCGGGTGCCGGGGGTCGTCCGCCGGCGGCGTTGCGCTCGCTGTAGTCCGGGTCGTGGCCGGGGACGAAGCTGATGTAGTTCACCAGCGCGTCGAACCAGACGTAGGTGACGAAGCCCGCGCCGAAGCTCTCCGGGAACGGGATGCCCCACTGGAGCCGCGCGGCCGGGCGCGAGATGCAGAGGTCGCCCTCGAGTTTTTCCACGGCATTGCGCAGCTCGGCGACGCGGAAATCGGGGATGACGAACGGCGCTCCGCTCTGCGCTGCGCTGGTCGATGAAGTCGAGCAGCCACTGCTTCGGGTCGAAGCCGGGCAGGCCGGTCGCGGGGTCTTGGGTCAGGCGGAAGTAGAAGTTCTCCTCCTCGCGCTCCTCGACCGGCTGCCACTCGGGGCCGAATTCGCCGTCGGCGCCGCGCTCCTTGTCGGTGAGGAACTGCTCCTGCCGCACGCTGTAGAAGCCGCGCTGCGTTCTTTTTGTAGATCCAGCGGCTCTGGCCCGTCGCGGGATCCTTGTCGTCCCAGAGCTTCTGGAGATTGGCGCGCACGCAGTCCTTGTGGAGCGGGTCGGTGGTGGCGGCCCAGCCGTCGTAGCGGACGTCGAGCTTCTCCCAAAGCGCGAGGAATTTCGCGGTGATGCCATCGACGAACTCCTGCGGTGCGACGCCCTGCTTCTCCGCGGACTGCTGCACCTTCTGCCCGTGCTGATCGACGCCGGTGAGGAAGAAAACGTCGTCGCCCTTCAGCCGATGATAACGCGCGAGCACATCGGCGAGCACCTTCTCGTAAGCGTGCCCGATGTGCGGCGCGCCGTTGGTGTAGTCGATGGCGGTGGTGATGAAGAAGGGGTCGGCCATGGGATGCGAAAAGTGCGTGAAGCCGCGGCTGCTGCGCAACATCTTGCGCCCGCGCGGGCGGCTTACTCCTCCTTCTTGATCTTCCCGCCCCAGCTGAGGATCTTGGCCTTGGCGCCGGCGGCCTCGGCTTCCGGGATCTGGCCGTTGCGGACGTAGAAGAGCGAGAGGCTGGACCAGGCGAGCTGGTCGTTCGGCCGCAGCTCGACGGTGCGTCAGACCGGCGTCGATCGCCTCGGGATAGCGGCCGATTTTCATCAGCGCCATGCCGAGCGCGTGCCAGCCATCGAAGAACTCGGGGTCGAGCTCGGTGCAGCGGCGATACTTCTCGACGGCGGCGTCGAGTTCGCCGAGCGCGAGGTCGCCGTTGGCGTCGTCGAAGAGCTCCTCGACCTCGGGCGAAAGCAGCTCACGGGTCAGCCCGCGCGCGCTGTTGATCTTCGCGACGGCTGCGGCGGTGCTTTGAGCCAGTCGTCGAAGGCCGCCTCGCGCTTCCCGCGCGCGACGTTGTCGGCGATCATCGCTTTCTCTTCCTCGAATTTCTTCTCATCGACCGGCAGCCGCTTGTCGAGATGCACGAGGAGCATGCCGGTCGGCGTGGGAATCGGCTCGCTGAGCTGCGCCCTCGGTCGAGCTCGAAAGCGCGGCTCATGATCATCCGCGGAATCCATGTCGTCGGCTTTGGGCGGCTCCTCTGCGAGAAAGGCGGGAAGTCTCGGCCTTCACGCCGGCGGCGGTCGCGGCGTCGGCGAAGGATTTGCCGGCCTTGATTTCCGCCTCGATCTTGTTGCGAATCTCCGCGGCCTTGAGGGTCATCGCCTCCTGCGCTTGCTCGGTCTTGAGCTGCGTCGGTCGAGCTTGGCCTTCGCTTCGTCGAAGGTGAGCGGGCGGCGGCCGTGATGCCTGCGAGTTGGAGGACGTAGTAGCCGCGTCTCGGTCGTCATCACGTCGCTGTTCGGCTGCTCTTTGGTGAGCTTGAAAGCGGCCTGCGCGGCTTCGTCGGATTGCGCCGAGTTCTGGCGGCGGATCTTCCGCGTGAACTCCGGCGGTCTCCTTCAACTTCGGCGCCGAATTTCTGCGGCAACTTCCTCGAACTTCGCGTCCTTCTCGGTCATGCGCGACGGAGAATTCCTCCGCCTGCTCGCGGAGCTTCGCGAGCGCCTCGGTGCGCTCTTTGCCGGTCGAGCGGCTTGTCGGTTATGCCGAGGGTGAAAGCGGCGAATTTCACCTTGCGCATCTCGTCGGATTTGAGCGAATCCTTCTGCTCGTCGTAGAGCCTTCTTCACGTCTCTCCGGCGTGACTTGCACGTCCTTCGCGAAAGTCGTCGAGCTTCAGGCGCACGACCGAGACTTCGGTCTTCTGGCTGCGGCGCTCGAACATGCTGCGCGCACCTCCGAGGGCGCGGCGGCGACGGTCGAGCCGAGCGAGCGCTTTGATCTTCTGCAGCCGCAGATCGTCGCGGACGAGGTCCTCGAGTCTGCTCGGCAGTGAGCCCGCGCGGCGGCGAGCATGTTTTGGGTGAAGCTGATGTATTTGCTCGAGTCGTAGACGCCGTTGGTCTGGAAGGGCGGCAGCTCTTGCATCGGCCGCGACGACTTCGTCGTCGGTCGGTTGGATGCCGAGTGCGTCGGCTTCGTGGCGGAGGACGAGGCTGTTCCAGACGAAGTTCTCGGTCGCCTCGCTGCTCGTTGCGGGCTTCATGCCGATGAGCGTGGACCAGAGCTCGATGCAGTCCGAGCGCGCGGCAGAGCATCGAATTTCCGCGCCTCGCGCGAGATCTGCGCCGTGCGTCACGCCGCGCCCGTAAATCGTGCCGACGCGATCGGCGCCCGCGCTCCGGTCGAAACTCTGGTCATTGTAGAGCCAGATGAAGGCGATGATGACGAGGACCGTGACGACGATCATGAGGCGGCTGCTGGTATCGGCGGATGAGATTGACCATGATTTTGGGAGAAAAAGTTTCCTTGGTTGCTTTCGCCGGAGGCCTTACTACGGTGATCTGCCGCCCGCAGAAGCGCATGAAGCTACGTTTCCCCTTCCCCCGCCAGCAACTCCTTTTTGCCCCTCGCTTGCGCGCTGACTGCTCGGTGCTGAATTCGCCGCGCAGGCAGGAAATGGTCACGACCGCGGACGGGCAGCGGCGTGACATGAAAGTGATCGGTGTCAGCGGGCCGAATCTCCAGGTGCAAGATCGGCGCGGGCAAGCTCGGCATCCCGCTGGCGAGCGTCGAAAGATGTGCGGATGGCCCCGCCGCCGGAGCTCGCGGCGGCGCATGCGGGCTTATCTCGGCCAAGGACTTCCCGAAGGCGCTGACGCTCGTGAAAACTGTGGCCGATAAATTCGCGGGGCTGCCAGCGATTGGGCGCAGCAGGCCACGGGGATGCTCGGGGATGTTTACGTTGCGACCGAACGATCTGGCGCAAGCGCCGAAGCCGCTTACAACGAGTTCCAAAAGCTTTACCCGGCGGTTCGACGCAAGGCGATGTCGGCCTGGCGCGCATCGCCGTGGCCAAGAAAGATTTCGCGGCGTGCGAAAAAGAAGCTCGAGCCGATCACCGAGGCGGCGCTCAAGGAGAAAATCATCTCGAGCCGCCAACGCGCTTCGCCTACAGCCAGGCTTTCCTCGTCAGCGGCGAGATCAAGGAGAGCGAAGGAAATTTGCTGGCGCCCTCGAAGATTATTTGCGCACCGTCACGTTTTCTATCATGATCGCGACCGCGGTCAGCGTCGCCCAGGAAAAAGCCGACGCGCTCCGCAGCGAAACATCCAAAAATCACCGTCCCCTAGAACCTTTCACTTCTCACCTCTCATCCATGACTCAATCGCCACCTCCGCCGTTTCCTCCCTTCCGCTCTTTTCCTTGCTGCGATGCTCGCCGTGTCCGGCGTCGGCTCTGCGCAGGAAGAGGCGTGCCGCGGCGCCGCATCAGGCAAAGCGTCCTCCAGGTCATCATGGATGGCGGCCCGCTGATCATGCTGATCTGGGTCGCGATCATCGGCACCTCGGTCACGATGGTGACGCTGATCATTCAGAACTCGATGTCGCTGCGGAAAGACAAGCTGGCCCCGCCGCCGCTCGTCGCGGCGCTCCAGCAGACCGATCGGCGCCGGCAACTACCAGGAAGCGTGGGAAACCTGCAACGCCAACAAGAACTACCTCGCCAACGTCCTGAAAGCCGGCCTCACCCGCCTCGGTCGCGGCAAGGAAGCCGTGGAAGACGCACTCGCCGAGCACGGCCTGCGCGAAGCCACCATGCTCCGCACCCGCAACAGCTACCTCTCGGTCATCGGCGTCGTCAGCCCCATGATCGGGCTGCTCGGCACCGTCATCGGCATGATGGGTGCCTTCGCCGTGCTGGCCGGCAGCGGCATCAGCGATCCGCGCGCGCTCTCCGGCAAGATCGGCGAGGTGCTCCTCGCGACCGCGAGCGGCCTCTTCATCGCCATCCCGGCGTTCGTCGCCTACTACGTCTTCCGCAACGTCTCGCAGATGTGCATCGTCCACGCGGACGACGTGGTGAACACGCTGCTCGCTCGACATTCCCTACGAGGAACTCGCGGGCGTGCAGATCGGCGAAAATTTCAACGCCGGCGCGCCGATGCCCGGCTGCACGCGGCGGCGTCCGCAAGGTCTCGATGGCGCTCACCACCGACTTGCCCGGTCTGCAACGGCGCCGTCACGCCCGGCGTGAATCCCTGCCCGCACTGCGGCGCGACGCTCGACTGGGCGGCCTAGATCTCGACTTCGCCGCCGATGGCCCACGACACGTCAGCACGCGAAGAAGCGCGCCGCAGACGCGGCTGCTCCCGGAGGAAGATCCGGAGTTTCAGATCGCGCCGATGATC
Organism: uncultured Verrucomicrobiae bacterium; assembly: GCA_963767975.1. Classification (GTDB taxonomy): domain Bacteria; phylum Verrucomicrobiota; class Verrucomicrobiia; order Chthoniobacterales; family Chthoniobacteraceae; genus CAIURC01. The sequence goes on along the minus strand of CAVYGI010000002.1, from coordinate 320,944 downwards.
GACATTCTGCTCGTGCTGCTCGTCTTCTTCATGTCGATCAGTTCGACGGAAGTGCTGCAGACCAACGACAGGCGTAAAGCTGCCCGTCGCCAAGGATGCGAAGGACAAGAGCGGATCGAAACAGGCGGGGCCGGACAGGTCATCGTCAACGTCCTTTGGAGCGCGATCAACAACGGCGGCACTCATCGACATTGACGAGCAAAGTCTATCCGACGCCCGATGCCGTCGGGCCGATGTGCTTCGGACGAAGGTTCGGCGCAACCCCTGACATGCGCGTGCTCTGATCCGCGCCGACAAGGAAGTGCGCTACGAATATCTCGCGCGGGTATGGTCGCGCCGCCGGCAATGCCGGCGTCGGCAACGTCACCTTTTCCGTCGTCGACAAAGACGAAGCGGCAAGCCCGCGCCCTAACCCAACTCTAACGAAAGGACTACATATGGGCGGATCAGTAGGTTCCGAAGACGGCGACATCGGTTTTCAAATCGCGCCGATGGTCGATGTCGTATTCGTGCTCATGCTCTTTTTCATGGCCAGCGCCGGTTCGCAGGTCGTCGAAAAAGAACTCAACATCAATCTGCCCGCGGGCAAATCACGTCGCAAGCCGCCGTTACGCCGATCATCATCGACATCGCTTCCGACGGGCAGGTGTCGATGAACAACAAAAGTTACGGCGAGCCGAAGGACAAGAATCTGACCGAACTCCGCGACTGGCTGACCAACGCGATTGATACGTTTGGTGACAAGGATCCGGTGATCATCCGCCCAAATCCAGACGCCAAGCACGAGCGCATCGTCGATGTGCTCAACGCCGCGACGGCGGCGAAAGTCAAAAATTTGACGTTTAGCTGAGCCTTCGCAGCGCTGGGACCGCCGCTTCCCCGTCCACCGGGCGAACAGCGAGATCGAGTTATTGCCGCGGCTTCCACCGCGCAGCATCGATGATCGACCAGAGGTGGATGAGCCAGCCGAGCAGTATCACCCACAGTGCGGCGGCGAGGACAAAATGGACGAGCGCCATCAGCAATCGTCCCTGCACGAGCTGCCCCAGGCCAGGGATGAAAAAGCTGCAAACGGCGGCGATGACGTTTCCGGTCGAACCTTGGGCAGACATGCGTTCAGATTGCCGGATTCCTTGGGTTGCGCAACTGGCGAAAGCGGAGTGCCGGGGAAATTTTAAAGCCGTGCGAAATCGTTCGGTTTCAGGCAATAATTAACGATGCAAATTCACCTGAGTCCTCGCCACGTTCGGCTCAATGCGGGCATCCACGCGCACGTCGCTGGCATCGTCGCGCAGGTCGAGGGCATCGCCGAGATTTTCGCCGCGCACGTCGTCCTCGTGCATGACGACGCGGCGAAGCCTGCCGACCGCTTCACCGCGAAACTTCATCTCGCGCTCCAAGGCCGCGATGCCTTTGCCGAAGAAAGCGCCGAGACGATTCACGCCGCGCTCGATCTCGCGGCGGCCAAAATCGCGCGCCAGCTTCGCAAACGTAAAACCAACGCCATCGACAAGCCGCGCCGCAAAGCGCAGCGCGTGAAGCGCGCCTGATCGAACATTGCGCCGACCGGCGTGTGGGCGTAAATCTGGCGCATGTCCAACGTGCGCACCCAGCGGCTTATCGAGCGTGTGGCACGCCGCGTTTTCTTCGGGACCGTGGTGCGCGGATTTCGCGACGGTGTGCTCCTCGGCTGCGCGCTTTTGCTCGCGCTGCTGCTCGCCACGCGGCTCGGTTCATTGCTGCCGGAGCCCCGGTTTTCGTGGCTCGCCAGCGGGCTCGGCATTTGCGCGCTGCTTTTTGCGGCCGTCCGCGCGCGACGGAGCAGCGCCGCAGAGACGGCGCGGTTAATCGATGCCCGCGCGGGGACGCGCGAGCTGTTTCTGACCGCGATCCTCACCGACGACGGCACAGACGGCTTTCAGTCCATCGTTCATGCGCAGGCAGAAGCGCGCGCCGAGGAGATCGAGCCGCGTCGTGTCGCACCATTAAGCTGGAAGCGCGGCACGGGACAGAGCGCACTCGCACTCGCTGCTGGCGTCGCCGCGTTCCAGTTTCTTCCGCATCTCGACCCGCTCGGCAAGGCGGCGGAGCGCCGGAAAATCGCCGAGCAGGACCAGCGTTTGCAGGAGTGGAAAAAAGCAACCAGCGTCCGCACCGAACAGCTTGCGCAGGGAACGGAAACCGACTCGGAGGAAATCAAGCAGGCGATTGCTTCGCTCGAAAAGACCTTCCGGGAAGCAAAGCCGGCGGAGCGCGAAATGAATCTGAAACGCCTCAGCGAAGAACAACGGGAACTCGGTGAAATGTGGCGCAAAATCAGCAACGAATTGCCGCGAGACGCTTTCGACAAAGCCGCGCAATCCTTTGGGCAGGCCGATGCTCAGAAGATTCGGCAGATGCACGACGAGCTGAAGAAAGGTGAGCTTTCCGAGGTGAAAAAATCGTTGGGCGAAATCCGCGAGCAACTGAAGAAGCTCGCCGCAATGCCGGACTCTGCCGAAAAGCGCGCTTTGCAACAGCAGCTCATGCGAAAGCTCAACGCGGTCGCGGACGCAGTGAGAGAAGCCGCGGGTTCGTCAAAGGCCGGCGAAGCGCTGGCTCGCGCGCTTCAGCAACTCGACCAGGCCAAGCTCGGTGCCCTCTCGCGCGAGGCAGCGCAGGACGCGCTCGACTCGCTGAACCTGAGTGAACAGGAACTCGAGCAGCTCGCGCAGAAAATGCAGGACGGCCAGGCGCTGGAGGATGCACTCAAGAGTCTGCAAATGGCCAGGCAGCTTGCGGAGGCCGAACAACTCGACGGCGCGGAGTGCCAAAATTGCGACGGCATGGAAGACTACGCCGCGCTCTTCGCGCGGAAAATGGCGGAAGCGGGGCTGGCGGGAGCGGGCGGCACGGGGATGGGTCCGGGCCAGGGAAATGGAGCGCGCCGCCCGGAGGACGAGACGGCGCAATCGGGATTCAAAAGCGAGAAGAGCACGAGTGCACTGACCAACGGCAAGCTGCTAATGCAGTGGAAATCGAGCGAAGTCGGCGAAACCGGGGCGAGGGCGGAGGAGTATCGCGAGCGGCTCCATCAGGTGAAGCAGGGCGTTAGCGAGGCAATCACCGCCGAGCAAGTGCCGCCGGGTTATCACGCTGCGATCCAAAAATATTTCGACGCGCTGCCGGTCAAATGAACGGGCGCGGAAGGTTGAGCGCCGCCGCGTTTGCACGACAGTGCACCGCATGATTTTCGCAAAATCGCTCTGCTTTACGGGCCGTTTCAGCGTTCCGCTGGCGCTCTTGATTTTCGCGCTGAACAATCTTTCGGCGCGGGCGGCGACAACCGAAGAAGCCCGCCAGCAGATGATCCGCGGGGAGTATGCCGCCGCTGCGACGGCGGCGGCAGCGGTGCTCGAAGCCGAGACCGGGAAGGAAGAATGGCGGATCATCCTTGCGGAGGCGCAGATGAGTTCAGGGGAATATCGCCAAGCGGCGGCGACCGTGAAAGCCGCGCTCGCTGACTTTCCGTCGAGCCTCCGGCTTTGCCTGCTCGGCTACTCCGTACTGAGGCAAAATGGCGATGTCGATGGTGCCACGGAATTGCTCTCGCGCATGGACCGTCTCGGTAGCATGCGGGAATGGGCCTATCGCGATCCCGCGAACCGCGTGGCGCTCGGACGCGCGGCGTTGCTCGTCGGAGCTGACCCGAAGCGCGTGCTCGAAGTCTTTTTCGATCCGGTGAAAAAGTCCGCACCGGAAACGCGCGACGTCTGGATTGCCAGCGGTCAGCTCGCACTCGACAAAGGTGACTTGGCGCTGGCGGGGAAACTATTTGGGGAAGCCGCGAAGCGCCTGCCCAACGACCCGGAAGTTCAGTTCGGGATCGCGCGGGCCTTCGCACCGAGCGACACGCGGGCGATGCTCGCGGCGCTCGAGCAGACGCTCGCGGGTAATCCGCATCATGTCGGAGCGCGCCTGCTGCTCGCCGAGCATCACATCGATTCCGAGCGCTACGAAGAAGCGGAGAGCGAGCTGGCGAAGGCGCTGGAAACCGATGCCGCACGGCCGGAGGCGCACGCTTTGCGGGCGGTGCTGGCGGAGCTGCGCGAAGATTCGAAGGCCGCCGCGAGCGAGCGCGCGGAGGCGCTGAAATTGTGGCCCACCAACCCGACGGTCGATCATTTGATCGGACGAAAGCTCTCGCAGAAATATCGCTTCACGGAGGGGGCAGAGCGGCAGCGGCAGGCCTTGAAGGCTGATCCCGACTACCTTCCGGCAAAGATCCAACTTGCCGAAGACCTGCTGCGCCTCGGCGAAAACGAGGCGGGCTGGCAGCTCGCGGAAGAGGTGCAAAAAGCCGATCCATACGACGTTCTCGCGTTCAATCTCGTCGCACTCCGGGAAAGCACGGCGAAATTCCAAACGCTCAAAAGCGCGCATTTTCTGCTGCGGATGGAGCCGCGGGAGGCGGAGATTTATGGAGCCCAGGCGCTTGCGCTCCTCGAGCGGGCGTACGCCGTTTTGGGAGAGAAGTATGGACTGAGACCGAAGCAACAGACGGTCGTGGAGATTTTCCCGGACCAGAAAGACTTCGCGATTCGGACCTTCGGCATGCCGGGCGGCGCGGGCTATCTCGGCGTCTGTTTTGGGCGCGTGATCACGGCGAACAGCCCCGCGGCACGTGCGGGATCCCCGACGAATTGGGAGTCGGTTTTGTGGCACGAGTATTGTCACGTCGTCACGCTTCAACTCACCCGCAATAAGATGCCGCGCTGGTTGAGCGAAGGCATTTCTGTATTCGAAGAACGACAGGCGCGCGGCAGCGGCGGCAACGTCACGGGGACGTGGGGCGAGCGGATGACGCCCCGGCACCGTGCCATGATTCTGGGCGACGATCTCACGCCGGTGAGCGAGTTGAGCGGCGCTTTTTTAAAGCCGAAAACCCCCGCGCATTTGATGTTCGCGTATTACGAGTCATCACTCGTGGTGGAGTATCTGGTTGAGCGTTTCGGGCTCGGGAAACTGAAGCTGATTCTGGCGGACCTCGGGCGCGGAGTGCCGATTAACACAGCAATCGCGGCGCACGCGGCTCCACTCGCGCAACTCGATCCAGCGTTCGCGGAATTCGCGCGGGAACGCGCGCGGGGAACAGGGGCGAAGCTGGATTGGACAGAGCCGGAGCCAGCGCAACTCGGGAGTGCAGCAGGGACGGCGGCCTTCCTAGCAGCGCATCCAAACAACTTTTTTGCTCTCATGGAAAAAGCCAAACAGCTCGTGGCTGCGCGACAATGGGAGGTCGCGAAAGAACCGCTGACCACAATTTTAGCAGATCCGGCAAATCAGACCGGCGCAGTGGGCGCGCACACCCTGCTGGCGAAGGTGCATCGCGCGCTCGGCGACAATGAAGCGGAGCTCGCGGAACTCACGAAGATCGCGGAGCTGAGCCCGGATTCGACCGAGGCGTTTGAGCGGTTGATGGAGCTCGGCGCGGCGCGCCGGGATTGGCCCGCGGTTCTGCTGAATGCGGAGCGGTTCATCGCGGTGAACCCGTTTTCCCCGGAGTCGTATCGGCGGCAAGGCGAGGCATTCGAAGCGACCGGGAAGAAGCCTGCGGCAACTGTGGCGTATGGGAAAATGCTGGAGTTTCATCCGCCGGACGCGCCGGAGATTCACTACCGTCTCGCGCGGTTGCTGGTGGCCGACGACGCGGCGCGGGCGAAGCGTGAGGTGCTGCTCGCACTGGAGGAGGCGCCGCGTTTCCGCGCCGCGCTGGAGCTGCTTTTGACGATGCAGGAAACGCCGGCATCAGTTCCACGATGAGAACTCGAACATCCTGGAACGCTTCAGCAATCAAGGTTGGCGGGCGATGGTTGCTTTTGCTGCTGCTCGCTGTGGGCGCGAGCAAAGGTGACGCGCAGCGGATGTATCGTCGGTCGAACCCAGGGCCGATTTATTTCACGGAAGGCGGCGTGGCGGTCGATGAGCGGACGGTGAAAACTGCGCGCGAAGTCGCTTCGCACAGCACGGACACGCCGGAGTGGAAGAATCCGCTCGAGTTCGCGCGCGATGTCTTCACGTTCTGCCGGATCATCCGGGACCGCGATCCGCGCGGGTCGCCGACATCGGCGAGCTGGATCACGGACTTCCCGGACAGCGACCTGAATTTGTCGTTCCGCGTGCAGCAGATGACTTCGATCAAAGTGGACCCGAACGGGCGCATCCTGCGGCTAACCGACAAGGATTTGATGCGTTATCCGTTCACCTACATGGTCGAGCCGGGAGCGCTTTTGCTCCGCGACGAGGAGGTGCCGATCCTCCGGAAATATCTGCTCAACGGCGGGTTTCTCATGGTGGATGACTTCTGGGGCGAGTGGCAGTGGGAGTGTTTCGCGGAGCAGATGAAGCGCGTTTTTCCCGACCGCGAATTTTCGGAGTTGCCGATGACCCACCCGATTTTCCACTGCGTCTTCGATTTGAACGTAGCGAAAAATCAGCTCCAGGTGCCAAACGCGCACACCGGCAAGATGAGCCAGTATTCCGGCGTGACCTTCGAGCAACATCCGCAGCGCGGCGGTTCCTACGAAGACTGCACGGAGATGCATGTGCGCGCGCTGACCGATGACAAAGGGCGAATCATGGTGCTCGCGACGCACAACACGGACAATGGCGACGGTTGGGAGCGCGAAGGTGAGGACGACTATTTCTTCCACGAATTTTCGGAGAAGCGCGCCTTCCCGCTCGGAATCAACATCATCTTTTACGTGATGACGCACTGACCCAACCGCGGCGTCCGATGAAGCTACTTCATCGCACGCGCGCGGATGAAGCGCGGGGTGCCGTTCTCGGGCATGGAGTCGCGATAGGTCACGCGCTCGCGGCCGTCGCTGAGGTCTTGCGGCGACCCGACGGGAAGATCAACGGGGGTCCAGTCGGTGAGGTCCGGCGAGACTTCGACGGTGTAGGTCACATCGAGCGCATTTTTCGCGCGGAGGAAAGTGATGGCGAGATAGCGGCTGGCGCCGACTTCGACGATCGAACTCGTGGAGTCCGGCTGCGGGTCCGCCTGCCGGGGATGGAAGCCGAAGGCGTATTCTTTGAAGTTCGTGCGGCCATCGCCTTCCGGGTCGGCGGCAAGTCCGCCAACGAAGGAAGTATTTTCTTCGGAGCTCGTGAAATAGCTGTGACGCCAGCCTTCGAAGACCTGCGAAACGCTGGCGTCCGCTCCGCCGGGTGAGCCTCCGGCCTGGCCGCTGATGGCCCACGCTGTCGAGCTGTTGTAGCCATCGAAAGGCGGCGCGCCGGAGCGGACGACGAGCGAGTAGCCGCCCTTATCGGTCGGCGGATACCACGCCGGATCGTAAGTGAATTTCAGCACCTCCTCGCCGGCGGAATCGAGGATGCGCAGCTCCTCGCCGGAGTTATCGAGGCTGCCCTCGAACTGCCCGGCGATGTTCATGCCGGAGCCGTAGCGGAGGTTGAAGGCTGCGAGATTTGACACGATGAGACAGCGCGCTCCGGCGGAGAGAGTGTAGCTGGTGGGAAACGTAAATGTGATGCCGCGGTCGAATTGCGCACCGCTGAGCGCGAGGCTCACCGAGCCGGTGTTGGTCAGTTCCACGAATTCGAAATCGCCCGCCTGCACGCCGGTCAGCGCGGCGCTTTCCGACGGCGTGGGATCTTTCGGGGCGAAGTTCACCTCAGTCACGCGCAGGAAATTCTGCGCCGGCGTCGGCGATGCCGTGAAGGTATTGGCGGTGTAAAGCGCGCCATCGGGCGTGCGCAGCTCCACGGTGCCGCCGCGCGCGGAGAGCCGACCATCGTAGGGACCGACGACGAGGCGATACTCGCCGCCTTTTGGACTCACGGCGCGCTGGCGGAAGAGATATGGATTCCGCGCGACATGCAGCCGCCCGGTGTGGACGTCGCCGGTGGCATTCACCGCGCTGCCCGTGGTGAAGGGCGGGATGACCGTGCCCCCGCGGAAAGTGAGGTCCACCGCGCCGGTGATTTTCCAGCCGGAGACATCGACGTAGGCGCCACTGTTGTTGCGGATGATGAAGAACTCCTGGTCGGCGTTGCCGGGATTGAAATCGACGTGTTCGATCGTGAGCCCCTGGGGCACCGCAGATTGCGCGGCGGGCATCGTCGCGCCGGTGGCGTGAGTCAGGTTCCCATTGTAAAGGATCGATCGCCGTCCCGGAAGGAAGGCCAGCGTCGTGTCGCCGAGCCCTTCGGCATTGTTCACGTCCGCCGGGTAGGGCGGATTCGGGTTGGCGTTCAGAATGCGCAACGCGGAGCGCCGCACGCCGTGATCGTGCGTCGCGGCGTCGCCACCGGGCGCGGCGATGGGTCCTCCTCCGCCATCAAGCCAATAGCCCCATTTCTGCAAATCGAGATCAGCGTCCGTCTGGTAAGCCGCGCCGGGAGGATCCATCGCATCCAGCATCTGGTTGATCCGCTGCTCCATCGGGCCATTGGTCGCGGTAGCAGAGACGAGCTGCTCATCCATCAGCGTGCGCAGCCGCCGCATGAACATCTGCGCCATCTCCGGCGCAACAGTGGAAGCCGAGCTGTTCATCACCAAGTTCATCAGCCGGTTTCCGGTTGAGGCACCGATGACAAGCCCCGCCTGAGTATGGATGTCGTCGTTGAAATAATTTTGCACGCCCGTCCAGGTGTGCCCGATCGTAAGATCCTGATCCCACGGCAGAAGCGACCATTCACGGGTGCCGTTGGTGTCGCGATAAATGTAGTAGTTCTTGTGTCCGAAGTCGTTGTTCAGAACGAGCACATTGGTCGCGAGGTAGTTGACCAGCGCGGGGACGTCCACGTTGTCGTAGCTGTAGCTGCGGCGAGTCGCGAGGCCGCCGTTGCCCATGGCATTGACGAGCGCCTGAAGGTCGGAGTTGTCCTCAAATTCCCGCGTCTTCTTCTCCACCCCGGTGCTGTCCTGGAGCGAATTGTAGACCTTGTAAAGTGCGCCCAAGGGATCGAGCCCGGCGCGCGAGAGGAAGTCCTTGTCGCCATTTTCCACCATGTCGTAGAGGCCCCAGAACGCCCCATTCTGCTGCACCCGCACGGTCTGCACCCAGTGCGAGGCGATGTGCCGGGTGCGCTGCCACGTCTCCCATGCCAGCGCGTCGCGGACGTGACTTTTATCCGCCCACGTCGTGATCAAATTGATCGCTCGCTGCCGGTCCTGTCCTTCCTTCCACTTGAAGCGGTTGTCCTCGCTGAAGTTGAAATCGTGGCTCTTCTTGTTAACCGCGAAGCCCGAGCTCGACTGCCCGTGCAGCCCCACGAACACGTTATCGTAAAACCGCCCGAGAAAAAACAGGGAGCACCGCGTCCCGCCTTCGGTCCGGGCCGCCGCATCGTCGGCCACAAACCAGTGCAGGATCGGCAGCGCCGAGGTCGTGATGCCGTCTTCCGTCACCGTGCCGAAGTATTGGTCGTTATCCGTCGGGTCGAGGAAGGGCGGCTCCGTGCTGACCGAGGGCGTCGAAGCATTGTCGCGCGCTTCGATCCTCCAGCGCAGCATCATCCCCGGCCCGATATTCGTCGTCGGCAGGCTCGCGGTGAAAATGGAATCCCCCGCGACCGCATCCGGCGCCACCCCATTGTCGCGCATCACGATCGAGCTCTCCACCGCCTGCATCAGCCGGTATTTCAGCGTCACCGGATCGGTCGCCGCCAGCGGATTGAGGCTCGGCACCACCTTCGCGGTCACGATGATCGGCGCACTCGTCGGCGAACCTGTCGGGCGCGGGGGCGTGTTGCCGGTGACATCGCTGATCAGCGGCCCCAGAGCAGTGAGCGGCCCACCGTTGGCCCCCGTCGAGTTGTTGTCCGCGTTGTTCTTCGGCGTCGGCGCCGCCAGATAGGTCGGCGCGCCCGTGCTTTGATTCACCGTCGCCTCCAGCAGCGGCAGGCAAAGCGCTCGGGAGCCATTCGGCGCGCCAAAGCTATCCGTATCCTGCGTGCTCCCGTTGCTGAAATTCAGCATCTGGAAGGCCAACATGCAGTTCCCGTTCGCGTCCGCGTTCGCCAGTTGGGCCAGCGCATTGATCAAGATGGCGTTCGCATACGCGCCGATCGCCTGTCCCGGCCGGTCGCTATTCGCCTGCGAATTCCACACCTTCGACGACGGCGCGGAGTTCGTCGCGATGAGCGCTCCGTTCAAATAACAGACGTAGCCGTCGTCGTGCTTCATCGAGAGCTTGAGCGACGTGATCGACCACGTCGGATCGAGGCGAAAAGGAATCCGGATCAGCGCTGTGGAGTTCACGAGATGCATCGAGCTTTGCAAATCCCCGCCGGGCCCGATCAGTGAGCCATACGTTCCCGCCGTGTCGTAGCCGAAGCCCGCCGCCCCTGCCTGCCAGCTTCCATCCGCGAAATTGATCGCCCGCCAGTCCGACGCCGTCACCGGCGAAGTCTCCGGCATATCTGCCGCCGACAGCGGCACCCGCGCGCGCCCAGCCGAGCCCGGCCCCAGCAGCGTCACCGTCGAAGTTACCGCCGGCATCCCGTAAGCCACATCCTGAACCTGTTGCGGATAGCCATTGTATTGATGCTCGATCGTCAGCCCATCCGGCCGCACCAGCGCCAGGTAGCTCCCGGCTTCTTTCGCCAGCTTGAAATTCGTGTGCAGCTTCTGCGCGTTCACCTTCCGGTCTTTGGCCGACGCGAAAACGAGGATCCGCGCGTTGGCCGCGAGTGTCACAGAAGGCGTCGTCGTCGGGAATTGCCACTTGCGCAAATTGCCCGCGATATCCGTCAGATACCACCCGTTCAGGCTCACCGCACTCGTGCCTTTGTTCCAAATCTCCAGCCAATCCGAATGGCTCCCATCGTCGTCCACCATTGCGTTCAACTGATTGTCGGCCAGGAATTCCGAGATGAAGAGCTGCGCCCGCGCCTCCCGCGCCGAGGCCAGCAGCAGCGCGCACATCACCAGCCACAGCGTCCGCCTCAGTTTTGCGTTAAGATCCCGCGTCCATCGTTCCGGCGCGCTCGCGCCAATCGCATTCGTCTTCATCGTTTTGGGGGCTGACGCGCTCACTGCGGCAGGACTGCATCGTAAGCACACTCCCCCACGGTCGCCACCGGCTTTTCCTGCCCCGAACGGGTTAAGCCACACCTTGCGCACCGTATTCCCGCTCGCGCTGGGGGCGGAATAGGGCTTTCTTTCCCGCGCCGATGACTCCTCCGCCGCCCATCCCGCACAGCGATCACGAAACGGTGCAAATGCTGGAGGCGGCGCGCCCGCGGATCATCGCGGAGCTGGGCAAGGTGATCGTCGGCCAGCAGGAGGTGATCGAGCAAATCCTCATCGCGCTCTTCGCCGGCGGGCATTGCCTGATCACCGGCGCGCCCGGGCTGGCGAAGACGCTGCTCGTCAAGATCGATCGCGCAGCATTTTCCACCTCGAGTTCCAGCGCATCCAATTCACGCCCGACCTGATGCCGACGGACATCACCGGCATGGAGATCCTGCAGGACACCGGCGGAAGGGCGCGCGCTGGTCTTCGTGCCGGGGCCGATCTTCGGCAACATGATCCTGGCCGACGAAATCAACCGCACGCCGCCGAAGACGCAGGCCGCGCTGCTCGAGGCGATGCAGGAGCATCAGGTCACCGCGTCGCGGGCGGCGCTACGCGCTGCCCGAGCCGTTCTTCGTCCTCGCGACGCAGAACCCGATCGAGATGGAAGGCACCTATCCGCTGCCCGAGGCGCAGCTCGACCGCTTCATGTTCAACGTGGTGATCGACTACCTGCCCGAGGACGACGAGGTCGCGGTCGTCACAGCGCACGACCTCCGCCGCGGGCGCGACGATCGAGCCGCTCTTCACCGGCGAAGACGTGCTCGCGCTTTCACGAGCTCGTGCGGAAGGTGCCGATCGCCGAGGATCTCGTGCGCTACGCCGTGCGGCTCGCCGCCGCCACGCGCCCGCGCCAGGCGGGCACGCCGGATTTCGTGAACGACTGGGTGAGCTGGGGCGCCGGCACGCGCGCCGCGCAGTTCCTCATGCTCGGCGCGAAAGCCCGCGCGCTGCTCCAGGCCGCGCGCATGTGACGAAGGAGGACATCACCGCCCTCGCCGCCCCGGTGCTGCGCCACCGCGTGCTCGTCAACTACCGCGCCGAGGCCGAAGGCGTGAGCGTCGGCAAGGTGATCGAGCGCGTGCTGGCAGAGCGTGAAATAACCAGCCATGGCCGCGATCGACTTCCGCGACCTTCCTCGATCCCGCGGCGCTCATGACCATCCGCAACCTCGAGCTGCGGGCGCGGGCGGTCGTCGAAGGCTTCTGGCACGGGCTGCACCGCAGCCCGTATCACGGCTTCTCGCGTCGAGTTCACCGAGTATCGCGCGTACACGCCGGGCGACGATCCGCGGCTATCTCGACTGGAAGCTCGTCGGCCGCACCGACCGCTATTTCATCAAGAAATTCGAGGACGAGACGAACCTGCGCTGCCATCTGCTCGTCGATAACAGCCGCTCGATGACCTTCGGCTCGCGCGGCTACACGAAGGCCGACTACGCGCGCACCCTCGCCGCGACGCTCGCGCTACTTTCTCGCATCAGCAGGGCGACGCCGTCGGGCCTGCTCACCTTCGACGAAGACAGTCCGCGAATACCTGCCCGCGCGCCATCGCCCCGGCCATCTGCGCCACCTCATGCTCGCGCTGGAAAAGCCCGCCGGCGGGCACCGCGACCGATCTCGCCGCGCCGCTGCGACGCATCGCCGAGCTGATGCGCAAGCGCGGCCTGATCGTGCTTCATCTGCGATCTCCTCGCGCCGCTCGAAACGCTCGAGGCGCCGCTCGCGCTGCTCACCGCCGCGCGGCCACGAGGTGCTCGTCTTCCAGGTGCTCGATCCCGCGGAGCTGCACCTTCGATTTCGCGACAGCCTCGCGCTTCCTCGATCGTCGAAACGGGTCGCGATCTCTTCCTCGATCCCGCGCTCGCGCGCGGCGAATACCGCGCCGCCTCGACGCGCATCTCGCCGCCGTGCGCGCTCACCTGCCAGCGGCTCGGCATCAGCCATCCACGAACTGCTCGACCGCATCAGCCGCTGGAACTCGCGCTCTTCGATTTCCTGAAAGCCCGCACCGACCGCGGCAAAACCGTCATCCGCCGCCACCAGCGGAATTGACCGCCGGCACGATGTCTTCCTCGCCCCGCTCTTCCTCCTCGGCGCGCTCGCCATCGTCGGGCCGATCCTCTTTCACCTCATCCGCCGGACGACGCGGGAAGTCACGCCGTTCAGCTCGCTGATGTTTCTGCAGCCCACGCCGCCGCGCGTCACGAAGCGCAGCCGGCTGGAAAATCTCTGGCTGCTGCTGCTGCGCTGCCTCGCGATCCTGCTGCTCGCGCTCGGCTTCGCGCGCCCCTTCCTCCCGCGCGAAACAGCCGCCACACAGCCTCTGCCGGCGGCGGGCAAACGCAGTCGTCGTGCTCCTCGACACCAGCGCGAGCATGCGGCGCGAGAATCTGTGGGAACGAGGCGCGCGCGAAAGCCGCCGAGGCCGTTGCGCGCGCCGACGCCGGACGATGAAGTCGCGGTGCTGGCGTTCGACCGCACGACGCGGGCACGTGGTGAGCTTCGACGAATGGCGGCAGCTCCCGCCCGATGAGCGAGCCGCGGCGTGCACAGTCAGCGGCTCGACCGCGCTCGCGCCGGGTTGGGCGGCCACGCATCTCGACGCGGCGCTTTTTCGCGCCGCGGAGATGCTGGAAGCAGAGCCGGGCTCGAGCGAGCGGAAGCCGCGAAATCGTCGTGATCAGCGACCTGCAGGAGGGCGCGAGACTCGACGCGCTGCAGGGCTTTCAATGGCCGCGCGGGGATCGAAGTCGCGCTCGAGGCGGTGCGCGTGCAAGCGCCCGGGAATGCCGGCGTGCAGTGGATCGCCGAGGCGGAGGAGGCCTCGCCATCGACCGCCGAGACGCCCGACTGCGCCTGCGCGTCAGCAACGCCGCCGAAGCACGCGCGAGCAGATCTCGCCCTGCAGCTGGGCGCGGCGCGACGCCGACAGATCGACCTGAATGTCCCGCGCCGGCCAGAGCCGCATCGTCCGCGCGCCGCAACAAACCGGCGCGCCCGCCGACCGTCTCGTGCTCACCGGCGACGACACCGACTTCGACAACACGCTCTTCGTGCGCGCCGCCGCAGCCCGCGCGAGTGCCGGTCCTCTTCCTCGGAAAGGAAGCCGACGACGACCCGCGCCATCGCTCTACTATTTGCGAGCGCGCGCTTTCCAAAGACGCGGCGGCAGCGCGTGGAGATCGCTGGCGCGCACCGCGACGCTGCACCGCCGGCGTTCCAGCTGCAGCAGGCGCAACTGCTCGTCCTCGGCGAAGGCGCGACCGATGCCGCCGCTCGCCTCCGCGCGGCAGTTTGCGCGCGAAGGCGGGAAAATCGTCGTGCTGCCGCTCACCTCCGACTCCAGTGAGCAAGCGCTTTCCCGGCTGCTCGGAGTCCGGCGCGCTTTCCGCGAGGAAGCGCCGGTGAAGGACTACGCGATGCTCGCGCAGATCGATTTTCAGCATCCGCTCTTCGCGGCGTTCGCCGATCCGCGCTTCAGCGATTTCACGAAGATTCACTTTTGGAAATATCGCCGGCTCGACCCAGCGCAGATCCCGGGCGCACGCGATTCTCGCGCGCTTCGACGGCGGCGATCCGGCGCATCGTGCAGGTCGCCGCTGGGCAAGGGCAGCGTCGGTCGTCTTCACGAGCAGTTGGCGCCCCGCCGACAGCCAGCTCGCGCTCTCGTCGAAGTTCGTCCCGCTGCTCCACGCGCTGCTCGAGCAGAGCAGCGACCTGCCCGCGCAGAAGGCGCAGTATTTCGTCGGCGACGAAGTGCCGCTGCCCGCCAACCCGCTTCGCTCACAGGTCCGCGAGCCCGACGGCAGCGAAATCGACGCCGCGCCGGGCGCGAAGTTTTCCGCCACCGATCAGCCCGGCGTCTACTCGTCACGCCCGGCACGAGCGCTTCGTCGTGAATCTCGCTCCGAGGAAAGCCGCACTGCCGCCGCTGCCGCCGACGCGTTTCACCGAGCCTCGGCGTGCCGCTGCGCAGCCTCCACGTCCGCCGAAGGTCGCGAGCGCCGCGGAGCAGACGCACGCGCAGGCGAGCGAGATCGAGAGCCGGCAAAAGCTCTGGCGCTGGCTGATCGTCGTTGCGCTCGGCGTCCTGTTGCTCGAAACATTGATCGCCGGGAAACTTTCCCGCGCCGTCACCGCCGTGCCCGAGCCGCAGCCATGATCACCTCCACTCTCCAGTCTCGCGCTGGAGCCAGTCGCTGAGCGGCACCGCAACCTGCGCCGGTTCCGCGGACTCGCGCTGTGCTGGCTCGCGACACTGCTCGCCGCGCGCGGGCTGGTGCTCGCGAAGATCGAGCTGCCGTTCGCACCCGTCTGGCTCGCACTCGGCGCGGCGCTGCTGGCGTGGCTGATGTGGCGGCGCACCGCTCGCTGGGAGCCCGATTATCACGGCATCGCGCGGACGATCGAGGCGCGGCATCCGAAGCTGCACGCGCTGCTCGTCACCGCCGTCGAGCAACGTCCAGCCCAGCCCCGGCGGCGAGCTGAATTTTCTCCAGCAGCGTGTGATCGCCGACGCGATTCGCGCCAGCCGGGAGGAGTCGTGGGTTGATGCCATCCCCCGCTGGCTGCTGGTTACCGCGGCTGCGGGACAGGCGTTGCTCTTCGCTGGAATGCTTCTCGCGCTCGCGGGATTGCCGCAGGCAGTCCGGGCGCAATTCCGCAGCCGCCGCGGTCGGTGGAAAGTCAGTCGAGATCACGCCCGGCGACGTCGAGCTCGAGCGCGGCAGCGGTCTCTTCGTGCTTGCGAAGTTTCCGCGAGAAGTGCCGAGCGAGGCGACGCTCGTCGTGACACGCGCGAATCAAGCGCCGGCAGCGGATGCCGCTGGTGAAAAATCTCGACGACCCGATCTTCGGCGGCGGTCTGCCGGAAGTCGGTGCGGACCTCACCTACCGCGTCGAATACGCGGGCGAAGTGACGCGGGAATTTAAAGTCCGCGTCTTCGAGCACCCGCGACTCGAGCGCGCGGACGCCACGCTGCACTTTCCCAGAATACACGCAGCTTCCCGACAAGAAAATCGCCGACACCCGTCGCGTCAGCGCCGTCGAGGGAACCAAGCTGAGCCTTGCCTTGCAGCTCAACAAGCCGGTGAAATCGGCTCAGCTCGTCGCGAAAAACCAGCCTCCGATTGCCCTCGCAATCGAGGCAGGAAAAGCGACCGCGGCTCTGCGCGAGATGCTTCTTCAAGCGAGCCGAACGTATGAATTGCAACTGGTCGATGCCGACGGACGCGCAAACAAGGTGCCCGCGCAATTCATCGATCGAAGTGCTGCCAAATCGGCGACCGGAGCTGAAGTTCATCCAGCCGAAAGGCGACCAGCGCGTCTCCGCGTTGCAGGAAGTTTCGCGTTCCGCCGCAGAGGCGTGGGACGACTTCGGGATGCCGCAGTTTGGCATGAGTTACACGGTCGCTGGCGGCGAGCACGAAAGAAGTGATTTTCGCCGCAAGGCACCAAACCGGATGAGCGTGTGACCGGTCGCGCACCTCCTCAAGCTCGAAGACCTCGGCGTGAAGCCCGACGATCTGATCTCGTGGTTGCTCTGGGCCGAGGACACCGGGCCCGACGGCCAGACGCGGCGCACCGCGACCGACATGTATTTCGCGGAGGTCCGCCCCTTCGAAGAAATCTACCGGCCCGGCGAGGCAGGCAGCGGCGAGGCCGGCAGTGCAGGCTGCCGGCGAGGAGACGAGCAAGCTCGCCGAGATGCAAAAGCAGATCATCACCGCGACTTGGAATCTGCAGCGAAGTGAGCCGTTGAAGCCGAATGGCATGCTCACGGAAAAATATGCGGCTGATGAAGCCGTGGTCCGCGACTCGCAGAGCACGCGATCGAGATGGCGCAGGCGATGCGCGAGAGAATCGACCAGCCGCGCGCGCGGGCCTTTCTCGAAACGGCGATCGGTGAAATGGAAACCGCGGCGAAGCAACTCGGCGATGCGGCGACTTCGCCCGCTCCGCTGCCCGCCGCGCTCGCCTCGGAACAGGCGGCCTACAACGCGCTGCTGAAACTCGCGGCGCACGAATTTCAGGTCTCGCGCAGCCAGAGCAGTGGGAAGCAGAACAGCAGCCAGAACCGCCAGCAGCAGGAGCTCGATCAGCTCGATTTGAAGCCGGAGGAAAAGCGCTACGAAACCAAGCAGGAGGCCGCTCCGCAGCAGAATGAGCAGCAGCGCGCGCAACTCGCGATTTTGAACCGGCTCAAGGAACTGGCGCAGCGGCAGCAGGACATCAACGAGCGCCTCAAAGAGCTGCAGACAGCGCTCCAGGAGGCAAAGACCGACGCGCAGAAGGAAGAGCTTCGCCGGCAGCTCAAACGGCTGCGCGAAGAGGAGCAGCAGCTCGTCGCCGACGTCGACGAGACCCGGCAAAAAATGGAGCGTCCCGAGAATGCCTCGGCGCTGGCGGCGGAACGCAAGCAGCTCGAGCAGACGCGTGACCAAGCGCAGAAAGCGGCCGAGTCGATGGAGAATGGTGCCGTTCCAGAAGCGCTGGCCTCCGGCACGCGAACGGAGCGCGAACTCCGGGAGTTGCGCGACGATTTGCGCAAGAAATCGGCGGGTCAGTTCTCTGAAGAAATGCGCGCGATGCGCAACGACGCGCGCGACCTCTCCGCGCAACAGGATGAGCTCGGAAAGCAACTCGCGCCCGAGGGAAAAAAAACGGAACGACGAACCCTCGATCGCGGTCCGGAGGAAGGACTGGCGCAAAAATTCGAGAGTCAGCAGACCAAACTTGCCGAGTTGCGCGACGCGATGAAACGAGTCTCCGAACAAGCGGAAGCAGTCGAGCCGTTGCTGGCAAAAGAGCTTTATGACACGCTGCGCCAGAACGCGACGCAAGGCACCGATGAAACGCTGAAACGCGCCGGGCAGCTCGCGACGAATGGCTTCGGCAGCCAGGCGCAGAAATTCGAGGCCAAGGCGCGCGGAGAAATCGAGGACGTCAAAAAGGGCGTCGAACGCGCCGCGGAAAGCGTGCTCGGAAATGAAGCTGAAGCTTTGCGCACGGCGCGGGCGGAACTCGACGCGCTGAACGAAGCGCTCAATCTCGAGATCGCTCAGGCCGCGCCAAGGCTCGCGCAAAATGACGTAAAGACCGGTGAGGCTGCGGCGGGAAATCCAGACGGGCAAACGCCGACTGAAGCTGGAGCGCCGAAAGGAACATCGCCTGTCGATCAAAGAGGCAAGCAGGACGGCAGCTCAAATGAGGACTCCGTCACACCAAAGGGTGGCTTGGCGTCCGGCAAAAACCCGGACGAACAACGCGCGGAATCTTCCACTTCAAACCAAGGTGGAGGGCAGGGAGAACAACCGACCGAGGCGGAATCCAAGGGCGAAGGCGCGGCGGGCAGAGGAGAGGGCAAAGCCGGCGAAGGAGTAGGTCAGCAAGCGAGCGTAGAGGGCGCGCCGGGTAGAGAAGGCGGCGGAGCTTCGGCAGAAAAGACGTTGAAGGGAAAGGGCGAAAGCGGAGCGTCAAGTGGCGAAGGTAGTGAGGGCTCGCGACCTGGCGAAGGGCTGCGGAAATTGACCGCCAACAGCCGGGCGGGCAGTGGCAACGGCGTCGAAACGGGTGGGGGCGGCAACGCAGCCGCTGGGCCGATCGGCGGCGGAGGATTTGTCGAGTGGTCGGACCGGCTGCGGAACGTCGAGGAAATGCTCGATCAACCCGCATTGCGCAACGAAGCCGCTCAGGTCCGCGAAGCAGCCCGGGGCATCCGCGCCGAATCGAAAAAAAACGCCGAACAGCCGTCGTGGGACGACGTGAGATCGAAGATCAGCAAGCCCTTGGTTGAGTTGCGCAATCGCGTCGCCGAGGAACTCGCGCGACGCGACTCCAAAGAGTCTCTCGTGCCGATCGATCGCGACCCAGTTCCCGCTCGGTTTGCCGAGCAGGTGCGCAAATACTACGAGGATCTCGGACGGAGCGCTCCGCGATGATCGATGCCGTCTCGCGGTCGCGCAGCGAAGTCGCGCATGATCCCTTCATTCGCCGATGATCGGAGCGCTGATCTTCAACGCCGGCAACTGGCTCGGGCCCGTGGCGGTAGCGGCGATCGCGGGCATTGCTCTGGTGGCGTGGAGCTACTTTCGCACTCCGGCTCCGCGGCCGATCCGGCTTGCCTGCGCCGGTCTGAAATTACTCGGCCTCCTCGCGCTGCTCGCCTGTCTGCTCGAGCCGGCGTGGGTCGGGCAGCGGGCGAAGCCACACGCCAATTTGATCGCGGTGGTGGCTGACAACAGCCGCAGCATGTCGCTGGCCGGAAGCGGTGATTCATTGAGCCGAGGAGAGGCGATGCGTCAGTTTTTGACCGGCGAAAAAAGCCAGTGGCGGACGGGACTCTCGGCCGATTTCGACGTGCGGAATTACCTCGCCGCGGGGCGCGTCGACACCTCGCAGAACTTTAGCGAACTCGACTTCTCCGGTCGCTCCTCTCCACTCGCCGCGAGCTTGCGCACCATTGCGGAACGCGCGCGCGGATCATCGCTCGCCGGAGTTATTCTGCTCACCGACGGGATTGCCTCGGACCTTCCGGCGGACGCGGATTTGCGCGGATTGCCGCCCATTTTTCCCATCGTTTTCGGCAGCCCCACTGGCGCCCGCGACCTCGGGCTGGGCAGCGTCTCCGTTACACAAACGGCCTTTGAAGATGCGCCGGTGACGGTGCAGGCGGAAGTGAACGCGAGCGGTTTTTCCGGAGAAAAAGTGCTCGCGAAATTACTCGCGTCCGACAGCGGAAAAATCGCCGCGGAGCAGACGCTGACGATTCCGCGCGAGGACGAGCGGACCACGCTGCGGCTGCAGTTCAAACCCGAAAAGAGCGGTCTCACTTTCTACAAACTGCAGCTCTCCGCCGCAGAGAAGTCTGGCACGCCGGAAGCCACACTGGTGAACAACGAAACCGCGCTGGCCGTGGATCGCGGGGCCGGCGTGCGCCGCGTGCTCTACGTCTCGGGCCGGCCGAATTGGGAATATAAATTTCTGCACCGCGCGGTCGAAGGTGACGAGCAGACGCGGCTGGTCGGGTTAATTCGCATCGCAAAGCGGGAGCCGAAGTTCACTTTCCGCGGGCGCAGTGGCGAGTCGAGCAACCCGCTTTTTCGCGGTTTCGGAAAACAATCGAAGGAAGAGATCGAGCGCTACGATCAGCCGGTGCTCGTGCGGCAAAACACCGACGACGAACTCGAACTTCGCGGCGGATTTCCGAAGACCGCGGAGGAGCTTTTCAAATACCACGCGCTCATCGTGGATGACCTTGAAGCGGAATTTTTCACGCCCGATCAGATGACGCTTGTGCAGCGCTTCGTCTCCGAGCGCGGAGGAGGATTTTTGATGCTCGGGGGAATGGAATCGTTCCGGGAGGGAAACTATCAACGCACGCCGATCGGCGATTTGCTGCCGGTTTACCTCGATGCGCCTACGCAACTCGCGGCGACGGGAATGCGTCTCGCGCTCACACGCGAAGGCTGGCTGCAGCCGTGGGTGCGGCTGCGCTCGAACGAGGCCGACGAGACGAAAAGGCTCGGGGCACTCCCCGCGCTCGACGTGTTCAACCGCGTCGCCTCCGTGAAGCCTGGCGCGGTGGTCGTGGCGAAACTGACTGACGGTCAAAACGACGTGCCGGCGTTGGTCACGCAGCGCTTCGGGCGCGGGCGCGCGGCCGCATTGTTAGCCGGGGATTTCTGGGAAACGGGACTCGGAGATGAAGCGCGCAGCGTCGACCTCGCGAAAGCGTGGCGACAAATGGTGCGCTGGCTCGTCGCCGATGTGCCCGAACCGGTCGAGCTGCGCATCGAGCCACAGAGCGACGTGGAAGCAAAGATCCAGGTGCGGGTGCGCGACCCAAAATTCCAGCCGATCGACAACGCTACGGTTCGCGTAACCGTGCTGGCGGAAGGCGGTAGCGAGGCGCCGGCAACGCTGATGGCAGAAGCTTCTGTGAGCGAGCCGGGTGTCTATGAAACAAATTACACGGCGCGGGCCAGTGGCGGTTTTCGGGTGGACGCGCAGGTCGTGAATGAAGGAGGCGCGAGTGTCGGCGAGGCACATGGCGGCTGGGCAGCGGACCTCGACTCTGCGGAATTCCGCACGCTGCCACCAAATCGCATTCTAATGGAACGACTCGCGCGCGAGACGGGTGGAGAAGTTATCGCGGCCGATCAACTAGACGCGTTGGTGAAGTCGCTGCCGACCCGAAAAGCGCCCGCCATGGAGACATGGACGCGCCCGCTCTGGCATACTCCGCTGATGTTCCTCTTCGCGGTCGCGTGCTTTGTCAGTGAGTGGGGATTGCGCCGCTGGAAGGGGCTCGCATGAAATTTAACGTTGTTCTTGCCGGATTGCTCGCTGGGTTCGTGGGTGTCACGAGCGCGGCAGAAGACCAAACGAGCGTGCTGGTGCTCGTGGGCGCGGGCGGAACGCCTGAATACGCGGAGGGCTTTGCGAGAGCGGCGGCGGAGTTGCAGAGCGCCGCGGCATCGGGCGGCGCCCGCGCGCTCGTCATAGGCACGGAGAAAAGTGATGCGGACAACCTCGAGGAATTTCGACGAGCGCTCGTAGCGGAATCCGTCAGCGGCAGTGCGGAGCTTTGGCTCGTGCTGATTGGTCACGGCACTTTCGACGGGAAGGAGGCAAAGTTTAACCTGCGCGGAGACGACCTGTCCGCGACGGAGTTCGCGCGCTTGTTACAGCCTTTTCAGCGCCCGCTGGTGCTGGTGAATGCGTTCTCAGCGAGTGGCGGTTTTCTCGCGCCGCTCTCCGCACCGGGGCGTGTCGTGATCACAGCGACGAAGAGCGGGAGCGAGCAGAATTTCTCGCGGTTCGCCGATCTGTTTTCGAAAGCGATCACCGATCCCGTGGCCGACTTGGACCGGGATGGTCAAGTCTCGGTCTTCGAAGCATGGCTGACTGCCTCGCAGCGCGTGCAGGCATTTTACGAAGCGGACGGGCGGCTCGCGACAGAGCACTCGCTGCTCGATGACAACGGCGATGCGCTCGGCACTCCAGCGGATTGGTTCGAAGGCGTGCGCGCGGTGAAGCGGGCGAAGAGCGGCGCGGCCCCAGACGGTCTGCGGGCCCAGCAAATTCACCTCATTCCAAACGCTGCAGAACGCGCGCTTTCGGCAGAGATCCGCGCGGAACGCGATGCACTGGAGTTGGAACTTGCGAAGTTGCGGGAGGCAAAGGCGACGATGTCCGAGGCGCAGTATTTCTCTGATTTGGAGAAACTGCTGCGTCGGATCGCGCGGTTGTATCAGTCAGCCCCGGCGCCTGACTGACCTCCGGGACCGCGCTATTTTTCCGGCAGCGCGAATGCGACGTAGCTGTCGCCCGTGAGACCTCCGAGTTTGCCGCCACCGGTCGCGGGAATGACGAGAAATTGCCGGCCGTTGACCTCGTACGTAGAAGGCGCGGTGGTGCCGTGCAGCGGAAGCCTGGCGCTCCACAGTTCCGCCCCTGTCTCGGAATCAAACGCTCGGATTTTGTTGTCACGCGTGCCGGAGGCGAAGACGAGGCCTCCGCCGGTAACGATGGCTCCGCCGAAATTCTCGGTTCCGGTCTTTGGGACGCCCTGTTTCGTGAGCGCGTCGTATTCGCCTAGCGGCACCTTCCAGAGGAGTTTGCCAGTGTTGAGATCGAGGCAATTCAGGGAGCCCCATGGCGGCAGGCAGCCGGGGAAATCCTCCTGATCGAGCAATTTGCGGTAGCCGCCGAATGAGTAGCGCGGTGCGGCGTTGGAATCTTCGGGCGGTTGAGGGCGATCGCGGACGAAAAGGAAATCGAGCAGTTGCTTCTCCTGCTCGGCGGTCATCGGCGGTGCGGGCGGCATGAGGTTGCGGCCGGTTTTCAGCAGCGCGGAAACCTCTGCATCTTTCATCCGATGCCGCAGTCCTCGGAGAGGAGGAGCGACGCCAATCCCGATCCGGTCCGGGCCATGACAAGCCGCGCAACTCATCTGGTAGAGCTGTTCCCCGGGTGTCGGCGGCTTTGCGGCAGGGGCGTCGTCGTCGCGGAAAACGGTGATGATCCAAGGCATTTCGTTCGCTGTGACATAAAGCCGCCCGGTGGCGTGATCGACAGCGGCGCCGGTCCACTCGGCCCCGCCGTGTAGTCCGTAGAACGCCGTTGGCTTCGATGCCTCGAACGGCTCAAACCAACCAATGTTTGCGCGGGTGAGTTGCTGCTCGACGAACGCGTGCGCCTCCGGGGTGCGCGTGGTGATTTGCTCGCGCGTGAATTCCTGCCGCGCGAACGGCTCGGGCATCTGCACTGCGGGCTGATACGGCCAGGTCGTCTCGCCCGTGAGACGCGACGCGGGCGCGCGGCGGAGGCGGAACGGGAAGAGTGGCTGCCCGGTCACGCGGTCGAGCAGGAGCGTGTTGCCGATTTTTGTGACCTGCGCGACAGCATCCACGCGGCGGCCTTCGTGTGTGACCGTGACCAGGTTTGGCGGAGCGGGAATATCGAGGTCCCAGATGTCGTGACGGATTTCCTGAAAGTGCCACAGCCGCTCGCCGGTCTCGGCCTTCAGGGCGATCAGGCAATTCGAAAAAAGATTCGCGCCGGTGTGTCCGGTGCCGATGAAATTTGGCTTCGGCGAACCCGTGGCGATGAAGGCGATGCCGCGCGCTTCATCGAGCGCCATACCGCCCCAGCAGTTTGCGCCTTCTTCGACCTTTGACCACGTGTCCGCACCGAAGTCGCCGGGCTGCGGAATCGTGTGAAACGTCCACAACAATCGTCCGCTCGCGATGTCGTAGCCGAAGACGTCGCGATTGAATCCGGGCATCACGAGGACGTTCTTGAAGACGGCGCCGGCAGCAGTTCCGCCGGTCGAAATGGCAGTGCGGCCACGCTCGCCGAAGCTCTCGATGGGCTGGCCCGTCTTCGGATTGAGCGCGTAAATCCAATTGCCCGCGGTGAAGATGATGCGATCGGAAACCCCTTCGCTTCCACGCCAGAAAAGAAGCCCGCGACGCGCCGTGATTTCCGGCAGACTCGGACGCGGTGGCACCTCGGGAGTGTAGCGCCAGAGCTCTTCCCCGGTCGCGGCGTTCACCGCGACAAGATGGTGCCCGGAAGTCGGCGCAAACATAATTCCGTCCACGATGATCGGGTTGCACTGGATGTTTCCGCCGCCGTCTTTGGAGTGATAAGTCCACGCGATCTGCAGGTCTTTGACGTTCTCGCGATTGATGCCGCTGAGCCCGGAAAAACGGGTCGAAGTGGCGTCGCCAAGCGAACGCGGCCAGTCACGAAAATCCCTGCGCGGCGGGGCATTGTTAGTCGGGGTGAGCGTCTCGGGACGCGCGGCGGGGATTTGCAGAAACTCGGGCATCGAGGCACGAGGGACTTCGTCTTCCAGCGCGGCCAAAATTTCGTCCTGCTCGAAAAATCGAGTCTCGACTCCCCCTGCCGGAATCTCGACACCGGCGCTCCAGACCAGCCCGTTGAGCACGACCTTGCGGAAGTCCGCATTTTTCCAGTTGTCCCAGAAATGTCCGCAGGTCGTGCCAAATCCCCGACCACCATCCTCCCGCTGCCGCGCCCACGCGACGACGCTTCCATCGGGCTCGCGGCCTTGCAGCGCAGGCACGGCGAGGAGCGGCACGACGGCGGAGTTGCCGGGCGCAAAGCGGAGGTTGAAGTAAAATTCCTCACGCATCCGAAACGGCCTCACACCGCGCGCGATCGGATGCGCCGGAGCGGGCAGCGTCACGTCCGCTTCGGTGGTGGTGATCGCAGAATACCAGTCGCGCCTGCCTGCTTTTTCCCATCCGAAATACGCGCCGTTCCATCGGAGCATTTGCGGGCCGTACTGCTCCGGCGCAAAGGTCGAGAAATGGAACGTTACCAGCCCGCAGCCGCGCGCCATCTGGCGCTCGATCGTGGCGATGTGGTCGGGCGAGGAAAGGTGCGGCGCTTCCTCGAATTTGTCACCGTCCCGCCCATCCGAGATCACCATGATCGTGTCGGCTGCGTCGAGGACCGCCGGATCGACGGGCCAGCCATCGAATGCTGTCTGAACTTTGATTTGCGCGCGAACGTTGGAGTGCTCGAGCATCACTTTCAGCAGGCGCACAGACCACGCGTAATCGTGAATGCGATTGCCCTCCGGTCCGTGACTTTTCTTCCCGGCGATAAGGACGATCTTCTTGGTTGCCGCCGGTTGCCCGCTTGCAGGATTTGCCATTGAGCAGCCAGCGGCGATCAACAGGACAACAACCGAACGAAAGATTTTCACGGAGCAAGGATGCGTCGAAGGCAATCCGATTTCCAGAGCGCGGGCGGCGCTTTCACGACGCGCAGAGAGTTGCTGGAATCCGGGAACCTGCGGAGTAGCGCACAATTACCGACAACGCCGCGGAAACGTGATTGTTTTCCGCAGATGCGCCGCCTCGTTTTCCTCATCCCGTTTGCCGTGGCGCTGCTCGCCATCTGGTGGCTCGTGTGGCATCGCGGACCGCTACCGCTCGTCGTCTATTGTGCGCACGACTCGATTTACGCGGAAAAAATCCTGCGCGATTTCGAACGACAAAGCGGAGTTTCCGTGGCGATTCGTTTCGACACGGAAGCAACGAAATCGCTCGGCCTTGTGGAGTTGCTCCTCCGCGAAAAAGATGCGCCGCGTTGCGACGTCTTTTGGAACAACGAGTTGCTCGCGATGCTCGACCTCACCGCACAGGGCGTCCTGGAGCCTTATCGCGGCGCGGGCTTCGCTCGAATGCCCGGTGCGTTCAAAGACCCGGCAGGGTGCTGGACAGGCTTTGCCGCGAGAATGCGCGTGATCATCTACAATCCGATCAAATTGCCGCACGGCCCGGAAACCGGCTTGTTCACAGCGTTTGCGAGCGGCGATCCTTCACGCCTCGCCCTTGCCAAACCGCTCTACGGAACGACGCTCACACATTATTCCGCGTTGTGGAAAGCGTGGGGCGCGGAGAAGACGATCGCGTGGGACGGTGCGTGGCGCGCTCGAGGGGTTCGGGAATTCAATGGAAACGCTGCCGTAAAAGATGCGGTCGCCGGTGGTGCGTGCGACGCCGGTTTCACCGACACGGATGATTTTTTCGAGGCGAAGGATGCGGGCGCAAACGTCGCGATGCAGCCGGTTCGATTGGACAACGGGCAGGTCGTCTGCATCCCAAACACGGTCGGAATCATCCACGGCACCCGCCGACTCCACGAAGCGCAACAACTCGTCGAATTCCTCCTTTCCGAATCGACCGAACTGGCCCTCGCGCATTCGAATTCGCGACAAATCCCGCTCGGACCGATATCCGACGACGCACTTCCGCCGGAAGTCCGCGAGCTTCGACAGTGGTCGAAGGATGCCGTACCACTGATTGATCTCGGACCGGCGCGCGAGGCATGCCTCGCGTGGTTGAAAGCGCAATATCTCCGATGAGCATCGTCGCTCAGAGCGCTTGGGCGCTGGGTCGCGCGGCGGTGGTCGCTGGCACGTCGCTGGCGATCGCGGTGCCCTTGGCTCGACTCGTGGCCACCTCGCGCGGGCAAGTCTGCGCGATCGCGTGGACGCTGTTGCTCGCGCCGCTGCTGACGCCGACGATCCTCACTGGCTACGCGTGGGCGCACGCGATCTTTGCACTCACGGAGCGTAGCGGGTGGAACGCGGTGATATATTTCAGTGCGCTGGTGCTGCGCTTTACGCCCGTCGCCGCGCTTGTCCTCTACTTCGTGCCGTCGCCGCTGAGCGCTGAGGCAGCGCATTGTTTTCGTCTGGCTGCAGGCTCGCTGGAGCGCTGGAGATTTCGAATCCGCGGCTGTGGGATCGGGCCTTGGCTGGCGGTAACGCTCGTCTTTCTCCTCGCGTTCGGAGAGTTCGAACTCGCCGCAATGTGGAACTACAAAACCTGGACCGTAGCGCTTTTCGACGCGCAAGCTGGGGGCCTCGCGCTCCAACAAACGCTGTGGCTCTCGGCCTTCCCGACGCTTTGCCAGTTCGCAGTCCTCCTCGTTCTGCTGCTGGTCGCTCGTCGAGCGCCGCTCGGAGATGGCTCCGGGAATCCACGGCACTTTCCACGATCGATCGAAGCAGGCGCGTGGCTTTATCTGGTCGGCGCAGCCGCATTGCTTGCCTTTTTCCCGGTCGGAAAAATCGCGACTCAGGCCATGACTGGGTGGTCGGCGATTTCTGGAAACCTCGTCCTCGGCCGCGACATTCTCGCGGGGATGTTTTTCGCGATCGGAGCGGCGGTGCTGGCCCAAGCCACGTGTGCCACGGCGCCGCGTCGGGTGGCGCTTTGTTGCATGATTGCCGCCCCGGGCCTGCTCGGGGGCCTTGTCTTGTCGATGCTCGCGCTCGCCCTTTTTCAGAGTCCGCTACTGCGTGCGCTCTATGATTCTCCGATCCCTTTACTCGCGGTGCTCACGATGTGCCTCGTGCCGCTCGCTTTGGCGCTGCGGGGACTGCTTGTAGTTTTCCGACCCGCTCCTGCACTGCATCTCGCGAGCATGCTCGGGAGCCGACGATTGCGGTGGTATCTGGAGGGCAGACCCCGCTGGTGGGCTTTTTTCCTCCTCTTTTGCTGGGGTTATTTTGAATTCACCGCCTCCTCGATCTTGGCCCCGATCGGGATGACGCCGGTCTTCGTGCGGCTGCACAATCTCTCGCACTACGGACAGACGGCCGTCTTGTCTGCGATGCTCTGCGCGGCGCTCGTGGTGCCGCCGGCGGTTCTGCTGTTGACCGCTGCGGCGCGGGAACTGTACGCACGCGCTCGTGGCGAATGAGCCTATCTGGAAACTCGATCGCGTCTCGCTCGACCCTGCGCGGCTGCGCGATTGTTCGTGCGAAATTCACGAGGGGATCACCGCGGTGGTTGGCTGGTCCGGCGCGGGAAAAACATCGCTGCTCAACGTGCTGGTCGGATTCGAAAATCCGGACCGCGGCACGCTCGTGGGTCGTGAGGAAAAGGTCGCTTGGGTGCCGCAAAATGGCGGTCTCTGGCCGCACTGCTCCGCGCGGGAACACCTGAAAATCGTGCGCCGTGCGGGGGATGGAATCGACGATTTGCTCGCAGCTTTCGACCTTTCGGAGAAGTCGGACGCACTTCCAGCGGCGCTTTCGGAAGGTGAGCAATCGCGCCTCTCCGTGGCGCGCGCGCTCGCGCAGAACGCCGCCGTGCTGGTGATGGACGAGCCCCTCGTGCATGTCGATCCGGCGCGCGCAGGTCGATACTGGCACGGCATTCGCGAGCATCTGGCGAAGAGCGGAGCGGCGCTGATTTTCTCGACCCATGTTCCCGAGACAGCGCTGGCGGAAGCGGCTCGCGCAGTCTGTCTCCATGCCGGGCGCATTCTGCACGAAGCTCCAATGGCGGAACTTTACGCACGTCCTCCGACCGAAGAATTGATGAATTTTCTCGGTGCGGGAAACTGGCTACCTCCGGCAGACCAGCAGCTTTGGCTCGGCCTGGAGTCTGGCGAGGCGCGGTGCTTACGTCCGGAGCAGATCGCCATCGAGAGTTCGAGAAACGGCTCTGCAAAAGTGGTGAGCTCGACGTTCAAAGGCTCGGTTGCTGAGACGGTGCTTGCGCGCACGATTGGATCGACGCAGCGGTTCTTTCACCGTCCCTCCGCGCCGTTGCGAAGGGGCGAAACCGTTGAAGTGAGTCTGCGATGAACACAGCGGACCTCCCTTCTAAGATTCGCGCACGACTTGCGCGAATGGCTGACCTTCTCCCAATCGCCGTGGGCTGCGTGTTGCTGACCGGATGCGGCGGAAAGGCGGGTCCGCCCGAGCTTGTCGCGCGCGAGTGGCGGTCTTGGGTGCTGCCGGCGGATGGTCCCGTGCTGCCAACTCCGCGCAGTGTGGCGATTGGAAAAAACGACGAACTGGCCGTGCTCGACACCGCGGGCCGCGTGCTCATTTACGATGCGCAGGGCGCGCTGCAGCGGCAGTGGAAGATGCTCGATGTCAGCGTTGGCAAACCGGAAGGGCTCGTCATTTTAAATGATGGCCGCGTGGTCGTCTGCGACACGCATTATCATCGGGTCGTCTGGTTTGATGCGGCCGGAAATTGGCTGCAGAATATCGGTCGAAACGGCTCAGCAAACGGTGAATTCATCTATCCCGTCGGCATCTGCATAGACGCCGCGGAGAACCTCTATATTTGCGAGTACGGTGGGAATGACCGCGTGCAGAAGTTCACGCGCGAAGGAGAATGGCTCGCGACTTTCGGCGGCTTCGGGACCGCACCCGGACAGTTTCAACGGCCTTCCGGGTTGGTCTGGCGGGCGGGCAAAATCTACGTGGCCGACGCGATCAACAACCGCGTGCTCATTTTCACCGACGAGGGAAGGTACCTCGGACTGCTCGGCGAAGGCGCGCAGCCGGTGAGCTTCGAATTGCCCTACGACATCTCGCTGGGGAGCGATGGAAATTTCTACGTGATCGAGTACGGCGCCGGTCGGGTGTCCCGCGTGAATGCCGATGGGCGCTTGCTCGGACGAATGGGGAGGCCCGGCCATGGAGCCGGAGAATTCGCCACCCCATGGGGCATCGTGACCGACTCGCTGATGCGACTGCACGTCGCCGACACGAAGAACCGGCGGGTGGTGACGCTGCACTTTTAAGCGTGAATGAAAGCGAGCTTTAGCTACGGATGACCACGGATCGAAAGTCCCGACGCCGCGTGTTTCCTCACCCGTGCAGACTTCTGCAACCTGGGAATTCCCCCGTTCTTCTCTGCTGAGATGAGCAGTTCCCGTTTCCGAGCCTTTTGCACGACGTGAACGCCCGTCACTTCATCCGCTCGTTGCTCCCGCTCGCGCGGCAGCGGCTGACTTGGCGTTCAGTGGCTCCGCTTGCAATTTTTCTCATCGCCTTTCTCGGCCTGTCGGTAGCGCTCGAATGGCGCGGGATTTTGCGCTTCAACTACCGCCCGGCGTTTGCCCTGCTCGCGTTCACGCCGTGGGTTTGGTGGATGCACCACACGGGCGGAAGTGGCCTCGGCAAAGGGCGCGCGCTCGCCGCACTGCTGGTGCGTTTCGCGTTAATCGGCGCTTTTGTGATGCTGCTTGCGGAGCCGCGCGCGGTGCGGCGGAGTGAGAAATTGTCGGTCGTTTACGCGCTCGATGTATCGGATTCGATGGGGGAAAAAGTGCGCGACCAAGCGCTCGGTTGGGTGATGGAAACGGTGGCGAAGAAACCGGAGAAAGACGAAGCGGGCCTTGTTGTATTTGGGCAGGATGCGGCGGTGGAATTGCCGCCGCGCGAGACATTTCCGTTCGAGGCGATGAATACGCGCGTGGCGCGTGATGGCACCGATCTTTCGAAGGCTCTTGGGCTCGCGGCGGCGGTGCTGCCGGAGGGGAATCAAGGACGCATCGTGCTCGTCAGCGATGGCAACGAAACCGATGGCATCGCGTCCTCGCAACTCGACGCGCTGAAGGCGCGCGGCATCGCGGTCGACGTGCTGCCGGTAAGCTTCGATTTCGCAAAGGAGGTCTGGCTCGAGCGGCTCGATTTGCCGCGGGTGGTGAAGGCCGGTGAAACGTATGAGGCCAGCGTGCTGCTCAACTCGCTCCAGCCCGGTACGGGCAAACTGACGCTCGCCGAGAACGGTAAAAGGATCTTCGAGAAAGAGGTCTCTTTCACCGCAGGCAAGAGCCGCTTCGCGCTGCCGCTCTACCTACGGGAGCCGGGTTTTTACGAATACGTTGCGACGATCGAGCCGGCCCGCGGCGAGGATGGCTGGGCCGAAAATAACGTTGCGATCGGGCAGCTTTTTTTGCGGGGCGAAGGCAAGGTCTTGGTCGTCACGGATGCGCGCGGCGACGCGCGCGATTGGGAAAATCTCGTCGGCGCGCTCAAGGCCAGCGAACGCCTGACGCAGGTGCAGATGGCATACGAATTTCCCCGCGATGCGCTCTCGCTGCTTCCGTTCGATCTCGTCGTTTTTCCCAACGTGCCCGCCGACGCCTTCGATGCCGTTCAGCTCCAGGCTCTGCGCGACGCGATTTACGACCAGGGCACCGGCTTTCTCATGCTCGGAGGTCCGCAGAGCTTTGGGCCGGGGGGCTATCACCGCAGTGTCGTCGAGGAAGCGCTGCCGGTGACGATGGATGTGACGCAGAAAAAAGTGATGCCGAAGGGCGCGCTCGCTGTCGTGCTGCACACCTGCGAATTCGCCGAGGGCAACACGTGGGCCAAGCGCATCGCGAAGGAATCCGTCCGCGTGCTCGGCGCGCAGGACGAGGTCGGCTTGCTCGATTACGGCAGCGGCGGAGAGCAGTGGATTTTCCCGCTCACACCCGCCGGCGAGTACGAGAAACTGGCACTGCTGATCAACCAAGCCGAACCGGGCGACATGCCGAGTTTTCAGAACATCATGCAGCTCGCGCTCACCGGTCTTCAGGCCAGCGACGCCGCCAGCAAACATTGCATCGTCATCAGCGATGGGGACCCCTCTCCGCCAACGCCACAGCTCGTGCAGGCCTTTATCGATGCGAAGGTGAGCGTCTCGATGGTCGCGATCAATCCGCACGGCGGCACGGATATTTCGATCATGCAGTCGATCGCGTCGGCGACCGGGGGGCGCTATTATTTTCCGCAAAATCCCGCGGAGCTCCCGAGCATTTTCATCAAGGAAGCGAAGACGCTGAAGCGCTCGATGGTGCAAAACCGCGTGTTCACGCCGCTCGTCGAATACCCGTCGCCGGTGCTGAAAGGCCTCGACGATTTGCCGGAGTTGCGCGGCTTCGTGCTGACCACCCCGAAGCCGCGCGCGACCACCATTCTGCGCGCGCCGCCGGGCGCCGGTGAGCCGTCGGGCGACATCGATCCGGTGCTCGCGACCTGGCGGTTTGGACTCGGAATGACGGCGGCGTGGACGAGCGACCTGGCACCGAATTGGGCGGTCGATTGGGTCGGCTGGGAAAAATATCGCGCATTTGTGAAGCAGCTCGTGACCGAGATTTCACGCGTCGAGCAGCCCAGCGATTTGCATGTTGAGACCTTTGCAAACGGCGGGCAGGGCGTGATCAATGTCGAGGACTTTGCGCAGGCTGAGGCGTTCCTCGAACTCGCGGCGAAAGTGACCGGACCCCGGGGCGAGCCGGTCACGCTGCCGCTTCGTCAGACCGCACCGCGGCGGTATCAGGCGACCTTTCCGCTCACTGGCAAAGGACGTTACCAAGTGCTCGTGGCCGGAACCGGATCCGGCGCAGGAGGAGTCACGCGTCGTGAACAGGCAAGCGCTGGTTTCGCGGTACCATACTCCCCGGAATATCTCCGGTTTCGCAGCGATCCGATGATGCTGAAAACGATCGCCGATCGCACCGGCGGACGGGTGCTCACCGCCAGCAATACCGACATCTTTCCTCGCACCCGGACCGCGCGGGAGAGCAGTCGGCCGGTCTTCGATTGGTTTCTGCTCGCGCTTGCGATTCTCGTGCCGTTCGACGTTGCGATCCGCCGCGTGCAACTTGATCGGAGCGTGATTCGCGACTGGTTCGCGCGCCGCGGACCCGACTCTGGCGAAACGATGAGCGCGCTTCTTCAGCGCAAAAAGCAGGTGGGGGAGACGCTCGCTGCCACCCGGGCTGAAACGCCGCTGGCACCCGGCGCAGATGCCCGGTCGATCAGCTCGCCACGTCCGCCAGCACGAGCTTCCGGCCCCATCGACGAGAACGCCACCATTGAACAATCGACTACTGAACGCCTCCTCGCTCGCAAACGAAAGCGCGACGAGAAACCTTAAATACCGCGATGGAAACCTGGGAAATCGGTTCGACGCGGATCGTCGCCAGCATCATCACCTTCACTGACAAATAAACAGCATGAGCGACCCATCCCAATTGCAGGCTGAAGCCGAGCATTTTCGCGCCGATTTCCAACGGCTCCGCGAGGCGGTCGGGCAGGTGATCGTCGGACAAAAGCGGGTGGTCGAAGGCGTGCTGACCGCGATCATCGCCGGCGGCAATGTGCTCCTCGAAGGGGTGCCTGGACTCGGCAAAACGGAGCTTGTCAAGGCGCTCGCTGCCGCTCTGGCGCTTGATTTCCGGCGCATTCAATTCACGCCGGATTTGATGCCGGCTGACATCATCGGCACGAATATCATGACGGCGGGACCGGATGGACGTTATGCCTTCGAGTTCCGCCGCGGGCCGATTTTCACGCAGCTTTTACTCGCCGATGAAATCAATCGCGCGACGCCGAAAACACAGGCGGCACTGCTCGAGACGATGCAGGAGGGAAGCGTGACGGCGGCGGGAATGACGCAGCAACTCGTGCAGCCGTTCTTCGTGCTCGCGACGCAGAATCCGATCGAACAAGAGGGGACGTATCCGCTCCCGGAAGCTCAGCTCGATCGGTTCATGTTCAAGCTGAGCGTGCCTTTTTTGAACCGCGCGGAACTCAACGAAGTCGTCCGACGGACAACGCTGACGCACACCAGTTCCGTCACCAAAGTCATGGACGGGCCGCGCATCCTGGAGCTGCGCGGGATCCTGGAAAAAGTCGTGGTCGCCGACCCGCTGCGCGATTACGCGGTGCGGCTGGTCCTCGCAACGCACCCGGCTGCGAGCGAAGCCGGAGACTCTGTGCGGCGTTACGTGAAATGGGGCGCGAGCCCCCGCGCAGTGCAGGGGCTCATCCGCGCAGCCCGTGTGCGTGCGCTCGCGGAAGGTCGGGCGCATGTGGCATTCGATGACGTGCGGCATTTCGCGCCGGAGGTCCTCGGACATCGCGTGCTGCTCAATTACGACGGCCTCGCGGAGAGCGTGAGCGTGCCGGGACTCGTCGAGGAAATCGCGCGTGCTGTGCCGGAGGAGGCTGCGGCGTAAGGCGATGCCGGAGGTCGCGCAAATCACCTCGCTGCTGGCCAATCGCGACCTCGATCGGCTCGGGCGTCTGCGACTCAACGCATCGCGGCGCTTCACCAACCGCAGCCGCGGCGAGCACCTTGCGGCGAAGGGCGGGACGAGCACGGAGTTCTGCGATTACCGCGATTATTCGCCGGGCGACGATGTGCGCTTCGTGGACTGGAATATCTTTGCGCGCATCGAGCGGCCGTATCTGAAGCAGTTTCACCAGGAGGAAGAATTGCACGTCGCGCTGCTCGTCGATGCGTCGAGCTCGATGCTCTTCGAAGGCAAGCTGGCGCTTGGTTCGCAGCTCGCGGCCGCGCTGGGCAGCGTGGCGTTGCGAGGGAGCGAAAAGGTGAGCGTGACGGTGGTCGGGGCTGCGCAGCCGCAGCAGCTCGCGCCCTGCCGCGGGCGCGTGAGCCAAGGGAAATTCTTTCGGTTTCTCGAGGGAGTCGAGGCAGGCGGGGAGATGCCGATTGATCTCGGCGTCGAAGCATTCCTCCGTCGGCACAGCGGACGCGGGATGGCGATCGTCGTGAGTGATTTCCTGACGAATGGCGATCTCCGCCGCGCTTTCAATCTGCTCCACAGCGCGGGGCTGGAAATCTTCGCGCTGCAAATTCTCGCGCCGAGCGAACGCGCGCCGGAACTCTCGGGCGACCTGCGGCTCGTCGATTGCGAAACCGCTTTGAATCTCGACATCAGCTCCGCACGCGACCTCCTCACGCTCTACCACGAATACCTCGAGGCGCACTCGGCGCATCTCGAGGAGCTGTGCCGGCAGCGGCAGGGGAAGTTTCTTACGATCGGTGCGGATGAAACTGCCGAGCGTGTGATCTTTGACCAGATGCGGCGGCGCGGCTGGTTGGTCTGACGCGGCCGGGCCAGGGGCGCGCTCAGTTCCACTCGACCGTGACGCTTTTGCGCTGCTGGAAACGGTCGTGGTAGTGAAGCTGTTTGTTTGCCACGCCGTACTCGTGGACCATCTTCGTGCACTTCACATCGAAGCAGCAGTATTCAGCGATATCGAGCATCCGGCCTTCGCGCCACCAGCGGATGGCGTCGAGTCCGTCGCCGGTTTTGCCGACTTTGAGCGTGGCGGTAGCGAGCGAATCGAGGCCGAGCCGGTGTCCGAGCTTCGTCTCCAGATCGACGAGGAGATCGAGCGTCCGGCACTGATGCGCGAGGTCGAGAATCGTATATTTCATCAGCACGCCGTAGTCGAATTTGATGACATTGTGGCCGACGACGAGGTCCGCGCGGAGGAGTTGGTCGATAAGCGCGTTCACATTCTGCTCGGTGAAAATGCGATACTCGCCGGTGCGCGTGCTGTAGGTCACTCCGAGGGACATGCCCATTTCGTGCGTCTTGTCCCACCCGCCCGCGTCGTTGGCGGTGCGTTGCGTTTCGAGGTCGAAATAGACGATGTCGCGGGGCATGGCGCGGCGACTTTAGCGCAGCAATTTCGAGGAAGAAAAACGGATTCGCGCGCGGGGAGATGCTTTTAATTCGCCTTCCCCGGCTTCCAGTCGTAGTCGCCGGCATCGAAGGCCATGGTGTTCGCGAGCTTGCGGACTTTGAACTCTTCGACGACGGCTCCGTCGCTTTGGAAAACGGTGATCGCGCGGCTGCCTTCGCGGCCCATCACGGCCCATTTGAGCTGCGGAGTCTCGGTGATGCGTTTCAACAGGAGGCCTTCGGAAGCCTGTAAATAGGCGCCCTCCGAGTCGATGGCGACCTGGACATCGAGGTCGGGCGTCTCGTTTTTCGAGAGTTCGTTAGGCAGCAGACGGACGCGGATTTTTGGTTCTACGACAAAGGGTTTTGCACGACCAAGTTTGTCGGTGACGTCGGTGAACGCGTCGCTGGCGATGATGGTCTTGGAGAGGAACTCTTTCCAAGTCGAGACGGGCGATTCGCCGCTGGCCAGCGGCTCCGCCGGGGTATCCAAGGCCAGTCCGCGCACGCGTTGGAGGCCCGGTTTCTCCTCGATCAAAAAGAGGGCGTCACGCGATGGAACCGGTGCGATCGACATGGGTTGCGGTTCCGCCGGGTCAATTTTCAAGCGGCGCTGAAGTTCGCCGCCGGCGTTGAATTCGTCCACCTCGCGATGGTCGCCGCGGTCATCGATCAGCCAGATCGTGCCATCTTTCCC
Organism: uncultured Verrucomicrobiae bacterium; assembly: GCA_963767975.1. GTDB lineage: Bacteria > Verrucomicrobiota > Verrucomicrobiia > Chthoniobacterales > Chthoniobacteraceae > CAIURC01. Next base: position 284,867 of record CAVYGI010000002.1, on the reverse strand, counting down.
GGGAGTGAGTGCGGACGGAGCGATGGTGCCGGGGAAGCGCGCGGCGAGTTGCGCTGCGTTTGCTTTTATTCCTTCGGGCGACGAAATTTGCACCGACGGCTTGACGATGGAGGCTGGGTCGGAAGCCGACTTTTCGGAGCTCGGTTCGGGCGGAGTGAGTACTTTATTTTGCACCGTGCCTTCTCCAGTGCAGTGGAAACTTCGCTCCATTTCTTCTCCCACCACGACAGCGCGGATTGAGAATCCGGAAGCTGCTGGCGAGATGGAAATGATCTTCCGGATGCGTGGAGTCTCCTCGTCGGTGATCCAGTCGTTGCCGTGCATGGCGACGCCTTCGACCGCGATGTCGCCGACGGCGTAGCCGCGCGCGAAGTATTTGCCAGCGGGCATCGGATGACCGGCGTCGTCGTTTCCGTCCCAGCTTGTGATGAAGCCGTTGAGGCCGACGACGAAGTCTTTCTCAGTCGCCTCGCGGTGTAGGGAGCGGACGAGTTTTCCGGCTTTGTCGTAGATGCCGAGGCTCAGCGTGCCGTCGAGCGGCGGCGGGAGGAAAGTGATGTGGACGCCAGGCTTTTTAGCGGGCGGATGTTCATCCTCCTGCGCGTGCGCGGAGCTGGAAAGGAACGCAAGGAGGACCAGCGCGAGCTGGCAGATTTGTCGGGTGGTGTCCTCCCGCCGGAGCAAAAGTTCACGCATAATATCGCCAGTCGAGGTTCGGGAAAATGTTGTCGCGCCACTCGCAGTTTTCGAGGAACGCAAGGTCGATGTCGCTGGCGCGGACCTGATCGTACAGCCGCGTGAAACGGAGGATGTGATCTTTCGTCCGCTTGCTCGCGTAGTTTTTCGCGGTGCCGGTTTTCATCAGGAAGGCCCAGTCGCTCGATTGGGCGAGCAGGAGCTCGCGGGCGATCTGGCGCAGCGCGCGTTCGGTGAGGGCTGAGCGTTGAGGGTTGAGCGTCTGAGAGCTCGGAGCTGAAGCGGCGGGCTATGCTCGGTCATGCGGCGCGCGGCGACGTGGAGGTGCGGGTAAATCCACGAGTTGCTGTCGTCGAGCCAGACCTCCCAGTAGCCCTTGTGGCCCCAACTCGAGGAGGACGGGACGAGCGAGCTGATGCGTGTCGTGGCTTCTCCAAGATACTCCGTCGGCGTGGTGAAGCGGAACTCGCTGCTGATCGTAACGGCCTTGCGGATGAAGAGATTCAGGAACTCCGGGCCCTCAAACCACCAGTGGCCGAAAAGCTCGGCGTCGAACGGGCTGACGCACGATCGGATCGACGTTCATGTGGCCGCGCAGATGCGCGATCTGCTGCGGCGCGATTCGCCATGAAGTTGCCCGCGTGAGGATCGGCGGCGCCCATCGCCCAGCCGCGGTTGTAGAGTTCCTTTTCCGTGCGCCGCGGCCGGTGATGCGGTGGTACTTGAGGCCGGTGAATTTGCGCGTCCCATCGGAGGGCAGCGGCCTCGCAAGATATTCGAGCGAAAGATCGAAGCCGATGTCGCGGTAGAAATCGCGATACGCGGGATCGCCCGGGTAGCCTTCCTCCGCGCTCCAGACCTGGCGGCTGGAATCGCGATCGCGACCAAAAGCGGCGGGCCCGGCGGGTGTGAAAGTACGGCGCGTAAATCGCGTAACGCGGCCGCGGCGTCCCGAACATCAGCCCGTGCGCATCGATGATGAACCAGCGCAGATTCGCCTCCTGCAGCACCTCATCGAGGCTCGGAAACGTAGGCGCACTCCGGCAGCCAGATGCCCCGCGGATCGCGGCCGAACATCTCGCGGTAGTGGTCGCGCGCGATGAGAATCTGCGCGCGCACGGCCTCCGGAAAATTCTCCATGAGCGGGAGAAATCCGTGCGTCGCCGCGCAGGTGATGATTTCCAGCACGCCGCGCTCCTGCAGCGCGGCAAAGGCACCGACGAGATCGCGTTTCCACTTCTCCTCGCAGGCCCGCTGCGTTTGCTCGAAGCGATGGAGATAAAAGCGCGCGATTTCTTCGAGCTGACCCTGCCCGTGCGTGCGGTCGATTTCCTTGCGCGCGAGGTCGATGGATCGCTGCGAGGTAGCGCGCAGTATCGCTGCTGCAAAAGTTCGGTCGCGCAGCATGTGGCACAGCGGCGGCGTGAGCGACATGGTGAGCTGAAAAGCAACTCCGTCATCCGCAAGACCGCACAGGACATCGAGCAGCGGGAGGTAGGTCTCGGTGATGGCCTCGTAGAGCCAATCTTCCTCCAAAAATTCCTCGTATTCCGGGTGCCGGACGTAGGGGAGATGCGCGTGGAGGACGAGTGCGAGATAGCCTTGGTCAGCCATGCGGTGCGAGAGCGAACGGGGAAGCTACCAGTGAGGCCGGGGCGGACAAGGGGAAGTTCGGACCGCGCTCCGCGCACTTACGCTCGCGCTTTCACTTCATCCCACAGCGCGTCCATCTCGGGCAGGGTGAGCTGTTCGAAGACAAGTCCGCGGGCGCTGGCCAGTTGTTCGATTTGGCGAAAGCGCGTGGCGAATTTTCCGGTCGCGCGGTGCAGGGCGACTTCGGCGTCGAGGTGGAGTTTGCGGGCGAGATTCACGACGGAGAAAAGCAGGTCGCCGATTTCGTCTTCGAGCTTCTCCGGCGACGTCTCGAGCTCAGCTTCGACCTCGGCGATTTCCTCGCGGAGCTTTGCGAAAACCGGCGCGGCGTCCGGCCAATCGAAGCCGACTTTGGCGGCCTTCTTTTGCATCTTCTGCGCGTGTTGAAGCGCGGGGAGTCCGGCCGGAAATGCCGTCGAGCGCGGAGGTCGTGCGCGACGCCTTTTTCCGCGCGCTTGATTTCATCCCAGCGGACCAGCACGGCGGCGGAGTCGACGCAATGATCGTCGCCAAAGACATGCGGATGCCGGCGGATGAGCTTCGCAGCGATGTCCGCGCGCCACCTCGTCGAAAGTGAAGCGGTTTTCCTCGGTGGCGATCTGCGCGTGGAAGACGACTTGCAGCAGCAGGTCGCCGAGTTCCTCGCGGAGGTTGGAGTCGTCGCCATTGTTGATCGCCTCGACGACTTCGTAGGCTTCCTCGATCACGCCGGCGCGCAGGCTGGCGTGGGTCTGTTCGCGGTCCCACGGGCAACCGCCGGGAGCGCGTAGTTTCGCGACGATGTCGCGGAGCTGAGTCGAGAGGTGAGAGTTGGGCGTTGAGAGACGCGGAAGTGGCTTGCGCGCTTGATTCCATGCGCCGCGCTATCGGCGAAGAGCTCGCGGATTCAAACAAATCCGAGCCGCTCGATCCGTCTTTCAATCCTCCGCTTCCTCGCTACAGCCGCCAGAGCGAGCGATGCGTGCCGAACTCGGAGATTTCGCCCGTGGTCTTTTTGCCGATGTAAAAGACGATGCTGATGACCGAGGCAAAGGTGCCGACGAAAACGAAGGCGACCAGCCAGCTCGGGATCGAGGTGCCGACGCGCAAGGCGGCGTAGAACGAGTGGAAGTCGAGGTGATCTTCGGGCTGGCGTGGAGGAAGATTTTCGTGATCCACGCCGTGAGGATGATGATGAAGATGAAGACGTAGTTGCGCTTCAGCCGGCGCCCGACCGCCTCGAAGTTGCTGATCTTGAACGACGGGCAGCAGCAGGTCTTCGCAGACGAGCTTCTGCCACTCGCCCTGCAGCAGCGTCGTGTTCTGCGCGACGATCGGCACGAGGAAATGCGCCTCCAGCATGCGCACGCGCGCGCGGAAGGCGTCGTAAAAACGGTAGCGCCGCGCCTCGATCCAGAGCATGACCCAGACGATCGCGATGTTGAAAAAGAAGATGATGTGCGGCACCGCGCTCGATCGAAAAGGCGACCGTGAAAATGGTGGAGGTGCTGGTGATCGCCCAGTTCGTCGTCGTGTCGAGCCGCGCGCGCCAGGTCATGATCCGGCCGAGTTCGCCGCGGTAGAAGTGCGACATCGCCGTGACGTAGACGTTGTCGAAGCCGCGAGAGGCGGCGGGGCGCTTCGGGCGCGGGAGGCGGCGGTGTCGGCCATGGGCGCGCGAGGCTCGTCAGCTCAGCGCTGCGGCGCTTCCTTTTTCATCAAAGCCTCGCGCGCTTTTTCCAGCGTCGCGCGCTCCTTGGCGGTGAGGCTGTCGAGGCCGGATTTCGCGATCTTGTCGAGAAGCGGATCGATTGCATCCGCTCGGTCTGCGGCTCGCGGACGCGGCGGATTTCCGCGGCGCCGACGGCGGCGGGCAGGACGCGAAATTTCCGCCGCTGGAACCAAGTGCGCAGCGCGCGAAATCGGCGACTCGTAGTCGTCGTACTCCTGCTCGCGCGCGTAGCGGATGTAGCCAAAAGCCGCGGCGCACGAGACCCAGAGCTGCGCGAGCTGCAACCAGTCGCGTTGCGGCGAGCAGCATCAGCGAGCCGCAGACGATGCAGGCGAAAGCGACCCACTTGAACGGGATCCAGCCCCACGCCTCGGTCTTCGGATAAAGCGTGGCGAAGGCGACGAGCAGCGCGGACGATGCATGTAATCGTGCCCGAATGTCGTCGAGGGCATGCCGAAGCCAAGCCACCAGACCGCGGCGACGGCCGGCGCGGTCGAGCGTGATCGAGCAGCCAGCAGCCGGGCGAGTCGCGGCGCGGCCGAGATGCGTCTCGATGCCCGACGCTCATCCAGTAAAAAAAGAGAATGCCGAAGGGCGTGAAGAAGCGAAATCTGGTCGACGAAAACGTAGGTCACGCAGCCGCCAGAGCGACCACGCCGGGCTCCAGCGGCATCGTGAAGACCAGCGAGCTCCAGCAGCGGGCTGCCCATGCGAGCGCCAGACACCGCCGACGACGATCAGTCCGACGACGAAGCAGCGCGGTGAGGATCGTCGTGAGATAGATCGGGAGGTTGTTCCAGCGCGTGAGCGGCTGATTGTTGCCGGAAAAATAGCGAGCCATGCTGGAGCAAGAGTCATAACGGCGCGCTGGCGCCGATTCGGCAAATCCGCGGTTTGTGCGCAATTCGTGGCTGCCGACGTCCGCGTCTTGCCATCGTCGGCGGGCGCCTGCGATGCTGCCCGCTTCATGGACACCACCACTTTCTGGCGCTCGATGTCCCGCCAAACGACACGCTGCGCGCCTGGGTCGAAGAAATCGCGCGCGCTCACCGACGCCCGACCGCATCTTCTGGGTCGATGGCTCGGAGGAGGAAAAGGAACTCCTGCTCGCGGAGGCGGTCGCGCAGGGCGTGCTCATCAAGCTCAACCAGGAGAAGCTGCCCGGCTGCTACTACCACCGCTCGAATCCGAACGACGTGGCGCGCGTCGAGCAATGCACCTTCATCTGCACGCCCGCCAAGGACGAGGCCGGGCCGACGAACAACTGGGCGCGCGCCGCGCGAGATGTACGACGAAGCTCCACGCGCTGCTCGCAGGCGCGATGACGGGCCGCACGATGTACGTCGTCCCGTATCTCATGGGCCCGCCCGGCTCGCCGCTGACCAAGGTCGGCGTCGAGATCACCGACTCGATCTACGTCGTGCTCAACATGCGCATCATGTCGCGCATGGGGCAGGTCGCGCTCGACCAGCTCGGCGACGGCGACGACTTCAACCGCGGCCTGCACAGCGTGCTCGACTGCAACCCCGACCGCCGCTTCATCGCCACTTCCCGCAGGACAACACGATCATCTCCGTCGGCTCCGGCTACGGCGGCAATGTGCTGCTCGGCAAGAAGTGCCTCGCGCTGCGCATCGGCAGCTACCTCGGGCGCGCAGCAGGGCTGGATGGCCGAGCACATGCTCATCCTCGGCGTCGAGTCGCCCGACGGGCGAGAAGACCTACGTCGCCGCGGCGTTCCCGAGCGCGTGCGGCAAGACGAACTTCGCCATGCTCATCCCGCCCGCAGGCTTTCGAGGGCTGGAAGATCACGACCGTCGGCGACGACATCGCCTGGATGAAGCCGGGCGCGGACGGCCGGCTCTACGCGATCAATCCCGAGGCCGGCTACTTCGGCGTCGCGCCGGGCACGAACCGCAAGTCGAACCCGAACGCGATGGAGACCATCGCGCGCGACACGATCTACACGAACGTCGCGCTCACGCCCGACGGCGACGTCTGGTGGGAAGGCAACGACGAGCCGCCGCCCGCCGGGCTGCCTCGACTGGAAGGGCCAGCCCGTGGACGCCCGACTCCGAAGGAAAAAGCGGCGCACCCGAACAGCCGCTTCACCGCGCCGATGGCGAACAACCCCGCGCTCGCCCCGGAGGCGCAGCGACCCGGAGGGCGTGCCGATCAGCGCGATCATCTTCGGCGGACGCCGCGCCACCACCATGCCGCTCGTCTTCCAGTCGCTTCAACTGGATCCACGGCGTCTATCTCGGCGCGACGATGGGCTGCGAGACGACCGCCGCCGCCGCCGGCAGCGTCGGCCAGGTGCGCCGCGACCCGATGGCGATGCTGCCCTTCTGCGGCTACAACATGGGCGACTACTTCAACCACTGGCTCGGCATGCGCCGCGACCTCACCGACCCGCCGCGCATCTTCCACGTGAACTGGTTCCGCAAGGACGCGGACGGCAAGTTCCTCTGGCCCGGCTTCGGCGAAAACATCCGCGTCCTCAAGTGGATCATCGACCGCACCCGCGGCCGCGCCGCGCGCCAGCGAGACGCAGATCGGCTGGATGCCGCGCTACGAGGAGTTCGACTGGACCGGGCTCGATTACCCGCGGGAGAAATTCGAGCAGTGCATGAAGATCGACGCCGCCGAGTGGCAGCGCGAACTCATCTCGCAGACCGAGCTCTTCCTCACGCTCCACGACCGCCTGCCGAAGGAGCTGATCTTCCAGCGCGAACTGCTCATCTCGCGGCTGTAGTGCACGGCTACTCCCAGCGCACGTCGTCGAGGTAGAAAGTCACCGGGTGGCCGGGGCTGGCGAGGGTCCAGACGAAGCCGGTTTTGATCCGAGTCAGATCGAGCCCTGTGACATCCAGGTCGTATTGCTTCCAATCCGCTGTCAGCGTGATCGGACCCAGCTTGCCGTGGCCAGTGTCGAAGAACTTTTTCGGCTTCGCCAGCGTGCCGAATTCCACGTTCAGCGTCTCTCCGCCCTTCGCGCCTCGCGCCCAGAAGGTCAGCTTCTTGGCCCCCGTCAGGTCGTAGCCGCCCCCGCGGTCGCCCCAGTCCCCGGCGGGATTCTGCCACGTCACCCCGCCCCAGCCGGCGTCAGCGGCGAAGTCGCAGCGCAGGCAGGTCTTCCCAGCGTGCGGCTGCTCGGTGGAGGCGGGATCGAGTTTGATGGACTTCGTGTCGCCCATCCAGCCGGCGGGGATGTAAGTCTGCGCCTCGCCGTCTTCGGCATAGACCGTGAGCGGCAGCTGGGCTTTCTGACCAAGAGCGATAGTCACGGGCGCGTCCACCCGCAGCGGCACATTGGCCACCGCGCCGCCTCCGTGGGAGTCCCGCACGGTGGCGAAGAGCCGGTAAAGTCCCCCGTCCTTTGGCAGCGTCACGGTCGCGCTCGTGGTGGATGTTTTTCCGACAGCTTCGGGAAAGGTGGGAGGGGTGGCTTCCTTGTCACCGCCGCTGCCGTATTCGCCGGGGTCGCGCTGCAGGCTCCACTCGACCGTCAGCGGGTCGCGCTCCGGGTCGGAGGCTTCGAGCGTCGCCACCAAGGCCGCCCCCGGCTTGGCGGTGCGCTCACCTATCACCTCCAAGGCGGTGATCACCGGCACCCGGTTGGCCGGCGGCTTGCCGGTCCAGAGTTCGGAGACCACCTGCGCAGCGGCGAGCGGCGTCCCGTCGGCGAGGAACATCGAGAACCAAGTCGGCGTCACCTCCTGCTTCTGCCCCCAGAGAAAGGCATACGACCCCAGGCAGAGATCGCGGGCCGCGACCACATTGCTTTGATACGCGGCGCGATATGCCTCGCCTTTGGCCGTGCTGGTCAGCTCCGGGTAGGCGCCGATGGCGTCCTTGCTGACCTCCCAGATGCCGTTGGGCCCGTATTCCGTGAGAATGAAAGGCTTGGTCCCGCCGAGCTTCCGGTAGCGCTCGGCGACCGACGCTGCCCCGCCGTAGGAATTGATCCCCAGGATGTCCACATCCGGGCAGAGGGCCGTGAAGTTCTTCACCTTATCTCCGCCGATTTCCGCCACCACCGTCATCGTCGGGTGCGTTGGATCGAGCTCCTTTACCATCCGGGCGAGATTATTGATTTGCCCCCAGACCGCGCCGTTGCGCCCCTGCGGGTCTTCCATCTCATTGCCCAGCGCCCAGACGAGAAGAGCGGGGTGACTCTTGTATTTCTCCACCACCGCGCGGATGTGCTCGCGCTGCTTGATCAGCCCTGCCGCATCCGTCCAGTCAAAGCCTTGCCGCACTTGTCCCAGCCAGATGCCGGCGCAGACGGTCAAGCCCAGCTTCTGCGCCCGATCGAGCATCTCTCCGAGATTATCGTCTCCCCAGAGCCGGATCGAGTTTCCCCCCGCCTTCGCCAGCGATTCCAGCGCCTGTTCGCCCCCGCCTCCCCCTTTCACGAGAAAAGGGGTACCATTGCGGGTCAGCGTGGCGCCGGTCTTGCCATGCTCAAGATACACCCCCTGCGGAGGAGCCGCCGAAGCTGCGAGGGCGAAAGCGTAGGTGGCACAGAGCAGGGTGGTCGGTCGCATGAGAAGGAAGGGATGAGCGCGCATCCTTCCCGATCTTTGGGAAAAATCCAGCCTCCTGATGATGTTCGACGCTGTGAGGGCGGGCGCTCCTAGCGACCGTGAGCGTTCGTCCTACAGATGGCCTCCAAAGCACGAAATCTTAGCCAACGGGGCTTGCGGCCTACCCGGGTAGGAGAACAGCTGAGGACTGGGTCGAGCGAGGCGTGACCTTGTGGCGCGGCTGCTCTCGCCCGCGCGACCTTCTTCTCCGCGGCCTAAACAGGCTTATTTCATCGAGTGAAGACCGATCAAATTCCCCTCAGTGTCGTGGACGAGGGCAATGAAGCCATATTCTCCGATGGCAAACTTCTCTTGCTGGATCCTACCGCCGTTCTCGGCCGCTCGCGAGGCTTCCACGGCACAATCCTCGCACATGAAATAGACAATCGTGCCGCCGGGGCCGGAATCTTTGCCCGGCATGTGGACGAGCGCCCCTGCGCATCCATTGCCACCTCGCTCCATGGGAAAGGCCCACATTTCCAGTCCCGCACTTTCGAGATGCTGAAAGGTGGTCTGAAGCGTCTGTTCGTAGAACTTCCGGGCGCGCGCCATGTCCTGCACGTAGATCTCGAACCAGCCGACGGGATTGGAATCGTTGTTCATCAGGGAATGGGAGGTGAGGGTTTCCGCCAATACTTCGTCAGCCACCCGGCGGTCGGTCGTGGACACCTTCTCCTCCTTGCCGCCGGAGGGCTCTCGGGCACACGGGCCTTGCATTTCACCGGTTCGGCACCTTGGTCGCATCAGACCGAAAATGGACCTATTTTTCGGGAAAGAGTGTGCGAGGGTGGCCGACTATGCCCTTTTCCATGAGCAACTTCCGTCATTGGCGCGTCCGCTGGGTCATGGGCTTCTTTGGCTCCTTTGGTTTGGCTGCGGTGAGCGCCCTCCCCCGGCCCTCCGTTGCAGGCACCCCGACATTTTCGACGTCGGCGTTGCGTTTTACAGAGAGCGGCGTGTCTTCGCCGGCGGCGGTGGAGGCCAGTCATGTAGTCGCGGATTCGCAGCATCCCGGCCGCGACCTGCGAGTGCAACTCGATCTCGATGGGAACAACACCGCTGACATGGTGCAGGTCGATCGAGAAACGCGGGCGGTGACGATCAGGCGGCGCGCACCCGGGGGCACCGGGGAGGCGGCGACGGACTATTCGAGCGAAAGTTTCACGCTCGATTACCAGCCGACCGGGGTGGTGGTCACCGATCTGAACAACGATGGGAAGCCGGACTTCACCGTCGCGATGAATGGCGACGTCAGCGTTATCTTCAACCAAGGTCTCGACGCGGGGGACCCGCCGGCGCTTGGGTTCGCGCCGCCCGTTCAGATCTCGCACGTCGATCAGACGCTGACCTTTCTCCTCCATCTGGCGGCTGGCGATGTGAATGACGATGGATTGATCGATCTGGTGGCGACAGGTGATTTTGGCGACGGGGCCGGTGGCAATACGGCGCGTGTCGCGGTGTTTCTCAATCTCGGGCCGACGAGCAGCTATGCGTTCGCGGCACCGATCTTCCACGATCTGCCCCCGGCGGCGGGACAGACGTCGAGCTACGCGGGAGAGTTGACGCTCGGCGATGTGAATGGCGACGAGCAGCCCGACCTTGCGACGATCGACTACGCCGGGCAGGCGCTGCGGGTGCTGACGAATGTGCCCGGCAGCGGCTTCACGGCTCCGACGACCTACTCGACCGGCGAGCAGCATCCCGTCGCTCTCGCGGTCGGTGACGTCTCCCGCGACGACCGGCGCGATCTGGTCACTTTTGGCTTTTCCACCGATATCGCCGGAGCGACGCAATCGAGCATCGTGATTGCGCGCAACGTGGCAGATGGCCAGGGCGGATTCGGATCGTTTGAGCCGCAGGGACCCTTTGTTTTTCATCTCACCGAAGCAGGCGTGACGGTCGAAGCGGTGGGAGACGTGGCGATCGGACCGGTCGGGGCGGACGAGTTCAGCGACGTAGTGGTCGTCGATGGCATTTCGGGAAAGACCGTCGTGCTGAGTGCTACACCGCAGTTGGACGCCGGCGGCGCGTTCACGGGGTTTGAGATGGAGAAGGCGGAATTTGCCACGGCCCCGGGGGCGCGTCGCCTAGCGTTGGGCGACTTGAATTCGGACTTGAAGCTCGATGTGCTCACCGGTCAGCCGACCGCCCCGGGAGGCAACGACGTCCAGCTCAGCGTGCTCTTCAATTCCAGCGTCAATACGCCGACGCCGGCTGGCAGCAGGATCGTCTATTCGGTGAACGGTGGCCTCGGGCTGATGGATCCGGACGGGAGCAACAAGATTGATCTCACCGGGGCTGATTACGGCGGCAGCGCTGCGGCGCTGAGCACCGACGGCACGCACGTGGCGTTTGTGGGGTTTGATTTTGCCGCTTCGCAGCAGGCTCTCTTTGTGATGAAGGCGGCGCCGGCCGGGCCTGGAAATGTGCCGGTCGCGCTGCGGACCGGAAGCGACGTGCTCTTTAATGCCCGACCGACGTGGAGTCCCGACGGACGGCGGCTCATTTACACGGCTCAACACGAAAACAGCGACCACCTTTTCATGGTCACCGCGGTGAACGCGCAGGGGCAGATCACTCCGGAGCACGCCACCACCAATCCGTCGCGCAAGCTGACGGCGGGCAGTGCGTTTAGCAGCGATCCGGCGTTCGCGCCGAACGGGAGGCAGGTGCTTTTCTGCCGATTGGACTCGACAATCCGCCTGCTGACGATCCTTGACGACCAAGGCGCGGTGACGCCCGAGAGCGCGAATAATCCCGCGGTGCAACTCAACGCCACGCAGAGCGGCGTCCAGTCGAGCCGGCCGGCTTGGTTTCCCGATGGCTCCCGGATTGCCTTCCTGGACCGGACCGTTTCGGACGCGCGGCTGTCCGCGCTGACGATCCGCGACGAGACCGGGGCGTTGACCACCGAGTCCGCGGGCAATCCCCGCGTCGCGCTGACGGCGTGGAGCGCAGACCCCTCGGTCGATTACCCCGGCATTTCTCAAGATGGCGCGACGATGCTGTTTGCCGCGCGCGGCTCGGACGGCTTTTCGAATGTCTTCACGATGCTGGCGGAGCCGGAGAGCGCGACCAACCCGCGCCAGCCGCTGACCTCGTCGGAGGAAAATGGCGGCTTTGAGCCAGCCTTTGCGCAGGCTGTCGGCAATGGGGTGCCGCTCCCGCCCGGCCTGTCAGCGGTCCACGCCTCGAATTCGCTGGCGGTGACCATCGGGGGGAAAAAAGTGACGAGCGGGAAAGTGGGCGTGGAGTGGAAATTCGTTGCGGTGCAGAGGGTCAACGCGCTCGCCCCGGGCCTCGCGTTAAAGGTGCAGTATTCGAACTCCCCAAATCTGGAGGCGAGTTGGGCGGACCTGCCCGGCGGCTCGATGTCGCGCGCGACCGCGAGAGCTGTCACTTGGGTTCTGGCACAAAAAGATCTGCCGACCGGCAATGGCATCTATTTCCGCACGCGCACTTCGGCCACAGGCTTCAGCGACGCGAGCGGCACCGCGATCGGGCCGTTCACCGTCCTGCCGGGGCCGATCTTGCAATTCACCGTGCGTCACAATTCGGTGAGCGATACGACCGGCGCGACGACGCATCTCGACGAAGACCTCCGCTACTTCCTCGAAGTGAAAAACATCGGCTCCGCGCCGGCGACGAACGTCGTCATGCGCTTCGATGTCCCGACGGGACAGACGGACCTGGTCTACGCGCAAAACACACGCAAGCTGATCCCCGACACCGGCAATATCGAGAAGGCGCGCTCGGTCGAGTGGCACTTTGCTTCCCTCGCCCCCGGTGCCAGCCAGCAAAAGGAAGTCAATGTGCAGGTGGATTCGAACCTGCCCATTCACAAAGGCATCCGGCTCAAATCCACGAGCGTGAAGGCCGATCAAGTGCCGCTGCAAAAGGGCCCGGTGCTCGACAGCGAAGTGGAGAGTTCCATCGGTATCGTGGTGAAGTCGCTCACCGATGTGGTGAGCGGAGGCGGGCTGATCGAGTATCAACTGCGCGTCACGAATTTCGCTCCCTACGCGATGAACGGCGTCACGGTGACCAACCGGCTGCCCGTGGGCACGACGCTGGAATTCGTCCGGCTCAATGCCGGCGGAAGCGGCAACTTCACCGGCAGCCAGCTCCCCAATCCCACGCTGAACTCCAACCCGTCGATCACCCCGTTCAGCTTCAGCGAGCAGCAGCTTCTCACCTGGCTCGTCGGCACGATCCCGGCGGGCGAGCAGCGCGACATCCGTTACACCGTCCGCGCGCAATACGACATCGCCACCTCCGTGGTGCTCGGGGAGAACCAATCGGCCACCAATCGCGTGGTGAATTTCGACTTCAATGCCAAAGCCAGCCTGCCCTCCGGAGAAGCTGTCGTGGCGCTCGGCAAGGGAGATGAGCCAACGCCCGGAGCCACGCTGGTCTCCGCCGCCAATGCCTTGGCGCTGCCGCAGATCGGATTTGTGAAGCAGGCGGTCGGGCTCGGGGCGGGTGCCGGCTTGTTTCGCGTGCCGGGTCTCGGCGATGTCACCACCGTGATCGAGGGCGGGCAGATGGAGTATCGCCTGCGCTTTTTTAACACAGGCGCTTCGACGGCCAAGCGGTGCGTCATCGTCGAAGAAATCGCCGCCGGCGCGGAGTTTCTCGGCTCGTTGATGCTGGACGGTCAGGAGCTTTCGAACCCGTTTTCGTATGCCTTTTACGACGCCGCCATGCGCCGGCTGCCGCTGCCCGGACACACGCTCGAGCAGGATTTGAAGCTGACGCGAGTGATCGAATTTCGCGTCGGCGATCTCGCCCCGGGTGCGGAGGGCGTCTTGAGCTATCGCGCCGCCGCATGGTCCCCGCCTCCTCGCGAACGGCCCACGGCCGCGGGCAAATTTATCGCCAGCCGCGAGTATTCGATGTTCACCGAGAGTCTGAGCAAGCCAGTGCGCGGGCAACCGGCGCAGGTGGCCGTGAAAGTGGTGAAGCCCATTTCGCTCGAAGTGGAAACGACGCCCGACAATCCCGAACCGGCGCCCGGCGAAGCCTTCGATTACGTCATCGGATTTCACAACGACGGAGGCGTGGACGCCTTCAATGTCGTGGTCACTGCGGAGATTCCGCCGGGCACGAGCTACCGTGTCGGCGAGTTTCTCGACGACCAACTTCAGCCCACGAGTGGAGACTTCGAAGTCGCTGCCAATCGGCGGTCCGTGAAATACAAAGTCGGCATGCTCGCCGGGCAGCCTGAGCCCGGGCAACCCGACAACCCCGCGACGCGTGGCCACGTGCGGCTGCGCGTGCAGGTGGATAATCCGCTTCCCGTGGCGCTGCGCCTGCCCGATGCGCTGCTGAAGCAGAAGAGCACCATCGGCGGCTTCTACTCGAATGGCGCTGTGGCGCCCTCCCCGCAGCCCAGCGCCGCGCGGAGTCTGCTCGCGAATCGGGACTCGATTCCCACCGATTTGGTGAAAGCGCGGAAGCTCTCGATGAAGCCATCACGAGAATCAAAGAGCCCCAACGCGCCAAGCTCTGGGCGCTCAAAACCTCGCCGCAGTTCGTGAAGCCGGGCGAGAAAATGCTCTACACGATCGCCTTCGGAAATGCCGGGAACATCCCCGTGCACAATGTCCGCGTCGCGATCCAGATTCCCTTCGGCACGGAGATCGTCACTGCGGATTGCTCGCCGGGTGTGACCACGCCCCGCGGCATTGCCACGTGGAATACGGGCGATCTTCCCGCGCACGGCGTCGCGGCGCGAAACCTCGTGGTCCGCGTGAAACCCAAGTCGGTCTACCAGAACGATCTGCTCGTGGAGAATTCCTGCTACGTCGACTCCGTCTCCGGCGGAGGCAAGCTCGCCAACGCTCCGGCCATCGTGCCCGGGCCTTCGCGCACGGTCGTCCTTTCCACGAATCCGGCCGTCTCCGCGTGGCAGTGGTTCGGCGCGCAGCTTCAGGCCGTTGGCGCAAATATCTTCGGCAAAGGCTCGAGCGCGATCGAAGCCGGCGTGAGCAATCTCAACGGCAACAGCATCTACACCACGATGCGCGGGACCGATGTCATCGTGCTGACCAACGGCGCCTTCATCATCCAAAACGGCGGCGGGCAGATTGTCGCGGGCGGTGCGGGCAACATCATCTCCGGCGGCGCGGGAAATATCATCTCCGGTGGCGCCGGGAACATCATCGCGGCCGGCGCGGGCAATATCATTTCCGGCGGCGCGGGGAATCTCGTGAACGTGCAGGGCGTCGGCTTTTGCACGCAGGACAATATCTTCAACACCATCCAGGCGATCATCTCCGGCGGCGCCGGGAACATCATCGCCGGGGGCGCGGGGAACATCATCGCCAATGACGGCGCCTCGCTCATCGGTCAGGACGGTGCGGGCGTGCTGGTGAATGGCCAGCCCTTCAAGATCGATCCGCGCGGTCCCGGCATCATCTCCGGTGGCGGCGGCAATATCGTCGCCGGCGGCGCGGGAAACATCATCTCGGGCGGCGGCGGCAACATCATCTCCGGTGGAGCGGGCAACCTCCTCGCGACCAAGCCCGGTTTCGTCACCGTGGTCAATGCGAGCGGCATCATCTCCGGCGGTGCCGGCAACATCATCTCGAATGATGGCGCGAGCATCATTGCGAACGATGGCGCCTCCATCATCGCCAACGACGGCGCCACGATCATCTCCGGCGGCGCCGGAAACTAGAGCACGCCCACTTCTTTTTACCGCGTCCTAGCCGGCGCGGCGTTCTTTGATCGCGGCGAGCAGGTCGGCGATGACCTCGGCGCGGGGCTTGGCGCCTTGCGGGCCTTTGCCGTGGATGCGGACGGAGACGTCGCCGGCCTCGAGGTCGCGTGGGCCGAGGACGAGCATGGTGTGGACTTTCTGCTGCTCGGCGTCGGCGATCTTGGCCTTGATCGGATCGGTGCCGGCATCGAGCGCGGCGCGGACGCCATGGCCGCGGAGTTCGGCGACGAGTTCGCGACCGGAGGCCACGAGTGGGGCGTCGTCGCCAATGGTGATGACGCGCACCTGCTCCGGCGCGAGCCAGAGCGGGAAGTTGCCGGCGTAGTGTTCGATGAGGAAGCCGATGAAACGCTCGTGCGTGCCGAGCGGGGCGCGGTGGATGCAGAGCGGCGTGGCCTCGGTGTTGTCGCGAGTCTTGTAGGTGAGGCCGAAGCGCGCGGGGACGGCGAAATCGACCTGGTTGGTGGCGAGGGTGAATTCCTTGCCGATGACGTTCCAGATCTGGATGTCGATCTTCGGGCCGTAGAAGGCGGCTTCATTCGGCACTTCGACGAAGGGCGCGCCGCTGGCGACGAACACGTCGCGGACCATCTTCTCGGTCTTCAGCCAGAGCTCGCTTTGATCGACGAACTTCTTGCCGAGTTCCTCCGGGCTCGTGGGTGCTGAAGCGGAACTGGTAGCGGTCGATGCCGAAGATCTTGAAGTACTTCAGATACATCTGATTCACGGCCTCGAACTCGGCGGCGAACTGCTCCTCGGTGCAGTAGATGTGGGCGTCGTTCATCTGCATGGCGCGGACGCGCATCAGGCCGAAGAGTTCGCCGCTCTGCTCGTAGCGGTAGCAGGTGCCGTATTCGGCGAGGCGCAGGGGCAGGTCGCGATAACTGCGCGGCACCGCTCCGAAGAGCTTGTGGTGATGCGGGCAGTTCATGGCTTTGAGGTAGTAGCGATCCGAGCGTTTGCTAGCTTCGAGACGCTTCTCGATTCGCACCGTCATCAGCTGATCTCGACGCGTTGCCTATCGCTCTCGAAGCATTCGGCGAAGCGTCTTTGACGTTCTGCAGATCGTGCAGACGTCGTCGCTTGGACGCGTTCGTCAGCAAGAGCTCGCTGTCATCTCAGCTGATCGACGGAATCTCGCTGCTCAAGCATCGATGAGCTCGTTCGCAGCTCGTTCGCGTTCGTTCGCATCTTCATCGAACTCCATCGGCGGGAACATCGACTCCGCGTAGTAAGGCAGGTGCCCGCTGGTGAGATACATGTTCTCCCGCGCGAGGTGCGGCGTGCGGACGCGGTCGTAGCCGGCGGCGAACTCCGTCTCTTTCGCGAGCTTTTCCAACTCCTCGATGAGGACCGTGCCGCGCGGGAGCCAGAGCGGGAGGCCGGGGCCGACGTCGTCGTCGAAGCAGAAGAGCTCCATCTCCTTGCCGAGCTTGCGGTGGTCGCGCTTCTTCGCCTCCTCCAGCATGGTGAAGTAGGCTTCCAGCTCGGTCTTGTTCTTGAAGGCCGTGCCGTAGATGCGCTGGAGCTGCGGGTTCTTTTCGTCGCCCTTGTAGTAGGCGCTGGCGACGTGGGTGAGCTTGAAGGCGCCGATATTGCCCGGTGCGCATGACGTGCGGGCCCGGCGCAGAGGTCGATGAAGTCGCCGTTGCGGATAGATGGAGATTTCTTCGCCCTCGGGGATGCCCTGGATGATGTCGAGCTTGAAGGTGGAGGGCGTGCCGCGGCGCAGTCAGCGCCGCGAGTTCCCCGCGCTCCGCCATGGCCAGCGCGTCGGCGCGGCTGAGCGCCTGCTTTTCGAAGACGTGGTTCGCCTTGATCTCCTTTTTCATCTCCGCCTCGATCTGCGCGAAGTCCTCCGGCGTGATGCGGTGCGGCAGATCGACGTCGTAGTAAAAGCCGTTCTCCACCGGCGGCCCGGCGGCGAATTGCGCCTCCGGCCAGATGCGCAGGATGGCGGTCGCCAGCACGTGCGCAGCGCTGTGGCGGAGGCGCTCGAGGTCGGTCATCTGCGTGGCGCTGTTCGAGGGTTTTGCGTTCGTCGGACATAAGGAGAAAAGGGAGCGAAGGTAGGTTCCGGGGCGTGGCCTCGCAAGCGCGCAGCAGGTCTCCGACTTGCCGTGCGGTTGCGAGCTAGGAAAGGGTGCCCGCGGCGGCTTGATCGAGCAGGAGGCGGAGCTGTTCCATCGAGACGGGCTTGATCAAATGAGCGCTGAAGCCGGCTTCCCTGGCCCGCCGGACGTCTTCATCCATGCCGTAGCCGCTGAGGGCGATGCCGCGGAGACCGTGCCGCGCTTTGAGCTTCTCCATCAGCTCGAAGCCGCTCTGGTCGGGCAGGCCGAGGTCGCTGATCACGAGGTCGAGGGGCTCGGCGGATGCGGCCGCCCGGAGCGCGTCCGCGCCGTTGGCGGCGGCTTCGACGAAGTGGCCGAAACGCCGCAGGATGCTGGCGAGGACTTCGCGGCTGGAGTCGTGATCTTCGACGAGGAGGAGGCGCAACTGCCGGCCGCGCGCGGCCTTCGGCGAGGGGACCGGACTGGCCGGCGCGGGCGGCGCGGCGCAGGTGTCAAATTCGATGGTGAAGGTCGATCCGCGGTCCTTGCCGGCGCTGGCGGCGGCGATGGAGCCGCGGTGCATATCGACGATCGCGCGGGCGATGGCGAGCCCGAGGCCGAGGCCGCCAAACTGCTGGGTGGAGACGGAGCCCTGCTCGAAGGCATTGAAGATGCGCTGAAGCCCGCTCTCGTCGATGCCGATGCCGGTATCGACGACTTCGATGCGCAGCCGACCGGGTGCGCTGTCGCTGGTGATGACCTTCACCTCGCCGTTGGAGGGCGTAAATTTGATCGCGTTTTTGACCACGTTCCAGAGGACCTGCTGCATCCGCGCCGCGTCGCCGAGGACGTGGTGCGCGGAGGCTTTTTTTGGAAAAGCACGGTCACGCGTTTCCCGCTGCCCTCACTTTTCACGATCTCCTCGGTCTGGCTCATGAGCGCGTGCAGGTCGATGACCGAGGGCACCAATTTCAACTTGCCGTTCACGATGCGAGTGTGATCGAGGAGGTCGTCGATCAGGCGCGCCTCGAGTTCCGCATTCTGGCGGATGGAGGCCGCCTGTTCGCGCGCTCCGGCGGGCAATGCCGGGTCCATTTCCATCGAGGCTGCGACCATCAGCACGGGGTTGAGAGGCGTGCGGAGTTCGTGGCTGAGCGTGGCCAGGAATTGATCTTTTGCTTTGCTGGCCTGCTCTGCCGCTTTCCGGGCGGCGAGGAGTTCCGCTTCGAAATTGGCGCGCTGCCGCATGCGGACGAACACGCAATCGCTGATCGGTGCGCCGTCGCGCTCCGTGCGCCGGGCGTTGATCAAGACCGGGATTTCCTCGCCGCTTTTCGCGCGCAGCGAGAGGTAGATTTCCTCCACGTGCGCGCGCATTTTCAGCAGCGGGAAAAGGTGGGTCTGGTAAAAGATGCGCGCGCCGGCGGTGAGGATGCGCTGGAGATGCTGCCCGCACAGCTCGTCGGCGCGCTCGTAGCCGAGGATCCGCAGAAGGGTGGCATTGATCGCACGGATCGACCCGTCGTCGGCAACACTCAGAAAACCGCACGGCGCGGCATCGAGCACTTCATTCATTGTCGACCGGCCGCGTCTCAGCGAACGAGTTCACGGGAGCTGGCCAGATATTCGCGCATGAGCCGGATCGTTTCCTGAGGATGGCTGACGTGCGGACAGTGCCCGGTCGCCTCCATTAGCCGGAGCGTGCTCTGCTGAAGATGGCGATGAAGATATTCGCCAACGCAAATTGGCGCGATCGCATCGTCGGTGCACTGGAGAATCAAGGAAGGCACGCGCACCAGCGGAAGATCGGAGCGGTTGTCCGCGTAAAAAGTGGCTTCGGCAAAACGTCGCGCGATGATCGGATCCGTCGAGCAGAAGCTCTCCTCCAACTCGCGTCCGAACTCCGGGCGATCGTCATTCTTCATGATGACCGGGGCGAGAGATTGCGCCCAGCCGATGAAGTTGCGGTCCATCATGTCGAGCAGACTGGCGATGTCCGAGCGCTCGAAACCGCCAACGTAGTCCCCGTCGTTCACGTAGCAGGGCGAAGGGGAGACGCAAATGAGCTCTGCGAAAAGCCCCGGTCGTTGAATCGAAGCGAGCACGCCGATCATGCTGCTGACGGAGTGCCCGACGAAGACGACGTCCGAGAGTTCCAGCTCGTCGCAGATTTCGAGCACGTCGAGCGCGTAGCCTTCGAGCGTCGCGTAGCGCGTTTGGTCGTAGGCGAGGAGATCGGATTTTCCGGAGCCAACGTAATCGAAGAGGACGATCCGGTAGTGGTCCTCAAACGCGGGCGTGATGAAACGCCACATGTTCTGATCGCAGCCGAAACCATGCGCGAGCAGCATTGGCTGTGAGCCTTTGCCGAAAACTCTGACGTTATTGCGGGCAGAGATTTTCGCGTTCACGGGCGGGGAGGCTAAGGCCTCCGGGGGCAATCGCAAACACTCCTTCTCCGGCTTTGCGAGGTCTGACTCCAGCCGGGCCGTCCCCGCCTCTCAGTTCGCAGGAGGCGGAGGCGGGAGTCTCTTAACGCCGGATATGTAGGCGAGTAGAGCTTCGGTCTGCGCAGCGTCGAGACGCGCACGCGGGCTCATCTTGACGACGATGTCGTGCCATTGATCCGCACGATATTTCTCCAGCGAATAGGGCCGGTGACACTTCGTGCATTGCTCGGTGTAAATGCTGCGGCCTTTTTCCAGCGTGTTGACCGAGACGCCGCGTCCCGCCATGGCGGGGCTCACCGGCGGGATGACCGCCGGTGCGACGCAGCCGCCGAGGGTGAGGGCGGCCGCGGAAACGAGAAGGAGCCGGCGCATTAGAAGTCGAACCCGGTGACGACACGAATCTGCGTGTCGGGCTCGCCGTCGACGGCGGTGAGCTGGAACAATGCGGTGGCAGTAACGAAAGCGCGACCAAAACGCACGGACGCGTTGGGTCCGGCGAAGAAGTTCGAGCCGCGGGTCGTGGCCCAATCGGGCACGGCGATCTCGTGAAGCAACTCGCCGCCGACGGAAAAGCGTGGGCTCAACTCGTAGCTCACGCCGAGGGATTGCCCAAGCTCGCCGCTGGTCTCATCGCGAAAATTTTCGCCCTCGAATTCGGCCTCGACGATCAAATTGTAGGCGACGGTGAGCGGGCCGAAATTCTTTTGCAGCAGGAGCTTACCCTCGAGCTCCACCGCGTCCTCACCGGCCACGGCCTCAAAGTAAAGGGCGCTGCCAAGGAAGTCGGTGTTGGGGTTGGAAAGATTGTAAATGACCTCGAAACCGGAATGCTGCCAGCGAGCGTTGCGGCCGTCGGGATCATTGCCATCGGTACTGCCAGTCGAAGAGGTAGACGGCGACTTGCAGGTGGTCAGTGACGCCGAATTCCAGTTCGTGGCGGAACTGAAACTGATCGAAGCGGGTACCATCTTCGCTGCCGTGTTTCCAAGTCGCCCAGTTCTCGAATTCCACGGCACCCTTCGGAGTCGTCGTAGTTTCGTAGGTGTAAGCGAAACGCCGTTCGGAGGCGGAGGCGGTGCCGGCGACGCAGCAAAGAGTGGTGAGGAGGGCGAAGCGGAAGAAGGATTGGATGCTCATAATTTCTTGTTGAGACTCGGTCTTAACAAGAACCCGGGGGAGGTGGTCAACGCTTTTTCACAAAAAAAATGCGCGGAGGGAACTCCGCGCATTTTAAGACGATCTAAGATTCTACAATTAAGACCAGAGTCGCTTCCACCAGTTCGCGACCGGATCGAGGTCCACATCGCGAATTTCTTCCGCAAGGTCGTGCGCGACTTTAGCCGAGTTTTTGTAGGCTCGTTTTGCCTTCTTCTTCAGCGGCTTCAGCGAGGAGCGGACGTAGTCGGAGGTCTCGTCAAAGTAATCCCGCAGCGGGTGCGGAGCGGGCTGGAGCGCGCGGACGAGCAATCCCACACCGAAGCCGATGGCGACGGCGGTGATGATCGCGGGGATTGGATTTTCGCGCAGGGCCGCATCCGCCTGTCGGGCGAGGTCACTTGCTCTGTCTTCAAAAGATTCGCCGGTTTCCTGGGTATCCATCTGGGTAGGCGGGTTATTCGGCGTCATCGCGCTTCTGGTATTGCTCGTAGACCTTCATGGCGCCGAAGATCACGATGGCCGGCTTGGCCAGCAGGATGGCGACGCGCAGCAAGCCGCCGACGATGCGAAAAACAGGGACGATGGTAAATAGCATGCCGGCAGCGAGTGCGATGCCGACTGCTTTGGTCGGTTCATCACGAACGTAGTCCTCCGTCCGCTGGCGGAGGGCATCGAAGTTCATGCAGGTGGATTCAGAAGTCTCAGTATTGTCCATGGTCGGTGAGTTAGTCGTTGTTGGTTCGCACGTCGGTGAGCAGTCGGGTGTTTCAGGAGAGGAAATTTTTCCGAGGAAAAACAGACGCAAAAAACCCGCGGAGTGGTGCTCCGCGGGTTTTTGTTGAACGTTCGAAATTACTTCGTCTCGGAAGTCGTGGTCGTGGAGGTTTTCTTCTCGATCACGGCCGGAGCGTCGTTGGTCACAGTCGTGCGCTTTTTCTCAATGACCGCAGCGCCGCCGTCGCTGGTCGTTGTCGTGGTCTTCTTTTTGTGAACGATAACGCGGTTGGCGATCATGCGGTCGCCTTCCTTGATGTAGCTAACGGTAACCGGGAGGCCGGATTTGACGAGCTCAAGCGAGACTGGCTGGCCTGCGTCGTCCACGTACGTTGTGGTTTTCGAGTAGCTGTAGCGGATCGGCTCAGGGCTGGTTTCGGACCGGATGACGATGGTGTCCGGGCTGAAGTCGCTAATCGTGCCTGCCGAGGTGGTCGGTACTGGTCGTGGTAACAGACGATTGTGCGAACGCTGGGGTGCAGGTGAGTGCGGCCGCGACGAACATCGCGCCCGTGAATTTTTGGAGGTTGAGTTTCATAATTTGAATTTGGGTTTTTTTGTTTGACCGCGTTTTAGAACGGCGGGCACTGCTGAATCGCGCATCGCTTCCGCCGCGGTTGCTTGGCGGAGAAGGCAGAGTTCAAATGCGGGCAACATACCCGCAACTCAGAGACCATCTGACCACGGTCAGAAAAATTCCGGGAGCGGTTTAGTAACGCCCAGCACGCAGTTCGCTGAAAGCCGCGCCGAGGTGCCGGAATATCGCCGGCGGAACCAGCGATTCCTCGGATTCCCGACCGGAGGAAATGGCGAGTTCGGCGGCGCGTCCGCAGAGCCACGCGCCGATGCGCGCGGCATGGTAAAGTGGGAGTCCCTGCCCAGCGAGAGCGGCGCAGACGCCCGTGAGGACGTCGCCCATGCCGCCAGTCGCCATGCCGGGCGAGCCGGTGGAATTGTAGGAGAGCTCCCAGCCGTGCTCGCCGATGAGGGTGCGCGCGCCCTTGAGAAGGAGGGTGTGCGGATGCCGCTTGGTGAAAAGCTGGACGGTCTCGGCGCGCGAGCGTTTGGCGGAAGACGGGTCGAGCCGTGCCATTTCGCCGGGGTGCGGCGTGAGGAGGCGCGGGCCGGCGCAGTGGTCGAGGGCGTCCAGATCTTCGGCCACGGCGTTAAGCCCGTCGGCGTCGAGGATCATCGGCTCGTCGATGCGCCGGATGAGGTCGAGCAGCTCCTCTTTTCGCGAGAGTCCGAGGCCAGGGCCGAGCGCGACAACGTCGTATTTCAGGTCGAAAATCTCGCGGTAGGAAGCCACGGGTTTGACCATGATTTCAGGCGAAGCAGCCGCGGCGACGATCGGATAAATGTCCTCGGTCACGAGCAGCGTCACAAGCCCGGAACCGGCGCGGGTACAAGCTTCAGCACTCATCAGGGCTGCGCCAGTGAGGCCGCGTGAACCGGCGATGATTGTCACACGACCGCATTCGCCTTTGTGAAGATCAAAGGCGCGCCGCGGCAGCAGAGACGCGAGCGCCGCACCGGTCGCAACGGTGCTGGTTTGGCGGGAGAAATCGGCGCGAGCGGTGAGTTCGCGCAGTGGAAGCACCGCGAGGCGGCCGACGCACTTCGCCGCGCCGTCGGCTACGAGGCCGAGCTTGGCAAAGCCGATGGTGAATGTGAAGTCTGCGCGGACCGCGCTGGGGTTCGCGGCCCCCGTCTCAGCATCGAGTCCGGTGGGTAAATCGATGGCGATCACCTGCGCGTTCTCCTCGACGCGTCGTCGGTTGATCGCTGCCGCCGCGCTCGCGATGGGCTCACGCAGCGGGCCGCCGGCACCAATGCCGAGCAGTCCGTCGAGCAGGATAAGCGTCCGTCCGTCGCTGCGGTTCCCACGGTCCTCGACCGTCGCAAACATTTTTCGCGTGAGCGGTGTCCATTCGCCAATCGGAAAGGCCGGAACGAGTTCCACTTTCCAGCCGGAAGCCGCGAGATGTCGCCCAGCGACGAGCGCATCGCCGCCGTTATGTCCTTTTCCAAAATGCACGACGCACCGGCCCGGCGTGGGAAAAAACTGCCAGACGGCCTCGGCGATTCGCGCGCCAGCGTCTTCCATCAGCGCCTCGGCGGTGATGCCATCGGCAAACGCGCGCTCCTCCAGCGAGCGCATGTCGGCGGGGCTGAGGATCATGGTGATGGCGAGATGCGGTGTCAGCGCAGGCAGGCGCTGCCAAGTCGAGGCTGCCTATTTATAAACCCGAATGACCCCGCGCGCGATGGCCTCGGCGAGGCGCTGCCGGTGTGACGCGGTCAGGATGCGACGCGCCTCCGCGCCATTCGTGAGAAAGCCGCATTCCGCGATGATCGAAGGGATCCGCGTGTTGCGGATCACGTAAAATCCGCGCGTCCGGACATGCCGGTCCTCGGTGCCGGCGGCGCGCACGACTTGCGCGTGGACGGCGGCGGCGAGACGGGCGCTCTGCCGCGTGTAGTAATAGGTCTCGATGCCATTCGCGCCCTCGCGAGCCGCAGAGTTGAAATGGACGCTAATGAAAATGGCGTTGCGCTGCGCGTTGGCGATGCGGCAACGGTTTCCCAGCGAAACAAAATCATCGCTGTCCCGCGTCATAATCGTCCGGAAGCCCGCCGAACGCAGCGCGGACTGTAACCGGCGGGCCGTGTCGAGCGCGTAGGGCTTCTCCGGGATGCGTTGGCCCGGACCGCCGCCGCGATCGATTCCACCATGCCCGGCATCGATCACCACCGTGGGGAGAGCCCAGACCGGCGCGCTGAGCAGGAGAAAAATGAGAACGAGCGCGAGGTGGGAACGGGAGCCTTTCATCGGGTTTGAAGCTTTCGCAATCAGCGTCGAATGCGAGCGCATTTTTGTCGGGTCGGACGCGCCTTCGGCGAGAACGATCGGACCATCGGCGAGGCGCTTCGTTCAGAAAAAACGCGCTGTCGGCGGCGCGGCGACCATTGGCGATCGGCCTAAAGTTCGCCCGTTCTCTCCCGGGCGCCATCCTGCCGAGCGGGGCGAAATTGGCGTTATCCGCCAGGAACCCGACCCCGGTCTTCCCGGCGCCAAATATTTCGGTGAAAATCGTGCAAACTTTCCACTAAGGCGCGATGAATGAGGGGATTGAGTCAGCGGAGAAACACGGCTGCGCCCGGGGAAACCTGGTTCGTAATCACTCCAGCGATTCCAGCACGTCCCCCCAAATTACCAGAAAAATTATGAGCGATATCCAAACCTGTTACCTGGTACGACGATCCGGCGCACTTCCGCAAAACCTCCCGCCGCGAATTCCTCTTCGCCGGTCTCGTCGGCGGCCTCGGCCTGACGCTCGGCGAATTATCTTCAAGCTCCGCGCGGAAGCAGGCCGCGCTGCACGATCGCGCTCGTGCCGAAGGCCGAGTCGCTCATCCACATCTACCTGCCCGGCGGCTGCGCGCATCAGGAAATGTGGGATCCGAAGCCTTTCGCCCCGATCGAATACCGCGGGCCGCTCGGCACGATCGAGACGAAGATCCCCGGCGTGCAGTTTTTCGCAATACATGCAGAACACCGCGAAGATCGCGGACAAGATCACGGTCGTCCGCTCGATGACGCACGGCGAAGCGGCGCACGAGCGCGGCACGCACAACATGTTCACCGGCTACCGTCCGTCGCCCGCGATCCAGCTATCCGTCGATGGGCTCGGTCGTCTCGCACGAGCTCGGTTCGCGCAACAACCTGCCGCCCTACGTCTGCATCCCGAACGTGCCGAATGAATTCGCCGGCACCGGCTACCTCTCCACGCGCTACGGACCGTTCAGCCTCGGCGGCGATCCGGCAACCAAGGGCTTCAACGTGCGCGACCTGAACATGCACGACGGCATCACGCCGGAGCGTTTTGATCGCCGCCGCAGCATCCTCTCCACGGTGGACGAGCATTTCCGCACGCTGGAGAAGAGCGACGCGCTCACCGCGATGGACAGCTTCTACCAGTCGGCCTACGCGCTCGTCTCCTCCAAGGATGCGCGCGAAGCCTTCAACCTCGCCGCCGAGCCCGAAGCAGATCCGCAACGAATACGGCAAGCACGACGCCGGACAGCGCATGCTCATGGCGCGCCGACTCGTCGAAGGCGGCGTTCGCTTCGTCTCGCTGACCTACGGCGGCTGGGACATGCACGCGAACATCGCCAGGGGCATGGAGAGGCAGCTCCCGAACTTCGACCAGGCCTACGCCGCGCTCATCACCGATCTCGATCGCCGCGGCATGCTCGACAAGACGCTGGTCATGGTGTCAGCTCCGAGTTCGGCCGCACGCCGAAGATCAACAAGGACGCCGGCCGCGATCACTGGCCGCGCGTCTTCTCCGTCGCCTTCGCCGGCGGCGGCTTCAAGCGCGGCTACATCCATGGCTCGTCCGATCCGACGGGCTCCGAGCCGGATCACCGATCCGCTCACGGTCGAAAACATGGCCGCCACGGTCTTCAATCAGCTCGGCATCGATGGCGACAAGAAGCTGATGTCGCCCGGCGGCCGCCGCAGCGCGATCGTCAAGGACGGCACGGTCGTCACCGACCTGCTCGCTTAATCCGGTGCGGCGACCCCGCCGCCCGAGATATGAGGACTGCGTTCACTGCTGAGCGTTGAGCTCTCTCGACTGCTGATTTCGCGGGGTGTGCGGATGCCTGCAAAAAGCATCCACGCGCCCTGCGGCATCGCCGTTTCCTTAAATTCGCCGTTCCTTCCCGGACCCTTCGCATGAAAAAATCCCTCGTTTCCCCAGCCACTGTCCTTCTTGCGCTCACCGGCGTCGCGCTCGCCGGATCACCTCGTGCTTCCAGTGTTTATCCCAGCGCGGCGCAGCGTGGCATCGAGAGCGAAATCGAGTTTCGCGGAGACTACCTGACCGACGTGAAGACGGTCATGTTTGACGAGCCCGGATTCGAAGTCGTCCCGGGCCCGCCCGAGAAAACGAAGTTCAAAGCGAAGGTCAAAGTCGCGCCGACGGTGCGACTCGGCGAGCACACGTTCCGCATCGTCACGACCTCCGGCGTCTCGGATGTGCGGCTTTTTTACGTCACGCCGTTTCCTGTCGTGGAGGAGGTGGAAGACAAAGAAAACCCCAAAAAAGCGTTCCCCATCGCGCTTGGCACCACCGTCACCGGTCGCACGAGCGGCGAAGATCAGGATTCTTTCGAGATCGAAGCGAAAAAGGGTCAGCGCATCAGCGCCGAAGTGATCGGCGCGCGGTTGCAAACCGGCACTCTTTTTGACCCCTATCTTTCGATCACCAAGGCAGACGGCTCGCGCCTTACTGAAGTGGATGACACCGCTTTCACGCAGCAGGATCCGGTCGCCAGCATCGTCGCGCCAGAGGACGGCAAATACGTCCTGAGCGTCAAGGACTCGACCAATTCCGGGCAGGGCGAGTGCCAGTATCTGTTGAATGTCGGCTCCTTCCCGCGGCCGCTTGCCGTCTATCCCGCCGGAGGCCCCACCGGTCAGGAGTTGAAAGTCAAACTGCTCGGCGACGCCTCTGGTCCGCTCGAGAAAACCATCAAGCTCCCGGACCAACCGGACGATCGTTTTGAGGTTTTCAGCGACGACGCCGCCCCAGCGCCGCAACCGAATTATTTCCGAGTCTCGACATTCCCGAACGTCCTCGAAGCCGAACCAAACAACGACCCCGCAACGGCCCCGGCGACCGCAGACCCACTGCCGCTCGCGTTCAACGGAATCGTTGGAGAAAAAGGCGACCTCGACACCTTCAAATTTACCGCCAAAAAGGGCCAGGCGTACGATGTGACAGTGTGGGCGCGCCGGCTCCGATCACCGCTCGATGCGGTGCTCTCCATCTACGATGCAAAGGGCAACCGCATCGTTCAAAACGACGACAGCGGCAGTTCCGATAGCTACCTGCGCTGGACGGCTCCGGCGGACGGGGAGTTTGTGGTGGGAATCGAAGACCAACTCAAGCGGGGCGGTCCCACCTTCACCTACCGCGTGGAAGTAACGCCGATGCAACCGAACATCACGATGTGGCTGCCGGAGATGGTGCAAAATTCCAATCAGGAACGCCGCGCCATCGTTGTCCCAAAAGGTAACCGCTACGCCAGCCTCATCCGGGTCAAACGCAATGACATCGGTGGAGAAATTCAGCTCACGACCGATGGTCTCCCTGCAGGCGTGACCGCGAACGGTCTGACCATCGACAAGTCCACAGACACGATCCCCGTGGTCTTTGAGGCTGCGGCGGATGCAGCGCTCGCCGCCAAGCCTTTCGGCATCAAGGCCACCACCACGGAAGCTCCGAAAGACGCGCCCATCAAATCGGCGATCGAGCAAGAGATCGACATCATCGGGAACGGGAACCAAAAGCCTTACTACTCAATCAAAGAGGGGACGCTCGCGGCGGCTGTCACCGACGAGATCCCAGTGAAGCTCGGCTTGCTACAGCCCAAAGCTCCGTTGCTCCAGAATGGTTCGGTGAATCTGAAAGTCACCGCGGAGCGCAAAGGGGACTTCAAAGGCGCCATCAGCCTGACCCTGCTCTATTCGCCGCCGGGCATTGGCTCCGCCGGAACAGTGCAAATCAAAGAGGGTGAAAACGAAGGGATCGTCCCGCTCAGCGCGAATGCCAACGCCGCGCTCCAGAAGTGGAAAATCTGCGTCGTCGGCAGCGCCGATTTTGGCAAAGGCGTTGTCTGGTTCAGCACTCCGCTGATTGATCTCGAAATCGCGCCACCGTTCATGGCCGGCCAAATTGTCCGCACCTTCGTGGATCAGGGCGACAGCACCACGGTGAAGGTGAAGCTCGAGAACAAGATTCCTTTTGAAGGCAAAGCCAAGCTCTCCCTCCTCGGTCTCCCGCCCAATACCACTGCCGACGAGAAAGAGATCACGAAAGATGATAAGGAAGTTACCTTCACCGTCAAAGCCGATGCCACCGCGCCGGCGGCCCTGCACAAACAGCTCTTCTGCCAGTTTCAGCTGACCAAAGACGGTGACACAATGACCAGCAGCTTTGCCCAAGGCGGCAGTCTCCGTGTCGACAAAGCCAGCGTCGCGAAAGCCACGCCGCCAAAGCCCTGAGCTGGTTGAGTTCTCTCGACACGGCTTTCATGCCCGATTGATCGGTGGTAGCTGGGAAAAGGCCTTCTTAAAGCGGAAACGCTCTGGCTCTGACCAGCGCAAGCCCAATGCGCAACGCTTGGCAAGCGGTCGTCTTGACAGCTGCACTTCTCAGCCGGATGGAGGCGCGAGAGATTGCTTTGCCGGTGACGTTCGATTTTGGAAATGAACGGGTGGCACCCGGAACCATGGGCGTGGGTCCGGGGATGGAATTCACCACGGAGCGCGGATTCGGCTGGGAGCCAGGCTCGGTGGTGCGGGCGGAGGATCGCGGGGGCGACGCGCTGCGCGGGGACTTCTGCACGAGCGCGGGAGCGTTGTTTTTCTCCGCAGCTCTGCCGGAAGGAAATTACCAGGTGACCGTGACGCTCGGCGACGCCACTGGAACGTCGGCGACGACTGTAAAGGCGGAACAGCGCCGACTGATGCTGGAGGAAGCGAAGACGGTGAGAGGTGAGTCGGCGACACGCAGCTTCGTGGTGAACGTGCGGACGCCGCGGATCGTGGGTGGCGGAGAGGTGAAGTTAAAAGCGCGGGAGCGGACGTCGGAACGGATGCAATGGGATGACCGGCTGACGTTGGAATTCAACGGCGCGCACCCGTGCGTCGCGGCGCTCGAGATCGCTCGCGTCGAGGTGCCGGTGATTTATTTGCTCGGCGACTCGACGGTGTGCGACCAGCCGGGCGAGCCGTTCGCGAGTTGGGGGCAAATGCTGCCGCGTTTCTTTGGGCCGGATGTCGTGGTGGCAAATCACGCCGAATCCGGCGAGACGCTGCGGAGTTCCTTCAACGCGGGTAGGCTGGCCAAAGTCTTGGGCATGCTGCGCGCGGGCGACACCGTGCTGATCCAATTTGGGCACAACGACGAAAAGGAAAAGGGCGAGGGGGTCGGGGCCTTTACGACCTACGCGGCGTCACTCCGGCAATATGTCGCGCAGGTGCGCAAGCACGGCGGGCAACCGGTGTTGCTGACGCCCGTGCAGCGGCGCAGCTTCGGCGCGGACGGAAAACTTACCAATAGCCACGGCGATTTCCCGGAGGCCGTGAAACGCGTAGCAGCGGAGGAAGAGGTCCCGCTCATCGATTTGCAGGCGCTCAGTGGAAAGTTGTATGAAGCCTTCGGTCCGGAAAATTCGGCCGCCCTTTTCAAGCAGGGCGACGGAACGCATCACAGCAACTTCGGCGCGTATGAACTGGCTCGCTGCGTCGTTGAAGGGCTGCGCGGGACAGGATTGCCGGTCGGTAAATTTCTCCAGACGAGCCTCCCGGTTTTCGACCCGACAAAGCCCGATTCGCCCGCGACGTTCGAGGTGCCGTCGAGCCCGCAGACTGCGGCGGAAAAACCGCTCGGGAGCTGAGCGAGGCCTCACTCGAAAACAGGTGGCGGAATTCGCAAAGAAAGCGAAACGGACTGGATTGTTGGGGTAACCGGCGTTCAGTGCCGGCGCAGCCCCCCGTATCTAATTATGAGCATCCGACTTACGCCCTTTCTGATTCTTCTCACCGCGGCGACCGCCGCCAACGCGGCGCTGACGACCGACTTCGAGGTCTTCCCGGCCGACGTGAATCTCAAGTCCGCGCGCGACCGGCAGTCGCTCGTCGTGCGCATCACCGAGCCGAATGGCGTGCATCGCGACGTCACCGCGGAGGCGAAATTCACCATCGCCGATCCGTACGAAGGCGAAGATCGAGAAGGGCATCGTTGTTCCCCGTCGCGGACGGCGAGACGAAGCTGAAGGTCGAGTGGCAGGGCAAGACGACCGAGGTGCCGGTGAAAGTCGAGCAGGCGCAGTCGAGCAGCCGATCAGCTTCCGGCTCGATGTGATGCCGGTCTTCATGAAGGCCGAGTGCAACCGCTGCCACGGCGCGGCGCGCGGGCAGGATGGCTTCCGCCTCTCGCTCTGGGGCTTCGATCCGGATGGCGATCACTACCGCCTCACGCGCGAGATCGCCGGGCGCCGGATCAATCTCGCGATGCCCGAGGAATCGATGATCGTCACGAAAGCCACCGGTGAAGCGCCGCACACCGGCGGCAAGCTGTTCGAAAAGGACAGCGAGCTCGCGCAAGACGTTCGTCCGCTGGCTCGAAGCCGGCGCGCCGAACGACCGGCGCGGACGTCGCCAAGCCCGACCAGCCTCGAAATTCTGCCCGAAACAAGCTCGTTCTCGAGAGCCCCGGCCAGAACTTCAAGATCACCGTGCGCGCGCATTACTCCGACGGCACGGACCGCGACGTGACCAGCCTCGCGCTCTTCCTCACGAGCAACGAAGGCTCCGCGAAGATCAAGGACGGCGTGATCACCACCGGCCAGCGCGGCGAGGCGTTCGTCATGGCGCGCTTCGCGACCTTCACCGTCGGCACGCAGGTCATCGTCATTCCGAAGGGCTTGAAATACGAGTGGCCGAAGATCGAGGAGCGCAACTTCGTCGATCAGCTCGTGGACGACAAAGCTGCGCAACCTGCGCATCACGCCGAGCGAGGTGTGCAACGACGAGACCTTCCTGCGCCGCGCGTTCATCGACATCACGGGCACGCTGCCGACGGCGGATGAAGTGACGAAATTCGTCGCCGACCAGGATCCGAAGAAGCGCGCGAAGAAGATCGACGAGCTGCTCGCGCAGGCCGAGTTCGTGGACATCTGGGCGCTGAAGTGGAGCGAGCTGCTGCAAATCCGCACCGAGCAGAACAACAGCGGCGAGCTACAAGGCGATGCTCTCCTACTACACCTGGCTGCACGATCAGCTCGAAAAGAACGTGCCGATCAACGAAATCGCGCGGCGAGCTCATCGCCGCGAGCGGCTCGAACTTCGAGAATCCCGCCGTCAACTACTACCAGCTCGAGACCGATCCGCTGAAGCTCGCGGAAGACACCGCGCAGGCGTTCTTCGGCATCCGCATCCAGTGCGCGCAGTGCCACAATCATCCGTTCGACCGCTGGACGATGGAGGACTACCGCGGCTTCGTCGCCTTCTTCACCCAGGTCGGCCGCAAGACCGGCGAAGATCCGCGTGAGAAGATCGTCTTCAACAGCGGCGGCGGCGAATCGAAGCATCCCGTGGGCGACCGCGTGATTCGCGCCGAAATTCCTCGGCGGCGAAGCGCCGGATGACCAAAGGCAAGGATCGCCGGCAGGTGCTCGCCGACTGGATCGCCGCGCCGGAGAACCCCTATTTTCCCGCGCCACATCGCCAACCTCGTCTGGGCGCAATACATGGGCCGCGGCATCGTCGAGCCGGTGGATGACGTGCGCATTTCCAACCCCGCCTCGAACCCCGAACTGCTCGACGCGCTCGCGAAGAAGATCGTCGAATACAACTACGACCTGCGGCGCGTCGTCCGCGACATCTGCAACTCGCGCACCTATCAGACTGACCACGCGGCCGAACGAAACCAACGAACTCGACGACCGCAACTTCGCCAAGGCGACCATCCGCCGCATGCGCGCCGAAGTGATGCTCGACTGCATCAGCCAGGTCACCGAGACCAAGGAGAAGTATACGCGGTCTGCCCGCCGGCGCGCGGCGCCGTGGAAATCGCCGACGGCAAGCACGACCAACTACTTCCTGACCACCTTCGGCCGCCGCGACTCGCGAAATCGTCTGCTGCCGCGAGGAAGTAGGCCCGACGCTCAGCCAGGCGCTGCACCTGATCAACGGCACCACCGTCGAAGACAAGATCACGCAGGGCGGCGTCATCAAGAAGCTGATGGCGGCAACAATGACGCCGCGCGAGATCGCGCAGCGAGCTTTACCTCCGCTGCTTCGGCCGCTTCCCGACCGAGGAGGAACTGGTGCAAGCTCGAACCAATACTGGGGCGTCACCGAGGAGCAGCCCGGCGTATTCCACGACATCTTCTGGGCGCTTGCTGAACGCCAAGGAGTTCATGTTCAACCACTGAGTCTCCTGTGAAAAAATCGCTCGTTGCTTCCATCGCCGCGTCAGTCGCCGCGTCTCCGCGTGCTGCCGCGGACAAGGTCACCTACAACGATCACGTCCTGCCGATCTTCCGCAACGCGTGCCTGAACTGTCACAACCCCGACAAGAAGAAGGCCGGCCTCGATCTCTCGACCTACCAGGGCACGCTGCAGGGCAGCGAGAATGGCAAGGTGCTGGAGTCCGGCAATCGCCGGCGCGAGCCTGCTCTTCAAGTGCGTCAAGCAAACGGAAGATCCGAAGATGCCGCCGAAGGGCGACAAGCTGACCGACGCAGAACTCGCCGATCGTCGAGAAGTGGATCGCCGGCCAACTGCTCGAAACCGCCACCGGCAAAGCGTGTCGCCGCCGCGAACAACAACGTGCAAGTCGCCGTCGTCTCGCTCGAGCGTCCAGCCGGTCCGCCGCCGATGCCGGGCGAACTGCCGCTCGAACCGTTCGTCCAGCGCGAAGACGAATGCGTTCACCGCGCTGGCGGCCAGTCCGTGGGCGCCGCTGGTCGCGGTCGGCGGGCAGAAGCAGATCCTCCTTTACAACACCGAGACCCTCGAGCCGCTCGGCGTGCTGCCGTTTCCCGGAAGGCTTCCCCACGATCATCCGCTTCAGCCGCAACGGGCAGCTCCTGCTCACCGGCGGCGGTCTCGGCGGCAAGTCCGGCAAGGTCGTGCTCTGGGACATCAAGACCGGCGAACGCATCGCCACCGTCGGCAATGAATTCGACCAGGTGCTCGCCGCCGACCTCAGCGCGGACCAGCAGTTCGTCGCGCTCGGCGGGCCGACCAAGCTGGTGAAGATTTACGCCACCAAGGACGGCAAGCTCGTTCACTCGATCAAGAAACACACCGACTGGGTCACCGCGATCGCCTACTCGCCCGATGGCAAACTATCTCGCCAGCGCCGACCGCAACGGCGGCATCCAGGTCTGGGAAGGCGACACGGGCAAGGAATTCAACGCGCTGCCGGGCACAAGGTCGATGGTCACCGGCCTCGCCTTCATGCCCGGCGTGCTCGCCTCGTCGAGCGAGGACGGCAAGATCGCGCTTTGGGACGTGAAGGAAGGCAAGGAGCTCAAGAGTTGGGCCGCGCATGCCGGCGGCGCTGCGTGGGTGGACTTCACCCCGGATGGCCGCTTGCGTCTGCTGCGGCCGCGACAAGATCGCGAAGGTCTGGGACCAGACCGGCAAGGTGCTCGGCCAGACCGCCGCCTTTGGCGACATCGCGCTCCGCGCCGCGATCAGCAATGACCGCGTGATCGCGGGCGACTGGAATGGTGACATTCGCGTTTGTAGTTTGGACGGCAAAGCCATCGGAGAACTCACTGCCACCCCACCGACCATCGCCGATCGTCTGGCTCTGGCTCAGAAAACCCTTGCTGAGGCGCGGACTGCGGCGGCACCGCTCCAGCAGCAATTTGCCGCCGCTGAACAGCAGTTGAAGGCGGAGAAAGCCGGTCAAGCCGCTACGCCTCCGCCGGTACCGGCTCCAGCACCCGTGGTCGCTGACGCGGCGAAGGTGGCGGAATTGACCAAGGCTTTGGAGACGCAGACAGCGGAAGTTGCAAAGCTGCGCGAAGCGCGTGCCACCAAAAAGGAAGGCACACCGGAGTTTGCGGACGCTGACGGGAAGGTCCAGGCAAAGAAGGCGGAGATGGCCAAGACCGAGGCGAGCCTCAGCGGGATGAAAGGTGCGCCAGCCGCGGCCCCGGCAGCGGCGGTGGCTGCCGCAAAACCGAGCGGAGCCGAAGAAGCATTTACTAAAGCCAAGGCAGCGCTGGACCAGGCAAACGCCGCCGTGGAGAGCGCTACCGTGGCGGTGGAGAAGTGGACTCGCGCCGGGGCTTTCATGACCGTGCATTCGGCACGGCAAACGCTGACCGACAAGAAGGAACTTTACGAAAATCTGATGGCTGCGGCCAAGGACGCACTGACTCCGGCGGATCAAGCCCGCGGTGAATTGGCGGCTTTGGAGAAGGCAGTGGCAGCCGCCCCGGCGCTGGTGAAAGAGAAACAACTCGCGCTGGCGAGCGCCCAGGCTGCGCTGACGCCTTTGACCAAGGCCGTTGCGGCTGGGGAAGCAGCGGTCGCGGAGAAGGAGGCCCAGGCCAAAGCCGGCACTGAGGCTTTGCAGAAGGCGACAGCGTCCAAGATGGAGCTCACGAAAAAATCCGAGGAGCTGACTTCCCAAATGACCAAGTTGCGGGCGGATCGCGCAGCCAAGACTGCGGGAACCCCGGAATATGCAGAGGCAGACGCTAAAGTGCAGGCACAGAAAGCGATCCTCGCGGAAGCGGATGCGGCCGTGGCGGCTGCGGTGGCCAAGGCGGGCGAACTCAAGCCTCAAGTCGATGGCTCTGGAGCAGAAATCGCGAAGCTTAAAGAAGCACTTGAAAAGAATCGTGCGGATGCCAAAGCCGCGGAGGCTTTAGTGGCGCCCGCGGAGAAAGCTCTGGCTGATGCAACAAAGGCTGTGGAGCAACAGACGCAAAAACTGGCGAAGCTGCGCAAGGATCTGCCAGAGATCGTGAAGACAGCGAAGGCGGCGAAAGTTAAAGCCGAGCAGGATGCCGTGGCAGCGTCCAAAGAACTGCAGTCGATCAAAGTAAAAGCCGAGCGGGCGCGCGCAGATTTCGAGAAACGCTGGCAGCCCTTGCCGACCGTCGCGACGACGAAGTAAGGGCTACATGAAGTAATCGAAATCCTGCTCGCGGCTGACCCAGCGGCGGAGACGGAAGATGTGCGCCGGGCTGGTGTGCGGGTCGAGCTGCACGAAATTGCGCGCGCCGCTCCAGAGATAGCGCTCGTCGGTCAGGAGGTCGTGGACTTGGTAGGTGTCGCCCTCGAGCCAGCCGAAGTCCTCCACCGGCACGTGGATGAAGGCGTCGCGCGCTTGGCAGGGATCGAGCGTCACGACCACGAGGATGATGTTATCCCGCGCCTCGGTCATCTTGCCGTAGAAGAGCACCTGGTCGTTGTCGCGCGGGTGGAAGCGCAGGTTGCTGTATTCGTGCAGCGCGCGGTTCTCGCGGCGGATGCGGTTGAGTGCGAGTGATGTAGCTCCTTGATGTTGCCCGGCGCGTTCCAGTCGCGCTCCTTCCACTGATACTTCTCGCTGTCGAGTACTCCTCCTTGTTCGGCAGCGCGGCATTTTCGCAGAGCTCGAAGCCGGAGTAGATGCCGTAGACGGAGGAGAGCGTGGCCGCGAGCGACGGCGCGGATCAGGAAGGCCGGGCGCCCGCCGTGCTGGAGGAAGAAAGGGAGGATGTCCGGGCGTATTCGGCCAGAGATTCGCCGCGGAAGTAGTCCTTCATCTCCGTCTGCGTCAGCTCGGTGAAGTATTCGGTCAGCTCCGTGCTTGGTAGTTGCGCCAGGTGAAGTAGGTGTAGCTGTGCGTGAAGCCGACCTTGGCCAGCGTCTTCATCATCTTGGGCTGGGTGAAGGCCTCGGAGAGGAAGATCGCATCGGGATAGGCGCCTGCACTTTGCCGATGAGGTATTCCCAAAAGGCTGACCGGCTTGGTGTGCGGATTATCGACGCGGAAGATGCGCACGCCGTGCTCGCACCAGAAGAGGATGACGCTCGTCAGCTCCTCCCACAGCGCCCGCCAGTTCGGGTTGTGGAAGTTCATCGGGTAGACGTCCTGATACTTCTTCGGCGGGTTCTCGGCGTATTTGATCGTGCCGTCGGGCCGCTTGTAGAACCACTCCGGGTGCTCGTGGACGTAGGGATGATCGGGCGAGCAGTTGATGCGCGAAATCGAGCGCGACCTCCATGCCGCGCGCCTCGAATCTCGCCGACCAGCCAGTCGAAATCCTCGAGCGTGCCGAGTTCCGGCGCGACGTCCTTGTGCCCGCCGCCGTTGGGGCAGTTCTGGTGGCGATTGCCGATGGCGTAAGGCACGCCGGGTTCGCCGGGCTCGCAGGTCACCGAGTTGTTGCGGCCTTTGCGCGCGGTGATGCCGACGGGATGGATCGGCGGAAAATAGATCACGTCGAAGCCCATCGCCTTCGCGTCGTCGACGCGCGGGAGGCAATCGCGGAAGGTCGAGCCGCGGTCGCCGCGCCCCTCGGCGGAGCGGGGGAAGAACTCGTACCACTGCGAAAAGACGGCGCGCTCGCGATCGCAGATGACCTGCGGGTAGGCGGGGATGGCGACGGCTGAGACGGCTGCGGGTTCGGCGAGGACCGGGACGGCGGCAGGCGACGTCGCCTTTCTTTCTGCGCGCGGCTTTTCTTCGCGGGCGGCGTGCCGGGTGCGGGCGGCGGCGCTGTATCTGGCGGCGGATTAGAGCGGTGGACCACGGGTGGCATCCGGCGGATTCACGACGACTCACGACTCCGAGCCGTCGCGGCGATCGGAATACGCGTGCATCAGCGCCTCCACTTCGGGGCGGTGCGCGAGTTCGTTCACCTCCGCGGGCGTGCCGGTGCGCATCATCTCGGCGAGCTCGTGCAGCCGTTTCTCGTCGCCTTTTTGGCCCTGCTCGGCGGCGAGGGCGGCGCCGATTTCGAGGATGTCGGCGCCTTCGAGCGTCTCGCTGAGCAGGTCGGTGAGGCCGGCTTTCAACTTCGTGTGAAACTCGTGCTGCCACGAACGGAAGGTGTCGCCCCAGGCCTCGATCGTGTAGCTCGTAGCGCGCGTTTTCGAAGAAGGAACACGTCCCCCGCCAGCGGTCGTTGCCGTTCTTGATCGGCACCATCGGCGGTCTCGTGCCAGCGGGCGGCGCCGGCTTTGCGCCACTTGAGCAGCGCGGACGTCACGTCGTGCCCATCCTTGAAAATATCGGCCTCGACGAGCAGGTCTTCGCCGATCGCGCGCTTGATCGGGTAGCGCCCGCCATCGACGAGCGGGCTGACGTTTTCGATGACGACAGTCGAAGGGCGCAAGGTCATGCGGGTATCTTCGCGCGGGAAGACGGCGGCGGGCAAGTCCGCCTCTTCTGAAAATAGCCCAGCGCTTCAGTGCTGGGTCGCTGAGCTGCGAGGCGCGAGTCCCGCCTTGGAACGAAAGAACGTCGATGCCGCGCTTCTTCCGTCCCTGACGGGACTGGCGCCTTCCCGGAGCGCAACCCAGCACTGAAGTGCTGGGCTATTTTCGGGGAAAGCCGGGCGGTCAGTGCGGGTGTCCGCGCCGGGCGGCCAGGGAAGGGCCGCCCGGCCACTTGCGTTCGCGGCGGCGCGCGGCTTTGCTCGGGCCATGCGCCTCCTCCTTGCTCTCGTGTTCGCGGCGGCTACGCCGGCTTTTGGGCAATTCAAGAATGCCACCCCCGCGGGCGAAGCGCCGGGACCGTGGCAGTGCGGCACCATCGGCGTCGGGAAGCAGGCGGATGGGTCGATCACCACGACGGCGTTGAAAGGGATCGCGATCAAAGTGGGCGCGCACGGGGAAGCGGCGGTGGCCTACGACCTCGACCTCTGCCGGATGGCCGGGGCGTGGACGGGCAAATTCGTCACCCCGATGAATCTGATGTCGCGCGGGGAATATCCGACCGCCATGGGGGAGGTCGCTTTCACCACGGCGGAGGTCCCCGGCTTTGCGATGGGCGCCGCCGCCGCAAAGCTAGGGGAGAAGATCTCGCCAAGGGAGAGGGCTCCGTCCAAGGAGGATGCTCCCCTCGGGCCGGAGGCTGGACCTTTGGCGAAGGGATACCATCCCACGCGGGCGGGGAATGATTTCCGCGCGCCGGGGAATGATTTCCACGCGCCGGGGAATGATTTCCGCGCGCCGAAAAATGATTTCCACGCGCCGAAAAATGATTCCTACGCGCCGAAAAATGATTCCACCGCGCCGAAAAATGATTCCCGCGCAGCGAAAAATCACGCTTTTACACTGGAAAAGGCCATCGCCACCCCGGCGCCGCTCCGTGCGGCCCCATCCTCCCGAGATACCCCCTCTTCACTGAATCCGACCGGTCACCCACCGAAGGCCCTCGGGTGGGCGGACCCGCGCCCGGAGCCCTTCGGCCCGTTGCCGGCGGGGCAGGCGAAGTTCCAGGGGTTCTACGTGAACGGGGAGAAGGTGATCCTGAAGTGGGACGTGGGCGGGGTGGAGGTGCTGGAGATGCCGGGGTATGAGATGCGTGATGGCGTCGCTTCTTTGTCCGTTATCTCCAGATCGGCCCCCACGAAATGGCAATCGAGATTGACGTTTTACCGGATCCGACACGGGCAGCGACAACACTTAGCGGGACTGGTGACGCGATCGGACGTGCCTTCGGAAAGCGTCCAGGCAATCTTATTTATTGGTATGGTGGAGATCTTGAGGCGACCGAGGTCGCCCGCGGTGACAGGTTTGTCGTGCGCATCAAGGAATCGGCAAGACCGGCGCGTGCTAAAATTTCGGTTGGAAGATCGAAGGAAGCGTTCAAAGCGGACCCCGACTTCCCGCGGATCGTCCTGCCGCCGGGAGCGCCTGGATTCGAGGACAGTCCCTTCCCGCAAGGAACGATTACCCCAGGGGAACTCGTGGACCCTTCAAGGTATCCCGATTTGTCCGAGCTGATCAGAGGCGGCGCGGCGCACTGGCCGGAACCGGTAGTGGTGGAGGGCATCGCGCCGTCGGTGCCGGGGACGCGAAGGGATCGGGCGCCGACGGCGCGGAGCCGTCCAGGTTTCCTCCACTCCCGAAGCCGCCTACGTGGTGGAGAATATCCCGCTGCCGGACCCGAATCCGTTGGGCGCGCCGATGTTTGTCGGCGGGTTCGACTTCTTCCCGGATGGGCGCGCGGCGATCTGCACCTTTCACGGCGATGTCTTCGATCGTCTCGGGGTATCTTGCACGAAGGAAGCTGGGAGAAGGTGACGTGGCGGCGCTTCGCGAGCGGGCTCTACCACGCGCTGGGGCTGAAGATCGTGAACGGCGAGATCTACGTGACCGGCCGCGATGGGATCACGCGGCTGCGCGACTTGAACGGCGACGGCGAGGCGGATTTCTACGAGGCGTTCAACCACGACGTGAAGGTGACGAAGAACTTTCACGAGTTTGTCTTCGACCTGCAGACCGACCCGGCGGGCAACTTCTACTTTGCCAAGGCGGGGCCGGTGAAGAACGGCGGGCGCGGCTTCGATGAGATCTGCGCGCATCACGGCGTGTCTTTTCCGCGTGTCGCCGGACGGGAAGAAGCTGGAGGTCGTGGCGACCGGCTTCCGCGCGCCGAACGGGCATCGGCGTCGGGCCGGGCGGCGCAGGTGACGAGCGGCGACAACGAGGGGACGTGGACGCCGGTGTGCAAGATCAACTGGATGAAGCCGGGCGGCTTCTACGGCGTCGTGCCGCTGGCGCATCGCGACGCGCCGCCGACGGAATACGACCGGCCGCTCTGCTGGCTGCCGAAGCGCGTGGACAACTCGCGGCGGTTCGCAGGTCTGGGTGCCGAATGACGCGCGGTGGGGCCCGTGGCGCGGCGAGATGCTGCATCTGAGCTACGGCACGGGCGTCGCTCTTCGGGGTGATGCGGCAGGAGGTGACGGACCTGACGAAGCCGGATTGCTGCGGGCTGGTGATGCAGGGCGGCGTGGTGCGGTTCCCGTTGCAGTTTCAGAGCGGCATCATGCGCGCGCGGTTCAATCCGGCGGACGGCCAGCTCTACGTCGCCGGGCTGCGCGGCTGGCAGACGACGGGCGTGAAGAACGGCTGCTTCCAGCGCGTGCGCTACACCGGCGCGCCGGTGCCGGATGCCGATCGATTTGCAGGTGAAGCAAAAGGGGATCGAGCTGACTTTCGCCGCTCGCTCGACACGCAGTCCGCGGCGGACCTGGACAATTGGCACGTCGAAGTTTGGAATTACCTCTGGTCCGCGGCCTACGGTTCGCCCGAGGTCTCAACGCTCGCGCCCGCGGAGCAGCCGGCCGATGCGGGGAAGCAAGGCGAGGGGCAGTTCAGCAAAGCGCAGATGGCGCAGGTGAAGCACGACCCGCTGGCGATCAAGTCGGTGAGCATCTCGACCGATGAGCGGAAGGTCTTCCTGGAAATCCCGGACCTCCAGCCCGTGATGCAGATGTCGCTGAAATACCACGCTGAAGTCCGCCGAAGGCGCGGAGGTGAAGGGCGAGATCGTGAACACGATCCACGGGCTCGGGGACTGAGGCCCTTTCGCAAAAAAACCCGCGCGCCGGAAACCAGCGCGCGGGTTTGAAACGGGACGAGGGCGGACTATTCGGACTTCTCGGACTTCTCTTCTTCCGCGGGCGCCGAGGCTTCGCTGCTGCCGACCTGCGTCGGAGCCGGAGGCGGGCCGCCGCCCTGCGGGAGCTGCACGACCTGGAAGTTCTGCGTGGTCTGCGCGAGCAACTGCGCGAGGCGGACGACGCCCGAGGGGGTCATCACGATGCGCGTGTGAATCGGCAACTGCGAGAGGCCGGGACGGTCCGGCACGACGCCGGAGGTGAAATCGAGATACACTTCTTCCTGGCCGACATTGACGAGGACGTGGTTCGCGTAGCGCGCGGTGAAGTCTTCGTAGCGGACCTGGATTTGGTGCTGCTGTTGTTGTTGGGGATTTTGATTGGACATGGGGCGTGTGGTCTAAGCCGCGTTGCCGCGCAGCGCAACGGTGGGAAGCGGTCGCGCGCGGATTTTTCTGCCGCGCGCGGCTGCCTCCGACCGCGCGTCAGCGCGTGCTCGGCGGCGTCTTGGGTTTCTCTTTCTTGGGTTTCTTGACTTCCTTGCGATGGGCGTTGTTGCCTTTGGCCATGGTGTTTCTCCTTGGTTTGAAGTGACGCAGTTCGCGGTGCGAACTGCGGCGCGATTCCAACGCGGCGGCCTTGCGACCGCAAAGCAAAAACGCGGCTGCGTGAAAGGACGGATGTGCGCGCCGCGCCGGCTTGTCATCGGCGGGGACTTCGGAAAGCCTCGCGCCGCGATGCTCAACGCCCTCCGCCAAAAGCTCCTCGCCGTGGCGCAATCCGCGATGCGCGAAACGACGTGCCCGCATTGTCAGCATCGATTCCAGCCATTCGCAGACCGCCCCGCGAAGAGCTTCGCGGACCTCAATCAACTGACCTGCCCGAAGTGCGGGAAATCTTTCACCTTCGCCGACACGACGGGTGGCAAGGGCGCGACGGACCTCACACCGGAGGGGCCGTTCGAGCAACCGCCCGGCTCGCGCATCGAGCGTCGACCGGTTTCTGCGAGCGAGCTGCTTTTCTACATCCCGGCAAGCGGGCGCTGGGGTGGGCTGCTCTTCTTCGCGATCTTTTGGAATGCCATCTCGTGGACCGTTTTCCTCGCGTTCGTCTTTGCAAAGTCACACGTCGAGGGCGACCAACCCCCGTTCTTTGTAATCGGAATTTTCCCCGCCGTCGGCCTCGGCCTGGCCTACGCCGCGATCCGCATGCGATTCGCCACGCACTTGATTTTTTTGGGCCCGGAATTCGTGCGGCTGCAGCGCGCACTTGTGCGCCGGAAAAACTACGACCTTCCGACGGCGGAGATTGTGCACGTGAAAAAGGCGGAGTTCTACAAACAGAACTACCAGCCGGTTTATGGCATCGAGATCGGAGCCGGTAAGCGCAGAATCCGCTTCGGCAGCGCGCTGAGCGAGGAGGAGAAGAACTGGCTCTGCTGGGAGATGCGCACCTTTCTCCGCGAACAAGGCGCGCCGCTTTGAAGACCGCATTCGTCCTCGGTGCCGGGCTCGGCACGCGCCTGAAAGCGCTCACCGAGCAGCGGCCCAAGCCGCTCATCCCGGTCGCCAACAAACCGCTCATCACCTACGCCTTCGATCACCTGCTTGGCGCGGGCGTGGAGCGCTTCGTCGTGAACACCCACTGGCGTGCAGAGGCTTACGCCACGGCCTTTCCCGGGCGATCGTATCGCGGCGCGCCGATCGCAGTTCAGCCACGAATCTCCCGAGGTGCTCGAGACCGCCGGCGGCATCAAACACGCCGAAAAGCTGCTCGGGTCAGAGCCCTTCATCGCTTACAATGGCGACATCCTCACCGACCTGCCGCTCGAGCCTGCGTTGCGCGCGCACCGCGATTCCAGGCTGCGAAGTGACGATGGTCCTGCGCTCGAAAGATGGGCCGCTCCAAGTCTCGCTCGACTCCACAAAAGGCCGCGTCACCGACATCGGGAAACGCCTCGATCCGGCGAGCGACGCGAGCTTTCTCTTCACCGGCATCTACCTCATCGAGCCAGCGTTTCTCGCGCGCATTCCGGCG
Organism: uncultured Verrucomicrobiae bacterium; assembly: GCA_963767975.1. Lineage (GTDB taxonomy): Bacteria > Verrucomicrobiota > Verrucomicrobiia > Chthoniobacterales > Chthoniobacteraceae > CAIURC01. The sequence continues at coordinate 241,852 of CAVYGI010000002.1, read as the reverse complement.
GGTGAAAAGATCAGCGTCATCCCGCTTTTTTTAGACATGATTCGCGGTGGCGCGAAGCTCGGCGGCGTGGTGATCGATGACGGGAATTGGTGGGACCTCGGCACCCGCGAGCAATATCTCGCCGTCCACAAGCACCTTGCCTCTGACGAAAATTGGATCGCCGAAACCGCGCAAATCGATCCTACCGCAAAAATCACCGGTGTCGACGGCGATTGGCTCTGGCACAAAGATTGGCGCTCATGCGAGCCTGCAACATTGCCTCGTCTGGGAAGGCGCGGAGATCGCCGCGGGCAGCCTCTTGAACGAGTGCATCGTCACCGCCGGTGCGCGTGTCAGCGGCATTCACTCCCACGCCGACCTGTCTTGATGCAAACCCGCGGATGCATCTCGAACGTTCCCTGCTAAATCCGAACTGCTGATTCGCCCAATCCCGCCTCAACTCCGACTCGCATGATCGACCTCCTCCTCGAACAAACCTGTTCGCGTTTCCCGCAACTCGACGGCAAACACGCGCGCGTCCATGCGCTCGAGAAAGGCGGATCGGATCGCAAATTTTACCGCATCGCCGTCGCCGGAGGAGCGTCGCTGATCCTCGCGAAATACGGGAGCCAGCGCGAAGAAAACCGACACTACGTCGCCATCGCGCGCTTTCTCACCGGGCTCGGCGTTCGGGTGCCGGAGATCTTTTTCCACGATGAAAACGAGGGACTCATCTGGATGGAAGATCTCGGCGACCGCGACCTCTGGAGCTATCGCAACGAACCGTGGTCGGAGCGCCGATCCTTATATCAGAGCGCGCTCGACGAGCTGCTCACGCTCCACACCCGGGCTCACGAGGCGCACGACGGCGAGGCTCCTGCGTTGCAGGCTGAGTTCAACGCCGACCTCTACCGTTGGGAGCAGAACTACTTTTTCGAACACTGCCTCGCTCGCCATTTCAGCCTGGATCCCGACTCCCTCGCTGACTGCGACCGCGAGCGCCTCGACCAAATCGCCGTGCAACTCGCTGCCCTCCCCCGGGTCTTTGTGCATCGCGATTTTCAGTCGCAGAACATCGTGATCAAAGAAGGCGTGGCCTGCTTCATCGACTTTCAAGGCATGCGCCCCGGACTCGCGCAATACGACCTCGCTTCGCTCCTGCTCGATCCATACGTCGCGCTCACCGCCGCTGAACGCGAGGAATTGCTCGCCTACTACCTGGCCGGTTCGCGCGAACTCGGCCTCGAGCCCGCGCCCGACTTCGCGGCGACGCTCGACCTCTGCGCGATGCAGCGCCTGATGCAGGCGCTCGGCGCCTACGGCTTCCTCGGGCATGTAAAAGCGCGTGCCGATTTTCTCGCGCACATCCCCGCCGCGCTCGCCGAATCTCCAGACCGTCGTCGCGCGGATCCCCGGCTTGGAAAATCTTCCGCGCGTGCTGGCGGGGCTGTAGTCCCCGAGTCGCGAGCAGTTTGAGCTCGGGCATCTGCGCCCGGTCGCCGCGGACGCACGCGGGTCGCGTGCTCCACCTGAAGTGCGAACCGTGCGTTGTCGCAAAGGCTGCGCATCCCACGCAAAGCCACCCTGCCCGGCATGCCCCGGCGTCCGACAATTTGGTTGCGCCACGAGACTGCTGGCCATACACGCACGCGAATGGATACGGAGCCCCCAGCGCCTGCGACAGCAGCGGCGGATGCGACAAGTTTTGCCGTGCTGCTTTTCACGGACATCTGCGACTCGACGGCGCTGAAGGCGCAACATGGGGCGCTGGTGTATCGCACGGCTGCCGAGCTCCACAATCGGGCCTTTGAGCAACTCGCGGCGGAGGAAAAACTCACGCTGATCAAGAACACGGGCGATGGCTATTTCGCGCGGACGGCGAGCGTAGCCGCCGCAGTGCGGTTTGCGCTACGACTGCAGGACGCGCTGCGCGCGATGGCCTGGCCGGATTTCCCGCTGTTCACACGAGTGGGCATCCACGCCGGTGAAGTGGCAGACATCACGACCTTAGGACAGACCGACGTCCTGGCACCAGCGGCGGATCTGGTGGCGCGCATCATGTCGCTGGCGAGCGGCGGGCAAATCCTGCTTTCGCGCTGGCCTTTCGATGAAGCGCGTCATTTCGTCCGCTCGCATCCGGCGGTGGAAAGCGGAGAGCCTCTCGCGCTGACCTGGCTGGCCCACGGGCCCTATCTTTTCAAAGGCTGCGAGGAGCCCGTGGAAATCTTTGAGGTCGGCGCCCCCGGTTTTGCCCCGCTCACGGCGCCACCGGATGCGGAGAAGGCGCGCCGCGCGGTGAGACCGGGCGAGGAGGAGACGCTCGGCTGGCGACCAGCCATCGGGCTCGAGGTGCCGGGGCGCACGGGCTGGCTGTTGGTGCGGAAAATTGGCGAAGGCGGCTTCGGCGAGGTCTGGCTGGCCGAGCAGGCGAAGATCGGCCAGCGGCGCGTCTTCAAGTTTTGCTTCGATGAAAACCGTCTCCGCAGCTTCAAGCGCGAGCTGACTTTTTTCCGGCTCATTCGCGATGTGCTCGGCGAGCGGGAAGACATCGCACGGCTCTACGATGTGAAGCTCGATGAGCCGCCTTTCTTTCTCGAAAGCGAATTCGCCGAGCACGGCAACCTGGTGGAGTGGGGTGTCCAGCAGGGCGGGATCGGCGCCGTGCCCATCGAGCGCCGGCTCGACATCGTCGCCCACGTCGCGGAGGCGGTCGCGGCAGCGCATTCGGTCGGCATTTTGCACAAGGATCTCAAGCCGCAGAACGTGCTGATGCAGGCACGCGCCGGCGGCGATGACGCACCGCAGCTCACCGATTTCGGCATCGGTGCGCTGGTGGATCGGACGGCGCTCGCCGCGCACGACATCACGGCGGCGGGCTTCACCATGATGACGCTGCCGGGCGAGTCGGGACACGGCAGCGGCTCCTCCATGACGCGCCTCTACGCGCCGCCCGAGCAGCTCACCGGCAAAACCTACACAGTGCAGGGCGATGTCTACGCGCTTGGCGTCATCCTTTACCAAATCGCTGTCGGCGACTTCGCCCGCGCTCTCGCACCCGGCTGGGAGCGCGATGTGGACGATGCGCTGCTGCGCGAAGACATCGCCGCCTGCGTGGATGGCGACCCGGCGCGCCGACTGACCAGCGCCGCGGAACTCGCCGAGCGCCTCCGCACTCTCCCCGCCCGGCACGCCGAGCGCAGCGCGGACCAGCGGACCGCGGCGCGCATCGCACGGCGGCGGCGGCGCACGCGGCTGGCCGTCGGCGCGGCGGTCGTGCTCGCCCTCGCCGTCGCCGCCCTGGGCGTCGGATTCCTGCGGGAGCGCGGTCTCCGGAAGCGCGCCGACCTCGCCGAACACCTCGCCGAATCGCGCCGGGGCGACGCCGAGAAAGCCCGCGACGCCGCCGAGAATCTCATCAACGAAGCGATCTACGGCCTCCGAAAAAAGCTCCTCGCGGTCGGCAAAATCGACGTCCTCGAAGACATGGTGGCCGCCGCGGATGGCTATTACAAATCGCTACCGCCCGAGCTTCTCGATGACGACGCCCAGATGCATCTCGTCTCGCTGGCGCTCAATCGCGCGACCATCGCGGAGGCGCTCGGGCACGACGTGGAGTCGGAAAGATTCGTTCGCGAGGCGCTCGACCTCGGCGAGAAATTGGCGGCGCGGCATCCCGACCGCGACAAGTTGCAGGAGGAAATCTGCTACGCGCAACTGACGCTCTGCTACCTCTTCATGGACCGCAACGACAGCGCCGCCGTGATGAAAGGCGCAGACACCGTGGTGACGCGGTGCGAGGCGGCATTGAAGGTAAAGCCCGACGCCCTCTGGGCCCTTCACTACTCCGCCCTCGCACATGGCGTCGCCGGGCAGGCACTCACCCGCTACATTCGCGAGCCGGCGCAGGGGCTCGCCCGCTTCCAACTCGCTGCCGACCTCGCGAAACGGATGCGGGAAATTGGCGGCGAAACCGCCGAGGTCTGCGAAGTCGAAGGCTTTGTCCACTACGGCAACGGCAACGTCGCGGGAAAACTAGGACAGGCGGATCGGGAACTCAGCGAATTCGAAGCATCCGCTGCCTCGTTTGCCCGGGCGCTGGAACTCGGCGGCGATAGCGCGCTGCTCCGCGAGATGCACCTCGGAGCGTTGCACCATGTTGGAATGTACGGCCGGAGACGGGCGCTTGAGAGGCACGATCCAGCGGAAGCGCAGCGCTTCGAGGAAATCATGCGGCAAGTTCTTGAAGGCCGCCGCAAGCTGGTGGAGTTGGAACCCGCGCGGGCCGAGTGGTGGCGTGATCTCGCCCACAGCCACGGACAAATAAACAAATGTCTCGCGGATAAAGGTGACATCCAAGGAGCGGTCCAGAGCACGCGCGACGAACTCGGCTGCCGCGATGAAGCGATCAAGCGCCAGCCCAACCGGCCTTTGCTCCACGATGAACGTTTCTCGACGCTCACCGGCCTCGCAAATCTGCTGCTCAAATCCAACCCGTCGAATCCAAAAGAGGCGGCGGAATACACCGTTGCGGCGCTCGTTGAATGGCGCCGTGCGATCGAGATGGCTGACTTTTCCATCCTGCTGCACTCGGGGATTGAATATGAGATTCGCCGCCTTCGCGACATCGCGACGCGCGATCCGGTTGCGGGGGTGGGTTGGCTGGTCGAAGCGAGAGACACGCTCAAGCCACTTCTCGACAAAATTAATAGCAAAAACGACCTCAACGCTGACTACATCACCCTGCTGCGTTGTATGGAGGAGAACTTCACGAAACTCGGGCGCGCCGAGGAAGCTGCCGCTGCGACCACAGAGCTCAAGAAATACGAGGACACGCCGGAGTTTCTGCGGGAAGAGTATCGGCAGACGTGGAATCGGGCGGCGCAGCTCCACAAAGCCTTTCGCGACGCACCGGATGCGGAAAAGGCGGCGAGGCTGGGAGAGCTTCAGACGCATGTACGGCGGACCAATGAGGTGTCTTCCAAATATCCAAATCTCCTCCCCGCGTCTGAACAACTGGGACTCCAGGCCGCTGTTCACTCCATCCTCGGGGACGCGCTCGTTCAGGACGGAAATTTCGTCGCTGGAGAGACCGCGCTGAGCGAAGCGATCCGGATTAATTTGCTAAGACTCGCAGCAGAACGAATACCCATCAACCGGGCCATGATAGCCGTCCGCACCTACGAGTATCAGGCTAAACGAGCGGATGCGCTCCGGAGTTTGGGTCGTGGAAAAGAGGCCGTCGAATTGCGCCGCGCCGCAGCGGAGGCAACCGAGAAAATTGCCAGCGAAACGAGCTCCGCGGAGGCATTCGCCGCTGCCGCCACTCGATGGAAAGATTTCGCTTTGAAGGCGGGAGGCACAGAGAGGGAAGCGGAACGAATGAGCGCACTTACGCACGCGACCGAAATGGGAGAGATGGCACTGAAACTCGAAGAAGCGGCGGGAGATCTCGGTCTGCAAAAGAAGTCAGTCATGCACGAAGCAGGTTGGGCTTGGTGCCAGCTTGGAAGCGATCTGTGCGGACTCAAGAAATGGAGCGAAGCTGAACATGCCCTAAGTCGAGCCCGCGCTCTCGCCGAAGCGTCAGCCAAGAGATCCGACAGCGATCCGTTCGCCGCCCGGCTTCTGGCCGAAACTCGAACCAGACTTGCCGCGCTCCTCGTCGCCACAGCACGAGCGGCAGAGGGACTGGCCGAGCTGGAGTTAGTCGAAACGGAAATGCGTAATTTCCTTACCCGGACAGGTGCCGAAGATTCGCCCTTCCGCACCCAACGCGAAGAAATCGCGAAAGTGCGAGCCAGGGTGAAATGAGCTCTCACCGTATTTCAACGTCACCCGACAACGCTGCTAAACTCGCCAACGTCCTCCCGTGGCCCGCTACTCCGCTTTGGGGTCGCGCGTGAGCAGCGCGGTCAGCGCTTCGCGCGGAGAAATCTCGCCGTCGAGCAGCGCGCGCATTTGATCGACGATCGGCGTCTCGATGCCGAATCGCCGCGCGCACTCGAAGGCGCTGTGTGTTGTCGGGACGCCCTCCGCGACCATGTTCATCGACGCCACGATTGCGCCGAGTGACTCGCCGCGACCGAGCCTCTCGCCGACTGCGCGATTGCGGCTGTGGCGGCTGAAGCATGTCACCATCAGGTCTCCCAGCCCGCTGAGCCCATGAAAAGTTTCGCGCCGCCCGCCGAGCGCCGTGCCGAGCCGGATCAATTCGGGCAGCGCGCGCGTGACGAGCGCAGCCTTGGAATTATCCCCGAGCCCGAGCCCGTCGCTCACCCCCGCGGCGATCGCGAAGACATTTTTCAGCGCGCCACCGAGTTCGATCCCGGCGACATCATCGCTCGTGTAGGCACGAAGCGATGGCGTGGAGAATGAGTGCTGAAGCCGCTGGGCGAGCGATGCCTCCGCGCAACCGATGACGATTGCGGTCGGCATTTTGCGCGCGACCTCCTCCGCGTGACTCGGCCCGGAGAGCACGGCGATCGGATTGCGCGGAAGACATTCGGCGAGGATTTCGCTCATCCGCAGCCCGCTCCCGCGCTCGACGCCTTTCGTGCAGGAAAGCAGCACGGCGTCGCTGCGGAGCGCGGTCGTGGAAAGCCGCGCGCCCACTTCGCGCATCGCCTTGCTCGGCGTAACGACGAGCACGAGATCGCACTCAGAGAGGTCTTCGAGTTCGGCGGTAAAATGCAATCCCCTCGGCAGCGTGACCCCGGGCAGATAGGCGGTATTCTCTCTCGCCGCGCCAACCTCCGCGACATGCCGTGCATCGTGTCCCCAGATCGTGCTGGTCAACTCCTTCTCCCGCAAAACCAGCGCTAGAGCCGTTCCCCAGCTCCCCGCGCCGATGATGCCGATGTTTTGGAAGGTCATCGCTCAGTTCGGCCCGTGAGTCGTCGGTGAGACCGTGGAGGGCTTTGGCGTGCCGAAGCGGTTTTCGGTCCCGGCGCGGAGGCGGAAGATATTCTCCCGATGGCGGCGGACGACGAGGAGGGCGGCGGCGAGGGCAAAGTAGAAATTGGCCCAACCGTGGGTGAGATTGAGGAAAAGGAGGACGACGACGGTGAGCGGAAAGGCGATGGCGGCGACGATGGAGGCGAGGGAGACGTAGCGGGTGGTTTTAAAAACCAGGCCCCAGATCGCGAAGATGATGAGCGCGGCCAACGGCACCATTCCGAAGATGACGCCGAGCGAGGTGGCCACGCCTTTGCCACCTTTGAAGCGCAACCAGATGGGGAAGTTGTGGCCGAGGATGCAGCCGATCGCGGCGGTGATGCCGGCGAAAGCGGCATCCTGAAATGCGCCGGGGGAATGGCGCGCGATCCAGAAGCCGAGCAGCACGGCGAAGGTGCCTTTCAGCGCGTCGCAGAGGAAAGTCGGAAGGCCCCACTTTTTCCCGAGCACGCGCCAAACATTGGTGGCACCGATATTCTTGCTGCCGTGCTCGCGGATGTCGATGCCAGCGGCTTTCCCGGCCAGGTAGCCAAAAGGGATCGAGCCGATCAGGTAGCCTGCGGCGAGGATTTCGGCGTAAGTGAGAATAACACCGGAGGTCATGCGCGGGCGACTCGTTTGGCGGCGAGAACGGCTTCAATCTTACCGAGTGGCAGACAGTTCACCACATCGTCGCGGGTGAGCCAGCCTTTGCGCGCGACTCCGGTGCCGAGCCACAAATGTTGAAGCTGCGAGGTGTGATGCGCGTCAGGATTGATTGCGCATTTCACGCCCTTTGATTTGGCCAGCGGCCACCAGCGCCAATCCATGTCGAGGCGGCGCGGCGAGCAGTTCAGCTCGATGATCGTGCCCGTCTCGGCAGCCACGTCGATCACGGCGGGGATATCGACCTGGTAGCTCTCGCGCGAGAGCAGCAGGCGGCCGGTGAGATGGCCGAGCATCGTAACGTAAGGATTGGAAATGGCCCGGATGATCCGCGCGGTCATCTCCGTTTCTGGGAGGGAAAAGGAGTTGTGAACCGAGGCCACGACATAATCGAGCCGCGCGAGCACCTGATCGGGAAAGTCGAGCGTGCCGTCTTTCAGAATGTCGCACTCGACGCCAGCGAAGAGGCGGAAATGACCGTCGAAGGTTTTATTCAGCTCGCGGATCTCCGCGATCTGGGAGAGCAACCGATCGGTCTCCAGGCCGTGGGCTTGGAAGGAAGCTTTGCTGTGATCCGCGATACCGAGGTATTGCAGGCCGAGTTCCTGCGCCGCCGCGGCCATCTCGGCGAGCGTGCTGCGGCCGTCGCTGGCAGTGGTGTGGTTGTGAAAAGTGCCGCGCAGATTTTCCAGCTCGAGCAGTTGTGGAAGCTCATGCTTTTCCGCGGCCTGGATTTCGCCACGGTCCTCACGCAACTCTGGTTCGACGTAGTCGAGGTCCAGCGCACGGTAGAGGTCGCGCTCCTCGTGGATCGGCGGGATCGGTTGAGGGACTTTCTTTGGACTTTCCAGCGGGCCGAGGCGGTATTCGTTGAGCGTCCAGCCGCGGGCGAGAGCGCGGGAACGCATAACGATGTTGTGTTCTTTTGAGCCGGTAAAATAGCTGAGCGCAAACGGATACTCGGCGCTCTTCACCACCCGTAGATCAGCCTGGATGCCTGATCTCCAGCGCACGCTCGATTTGGTCGCGCCATTCGCGATGACGTTTTCGACCATGTCGTGGCCGATGAAAAACTTCGATACTTCAACGGGGGAGCTGGTCGCCACGATGAAGTCGAGGTCACCGACGATCTCCTTTCGCCGACGATAGCTCCCGGCGATCGCGGCCTGGAACACATCGGGTTGATCGCGCAACTCCTCGAGCATCCGCTCGGCATCCGAGGCGATGTCTCCGAGGCGGAACCGGCCTGCGTATTTCGCGCGGCTTTCAATCGCTGCGGCAAGATTCGTCGCGGTCTTTTTTCCGAAGCCCGCGAGCGCCGCGATGCGGCCGTCCTTGCAGGCGGCTTGGAGTTCCGCGATCGAGGTGACGCCGAGCTGATCCCACATCACTTTGATCTTTTTCGGGCCGAGACCTTGCAGCTCGAAGAGCTCGAACAACCCCGGCGGAAACTCCGCTTTCAAGATCTCGTAATAGGCAAGCTGACCGGTCGCGACGAGCTCGGTGATTTTCTCCGCGATGGCTTTTCCGATGCCCGCGATCTCGCCGAGCCGGTTTTCCGCGACGAGCTTGAAAAGGTCTCCGCTGAAAGTCTCCAGCGCGCGCGCCGCATTGGTGTAGGCGCGGATCTTGAAAAGATTTTCGCCCTTCAACTCGAGCAGCTTCCCCACCGACTCGAGCGTGTCAGCGACTTGTTCTTTCGTGATCTGAGCCATGCAGGAGGGGGAACTTACGTCCCGCCGCGAAGGGCTGTCACGCTCCGGCTGCCGCGCGCAAATCATGTTTTTTCGATTTCGTTTTTTGCATTTGCTGCGAGAGCAAAAGACCCTCTTCCAATTCGACTTTTACAATTATGTCCACTTCTCGAGTTCTCGTTTGCGGTGCCGGCGGTTTCATTGGCGGCCATCTTGTGGCTGACCTCCGCCGGCAAGGTTTCACCGATATCCGAGCCGTCGATCAGAAGCCGCTGGAAGCGTGGTATCAACGGTTCGACGATGTCGACAATCGGCAGCTCGATCTCTCGCGGCTGGAGGCGTGCGATGAGGCGGTCGCGGGCATGGATGTCGTCTACAATCTCGCGGCGGACATGGGCGGGATGGGTTTCATCGAGCTGAACAAAGCGCTCTGCATGCTCACAGTGCTCATCAATACGCACCTGCTGATCGCGGCGCGAAAGCACGCGGTGCAGCGTTTTTTTTACGCGTCCAGCGCGTGCGTTTACAACGCAGACAAGCAGCGCGACCCGAACGTCACCGCACTGAAGGAAGAAGACGCGTATCCCGCTTTGCCAGAGGACGGTTACGGCTGGGAGAAACTATTTAGCGAGCGGATGTGCCGGCACTTTCGCGAAGACTTCGGCATCGCGACCCGCATCGCCCGCTACCACAATGTCTATGGCCCGAACGGCACCTACGATGGCGGACGCGAGAAGGCGCCGGCGGCGGTTTGCCGGAAGGTGATCGAGGCAAAATTGACCGGGAAGCATCGAGATCGAAATCTGGGGCGACGGGCATCAGACGCGCAGTTTCATGTATATCGACGACTGCCTGCACGGCTCGCAGATGCTGACGAACAGTGACTTCGTGGAACCGATCAACATCGGCAGCAACGAACTCGTCTCGATCAACCAGCTCGTCGATATCGTGGAAGAGATCGCGGGAATCAAACTCGCGCGCAGTTACAATCTCAGCGCGCCGAAAGGCGTGAACGGGCGCAACAGCGACAACACGCTGATTCAAAAAACCTTCGGCTGGCAGCCCGGCACGAAGCTGCGCGACGGCATGGAAAAAACCTACGCTTGGATCTACGACGAGATTGTGCAGCACCGCACCACGGGCAAGGCAGCTGTGGTCAATGTGAGCTGACGGCGGCTCAGAGTCCCTGCTTGGTAATCCGTCCGACGACTTCGACGACGACGGAGACGCCGTTGATTTCGGACGGCATTTCGGTGCCGGATTTCGGGGCGTGAGAGAGATTGATCTTCACGGCGTAACTCGTGCCGACCTGCGTGACGCCAACTCCGACGACGGGCGCGAAGGTTTCGAAAACCTTGTGAGCATCAGCCTTCGCGGCCCTAGCTTCATCGAGGGTGGTGTCTTTCATCGGGGCACAAGACTCACAGCGCGAGATCGAGCTTCAGCGTGTCGAGGACGACGTGGAGCGGGTTGGCGTAGGTCACGCCCTGGCCGTGGCTGCCGCCTTGATCGGAGCCGGCGAAGAGCAGGGCAACGGCGCGGAGGCCTGCATCCACGATGAGCGAGCCGCTGTCGCCGCCCATGCTGAATGGGCTGTTGGTGATGCTCTCGATCTCGATCTGGTTGTCGAAGCGGATGTCGCCGATGCCGTAGCCGACGACCACGTTGTCCAACTCGAACGCCGTGACCCGGCCGCGCGTCAACGCAGTGGTGCGGCCGAGTTTCGCGACACTCGTGCCGTTCGCGAGGAAGTCCGCGCCGAGGCCTTTCAGCTTTCCGAGACCCGCGAGTTTGTTGTTCGCGGTTGCGATGCCGCCGCTGATCGTGGCGTAGGCGCAGTCCACAAAATTGACCGCGAGGCGGCGCTTGAGCCGAATGAAATTGGTGAGCGTCGCCACGATGTCCGCCGGGTTCTGACTGCGGTCGAAGCGGCCTTGCTGCAGGATGGCGTCACCCTTCGCGGCTCGGTTTTCATTCGCGAGAACGTGATTGTTGGAAAGCATCGCGAGCGCGCCGCCGCCGCGCGGATGCACGAAGCAGCCGAGCGTGCCGGCGGTGATCTTAAAATGGCCGGTTGAGCACCCGATGAGGAGCGGGCGCTGGCGGGCGCGGAAGTTGGTGGCCGCATGTTTCACGACGCGTCCGATGTAGCGGACATCGACCTCGCCCTTGGCTTGCTTTACCATTTCAGCGAGTTCCTTGCTGCCTTCCATCTCGCGCTTTTGCACGCGGATGGCGAGGCGGAATCCCTTGCCGGAGGGGGCGATGCCGAGCGCCATGGTGCGCGGCGCTTCACCGAGTTTTTCGATCGGCTTCGCCGCGAGGGCGACGATGCGATCACTCACGCGAGCAAGCAGGCGGGTGGACAGGATTTGCTTCAGTTCGCGGACGGAATCGAGGTTCATGGGTGGAGGTTTTGGTGCCGGTGCCTAGCGAGTCTGGGCTCAGAATCCGAGGGCCATTTTCGACGCCTCCAACCGGAAATGGTCCTAGACTCCCCGCGGTCGGAGCTGCCGGAGGAGGATGAGATAAACGACGACAAGGGTCGCAAGGCTCGAAAGGATGAGCACGGCAGCGTTAAACGTGAAGACGGTGGAGCGGATGACGATTTCACGGCTCCCGATTTTGATGAGCTGGTAGCGTTTTTTCGGGCTGAAAAACGAGTTCACCGGCTCCGCGCGCCGATAGTCGTTTTGCTCGGTCTCGGCTTTTGAAACGAGGTCCGTGACCTTTTGATTCGTGTAGAGTCGCTCCGCGGTGACGCCATTTTGCCGGCACCGCAGCCCGCCGGCATCGAGTGGCTTTCCATTGATGATCCCGTCCACGCGCCGCAGCCGTTTTTCGACGTCCGCGACCGAGCCGCACTCAAGTCCGCTGAGCAGGGCGAGGGTGTCCTTCAAATCCTCGAGTCGGGTCGATTCCTCGGGCGTGCGCTCATTCTGCGCAACGAGTGCGTCAATCTGATGCTGCAAACGATCCTGCCGGATGGAGAGCGGATTGAGTTTCGCCTGCGCGACGATGAGCGCCTCGTAACTGTAATGCGTGGCGACGAAGCGGCTGATGAGCGGGATGGTCAGCGTCGATGTCATTGCGGTTTCCCGTCTCCATTTTCGGGTGCGTTTGCAGCCAGCGGTTGAACGTGTAGCGCAAGTCCATGTCCTGATTCATCTCTTCGTACTTGATGAGCGCGCCGCCGAAGATGAGCTGCGGAATCAGGACGAGCGGCACGAAGTTCGCCGCTGTTTTGGCGTCGGCGACGATGGAGCTGATGAGCAGTCCGAGGCTCGTTCCGCTCGCCGCGGTGATGAACATGAAAAAGAAGTACGGCCAAAACATCCCGCGAATCTCGAGCACGTGATTTCCCACGACGACGAAGAGCGCGCACTGCACCGCGGAGAAGAGCGCGAGCGTGCATGAATTTCGCGAGGACGTAATACGGCAGGCGGACATCGAGATTGCGCTCGCGATGCAAAATCACGCGATCGCGGATGATGTCATCGACGCTGTTCATCAACGCGAGAAAGAGCGCCACCAGCAGCGCGACGAAGATGTAAGTCGGGATGTGAAAGCCACTCGCAAAGTCGTAACCGGGCGGACCGGCATCGCTCTTTTCCTTGAAGTAAAGCGCCCACGCGATGACGAGCGAAAGCGAAGGTGGGACGAGCAGGGTGACGATCAGATTGCCGCGGTTGCGCAGCTTCGAAATGAAGGCGCGATGGAGCAGTGTGCGAAGCTGAGTCCATTCGTCGCGCCAGCGAATGGGGTTGCGCTTGCGCGTCTCGTCCGGCAGCGGCAATGGCGCGGGCGCGGGAGGCTGGCGGAGGCTGACCTGCTTCACATCCTGGAGCAGGCGGAAGCTCTCGTATTTATCGCGCCAATAATCGGGCGAGAAGCGGCGCGCGGGGACAAACTGGCCCTGCGAATTTTCCTCGAAAATGATGTCGCCACTGAGGTCGCGCAGCGGCGTTTCGAGCACATCGAAAATGAACTCCGGCCGCGTCGTCCCGCAAGCCGGGCAGCCGCCGAGCTCCGTGCCGAAGTGCTGCTCGTGCTCGGCTTTTGCGAAGTATTCGAGCATCTCGTGCGGCGTGCCGAAGAAGACGAGCTTGCCTGCCTTTGTCCAAAAGCATCGCCTTCGAAAACATCTGGAAGAGCTTCGAGGTCGGCTGATGAATCGTGACGAGAACGATCTTGTTGTGCGCCATCGAGCGGATGATCTCGATGACGTGCTCGCTGTCCTTGGAGCTGAGTCCGCTCGTTGGTTCGTCGAACAAAAAGACGTCCGCCGAGCTGATCATATCGAGCCCGATGTTCAGCCGCTTCCGCTCGCCGCCGGAGAGCCGCTTTTTCATCGGAGCGCCGACGATGGAATCGCGTGCGCTCGATTGAGCCCGAGTTCGACCAGCTTCCCTTCGATGCGGCGCGAGCGGTCGCGCGAAGAGAGGTGCGGCGAGCGAATGGCGGCCGCGAATTCGAGGTTCTCCTCGATCGTCAGATGCTCGTCGAACGCGTCATCCTGCGGGATGTAGGAGACGAAGCGTTTGAGCTGCGTCGAGGTTCGCGTAGAGCGACTGGCCATTCAGTAGAATGTCGCCGCTGGACGGCTGGAGCTGGCCCGCCATCGCGCGCAGCAGAGTCGATTTTCCCGAGCCGCTCGCGCCCATCACGCAGACCATTTCGCCGCGGCTGACGATTGAAGGAAATGCCGTCGAGGCTGGTTTCGGTGCTGGCGAAAGCGGTGCGTCACATCGCGCAGCTCGAGGCTCGAAATGATGTTGCGCTCCTCCTCGATGATGCGCTCGGAGAAGTTGCAGCGCAGCACCTGACCGGTGTCGATGCGGATGGTGTCGCCGTCTTTCAGTTCGGCGGTCTTTCGCACCGGGACATCGCCGACGAGGATCGGCCGGTCGGCCTGCATCACTTCGAGTTTGCCGATCTTCGTCTTCGTAGTTGCAGAGGATCTTCAGCAGCACCTCGCCGCTCGTCCCGGGCGAAAGCAGGATGTCGTCGACATCGAGCAGCGACGGGTTGTTCGAGACGAGGTAGCTCGGATTTGTAGGCCTTGAGTTGGAAGCGCCCGCCGAGCGCACGCGCCCGCCGCCGCAGCTCGCTCAGCGGCAACTCGGAGTCGTTGTGAAAAACGATGCGGTCATCGAGCGTCGCCTCGACCGCCGTTCCGGCGCGCAGCGCAACACCATTCAGCAGCGCATCGACGTCCTTCAACGCGCGGACCTGCACCTTCAGCCCGAACTTGCACCTCCAGCGCCGACTCGCGCGTCTTTACTTTCTCGAGCTGCACTTCGTCGTCTGCTGTCGATCGCTCAAGATAGACCTGCGTCAGCGAGACGTTCTTCTTCGCATTAAAATAATACGCGAGGTCCTGGTAGGTCAGCACCTGCTCGCCGAGCACGATGCGCTGACCCGCGATAAATCCGGCAGAACGCTCCCGGCCCGAGCGGTCGCCCGCGGACGACGATGCCCTTCGAGCTTTGGTTCTTGAGCAGAATCAAATCGTGGTAGCGAAAAGCCACGAGCCGTTCTTCGCCGGCGAGCCCCTTGAGCTTCACATCGGCCGCGCGCGTTCGCACCAAAAGTCAGCGATCTCCAGAGGAGACTGCCCGTGCTGATAAACCGTCTTGTCGGACTCCTCATTGGCGTTGAGCTGATAGACGATGTCGATCGCCTGCGCCGCCATCCCGAGCTGCGTCATGAAGCCGTAGTAGGCCACCACCTGCTGCTGATCGAGGCCGGCCTTCGAAATCAAATCGTAGAGCTGCACGCCGAGCATGATCTTGCGCTCGTTGGTCAGCTCGCTCCGCGAGTTTCGCGGCCATCTCGGTCAGATCCTGCTGCTCGTTCAGCGCCTGGCGAAAGAGCTTGCGCAGCTCCGAGTAGACCGCCTCCGGGTAATCGTAGCGGAGAAAGCCGAGAGAAGAATCGATCTCCTCTTCGAGCACTTCTCCGTGCCCGGTCTTGGAAAAGGCAGCGAGCACCTGGATCAAAAGCGGTAGCAAATTCGGCCCCTCCGTCACCGTCCGCGGCTTGCGCATCACGCGCCGTCCCAGGTTCGTCGCGAGCCGCCGGACTTTGTGCGCGAGCGGGTTGGCCTGCATCCGTTCGCGGAAATGCTCGGTCAGTGGGTGTTTCAAAAGGCTCATCGATCAGGCGCACCCGCGAGGCGGATTCCCGCGGAACGCAAAGGTAGAAGCGACGCGCGAAGTTGTCGATAGGAGGGCGCGGCGCGATGCGTCGAAAATTGAGCGCAGGCTGACGGAGGTTGAACGTTCAGAGCGCCACAGGCGTCTCCCCTAGACTTGAGAATCTCTGCGAAGTTCACCCTACTCCAACGCTCGAAGATGACGCACGGCGAACTGCCCGGACGCACTTATATTGCACGCGAAGTTTATTCTGATACCGTTTCTTCCCCTTTTTAGTTTGGAAATCGACTTATGGCCCAATCCGAAAACCGCAGTCCCCAAAGGCAACCGCCCGCCCCCGGCGCAGGATCCGAACTTCAACTGGCGCGGACTGATCCTCTTTGCGTTGGCCATCGCGCTGATTGGTGGCGCGTTTTTTGTGAAAGGCGGAGTCGGCACTCCGCGCGACCTTTCCATCTCGGAACTCCTGGCGAAGATCGAGCAGGGAGTAATCGACAAATCGCGGGTCGAACTCGTGACCGAACAAGGAAGCGCGACAGACTTCATCAAGGGCTACGTGAAAGAGACGACGGATGCGCAATTCGTCCCCTTTCGCACGACCGTGAATTTGCAGTTTAACAAAAAGCTGCAGGAGGATTTGCTGGAGCTCGGCGTGCGCCCGAAGGAGACGTCCGACACCAACTTCCTCGCTTCCGCGCTGCTCGGATTTCTGCCGATCGCTGCTCTTCCTGCTCATCCTCTATTTCTTCTTCCGCCAGCAGATCCGCATGGCCGGCAAGGGCGCGCTGAACTTCGGCAAGATCGCAAGGCGCGGATGCTCGCGCGGGACAAGAACAAGATCACCTTCAAGGACGTGGCCGGCGTCGAGGAGGCGAAGGAAGAGGTCGAGGAGATCGTCGAGTTCCTGAAGGATCCGAAGAAGTTCCAGAAGCTCGGCGGACGCATCCCGAAGGGCGTGCTCATGGTCGGCTCTCCCGGCACCGGCAAGACGCTGCTCGCCCGCGCCATCGCCGGCGAGGCGGACGTGCCGTTCTTTTCGATCAGCGGATCGGATTTCGTGGAGATGTTCGTCGGCGTCGGCGCGAGCCGCGTGCGCGACATGTTCGAGCAGGGCAAGAAGAGCGCGCCGTGCCTCATCTTCATCGATGAAATCGACGCCGTGGGCCGGCATCGCGGCCACGGCATGGGCGGCGGTCACGACGAGCGCGAGCAGACGCTGAATGCGCTGCTCGTGGAAATGGACGGCTTCGACACGCAGGAAGGCGTCATCATCATCGCCGCGACGAACCGCCCCGACGTGCTCGACCCCGCGCTGCTGCGTCCGGGCCGTTTCGACCGCCAGATCACGGTGCGCTTGCCCGACGTGAAAGGCCGCGAGGAAATCCTCAAGGTTCACTCCAAGAAGGTGAAGATCGCCGAGGACGTGGACCTCGCCGTCATCGCCCGCGGCACGCCCGGCTACTGCGGCGCGGAACTGGCCAACGTGATCAACGAAGCCGCGCTGCTCGCCGCGCGCAAAGGGCTCGAAGGCGATCACGCTTCCCGAACTCGAGGAAGCGCGCGACAAGGTGCGCTGGGGCAGGGAGCGCCGCAGCCTCGCGATGAGCGACAAGGAAAAGGAAAACACCGCCTACCACGAGGCCGGCCACGCGCTGCTCTGCGAGCTGCTGCGAGCACACCGACCCGCTGCACAAGGTGACGATCATCCCGCGCGGGCCCTCGCTCGGCTCCACGATGTATCTGCCGAGGAGGACAAATACACACATCGCAAGAAAGAGCTGCTCGACAGCTTGTCGTCATCATGGGCGGACGCGTCGCGGAGGAAATCGTCTTCGGCGACGTGACCAACGGCGCGCGCGGCGACATCGAGCAGGCGACCAGCATCGCGCGCAAGATGGTCTGCGAATGGGGCATGAGCGAGAAGCTCGGCATGGTCGAATACGGCGAGCACGAGGACTACGTGTTCCTCGGCCGCGACACTCAGCAAGGCGCGCGATTACAGCGAAGCGACCGCGCAGGAGATCGACCGCGAAGTGCGCAAGCTCTGCGACGACGCCTACGCTCGCGCGAAGGAGCTTCTCGGCAAACACCGCGACAAGCTCGAGACGATCGCCAAGGCGCTGCTCGAATTCGAGACGCTCGATGGCGCGCAGATCCGCGACATCATTGAGCACGGCGAGATGAAAAATCCGCCGTCCGCGCCCACTCGTCGCAGCGAGCCTCCTCCACTCAAGCAGCATGAGCCGGGGACCACACTGGCGCCGGACTACCCGACGGGCCTGACCGAGGCGCCCGCCTAAACCGAACGCATTTCGATTCCTTCAAAAAGCCGCTCGCGATCCGGGCGGCTTTTTTTTCGCCCCCGTCAGTCCGCGAGCGGTCTGCTACGCCGCGGTCGTGATGTGTTGAAGACCGCGCGTTTTTGACATGGCCGTGCCAGGAGTCGCTGGACGATCGAGCGCGCGTCCCGCGCAGCCTCGTCGCTGTCATTGGCGGGCACGGGAACCGGCGTCGTCAAGCGATTGGCACGCATCGGATTCATCCGGGATACAATGCTAGCGGCGATCAATGCAGAAGCGATCAGTTAATGACCTGAACAGGGCATGGGCAGCCGCGATTTCTACATCACGCCGCTGGTGATCAGTCGCCAATTTTTGCGCACGTAGCCGACGCCCGAGGTCAGGGTGAGCACCAGCACCACCGCGATGAGGATCGGTCCGCCGAATTTCCACGCCTGCGCCCAAGGGGTGCCGATGAAAAACCAGCCGGCGCGCTGCATTTCCGCCAGCGAAAGCAGGCTGAGAAAGTAGAGCACGCAAACGATTTGCCACACCGTCTTGTGCTTGCCGAGTTTGTCCGCCGAAAGCACCACCCCTTTTCCCGCCGCCAGCAGACGCAATCCGGTGATCAGGAACTCCCGACTGATAATCACAATGACCGCCCAACTCGGAATCGCGTGTTCCGGAATCAGGCAAATGAACGCCGCCGCCATCATGATCTTGTCTGCCAGCGGATCCATCAGTTTGCCAAAATCGGTCACCAGATTCCGCCGTCGTGCGATTTCGCCATCGAGATAATCCGTGATGCTCGCGGCGATGAACAACGCGAGCCCCGCCGAGTAACCCCACGCCCAACTCATCGCCGGCGGTGGACCCGAGGTCTCCGTGTGCCGCCACGCCGCAGTCATCGCCGCGACGAAAAACGCCGTCAGGAAAAAGCGCGCGACCGTCAGACGGTTCGGCAGATTCATCGCGCGGAAGCGGTGCGGGTCGAAATCACGTTTGCCATTCAACGCACTCTGCCGCTAGCCTCCGCCCCCTTCCAAACGGAAAATCGGAAAATCGCCCAACCCTTTTATGTCCACGAACGCCACCTGTGATATCGGCCTCATCGGCCTCGCCGTGATGGGCGAAAATCTCGTCCTCAACATGGAGAGTCGAAAGGTTTCACCGTCGCCGTTTACAACCGCACGACTTCGGTCACCGAGAAATTCGGCGACGGGACGCGGCGCGGGAAAGAATTTCGTCATCGCGCAAAACGCTGGAGGAGTTCGTCGGTGCGCTCGAAGCGCCCGCGCAAAGCCAGATCATGGTGAAAGCCGGCGCGCCGGTCGACGCGGTCATCGAGCAACTCGTCCCGCTGCTCGAGCCGGGCGACATCATCATCGACGGCGGCAATTCGCTCTGGACCGACACGCAGCGCCGCGAAAAAGACGCTCAAGGAAAAGGGGCTCCACTTCTTCGGCGTCGGCGTTTCCGGCGGTGAAGAAGGCGCGCTGAAAGGCCCGTCGATCATGCCCGGCGGCTCGACGCGAAGGCTGGGAGGCGCTCGCGCCGATTTACACGAAGATCGCCGCCATCGCCGAGGGCGAGCCGTGCTGCCGCCACATGGGCCCGGACGGCGCGGGTCATTACGTGAAGATGGTCCACAACGGCATCGAATACGGCGACATGCAGCTCATCTGCGAGGCCTACGCGATCCTGAAAGCCACGATCGGCCCGAGCGCCGAGGAGTTCGCGCAGATTTTCGCCGACTGGAACAAGGGCGAGCTCGAACTGCTTCCTCATCGAAATCACCGCGAACATTTTCGCCAAGAAGATCCGGAGACCGGGCAAGCCGCTCGTCGATGTGATCCTCGACAAGGCCGGCCAAAAGGGCACCGGCAAATGGACGGTGGGTCACGCCGTCGAAATGGGCGTGCCGCTTTCGCGTCATCGGCAGCGCGGTCGAGGCGCGCATCCTTTCCTCGCATGAAAGACGAGCGCGTCGCGGCGCGCAAGAGTCTGCCGGGGCCCGACGCCGAAGCCGTTCACCGGCGACCGCGCAGCGCTCATCGAAGCGGTGCACGACGCGCTCTACGCGAGCAAAATCATCAGCTACGCGCAGGGCTTCGTGCAGCTCGGCGCGGCCGGCGAGCTCTACGACTGGAATCTGAACTTCGGCGACATCGCCAGCATCTGGCGCGGCGGCTGCATCATCCGCGCGAGCTTCCTGAATCGACATCACCGAGGCGTATCGCCGCGATCCGGCGCTCAAGAATCTGATGCTCGATCCGTTCTTCCGCGACATCCTCATCCGCACGCAGGCGAACTGGCGCAATGCCGTCGCAGACCGCCATCGAGCGCGGCATTGCGGTGCCCGCCTTCTGCGCCGCGCTCGCCTACTTCGACAGCTACCGCCAGGAGCGCCTTCCCGCGAACCTGCTCCAAGCCCAGCGCGACTATTTCGGCGCGCACACCTACGAGCGCACCGACAAGCCCGCCGGCGAGTTCAGCCATTTCGAGTGGATCGGCTGAGCCCCTAAATTCCGCGAAGTCGTAAAGGCGCGTCGCTGCTAGGTGACGCGTCTTTTTCGTGCTTTCTACAGCGCCGCGCGCAGCGCTTCCAGCTCCTGCCAGCGGGCGTAAAGGTTGGCGACGCGATGGCGTTTGGCTTCGAGCTCGGCTTCGAACTGCCGCCATTCGTGGCCGTGTTCGGCATAGAATTTCGGGTCGGCGAGCCGCGCTTCGAGGTCGGCGTATTCCTCCTCCGCGGCGAGGATGGCCTCGTCCATGCCTTCGAGTTCGCGCTCTTCCTTCCACTTGAGCTTCTTCGTCTTCGCGGCTGCGACAGCTGAAGCGACGACCGGAGAAGCGGCGGCGGTTCTTTTCTCGAAAAGGGCGGCGGCGGCGAGATGTTCGGCGCGTTTCTCGAGATAGCGGTCGTAATTCCCGACGTGAAAATCGACCGTGCCATCTTCCTCGAATGCGAGCGTGGCCGTGCAGACGCGGTTCAGAAAATAGCGGTCGTGGCTGACGACAATCACGCTTCCCTTAAAGCACAGCAACGCTTCTTCGAGCAGGCGCAGCGTGCCGAGGTCGAGGTCGTTGGTCGGCTCGTCGAGGATGAGGACGTTTCCACCGCGCTTGAGGATTTTCGCGAGGAGGACGCGGCTGCGTTCGCCACCGCTAAGGGTGCCGATGCGCGAGTTGATGCGATCGTCGGTGAAAAGAAACCGGCGTAGATACGCGCGCAGCGAAACGTTTTCCTCGCCGAGTCGCACGTATTCCAGACCTTCGCCGACCTCATCGTAAATGCTCTTCGCGTCGTCGAGCATGAGGCGGTTTTGATCGACGTAATTAATCTGAGTCCGTGCGCCGATCTCAACTTCGCCGGCCGCGGGTGCGATTTCGCCGAGGATGATTTTCAGCAGCGTCGATTTGCCGAGCCCATTGCGACCGACCACGCCGAGTCGCTCGCCTTCCGCGAGGTCGAGGCTGAGATTTTCGAACAAGACGCGCCCGCCAGGAATGGCTGCGGAGACGGCTTTCAGCTCGATGATGCGGTTGCCGAGTTTTGGCGCGGGCGGGATGATTAGTTCAACGTCGAGTTCCTGCTCGGGCGCTTCCTGCGAGGCCATCTCAAAGTAGCGCTCGACGCGGTCCACGCTTTTCGTCCGGCGGGCGGAGGGACGGCGGCGGACCCACTCGAGTTCGCGTTTCAGGAACTTTTCCCGTTTGTGTTCCTGCTGCTCTTCGACCGCCTGCCGCTGCGCTTTGGCGATCAGGAAATCGGAGTAGTTGCCGTCGTAGGAATTGAACGTCCCGCGCGCGAGCTCGACGATGCGAGTGGTGATGCGATCGAGGAAATAACGGTCGTGCGTGACGAACAGACACGTCCCTTCGTAGCGCGACAGAAACTCCTCGAGCCACTCGATGGAGCCGGTGTCGAGATGGTTCGTCGGCTCATCGAGAATCAGCAAATCCGGCCGCGCGAGGAGCGCGCGGCAGAGCGCGACGCGGCGCTTTTCACCGCCGGAAAGCGTGCCGACGAGGCGGTCCTCATCCGGCGCGTGCAGATTGGTGACGAGGCTTTTAATGCGATGCTCGAGGTTCCAGCCATCGAGGTGATGGATGCGATCAAGCAGCAGCGCGCTGCGGGGGCTGTCGGAAGGCGTGGTCTCATACTCGGCGATGAAGTCGAGCGCGGCTTGCGCGCCGGCGAGGACATTCGCGTGGACGTTTGCCGTCTCGTCGAGATCGAAGACCTGCGGCAGGTAGCCGGTGACGAGGTCGCGTTTGCGGGAAAAATTACCGTCGTCCGGCTCGAGCGCGCCCGCGGCGATGCGGAGGAAAGTCGATTTCCCGCAGCCGTTGCGACCGACGAGACCGATGCGCTCGCCCTCGTGGATGGTAAGCGTTGCTTGATCGAGGACGACTTGTGTGCCGTATTTGACGGTGAGTTCGCTGGCGCTGGCAATGGATTCGGGCATTCGGCGCTAACCTGTAGGGCAAGCGCTCCTCTTGCCAAGGGCGGTGTGTTGCGTGCGGCGCGGCAAAAAGGCTCAGCTTCCCAAAAAAGGCGAAAGCCCGGCCGTTCTCCTCGAGAAGTTCAGTCCTCCGCCGCGAGTTGCTCAAGCCGCTCACCGATGCGGAAATGCAGGAGCCCGGTCACCGTGAAAAGCACCACGATGAGCACGATGAAAGCGGCGTCCTTGAACATAAAAAACGCGAGAGGAATCGCGAACATGCAGCCGACGTAAGTCGTCGCGATTGCCGCCGGTAACGCGCCCCATTTGAAACGGAGCGAAAACGTGGCGACGAGGTAGAGCCCGAAAATCACAGTCATGAAGGCGAAGACAAACCCAGCCACGACCTGCCATTCGATCGCAGCCTTCATCGCTGCGTTGAGGCCGACCTTCTCCTTCCACTCCCACCACTTGTGCAGCGCTCTCCACATCTCCGGTGTCGCGCAGGCAAAGCCGATGCAGAAATAAATGAGCGCCGGGGCGGATGCGAGCAGGCCTCCGAGGACTTTGTGGAAAGCGATCCGGCGCATCGAAAGAGGCAGCGTGGCCAGGCTCGAAAGAGTCTTCCAGCGGCGCTCGTGCCGGAACACCCGGCCCGCGACGATGGCCAGTTCCAACGCGCCAGCGAAGGCGGAGATTCCCATGACGGTAAAGCCGACTTCACTCCACGACAGGCGCCATTTCACTCCGGCTGCACGCTGGGCATACATCACATACGTCCACAAAACCCCAACGCTCGCGTAGCCAAAAAGCTTGATGAAGAAGGCCGGCTTTCCGCCGTTCACAAAGTTAAAATCCTTCCAAATCAACGCGCGTTTCCACGGCCTCCCGGCTCCCAGAACCCGCAATCTCGAAGTGCGCTTGATGACAAAGCCACGGCGAGGGGCGGCCTCTTTTTGATCCCGGCAAAAGACCTCGAAGACGGACCACGCAATGAGGAAACAAGCCACTCCCAGGACGATGTTGCTCCAGAATTGCAGTCCGATGACACCGTCGCTGAAGCCAGTCGAAAGGACCTCGGTGAAGCGCATGAAGGGCGACATCGCTTCCCACTTTTGCAGCGCGGCGCTCAGCCCTTCTCCCGGCACCTTCCCCTCGACCCAGCCAAAATAGCGCAGCGCCATCCAGAGTCCTCTCGACCACGCGGGCCCGACGAGAAAGAGAAACATGGCGCTGCCCGTGAGCACCGCAGCACCTGCAGTGCGCGCGCACATCACCGAGAAGAGCAGTGCGAGATTGCTCAGGAAAATGATGTAGGCTGCGAGCGCGCAATAGACCGCGGTGATCTGCAAAACCGAGACGCCGCCGAACGAAACGGCGAGCAGCGTGAACGGCAGTTGCGTGGCGAGCAGCAGTAGCGCGCCGAAGAGTCGGCTCGTGGATTTGCCGAGCAGGATCGAGAGCGGATTGAGGTTCGTCATCCTCAACAAGCCGAGGGTCATCTCCTCCTTTTCCTCGGTGATCGCCGATGCGAAATAGCTCAAGCCCGCGAGCGAGATGAAGAAGAAATTCGTGTAAATCGCCGACGAGAAAAACTCGAGCCCCGGAGCGCCCGACCAGCCGAGCGAAAGGTTCGTCGTGAGGAGCATCACGAGGATCATCGCGACCAATCCGGCGCGCGACCAATAGGTCGACCTCGCGCGCACGTCCTGCCGGAGCGAGCGGGCAAAGAGGGCGAGAAGTGGGCTCGTCATGTCCGCACTCCGGGCTCGGTGAGGTCCATGAATGCTTGATTGAGCTGCTTGAGCTCTGGCTCGAAGCCGACGATTTGCGCGCCGCTGGCGAGGGCCGTTTGGAGGATTGTGTTCACCGCGAGCTTCTGCCGATCAAAGACAAGCGTGTAGCGCGGCAGCGTCGGCAGCGGCGGGCTGACGCTGGCCATTCCCGGCAGGGCCGCGAGGGCCTCGATGCTTCCGGGATGCTCCGTGGCAAGGGTAAGCGCGCAGGTTGCTTGCGCGCTCGTCTCGTCAGAGATGAGCCCGCGCATCGTGCCGGTGTATTTGATCGCCCCGCGATCCATGATCGTCACGTGATCGCACAGCGTCGCGAGTTCACTGAGGATGTGGGAGCTGATAAAGATGGTTTTCCCCAGCCTTCGCAGCTCCTCGAGGATCTCCATCAATTCGATCCGCGCGCGCGGGTCGAGTCCGCTCGCCGGTTCATCGAGGAGCAGCAGATCCGGATCATGCACGAGCACGCGCGCGAGGCTGACGCGCTGCTGCATCCCGCGCGAAAGCCCGCTGATGAGGTCGTCTTTGCGTCCGTCCATATCGGTCAACGCGAGGACGTCGCTGATCGTTTTGTCGCGGGCGCTTTGCGCCATGCCATACGCCGCGCCGAAGAAATCGAGGTATTCGAACACGGTCATCTGCCGATACATCGAGAAGTGATCGGGCATGAAGCCGATCTTCCGGCGCACTTCCGTGCGGTGCTTTGCAATGTCCTGTCCGAAGACTTTGACGCTCCCCGTTTGGGGCTTCAGCAGCGTCGCGAGGACTTTGAGCGCAGTCGTTTTCCCGGCGCCGTTGGGCCCGACGAATCCGTGAATCGACTGTTGATGCACCGTGAACGAGATTCCCGTCAACGCCGAGTGCGTCTTGTATCGATGCTGCAGGTGGCTGATTTCGATGATCGGTTCCATGGCTTGAAAAGAGCGGCTTCGGCGGATCACTCGGTCGGATTCGGTCGGAAAATGTCCTGCACGTAGAGCACATATCCGTCCTCCGATTTGAAGTCGCCGCCTTTCAAACGAAAGCCCTCCGGCGCGCGTGCGAAGACAAAGAGCTGCACCTGATCCGCCGCGAGCGGGCGCGCCGAAATCACCTGTGGGAGCCGATCTTCGCCGCCGAGATCACGCGCGATGAACGCACGCATGGATCGCTTGAGCCCCTGATCCTTCTTTCCCGACTCATCGGAATCAAAAGTCGCGTTTAAGTCCTGGGCGATCTTGCTAAAATACGTCTCTGCGCTCTCCCCCGTGCCCATCTCCCAACGATCACCGTTCGGTTTCATTTCATGAAAACGATCGCCAACGCGGAGACAAGTATCCTCGATCGACTTCGGAAACGCAGGATTTCGCAGCAAAGTGAGCGCGATCAGTTTTCCATTTGCGTCGGTCTCCCACTGCTCGACGGCGACGCTTGTGTCGTCGCCCCGCATCACGCCGCGGTGCATGAACGGCCGCGAGGAATAGAGCGGCAAATCGACGGCCAGAATGCCGTCGCGTCCATTGCGAATCTGCCCGCGCACCGCGTCGCTTGACGGGCCGACGGTGTAGAGATTCGACGCCGCATCATGCGTGAGCTTGTAGAGATCGCCGTGTGTCACAAACGCGCTGATCCATTGCATCACGTCGTAGCGTTGCCCGCCGAGAGCGTGCGCGATCGAGACGGAATGGACGCGCTGCGTTTCATCTGCGCCGCGCCGTCCGGCCCAGGCAAACGAGGCCGCATACGCGGCCACGACGGCGACAAAGGCCACGATGGACAACCGGTAATCGATCTTGCGGCCGACGAGAAAATGCACCGGTCCGACCACGAGAATGTAGCTCCCGGTCAGGAGATAAATCAGCCACCAGACGATGTGCGGCTTCGTCAGTGCGGCGAGCTTTTGCAGCAGTGAAAGATCGAACGCGTAGAGGCTGACTTTTTTGCCGTTGCGCAGTTCCCGCGCCGGCGAGCCGTGCTGATCCAGGAACGCGTCGGTCACATCGGTGCGATTGATTTGATGCCGCAGGATCGTCCCCGCGCCGAGGCGGGTCCGCTCGCCGGGACCATTGAGGATCGCGAGTTCATTGCTGAATTCCGGCAGCGTTCCTTTCGCTCCGAGCACGAGATGGACGGTGCCGCCGCAGCGCAGCCAGTCGAGGAACGCCTCTCGGCGGGCCATCTCCCACCGCGGCGCGTGATCGAGCACTACGGCATCGAGCCCATCCGTTGCCCCCACCGTCGTCGGGAAAAGATCGTCGGGAAAGCCGCGCAACTTCGTCGCGGCGGCAAATGGGTTCTCGGGATCCAACAGGAAAACGCGCGCCGGACCGGCACGGTTCGGTCCGTCGATGTCTGCGCGATTCTTTGGTCCGCGACCCCAGCGAAGCGAATACCCGCCGGAGTTTTCCAGCGCATACGGCTGAAACTGCACGAAACGAGCGCTGTTCGGCGCGAGGTAAACCGGTTGCACAA
Source organism: uncultured Verrucomicrobiae bacterium (assembly GCA_963767975.1). Taxonomy (GTDB): domain Bacteria; phylum Verrucomicrobiota; class Verrucomicrobiia; order Chthoniobacterales; family Chthoniobacteraceae; genus CAIURC01. The sequence goes on along the minus strand of CAVYGI010000002.1, from coordinate 215,454 downwards.
TCGGCGCGCCCGCTGGCGAGCCGACACCCTGCGACTGCTCGAGAATCAGCTCGCCATCGAATGGAGCGCTGCCGGGATTTTGCACGAGGAGCGATAGGATCGCGAAATGATTGGGCACGACTTTGCCATCGAAGCCCCAGCGCACTTCTTTGATCTCCAGCGCCGGCGCTGAAAATCCGCAGAGCATCGCCAGCGCGAAAATGAGAAACCCAGGCTCTCGGGCGCTGCCGAATTTCGGCCACCGAAATCGCCAACGATTTGGCGGAAGCTGCATGGCGGGGTCTGCGTTCATCCAAGAAAATCCGCATTCATCTGGGCAGGAATCCCCTTTGCACCACCGCGGGCCTTCACTCTCCTGCCGCGGTCCATCCCCCCGCGTGGTTCGAGCGGAGTGGGATTTCCTTCGTGCGCAATTCGTGGTGCGTCTCGATGTAACGGAGGGAGTGCGTTTTCGCCCGCATCAGAACCGAGTGCGTGACCGCGCAATGCTTGCGCACGCGAATGCCCCGGACGAGCGGGCTATCACTGATGCCGGTCGCGCAGAAGATAATGTTCGGTCCCTGCGCCAAATCATCGGCGTGAAACACCGTCCCGAGTTCATGGCCTGACTCGCCGGCCAAGAGTTCTGCACGCTCGATTTCATCGCGCGGCCACATCATTGATTGCATGTCGCCGCCCAGACATTTCAGCGCCGCCGACGCCAGCACCGCCTCCGGTGAACCGCCGACGCCCATGAACAGATCGACGCCCGCATCCTCGATCGATGGCGCAATCGCCGCTGCGATGTCGCCATCCTGCACCATCCGCAGCGCCGCGCCGGTCGCGCGGATTTCCTCGATCAATTTCTGGTGCCGAGGTCGGTCCATCACGAGCACGACCACGTCTTGCACCCGTTTCTTCAGGATGTCCGCAGCCGCCTGGACATTTTCCGCGACTGGGCTGAGCAGCGCGAGCGAACCTGAGCCGGTGCGGGCCATGTGGCGCACGATCTCCGGGCCGTAGGCCAGCTTCATCATGTAAAATGACGGGATGTCCTTCAGTGAATATTTCTGCCCCTCCTGCACGATCGCCGCTGCGATGCAGGAGATGGAATTTGGGGCGCCTTTCGCGATGTTCGTCGTGCCGTCAATCGGGTCGAGCGCGATGTCGAAGCGCATCGTGCCCGGCAGCCAGGTGCCCAAATGCTCGCCCTTGAAAATGCCCGGTGCGTTGTCCTTGATGCCCTCGCCGATCGTCACTTCCGCGCAGATATCCATGAAGTCGAACATCCCGCGAATGGCGTCACACGCTGCGGCATCCGCGAGCTCCTTCTCGCCGCGCCCGAGCCATTTCAGGGAGTTGAGTGAGGCGTTTTCGGTCGCGCGGACAAAGTCAAATTCCAGCAAACGCTCGACGCCGTCGTATTGTTCTCGGAGGGATTTCACGCGTGGAGTGTCAGTGGAGGAAGAGGAAGGAAAAAGCCCGAAGTCAGCTTCGAAGCACGGATCGCACGGCTTCATGGACGAGCTTCCACGGGACGTCTTCGCATTGTCGCCACGCGCCGATCTCAGTCGGGAGAACGAAGACGTTCTTCCCTTCGCGGAATTTTTTGTCCATCTGCATCGCGCGGATGATGCGGTCGAAAAGTTCGGGCGCGTCGGGGTATTCCGACGGTAATCCGGCGCGCCGAATCAAGGCGGCAAGCCGTCCTGCGAAGGATTCGTCGCAGATTTCCAGCGCCCGCGCGAGCCGCGTCGCGGCAATCATCCCGATTGAAATCGCTTCGCCGTGCGTGAGCGCATAGTCCGCGGAAAGCTCCAGGGCGTGCCCGATGGTGTGCCCGAAATTCAGTACGTTGCGGATCCCTTTTTTATCGAACTCATCCTGGGCGACGACAGCCGCTTTCAAGCGCACGCACTGCGCCACGATGTCGATGAGCGGGCCGGACTCGAGCGCCAGCAGCTTCTCCAAATCACCGGCTTCGAGTTGCTCGAACAACGCCGCGCTGCACACGCCGCCGTATTTGATCACCTCCGCCGCGCCGCTCCGCAATTCGCGCGCGCTGAGCGACCGTAGGAGCGCCAGGTCGCAGACGACCAGTCGCGGCTGATTGAAGATGCCCATGATGTTTTTCACGCCGCCGAAATTAACCGCGACCTTTCCTCCGACGCTCGAGTCCACCGCGGCGAGCAGCGTCGTCGGCAACTGCACAAACGGCACGCCGCGCCGGAAAACGCCGGCCGCGAATCCGCCGAGGTCGCCGACCACGCCACCGCCCAACAGCAGCACCAGCGGCACGGAGCCGGTGTCCGGAAATGCCGCGAGCAGCGCCGCGCACGTCCCGGAAAACTCCTCCCAATTTTTCCCCTCCTCGCTCGCCGGGATGTCATGCCGCACGATTCGGGTGAAGCCCGCGGCTTCGAGCCCAGCCTGGATGCGGGCGAAATAAAGCGCGCCAACCTGTGCATTCGTGACGACGAATGCCCCGGTCTGCCGCAGCCCGTGCTCGCGGAGCTGCGATCCCAGATCATTCAGGATTTCCGCGCCGATGACGACGGGGTAACTGCGCGGGCCGAGATCTACATCAACGCGAACGGTATTCATGCGGACCGCGACATCTCGCAGATTCGCGCCCGACGCGGAAACTCAATCGTCCGCGACGCGAAAGCCAATCAGTCCTGTTCCACCGGGCGCACCGGTTCCGCACGCCGCACTGGGATGCCGTCCTCGGTCTCCGTCTGCTGCACTTTGCGCTTCTTTTTCGGCTTCTCTTTCGGCTCCTCCTTGAAGACTTCGCGCAGCACGTTGCCGATCAGCGGCGCGGCGTGAGTGCCGCCATGGACGTCGTCGTTTTATCGACTTCGCCCTCGTATAAACGCGGCGAAGGCGTACTTCGGTTTGTCCGCCGGTGCGAAGCCCGCGAACCACGCCGCGGTGCGCTCCTTGTTCTTCGGACCCCACTGCGCCGTGCCCGTCTTGCCGGCGACGTGCACGCCATCGGCACCTGCGCCTTGCCCGCGGTGCCGAGCGGCTCGACGACGACCGCACCATCGCCGCGCCGCAACTCCCTCATCACCTCTTCGCTCGATCTCGATCTGGCCCGCGCGCGCGCACGTCGTAGGCGGTGACGATCTGGCCATCGATGCTCTGCACCTGCTGCACGAGCCGCGTCTGGTAGAGCGTGCCGCCATTGCCGATCGATCGCCATCGCCTGCGCCATCTGCAGCGGCGTGATCAGCGTGTCGCCCTGGCCGATGGAAAAGTTCGCGATGTCGCCGTCGAGCATTTTCCGCTGCTGTGCACGTCTTCACCATGTATTCGTCGTTCGGCATGCGGCCCTCGGCCTCCGCCGTGAGCGGAATGCCGGTCCGCATGCCGAGCCCGAGCTGCAGCGCCCTAGTCGCTCATCACGCTGGCTGCCGAGTCTTGATGCCCGACCTGATAAAACCAGGTGTTGCACGACTGCGTGAGCGCATCGGCGAAGTTCAGCGAGCCCGCGTCGGTCTTCTTCCAGTTGCGGAAGGTCGAGGCTGCCGATCTCCAGCGAGGGCGGGCAGCTGAAATTCGTCGTCCGGTCCGAATCTTCCCGCTCTGCAGCGCAGCGAGGCCGACGAAGCACCTTGAACGTCGAGCCGGGCGGATACGACGAGCGAAAGGCGCGCGGGAGCAGCGGAATATTCGGGTCGTCCTGCAGCGCCTTGAAATGCCTCCGACGGAGATGGTCGGGATGAAGGCGTTCGGATTGATCGTCGGCCACGAGGCCAGCGCGAGGATGTCGCCGTTGTTCGGATCGATGATGACGATCGCGCCGCGTTTGCAGCCCTTCGCCAGCGATCTGCTCGCAGAGCCGCTGGAGGTTCTCGTCGAGCGTCGTGACGACGTTGTAGCCGGGCTGCGGCGGGATGGAGATCTGCTCGCTGGCCTTCTTCCCGCGTCGGGTCGAAGGAGATGTTGTATTGCCCGACCTTGCCCTGGAGCTGGTCGTCGAAGGTCTGCTCCAAGCCCTCGCGCCCCTCGGCGTCCGGCCAGAGCAGTTCGTTGTTTTCGATCGGGCCATCCGGCATGCGTCCCGGCGCGCCCCGCGTAACCGATGATGTGTCCGGCGAGCGCGCCATTCGGGATAGAAACGCTGATAGATCGGCTGCGAGCGTGAGCGTTCGGCGGTTGATCGCGCCGCATGAATGCCTCGATCTCGTCCGGCTTCAAATCCTGCGCGATGACGAGCGGCAGCGACGCCGCGGTTTTTGTAGTGCTTCAGCAGCAGCTCCTGGCTGAAGCCGAGATCGGCGCGACCGAGCAGACGCTTGCGCGCGCGCACGACCTGCTGCTCGCGCGAATGCGATGCACCTCGCGCATCGGTGAAGGTCGAGCGGCGTGGGAAAAGTGATGCGCGAGATTGTAGCTCACGCGCGTCTGCGCGAGCGGAGCTGCCGTTGCGATCCACGATCTGCCCGCGCGGCGCCGGGATGCCGAGCACGATAGGTGCGCGCGTGTTTCTGCGTCTCCCACGTCGGCGTCGAGTCGCCGCTCGGCGGCGCGGCTTCGCCGGGCGCTGCCGGGCGCCGGCGCGATCGTTGCGCGCCGGGAGTGATGCGCGAAGTCGGCTTCCTGCGCCCTGCGCGCAGCAGCGGCGAGCGGCGAGGAGAGAGCGCGAGAGCGGCGGAGCGTCTGTCATGAAATTGGCGCGCGTACCGTAGCGGCACAAGATGCGAATGCGCGCTCAGCCGCGTCAGCGCACCGTGAACCGCGGATTCTGCGCGAGGAAGCGGATCGGATTTTGGAAGACGAGCTGGTCGATCGTCTCGTCGGAGTGTCCGCGCTGGCGCATCTCGACGCGCGGTCTTCGGCACGGCGAGCGGATCGCTGCGGCCCCAGTCGCACGCGCTGTTCAGCCAGACGCGCTGCCCGCCGTAGACCTCGAACATGTCGATCGCGCGCGCCGGCGTGCGTCTTCGATTCCGGATAAAGCGTGATGCCCGCCCAGAAGCCCGCGTCGAGCACCATCTGGATGGTGTGCTCCTCGACGTGATCGATGATCACGCGCCCCGGCTTGATCGCGCGAATCGGCGCGCAGCGCGTCGAGGATCAGCCGCGTGCCCTTGAGCTTGTCCTCGAGATGCGGCGTGTGGACGAGGATGAGCTGGTCGTGCCGCGCCGCGAGATCGATGTGCTGCTCGAGCACCTTCAACTCGTTGCGCGTGTTCTTGTTCAGCCCGATCTCGCCGATGCCGAGCACGTTCGGCGCGGTCGAGAAACTGCGGGATGAGCGCGAGCACTTCCTCCGCGAGCTCCATGTCCTCGGATTCCTTCGGATTGATGCAGAGCCAGGTGAAATGCGGCAGCCCGAACTTCGCCGCGCGCTTCGGCTCGTAGTCGGTGAGCTGGCAAAAGTAATCGTAAAATCCCTGCGGCCCGCTGCGGTCGTAGCCCGCCCAAAACGCCGGCTCGCAGACCGCCGCGGCAGCCCGCGAGTGACCATCGCCTCGTAGTCGTCCGTCGACGCGGCTGACCATGTGTCCGTGGGGTTCGATGTAGCGCATTCTGGAAAATCAGTCGGCTGCGAGCCCGGCCACGCACCGACCGCGCCTTTGCCCGGCGCTTTCGCGATCGGCTCGGTCGTCGGATCGCTCAGCGACATCAGCACGCTCTTCGCGCGCTCCGGTTCGCCGCGATGCAGTTCCGCCGAGCGCCTTGCGAAAAGCCGCGAGTCGAAAATCCGGCTCGCCCTTCGCCGCGATCCACGCGATCGAGAAACGCGGCGATGTCGATGAGCTTCGACCGCGCGTCCATGAAGTAGAGATCGAGAATCTGCTGGCGGGTCATGGGGAAAACTAGGTCGCGCGCGAGCGCCGGCGCAACCGCCGGAGACGAAGCACAGCCCCGGAGATCGACTCCGGGGCTGCGCGTCAATTGCAATCGGCTAGCGAGCGGCGCGGTTTACTTCTCGTCGTCGGCGCGAAATCCTTGTGACCCTTTTCCTTCTGCTCGCTGAGCTTTTCGAAGATCTTCTTCGCGTCGTCCGCCTTGTCCGCTTTCATCGCCGCTTCGAGTTCGTCGAAGGTCTTCGCGAGATCGGTCATCTGCGCCTTGTATTTCTCGAGATAGGCCGCCTTTTCCGCCGCGGGCACTGTCCTTGGTCTTGGCCGGCTCGAGCTTCGATCGACGTCATCGAGGTTGCTTCTTGATCGCGGCGATCAGCGCGAGGTTTTCGTCCTTCTTCGAGGCATCGGCGACCTGCCGCTTCAGCGTGCGCAGGTTCTTGTTCATCGTTCTACATTTCCTTCGCCAGCGGCGTGTCGTCTTCGGCGGCGAAGGCGACGTTGCAGCCGAATAGCGAGGGTGAGGGCGAGGGTGAGGAGGGATTTCAATTTCATAGGTTTGGATGTTTGGGGTTGATTGAGTTTGGAGATTAGGCGGCGGACCCGCCAGCCTTTGTTGCAATAGCGCCGACGCATTGACGCACTGGACGCCGCGTTTCACTCAATTTTGGCGGAATTTCGGGCTGCTCATTCCGAGCGCAGCGCCGCCACACCGCTGCCGCGCAGAGCCAGTCGCGTCGCCAGCCACGTCCAGAAAATGCAGCCGAGCGCCAGCGCCGCGAGCAGCAGCGCCATCTCCGCGCAGCGGGAAACCGCCCGCCCGCTCGCGCAGACTTCGGCCACACCGCCGACGCAGCGCGCTCACCGTCCCGATGATCAGCCCGCACGCGATCAGCCAGCGATGCTCCGCGAAGACCAGCGGCGCAATTGCCGCGGCCGAAATCCCACCGCCTCGAGCAGGCCAAATTCGCGCCGCCGTTCCAGCACATTGCGCGCGACCACGATCGCCAGTCCGGCGCTCCCGAGCAGCAGCCGAGCCCGCCGAGCGCCTGGAAAATCGAGAGGTAGGTATTCTCCACCGCCTGAAATTCCGCGAGCCGCCGCGCGGTCGGCGTCAGCTTCGAGCCCGCGATCCGTCAGCGCGCGCGACAGTGTCTGCGCGCACCGCGTCCGCCTTCTCCGCGCGGGGCATCGATGAGGAAATAGCGATAGCCGCCGTTGCCGGGAAACTTCTCGACGAAGTCGCGCTTCGGAAATGAGCACGTTGCCCTGCAGGATCGAGCCGCCGACGCGTCGCGACGATCCGCACCTTGAACGGCTGCCCGCGCTCGTCGCGTGTATTCGAGCGCGTCGCCGAGCTTCTTCTGCAGCGCCCACTGGAGCGTGTTCGCATCGACGATCGCCGGGCGATTATCGTCTCGCGCCGCGCCGATGTCGCTCGAGCAGGCTTTCCAGTCGTCGCTCGTCCTCGCCGAAAACGAAAGCCTGCCGCTCCGCCGAGTTCGCGCGGTCTTCACGCCGAGCAGCCGCGGCTGCAGCGCGCGGTTCAGATTCAGGCAGCTCGCGTCGTCGCCCATCGCGCACGCGCATCGGCACGACGCTCACGCCGTGCCATGATCTTGTCATCCAAGCGCGTAAGGCCTCGCGGCCCTTCGCCGTGTTGAGATCTTCGTAAATCGGCAGCGCCGATTCGCCGACCAGCGCAAAGCCGCCGGTGCCCGGATTGCGTCCGCGTCGCCGTCTCGCGGCGGCGCTTGCCGGAACGAATCGACCGCCACGACCATGAAGACCCCGCTCGCCAGCACCGCGATCGTCGCCAGGCTGCGCCCGCGCCGCCGCGCCGCATTGCGCACGCCGAGTTGCGCGATGCGTTCCAATCCGTCCGCGTCGCCGCGCGCGGCCAGCCGCCGCAGCCACGCGAGCGCGAAGACAGCCCCGCGATCAGCAGCAGTGCGCCCGCGCCGAAAAACGCCCCGGCGCTCCCGAGGCCGAACAGCGCAACCGCCGCGGCCGCTGCGAGCACTGACCGAGCCGACCACCGTTGGGACACCGGAGACGCGGATTCGAGCGCCGCCAGCAAATTGACGCGGCAGCTTGTCCCCGCGCAACTTCCGCGATCTCGCGAGTCTCCGCGGATCCGCGATCGCTCCACCAAGCAGCTCGCGCGCGCTGTGCCGGAACTGCCGCCGGCTCGCCAGCCACATCGCCAGCAGCGCGACGACCACGCCCGAGACCACCCCGATCACCAGCGTCGCCGCATCGGCGCACGAACACGAAATCCACCGCGCCGACCGCGCCCGCGCCAGACCGTGGCCAGCGCGCGCAGCACCAGCTTCGTGTAAAGCAGCGCCGCGCCAACGCCGAGCACGCTGCCGACCAGCGCCAGCACCGCGCCTTCCGCGAGAAAGAGCCGCCGCACCTGCCGCGGACGCAGCCCGAGCGCGAGCAGCAGCCCGGCCTCCGCATTGCGCTGCTCGAGCGAGAAGACGAAGAGCAATCCCGTCAGCACCGCCGCCGCGATGATCAGGAAGAACGAAAAGCTGACGAACAGCTGCGCCGAAATCGACCGGCGCATTCGTCGCCGCCAGCGCCTGCTCGCGCAGCGGGATGAACTGAAACCCGAGCATCTTCCGGCGTCAGTTTCGCGCGCAGCTGCGCGCTCGATCGTCCGCTTTGTGCCGTCGCCCGCCGGCCAGCGCATCGAGGTCACATTGCCCCAGCGATTCCCCCACATCTCCTGGCCGACCTGCAGATTCACGAAGCCTTCGGCGTGCCGCGATATTTCTCCCAATACGCCTGATCCTTGTCGCGCATCTTCGTCGAGTCGAACTCGAAGCCCGGCTTCCAATCGCGGCAGTTCTTCTTGTCCGCGAGTCCCGGAAAATCCGGCATCCACGAGCGTATTGAGCTGCGGTTCATCCATCGGCAGCACCGCGAGCACCGTGAACTTCGCGCGCCTTCTCCATCGAGCTCGCCGCCGCTCGCCCATCACGAAGTATTTCACCGTCACCGTCGCCGCCCGTGCCGACGCCGAGATCCTCCGCCTGCCATTGCGAAATCACGATCTCGTCGTCCGCCAATTCCGCCGGCAGAAAGCCGACGCCGCCGTATCGATCGCCGTGACCATCGAGTAAGGCGTGGCCTTCTCGCCCGCGCGCAGTTCATTCACGAAATACGTGAGCGCATCGACGCGCCGGCCTCCGGCGCGGCGGCGCGCAGCGACCACCGGCGGATCGAGAAACACGCGCGGTGTCGCAGTTCGAGGCCGCCGGTTTTCGGTGAGCGTCGACGCAGTTCGAGCGCAGCATCGGCGAGTTGCCAATGCTCCGCGACACCGCGCCCGCAGGTGCGCTCGCGGTCGGCGCGGGTCGAGAAGCAGGTTGGCGCGATCCCTCATGCTCGACGCGCTCCTGCAGAAATTGCAGCGGCACGAAGATCGTGAACGGCGGCACCTGGCTCGCCTGCAGGCTGAAGCGGCCAAAGCCTTCCGGACCGCACGAGTGCCGAGCGATTTGCACGCGCAGCGCGACGATCTCGCTTTCCTCGCCGGAGAGCGGCGCATCCTGCGAGAACAGGCCCGGCTTTTCGATCCGCACGATCAAGCGTCTCGCCGATCTTGCACTCCGAGCTGCGCGGCGAGCCGCTCGTTCAAGACGCCAGCGTGCAGTCTCCGCGACGAAACCGCGTCGGCTGCGGGCGCGAGTTGCCAAAAACGCGCATCCACGCCGAGGACCTGCGCCTGATTGACCCGCGCCGCGCCGTCCGCCCGCGCGACGCTCCCGCGCAGCATGAGCACCGGGCGCGGCATCGATGCCGACTTCGGCAGCGAGCTCCGCGCGGAAGAAGCGATCGCCGCCCGTCATCGCCACCTCCACCTGCCCGACGCGCAACTCGCGCCTGCCGCCGCAGCGTCGCCTTCACCGAATCGCCGACGAGCAGCGAGCCGGTGAGCACCATCGCCGCCGAGCGCCGCGCCGAGGATCACGCCGAGATGCGTGCGCCAGTAATACCGCGCGCTGCGCAGGATGAGCGTGCGCGCGTTCATTGATCGGATTCCGTGGCTATTTTCGCTCCGTCAGCCGGCCGTCCTCCAGCTCCAGCACGCGCTGCATGCGCTGCGCGAGATCCGGCGCGTGCGTGACCATGATGAGCGTGACGCCCTGCGCGCGATTCAGCTCCACGAGGAGATCGACGAGCCGCGCCGCATTCACGCGATCGAGCGCGCCGGTCGGCTCGTCGGCGAGGAGCAGCTTCGGCTGATTGATCAGCGCCCGCGCCACCGCCACGCGCTGGCGTTCGCCGCCGGAAAGCTCGCCCGGGTCGATGATGCAGCCGATGTTTCAAGTCCCACGCGAATCGAGCAGCTCCTCCGCGCGCTCGCGCAGCGCGGCGCGATCCCCGCTCGGCTTCGCGAGCGTCGGGCACGAGCACGTTTTCCAGGATCGTGCACTGCGGCAGCAGATGATGGAGCTGGAAGATGAAGCCGACCGTCGTGTTGCGATATGCCGCGAGCTCCTCCTCGTCGAGTTTCTCGACGTCGCGCCCGTCCACCAGCACTCTCGCCGCATCCGCGCGGTCGAGCGCGCCGACGATATTGAGCAGCGTGCTTTTCCCCGAGCCGGACGGCCCGACGATCGCCGCGTTTCCCCCGCGGCGACTTGCAGGTCGACGCCGCGCAGGACGTCGACGGCGTCGCCGCCATCGGGGGCGCGGTAGGTTTTGGTGAGTGTTTGGATTTCGAGGAGCATCGGAGGTTCGCGTGAAGTATCTAGCGTGCAGGTTCGGCATCCACCCAGCGCCGCGCCTTCATTTCGAAACGCGGAAGCGTGTCGGGCGGCGACGCGCGTGCACCGGGATGCGCAGCGAGAAGGCGGCGGTCAGCGCGCGTTCGAGCCGCGGTCGCGGCCGCGTCATCGACGCTCTCGATCTGCGAGCTCGATCTCCGCCAGCGCGCCGCGCGGCGCGACCTCCACGCGATACTCGCGATCTCGGGCACCGAGCGCACCACCGCGTCGACGGCGCTCGGATAAATGTTCACGCCGCGCACCACGATCATGTCGTCGGCGCGACCGATGATTCCGCCCTCGAGCACGCAAGCCCGGCGACGCCGGAACGCTGCCGCACGAGATCGCCGGTGCGATAGCGCAGCAGCGGAGCAAGCCGTGCGGCCGAGCGTGGTCAGGACGAGTTCGCCGACCTCGCCGCGGCGCCGCTGCGCGCCGGTCTTCGGATCGACGATTTCGGCGAAATACGACGTCCTCGATGACGTGCAGCGAACCCGGCGCGTCCGGGTCTTGAAACGCGACCGGGCCGACTTCCGTCATGCCGTAGTGATCGATCACCTGCGCGCCATTCCACGCCTCGCTGATGCGCTGCGCGCACCTGCGGGCACGCTGCCGCCCGGCTCGCCGGCGACGATGATCTTCCGCACCGCCGACTCGCGCAAATCGATGCCTTCCTCGCGCGCCGCCTCCGCGAGATGCAGCGCGTAAGTCGGCGTGCAGCAAAGCACCGTCGCGCGATGCTGGATCATCGCCCGCAGACGCGCGCCGCGCTGCCGAGCCCGCCGCCGGGGATGCAGAGAAAGCCGAGTTTCGCCGCCGCCTCGAACGCCGTCCAAAACCCGAGGAACGGTCCGAACGAAAACGCGAAGTAGATGCGGTCGCCCGGCGCGACGCCCGGCGCCGCGGTAGATGTGCGCCCAATTTCCGAGCATCCAGTCCCAGCTCTCCGGCGTGTCGAGAATGACCAGCGGGCGCGCCGGTCGTGCCGCTCGTCTGGCAGAAGCGCGTGTAGCGCTCGAGCGGGAAGGTGTGATTCGTGCCGTAGGGCGGATGCGCGGCCTGATCGGCGACGAGATCCTGCTTGTCGCGTGAAGGGCACGCGCGCGGAAAAATCCGCGAGGCTCGCGAGATTCTCGGCGGTCACCCCATCCGCCGCGAGCCGCTGTGGAGTAGAAGCGATTGCCCGGCACGATCGCCGCGAGCAGCGCGCGGAGTTGTTCGAGCTGGCGATGGCACGGGCGGGAGGCTGACGCGCGAATCCTGCGGCGCGCGCAGACTTGTTCAGTGTTTGGCTTCCGCGGCAAGACTGCGTGCCCGCCGGCGGGGCGGCCGGCCACGGTTGGACGGCGCATATTTCGTGACGAGAAACGCGCCTGCCGCCGCGAGGACGATCCCGACCAGAACGGCGCCGGAATCGCCCTCAGCCCGCCCTCCGGCGGATGCATCGAGCAGCGCGACGATCGCATTCACGATCGGCGCGCCGGCGAAGACGATCGTCATGACCGCCGCCGCGGCGCCGGACCAAAGCCGCCGCCTCCCTTGATCGCTGGAGCCGCAGCCGCACCGAGGCGAGGATCAGCGTGAACGCGCCGATCGCTCCGACGATGCCGGCGATGAGCGCCACGTCATGCCCGCGCCCGCGAAGTTCCAGTTCGCGCCGCGCGCCTTCAGCATCAGAATGCGGCGCGACCACCGCGACGAGGAAGTAGGCGATGCCGACGAAAAGGAACGCCTTCAGGCTGGCGTTGGCATTCCGACCGGCGGGCATGCCGCTGCGCCGGTGTGGAGGAAGACGCCGTAGACGCCCCACGAGACGACGGTGAGAAGGGCGAAGACGAGCCAGGTCATGGATATCGGTTTGGTGGTTGGCGGTGGACATTGCAGTGGTGTGGTGAACGAATGCCAGTAAGCGGGGTCAGACGGTCGATTTAAGCAGAGACGAGCGGCGATCTGCGGCGAGCATTTCCGCGGCGCGGCGCTGATCTGCGCGCGGATGCGCTCGGGAATCGGCACCGGCGACAAGCTTCCCGGTCGATCTTGTCCACCGTCGCGCAGACCGCCGCGATCCTGCCGCGCGCGACCTCGGTGCCGTCGGCGACTTTGCGAAAAATGAACTGGTAGCGAATCGAGCGGGTGCGCACCTCGGCGACGAGGAGATGAATCTCGACCTCGTCCTCAAAGCGCAGCGGCGCGCGGTAATCGCACGTCGCGCTCACCCGCGGCCAGCCGATCGTCGTCGACCTCGCTCGTGCCCGTGAATCGTGAAGCCGAGCGAGCGGAAGAAGGCGTGCTCGGTCGATTCCATCATGCGGAAGAAATTCGCGAAATGGACGATGCCCGCCATGTCCGTCTCCGCAAATTCCACGCGGCGGGTGAGCTTGAATTCGTAGGGCATCGGTGCGCTGCAGGTTAGTGAGGCAGGACTTCTCGGCGCGTCCATCGATTTCGCGTGTCGCCGCGAGGAAACGCTCCGCCAGCCGCGGCATGGAGTAGTCGCGCTGCACCGCCGCGCGTCCCGTGGCGCCCGAGTGCCCGCGCTTCGTCCGGGATCCGCGAGCAGCGACTCCCACGCCGTCCGCGAGCGCCTCGGCGCTTCCCGGCTCGCACAAGCATCCCGCCGCCGGTCGCCTCGACGATTTCCGGGAAACGCCGCGGTATCGCGGCTGCACGACCGGCACGCCCGCGGCCAGCGCTTCGATGAGATAAAGCCCGAACGCCTCGCCGTAGGTCGCCGGCACCGAGAGCAGCGTGAGAGCTCTGCAGAAAGGCGATCTTCTCCTCGCGGCTCACATTCGGCAGAAACTCGACGTCGTCCGCGCAACCCAGCGGCCGCGAGCCGTCGCCTTCAGCTTCGCCACGTACGCCTCGTCCTCCGCCGTCATCGAGCCGGCGCAGCGCAGTTTCAGCGTCGGGAAAGCGCCCGCGTTTCTTCAGCAGGATGAACGCCTCGACCACCAGCCCGAGGCCCTTTGCCCGCGAATGAACCGCGCGAGATAACCGATCGTCGGCGCGAGCGGCTGCGGCGTCGGCGTTCGGCGATAGCCTTCGAGAGGTCGATGCCGTTCGGAAATGCACCCGCAGCTTGCTCCGCCGGCGAGCCGCATCCGCCGAGCCATCAGCTCCGCGTAAATAGCGGCTCGGCGCGATGCACGCGATCCGACGTCGCGCGTGCGCTCGCGCGAGCGTCTCCCAGCAGCGCGCCCGCCACGGCTCCGGCAGCCCGTCGAGAAAGCGAGTCCTCGCCCTGCAGCGAGCAGAGCACCGGCACGCCGAGCTCGCGCCTTGATGCCGCCGCGCCAGGCCGGCCAGCAGCGCGGTGGAAAGCCAGACGGCATCCGGCTGATGCTCGCGCAGCCACTCGATCAGCTCCTCGAGTTCCTTCGCCTGATTGCCCTCCTCGCCGCGCAGCATCGAGAGCGTCAGCTCGCCGACATCCGCGGTCGTCGGTCATGCCGCTTTGCCGCGCCGCGAGCATCAAGCAGCCCGCGCGCGTTGAGCAGCCGGTCGAGCCAGCGCGGCGTGTGGCGAAAGAGCGGCGAGCTTCTGCTGCAGATAGACGTTCACCCCGCCGAAAAAGATCGGCGATTCCGGGCTCGCCGCGTCTTCGTCGAGCGTCAGCGGCAGATACATCGGCAGCATCACCGCATCGTGCCCCTGCCGGATCAGCTCCTTCGCCAGCGCGTTGTCGCGCATGCAGACGCCGCAGTAGTAGCTGCCGGTGCCGGGCGTGAGCAGGACGATCTTCATCGGGTCTGAAGATCCGTCGCAGATCGTGAGCAAATGATCGCGCGTCATTCTCCGCGCAGATCATAGCAGATGATCCGCGGCTTTGCCGGCGCTGTCCGGCTCATTCTGGCAGACGTAAAGCAGGCCGTCGGCTGAGCGCCGGGCAGGCGTCCACGTCTCCGGCGCGTTGAAGAGCTTCGCGCGATGCAAGATCGTCGCGCCTTTCGGCGAAAGATCGAGCCACGCGAGATCGCCGATTTTCGCCGAGGCAAAGGAACGCGCCATCGACCGCGAGCAGACGTGCCGCGCTGAAACTTCCCGCCGAGATCGTCGCGCCACAGTTCCTTGCCGGTGGCGACGTCGTAGCAGACGAGTTCCGCGAGCCGCTGGCTGCATGCCCGTCGAAGCCGTAGAGGTAGCCGTCGTGCGACCAGCGGCGTCATCGAGATACGCGCCGAATTTCTTCGCGCCGCCACGCGGCTTCGCGGAGAAATCCGGCGCGATCTCCACCATCGCGCCGCCCGCGCCGTAAGCCTCGGAGACGAAGACGCGCGATTGCCGATCGACGACCGGCGACGACGCGCTGACCGACTCCGCGATGTCCGCGCGATGCGGCGTCGCGTTGAGCACGTTCCCGGTCGTCGGCGTCGATGCACGAGCAGCCCGCCGGTCGGCGGACGGCTCTCGCCGCCGGCGAAAAGCGAGCACGCACTCGCGTCCGTGGAGCGTCGCGGGGATCGGCGACGCGTAGCTCGCGCCCCACTCGTGCTTCGCGCCCAAAGCTCCTTGCCCGTCGCCGCGTCGAGCGCGACGACGCACACGTCTGTCCTTGCGCGCCGAGCGTTGACGATCAGCCGGCTCGCCGAGCACGAGCGGCGTCGAGCCGTGGCCGAAGAAATGTCGGCCGCATCTCGTAGTCCGCGCGCCAGATCGCGCTGCCAGATCGACGCTTGCCGGTCGCGAGATCGAGGCAATGCAGCATGCCCGGTGATGCCGAACGTGAAAACGCGGCCGCCGTCGATCACCGGGCTGCGTGCGCGGCCCGTCGCCGCCGCCGTAACGATCGGCGGTAAGGCGCAGCGTAAGCGTGATGCCAAAGCGCTTCCCGGTCTCCGCGTCGAGACAATCGACGATCTCTCGTTCTCTCCACGCGATGAAAGAGCACGAGCCGATCGCCGACGATCGCCGGGCACGGCGATGCCCGTCGCCTTTCGGCAATTCCCACACGCATTGTGCGGCCCGTCCTTCGGCCACGTCTTGAGCAGCTTCGTCTCGCGTCGAGGTCGCGTTGTCGTTGCGGGCCCGAGAAAGCGCGGCCAATCGCTGAACGACTGCGCCCTTGCAAGCGGCTTCGGAGCGGCGTGGAAGATCGATGCGCGCAGCCTTCGCTGCAAATAGAGTCGCAAGCCGCAAGCCCAGAATTACCGCCCGCACGATGCACGCGACCACCGGTTCACGCCGCCGCTACCGCGGCCGTGCGGCAGCGGTCGCGGGGAGTTCGGCAAACTCCTCCATCGCGGCGAAGAGCTCCGTGAAGTCCTGCTCGAAGAGATCGCCGATCAGGCAATCCGTCAGGCGCCCGCGCTGATGCGGGTACGCCTTGAGCATTCGCCCGAAGCGAGAAATTCGTATCGTAAAACGCGTAGACGAGCTTCCGCATGTTCTCGATCGCCGCGGCAGAGCTTCTCGCCGTAGTCCGCGAAACGCGCGCCGCTCGTGTCGCCGGCCGTGAGCGCGGCATCGACGGCATCCGCGGCCAGTCTCGCCGCTCTTCAGCGCGAGAAAAACGCCGCTGGAAAAGACCGGATCGAGAAACGCGAACGCATCGCCCGCGAGCAGCAAGCCATCCGCGGCGCAGTACTTCGAGCGATAGGAAAACTCGCTCGTCACCCAGTACTCGCCGAACTGCTCGCCGACGCTGAGGTGATCCTTGATCCACGCGTTGCGCCCGATCTCGCGGCGCATGATCTGCCGCGGGATCCTTCGATTCGGAGAAAAGGTAATCCTTCTCCGCGACGATGCCGACGCTGACGATGTCGTCCTTGCAGCGGGATGTACCAAAACCAGCCGCGGTCCTCGCACATAGGCGACGGTCGTGTTGCCCTCGTCGATGCCCGGGATCGCGCTTCGCGCCGCGGAAGTAGGTCCAGATCGCCAGCTTGTTGAGCTGCGGATCCTTCACCCGCCAGCCGTCGCGCGCCGTCGCCACCTGCTCGCGGCCGGAGCAGTCGATCGTCATCGGCGCGAAAACCTCGCAGCGTCTCGCCATCCGCGTCCGATCGCCTCGACGCCGATCACGCGCCCGGTGTCGTCCTTGAGCACGCGCGTCACCGGCGTCTGCTCGCGCACCTCCGCGCCTTTGCGCCGCGCGTTGTCCAGCAGCATGAGATCGAACTCCGCGCGCTCGACCTGCCAGGTCGTCGAGCTCGGATGATCGTAGTGCTGGAAGAAATAGAACGGCTGCGACTGCCGCCCGTCCGGCGTCACGAACTGCACGCTGTATTTCTTCGTGTAGGCGATGCGCTCCATCTCCTCGAGCACGCCGAGCCGGTTCGAGCGTGAACCAGCAGAACGGCATCAGCGATTCGCCGATGTGGTAGCGCGGAAACTTCTCCTTCTCGAGCACCAGCACGCGGCGGCCTTTCTCCGCGAGCAGCGCCGCGGCGGTGGCACCCGGCGGGCCCGCCGCCGATGATGATCACGTCGTAGTGGTTCGAGGCATTCATACGTGTGCTTACGATTGCTGCGGTTTCCGACCGGACGCAGCACCTCGACGATCCGCGCCAGCGTCGCGCCCGCCTTCGCCGAGCAGCACATTGCAGCGGCCGTAAAACTCGTCCGCCTCCGGCGTGCCGAAGAGCTCGCTGCATCACCGCGTCCGGCGCCGAGCTTGATGAAAGCCTTGCGGCTCGCTGCGATACTCGACGCCGAAGCGATTCAGCAGCCCGCCGAGCGGCAGGTGCGCTTCGAGGATCAGCCGCCGCAGCTCGCCGTCGAACGCCGCCGAGATCGATCTCGATCGCGCCGTATTCCACCGGCAGATCCGGTCGTGCTTCGATGCGCAGCACGACCTCGCGCCGATAGGCGTCCGGCGTGTGCTCGCGGTGCAGCACCTCGAGCACGATCGTCGCCGCCGTGAAACGCCTCGAGCCGCGAAGTCATGTCGCCGTGATGGACGAGCAGCGCGCGATACGGCTCCGGCATCGCCGCGCCGTCGATGCACTTCGAACGACGGCAGCGGATGCCCGCCGTTCTGGCAGAAGAGCGATGAGCGGATAGAGCAGATCGGCTCGGCGGCGGCGAGCGATCATGTGTAGCGCGTGCCGCTGATGCTGCGGCAGGAAGAAGGCGTGGAGCAGCGTGTCGACTTTCAGCAGCGCCTCGCGCGTCAGCACGAGCCAGTCGCCCTGCTCGCTGAGCAGGCCGCGTCGCTGCAGGTCGTCGAACTGCTGGTGGAAACGCTCGCCGACATTCGACGCCGAATTTTTCCCGGAAATACTGCTGGCTCACGCGCCCGAGCTTCATCTGCAGAATGAACTCGCGGATCATCCGCTCCTCCTCGGTCGTGGTCATCGCGCGGGAGATCGGCAGTTCGCCGCGCTCGATCGCCTCGAGGTATTGCGTGAACTCCGTGATGTTTTGGAAATGCGTGCCGGCGATGTGCGAGAAGGACGCCACGCCGAGCCCGACAAGATCCGCGCCGCTCCACAGCGCATCGCGATAGACGAACTTCGTCTTCTCCGGATCGCGCACCGCCGTGTAGCCGCTGGTCACGGTGTAGCCGGCCTTCTCCAGCTCGCGAAAGCGTCGTCCACCCAGCCGCGTTTGGTGTGCCAGTTGGCGACCGGCGCGGTCAGTTTCCCCTCGGCCTTCATCTCCTTGTAGATGCCCGTGTTGTAGGGCACCTCCATCTGGTAAATCGTCACGCTGTCCGGCAGCAGCTCGATGGTCTTGCGGATGTTCTCGCGCCAGTTTTCGTCGGTCTCCTCGACCATGCCGGCGATGAGATCGATGTTGATCTGCGGGAAGCCGATCGAGCGCGCGTAGTTGTAGGCGCGGTAGATTTCGTCGGTGCGATGCGCGCGGCCGTTGATCTCCAGGATGTGGTTGTCGAAATTCTCCACGCCGAGCGAAAGCCGCGTCACGCCGATGTCGCGGATGCGCGGTGAGCTTCTGCTCGGTGAGCGTGCCGGGCTCGCCTCGAAGGTCGACCTCCTCCGCCTCGTCCCACGGCAGCAGCGCCTTCATCCGGTCGGTCAGCGACTGCAGCTGCGTGACCGAGAGATAGCTCGGCGTGCCGCCGCCGAAATAGACGAACTTCGGCTTGCGCCCGCGGATGAGCGGCGAGCTGCGCGTAGAGCTCCAGCTCCGCGATGCCCGCGTCGAGGTAGCGCTTGATCTCGTCGGCGTTCTTGTCGGTGTAAACGCGGAAGTAGCAGAAGTGGCAGCGCTTCCGGCAGAACGGGATGTGGAAGTAAACGCCGAGCGGCACGCCGGGCTTCGGCGGCTGCTCGAGCAGGCCGCGCACGGTCTTCGCCGTCTCCGCGTCCCAGAAGGAAAACGGCGGATAGTTCGCGACGAAGTAATTCCCGGCCTCCGTTTCGTCGTGCGTCCTTTTCGTGTTCGAGGATTTCGATGACTTCGTGGCTCATGGTTTTGCGTGCTGCGGTGGGTTGCGCCGAAGGCGTAAAGATTGCCGTCCTCCGCGCCGATGACGATCAGGCCATCCGCCGCCGCCGGGCGAGGCGGTGACGGCCGCGCCGATTTCGTAGGCCCAGCGCTCCTTGCCATCGGCGAGGTTCACGCAATAGAGCCGTCCATCCTCCGAGCCGACGATGATCGCGTCGCCGCAAATCACCGGCGAACTGTCGACCTGGCCGCGCGTTTGGAAAGTCCAGACGCCCTTGCCGGTCGCGCGGTCGATGCAGTGCAGGCGCTTGTCGCGGCCGCCGATGATGACGCGGTCCGCCGTCACGCGCCGCGGAGGAGAAGTAGGGGAAATTCCGGTCGCGATATTTCCATTTCACCTCGCCCGCTCTTCGGGTCGAAGGCGATGACGATGTTGCCGTAATTGCCGACGTAGCCGAGGCCGTCGGCGACCGCGACGGACGACGCGATGTAGGCCTCGGATTCGATCTGCCGCACCTCCTTGCCGTCGGCGAGTTGGAGCACGTGGATGAAGCTGTCGCAGCCGCCGAAGACGATCTCGCCGCTCGGCAGCAGCGCGGGCGTGCCGTTGATGTAATTGTCCGTCGCAGTGCGTCCAGACGGCCTTGCCGGTGGCGGCGTCGACGCAGTGCAGATTCGAGTCGTAGCTGCCGACGAGCAGCCAGATCGCCGTCGCCGTTCGGGATTCTTCGCGTAGTTTGCGCCGCCGAGCATCTTGTCGCCGGTCTCGTATTTCCACTTCAGCGTGCCGGTCGGCGGCATCGAGCGCGTAGAAATTGGCATCGCTCGAGCCGATGAAAACCGTGCCGTCGAGCACCAGCGGCGTCGCCTCGATGCCGGCCTCGGTCTTGAAGGTCCACATCTCCTTGCCGGTCGCGAGATCGAGCGCGTGGACGATGCCGGCGTCGTCGCCGAAAAAGACGCGGCCGCCCGCGATCGCCGCCGCCGCCTTGATCGGCTTGCCCGCGCGTGAAGTCCACGCGAGCTCCGGCTTTCGCCGGCGCGGCCATCTCGCGCGATGCCCTGCAACTGCGGCCCGCCGCGATGCATCGGCCAGTCGGCCGCCTGGCGGAAGGCGACCGAGAGCCGACGCAGCGCGACAGAAGCGCTGGCAGCGAAGCGAGGATTGCGCGTTCATCGCCAGCACCTCCGCGTAAAGCTGCTCGAAATCGTCCGCGGTGATCGGGCGCGGATTGAAGTCGGCGGTCCACTGCTGCGCGGCTTCCGCGGCGAGCGTCGGGAACTGCGCGCGCTCGATGCCGTAGCTTCGCGAGCCCGTCGCGCATCCCGCGCGACGTCGAGGATCGTCTCCAGTTCGCGCGATCAACTCCTCGATCGGTCCGAGATCCGGCGGCGGCGGCGAGTTCGAGATAGCGCGTCGTGCGCCTCGCGGATCGCGCGCATTGAACGCGCATCACCGCCGGCAGCATCAGCCCGACCGCCTGTCCGTGCACGATGCCGTAATGCGCGGTGAGCGGATTGGCCGCGGAGTGCGCGGCGCCGAGCATGCGAGTTCTCGATCGCCGTGCCGGCGAAGGCCGCGCCGAGTTGCATCATGCCGCGCGCTTCGAGGTCGCTGCGGATCGCGCAGCACGCGCTCGAGCCCGCCCATGCAAAGCCGGAATGCCTCGCGCGAATACATCGCCGAGAGCGGCGTGCGCTTCTTCGTCACCGCGGTCTCGACGCGCATGCGCGAGCGCGTCGATGCCGGTGCAGGCGGTCACGCGCGGCGGCTGCGAGACCGTGAGCAGCGGATCGAGGATCGCGACTCGCGCCGCGGCCTTCGGATCGCCGCAGGCCATCTTCTGGTGCGTCTCTTCATCCGAGATCAGCGCGAAGGACTGGCACTCGCTGCCGGTGCCGGCGGTCGTCGGGATGGCGATCAGCGGCAGCATCGGCTTGCGTCGCCTTGCCCACGCCCCAGTAGTCCTTCATCTCGCCCGCCATTGGTCAGGAGGAAGTTGCAGCCCTTCGCCGTGTCCATGCTGCTGCCGCCGCCGAGGCCGATGATGAGATCGATGCCCGCCTGCCGCGCCGACTTCCACGCAGCGATCCACGTCGAGCGTCGTCGGGATTCTCGCGCACCTCGTCGAAGACCGTGACGTGCAACCCCGCGGCCTCGAGGAAGCCGATCGCGCGCGCCGGATGCCCCGCGGCGACGATGCCCTTGTCGGTCACGAGCAGCGCGTGCTTCCCGCCGAGATCGCGCGCGAGTTCGCCGACGCGCTCCAGCGTGTCCGCGCCGAAGACGAGACGCGTGCGCGGCTGGTAATCGAAGCCGGCGGAATGCAGCGGTCACGGTAGAGATGCGATGGCCGCGATCGTTCACCAGCCGCGCTCGATCGAGCGGCGTTTGTAGAGGAACTCGAACATGTTGCCCTCGTGCGGCTGGTCCCACGAAATTTTCATCGTGGAGATCGGGCCGAGATTCAGGCGCTCGATCAGCGGCGAATCGAGGAGCTGCGCGGTGAAAGCCGGGATCCTTCGTGATCGCGGTCACGACGAGCGAGGGGCCGATCTTCGCGAGCATCTCGCGTCTGCGGCACCTCGACGACGCTGGCGTAGGGGCAGAGGAATTCGCGGTTCGCCAGCGGATGCTCGAAGGAGTCGCAGTGCACGATGGTCGGGCGCAGATAGACGCCGCCGTCGAACTCCACCTTGCGCGGGCCGCTGCGATACTTCGCGGTCACGTCCTCGGCGCCGGGCGTCTGCGAGGCCGTCCTCGATCGCGGTGTCGATGAACTCGGCCATCTTCGGATTCGCGAAGCCGCGAGAGCCTCGCGTCTTCGTCGTTCGGCGGCAGTCGGCGCGACCGGGCCGAGCTTCTGCGCGAGCGCGTCGGCGATTTCCGCGCGCGTATTTCGGCACCACCACCGCGCTGGCATTGATGCAGGAGCGTCCGCCGTTGTCCGCGATCGAGCCGGCGATGAGGTCGATGTACTCGCGCCAGTTTTCGATCTCGTCCTCGCCGATGAGGATCTTGCTGAAGCCCGGGCCGTGGACGGAGAACTTCGGGTTGTCGCGATACTGCGCGACCGTGTTCGCGTCGCCGAAGATGAGCGCGCGTCCGCAGAGCTTCATGACCTCGCCGGAGCCTTCGTGATCGGTCGGGTAAAAGCCAAACGCCTCCGGCGGCGCGCCCGCGGCGATGAACGCCTGGATCAGCCGGAACGGCGTCCACGGCTCCTCGCGGCCCGGCTTGATGACGACCGGCGTCTTCAGCGCGATGGCCGGGCAGCCAGAGCGAATTCACCGCCGGCGAATTGCTCGGCATGACGAGGCCGAGCGCGTTCGTGGTCGGGTAATAGCGAGACCGCCGCGCCGCTCTGCTCGCCGTAGCCGCGGTCGATGACGTCGAGCGGCAGCCCGCGCGTGAGGCCGTTCAGCACCGTGCGCATGTTGGTCAGCGCGTAGTGAATCTTCGCCATGTTGCGCCGCACCATGACGTGCGGCAGGCCGCTCGTGGCGCTGAGCGTCTCGACGTAATCGTCCGCGGCTTGCGTGTGGCCCTTGTCGCCGAGCGGCAGCGTGCCATTGAGGAAGAGCTCGCCGGCCTTCGCGGAGATCTCGATGAGCTCCGCGACGGTGAATTTCTTCAGCGCCGCGCGCGCCTCGCCGATCTGCGCCGAGATCCTTGCGGATGATGCCGGCGTTGACCTGGCTGACGCGCGCCATCGGCTCGCCGGTGCGGTGATTGACGACCTCGACCTTTCGAGGCTTTCGTAGGGCTGGCCGCGGCGGAGCGCGGGGAGATGGGGGAGATTCATGCGAGGGCGGATTTCATACGTCTGCGTATTAATTCACGCAACGGATTTCTCCGGTAGGCGCGCTTTGAAATGATCAGTCGAATGCGCGCACGCGCCCGATGGCTAGTAAACGCCCTCGACGATCTTCTTCTCCATCGCGCCGAACGGACGCACTTCGGCGACGCCATCCCACGCGTAGGGTGCGCGCGGTTTGCGGCGGAGCGCTTCGTCGCGCTCGAGGAAGCGCGGCATGAAAAACTCCTTGGTCAGCGTGGTCAGCTCGACGCGGCCCCAAGTGTCGTAGTCGACGGTCGTTGCGGTGTCTTTCGGATCGACCACGCGCAGCACGGCGCGCGGTTGCGGCGCGTAGTAGGTGATGGAGAAATTGTCCTCCGGCGTGAGCGGCACGCTGGCGGCGAGACCCATGAGCGTGTTGCCGTAGGTCGGATAAAAGCCGATGCGGTTTTCGAGCACTTCCTCGACGATGAAGCGCACGTATTGCGGCAGCATCGTGGTGCCGCCGCAGAAGACGCCGCGGATGCCGGCGTCGTAGATGTCGACCTTCTCGGCGAGCGCTTCGAGCAGCTTCGGCGTGGTGAAGAGCCCGCTGACTTTGCGGTGCTTCAGGATCATCGCCGCCTGATCGACGACGTGCTCCATGTATTGCCGCGCGACGTCGAACTGCTTGTTGCGCGATCAGCTTCTTCACGAAGCGCGGATCGAGGTCGATGAAGTAGCAGCCGACGCCGCGGACATGCGCCAGATGCTCGATCGCCAGGCGCAGCCGGCGCGGACCGGTTGGCCCCATCATCAGCCACGCGCCGCCGCGCGGGAAATGCTCGTCGCTGATCTTCTCGCTGAACTCGCAGTAGTCCGTCTTGTAGTCCTCCAGCCGATGCGCTGCTTCGGCATGCCGGTCGTGCCGCCGGTCTCGAAGATGTTGAACGGCTGGCCCTTGAACTGCGCCGGCACCCACACCTCCGGCTGCAAATCGCGCAGCCATTCGTCCTGGAAATGCGGAAACTTCTTCATGTCGTCGAACGTCTGAATCTCGGCGCGCGGATCGAAATTTTTCTTCGCCCAGTCGAGCCAGAACGGGCAGCCGGTCTCGGGCGAGAAATGCCACGTCGATGATCTCGCGGAGGTGGGTGTCGAGCTGCTGTTTCGCTTCGTCGGGAGTGAGCGGAGTCATGTGGTAAAAGTTGGGGCGTCAACGTGCAGCAAGACGCGGGAGAAGCGCAAAGCGAAAGGTGCGTTCCGAGCGGCGAGACGGCGGTCTGCAAACATCATCGCGCGGACGCGACGAACTTGCCGGGGTTGAGAATGCCGTTGGGATCGAAAGCGCTTTTCAGGGTCGCATGCACTGCGCGGCTGACGTCGGAGGTGGCTTGTGCCCACCAGCGTTGCTTGGCGAGGCCGATGCCATGTTCGCCGGTGATCACCCCGCCCCACGCGAGGACTTGGGCGAAAAGCTCATCGAGCGCGTGCTCCACTTTTTCGAAGACGACCGGGTCTTCGTGGTAGCGGGCCGCCATGATGTTGACGTGGATGTTGCCGTCGCCCGCGTGGCCAAAACAGGCGACCGGATAGCCGTGTTTTTTGCGGAGATGCGCCGCGAATTTCGCGAGGTCCACGAGCCTTCCGCGCGGGACCACGATGTCTTCGTTGAGTTTCGTGAGACCGGTGGCTTTCAGCGACTCGGAGAATTTGCGGCGCAGCTCCCAGAGCCGTTCGCACGCAGTCTCGCCGACGGCTGATTCGAGGTGCAGTGCGCCGATTTTTCCGAGCAAGGCGGCGAGAGATTTCGCCTCGGATTTCACGGAGGCAGGTTGACCGTCGAGGTCGATTAGCAAATGCCCTTCGCCGGCTGGCACGATCGCTTTTCCGAGATGCGCACGCGCCGATTTCAGCGTGAAGCTGTCGGCGATTTCCAACGCGGCCGGGAGAAAGCCGGCGCGGAAAACGGCCTGCACTGCGTCTGCGGCTTGCCGGAAAGTTTTGAAGCTAGCTGAAAGGCTTGCGCGCGCGGGCGGTCGGGGCAGCAGTCGCAGCGTGGCCTCGGTGACGACGCCGAGCAATCCCTCGCTGCCGACGAACAGTCCGAGCAAATCGAACCCCGTTTTGTTTTTATGCGTGCGCCCACCGGTGCGGAGGATTTCGCCGCTCGCGAGCACGACTTCGAGGCCGAGCACATACTGGCGCGTGACGCCATATTTGAGGCAGCGCGGACCGCCGGCATTTGTCGCGATGTTCCCGCCGATGCTGCAATCCTTGAGGCTCGCCGGATCGGGCGGATAAAAAAGGCCGGCCTGGCGCGCGGCCGCCGCGAGTTCTCCGGTGATCACGCCGGGCTGCACCACCGCGACGCCATCCGCGAAATTGATCTCTTTGATTCGCCGCATCCGCGCCAGAGAGAGCGCGATGCCGCCGTGCGATGGCACGCAGCCGCCGACGTAGCCGTAGCCCGCTCCGCGCGGGGTCACGGGCAGCCCGCGCTGGCTCGCGAATTTCAGCAGCTTCGCCACCTGCTCGGTCGTCTCGGCAAAGACCACGACGTCCGGCTCGCGGCTGGCAAACCAGCGGTCCGTGCTGTGCGTCGCGAGCGTCGCGGAGTCGGTGCTGACGACCTCCGGGCCGAGCAACCGCGAGAGTTGGCGGGCGAGGGGAGTCATCGGGCGGGCCGCAGCCGGGGCGACGCTTGCCTCATCGGCCGAGGATGAAACGCTGCAACGTTCCGCCGACGCGCTGGATCACATTCGGCCGGCGGCCTTCGCTGCGCGCCCGCCGACGCTCCACTTCTTCCACAGCAGGCTCCGGCGGCGGCTCGGGCTCGAGCGCGGGAGCGACGTAGGCAGTCGGCTGCGGTTTGAAGGCTTCCTTTTTCTCCTGCACACGCGCGGGCTCGGCAGGGAACCCGTCGTGCGAAATGACCGTGCCTTTTCCCGCCGTGACGACGAGCGTGCCGACCTCTTTGCCCGCCTCGTCGAGGCCTTTGATGTGCCAGAGCGGGGCGGCGCCATGACCCTCGCGGCGCAGACTGAAATCGAGCCCCGTGATCGTCGCACCGTTGGCGAGGGCGTATTGCTGGAGCAGCTTCGCGGCGCGGTCAGAATCGAATTTCAGGGCTTCGCCGCCGAGAACATCCTCAGTCGTGATCGTCTCGGCGAATTGCGAGAGGCTGCGGGACGCGACGATCTCGCCGCCGGCGATCACGTATTCGCGCAGGCCGTTTTCCGCTGCCTTGTCGTGGACGAGGATGTGCCAGCGTTCCGGCTCCGGGGTGCCCTCGCGCGCCTCGATGCGGGCAACGTTTTTGGCCTCACCGCGCGGGAGCAGTTTCAGCGCACCGAGTGCAGTCGCGGCGTAGGCCGCGGGTGCCGAAGCCACGGCGAAAAGGAAAAGCGAAAGGATGAACGTGCGCATTTTGCGGTCGGACAAAGTATCGGCTCACGCGCATTTTCCAAACGGAATGCGCGTTGCCGGGAATCGCCGCACCGCCGTTGCAGCAGGCGCGCTGCGGGTCAAAAAATCTCGACGCTGCGCGAATGCGGCGCACAACATTCGCGCATGATCATCAAGCCCAAAGTCCGCGGATTTGTTTGCGTGACGGCCCACCCCGAAGGCTGCGCGGCACACGTGCAGCAGCAGATTGATTTCGTGCGCGGGAAAGGGCCGCTGACCGACCTGCCGAAGCGCGTCCTCGTGATCGGCGCCTCGACCGGCTACGGGCTGGCGAGCCGCATCGTGCCAGCGTTTGCGGGCGGTGCGGCGACGATCGGCGTGTTTTTTGAGAAGCCCGGCGAGGAAGGCCGGACGGCGAGCGCGGGGTGGTATAATTCGGTCGCGTTCGAGAAGGCCGCGCACGCCGCCGGGCTCTACGCTAAGAGCGTCAACGGCGACGCCTTTTCCGACGCGATCAAGGAGCAGGTGATCGCGATGATCAAAGCGGATTTGGGGCAGATCGATGCCGTGATTTACAGCCTCGCGTCGCCTCGGCGCACGCATCCGAAGACCGGCGTCACCGCGAAATCGACGCTCAAGCCGGTCGGCGCGGCGTTCACCGCAAAAACCGTCGATACGGATCGGCAGGTCGTCAGCGACATCACGATCGAACCCGCCAATGAACAAGAGATCGCCGACACGGTAACGGTGATGGGCGGCGAGGATTGGGAGATGTGGATCGACGCGCTCAATGCCGCGGGCGTGCTTGCGCCGGGCGCGCTGACGGTAGCCTACAGCTACATCGGGCCGGACCTGACGAATGCAATTTATCGCGCCGGCACCATTGGCGCAGCGAAGGAAGACCTCGAAGCGACGTCGCATCGTCTTGCCGAAAAGCTCGCGCCGACCGGCGGGCGCGCATTCGTCTCGATCAACAAAGCGCTCGTGACGCAGGCGAGTTCCGCCATCCCGGTCGTGCCGCTCTACATTTCACTGCTCTACAAAGTGATGAAGGCTCACGGCACGCACGAAGGCTGCATCGAACAGATCGAGCGTCTCTTTGCCGAGAACCTCGCGAACGGCGCCTCACCTCAACTCGATGACTCCGGTCGCGTGCGCATCGACGACTGGGAAATGCGCCCCGAGGTTCAAAAGGAAGTGGCGGAAATCTGGCCGCGCACCACCACGGAAAATCTAAGCGAACTCACGGACATCGCGGGCTACCGCGCGGAGTTTCTCCGGCTGTTCGGCTTTGGGTTGCCCGGCGTCGATTACGACCGCGAGACCGATCCCGTCGCGCCGATGCCCTCGGCAGCGGGCTAGAACCCGGCAGCTTCGCGCTAGCCGGCTTGCGGTCGAAACGGCTTGGTCGAACCGCTCACGGGATCGACTTGCAGCGTGAAGAAATTGATCTTCGAGCCGTTTGGCGCCGTCGCAGCGTCGAGTTTCTGCGGGACGTCGAGCCCCGTCAGGGTGACGAACCAGCTTTTGTTCGGTGCCGATGCGGTGGTCGAGGTTGTCGTGTCGATCAGCGGGAGATCCGTCGAGCCGTTTGGGAGATAGCGGAAGGAGACGTAAACGTAATTTCTTTCGACCCCGGGAATCTCGGGCGCAGTGGTATTTGGGACTGTCGCGGACGAGCCGCTCGTCCCGGCTTTCGTCTTGTCGCTAATCAATGAAGAGACGAGCCCTTCATTCATAACCACGGAGGACGGCAGCCGTTGAACTTTATTGAGCGGAACGGTGCCGCCAGACTCGAGCACTTCAAACGCTTGGAATGCGCGGTAGCGTCCGGTATCCGGCTTGGTCTTGTCTTCGCCCGGGGCTTCCGGGTCGGCAAATTTGTAGAAGCGAACTTCAACCGAGCGATTCTTGCTGAGCGCCTGCGTCCGGGCAAAGGAGAGTTGATCCGTAAGGAGTTGGGAGGCCTGCGTGAGTTGCGAGCCGCGGATGATCGTCGTCGCCGCCGGGACGGTGAAGCCGACGATCAGCGCGATGATCGCGCAGACGACGAGCAGCTCGACGAGGGAAAATCCGCCGCGCGAGGATTGAGAATTCGTGTGGGTCATGGGGAAACCTTTCGGCGGAACTTACTGCGTCCGCTCGGAGCTGCCACGCGATTTTTTGGCGTCGTTCAGAGCGTTCGCAACGATCGCTTTTCCCGCTCGACAAGACCGAGGGTGATCCCGCCTCCTGCTCGACCGATGGACTTGCACACGATCTCCAGCCTCAAACGCGCCACCGTGGAAGGTCGGGTGGAGGCGCGGCTCCAGGCGCAAATCGACTCGCTCAATCGCAAGGAGACGCGTGACGGGAAGCCGTTTTTCGAGGTCACGTTGGCCGACTCGGAGGCGCGGCTGACGCTGCGGGCGTGGAGCGATGCGCCGGCCTTCACGCTCTGCGAGGGACTCGCGCCCGGGGCGTTTTTGGAGGTAAGCGGCGAGTTCATGCACGGCGCCGCCTACGGGCTCGAGGCCAAGCGATGGACATGCCGCGACCTGACGATGGAGGAGCGTGACGCGCTGCTCGGCGGCACTCCGGCTTTGCGCGCAAAACAGGCGGTTGATTTTGCAGCGATCACCGACGCGGTGGCGTCCATGGCGGACCCGCGGCTGCGCGGACTGGCGGAGTTGTTTCTCGCCGACTTTGGTGAGCGTTTCCGGCGCGCGGCAGCGGCGCGGACGTATCATCACGCGCGGCGCGGCGGGCTCGTGGAGCACACCGCGCAGATGCTCCGCAGCGCACTGGCGATCGCTGGCGCTTATCCCGCGCTGAACCGCGATCTGCTCACCGCCGGCGTGCTTTTCCACGACTCCGGCAAGCTCTGGGAGAACGCGCTGCCGCCCGACGGATTTCAGATGCCCTTCAACGAGCGCGGTGAATTGCTCGGCCACATCACGATTGGCATCGAACTCATCAACACGCTCTGGCGAAAGCTCCTCGCCAGCGAAGCTGCGGCCACTTGGGCGCAGCTCCAGCCCTCAAACGAAGATGCGCGGCTGCACCTGCTGCATCTCGTCGCGGCGCATCACGGCGAGTTGCAATTCGGCTCGCCCGTGCCGCCGAAAACTCCCGAGGCATGGGCGTTGCATTATGTCGATAATCTCGACGCGAAAATGGAGATGCTCGCTGGTGGCTACGCCGCTTCGAAATTTCTCGCGCCGCGCATCCAGGAGCGTGCGTGGCCGCTGCCTGGCAACCTTGTGAGTCCGCTGCCCGTCTTCCTGCCACCACCCGACAGCGATCCTCCAGGGTAAAAAAAGGCGTGCATCCATTCGCATTGCGACAATCGTTTTCAGTCGCTGCGATATGAACTCCGTCTGGATCAATGTGGGAGCTGCATTGGCGCTGGCGCTGAGCGCGCCATTGCCGCTTTATGGTGCCGATCAGCTTATCCGCGCCGCGCTCACTCTCGAGACACGCCATCCTTCTCCGACGGCTGTGGCGAAGCTGGAGACGCTTGGTTTCGCCGTCGACGGGTCAAGTTTCGTCCGCGCCGTCACGACCGCCCACCGGCCGTTGATCGAACTGTTCCTCGCCGCCGCAGTCGATGTGAACGCCGCGGATGCAGACGGTTGCACGCCTCTTTTCGCCGCGTGCGCCTCGCAGCAGTGGGAGCTCGCTGCTGCGCTTTTAAAGCTCGGCGCTGATCCGAATCGGGCGGATGACCGCGGACGCACGCCGTTGATGGCCACCGTGATCCACGGCCACGAGGCGACAGTCTCCGCGCTACTCGACCGCGGCGCGGACCCGCAGGCGGAAGACGAGAGCGAGCACACTGCTCTGCATTTCGCGGTCATCGCGAAGCGCGAAAAATTCATCGCACCATGGCTGCCGGGGTGTTCCGACCTTACCACCGCCTGCTGCGAGAACGGAGGGCTTTTCGATCACGCGCTCGAGACGCAGGAGTGGAAAATCATCGAACCGATTCTCGTGAAAATGCCGCCCACGCTGAACTGGAACAGCGCGACGCGCTCGTGGCTGACGGATTCCCTGCGGACGCGCGATGTGGCGCGCGCGCGCCTGCTGCTGAGCAAACACGCCGATCCGCCCACTCCGGAAGGTCGCAAGCAACCACTGCTCGCCTACGCGCTCGTGGATGACGATCGCGCCGCATTTCAACTGCTGCTCGACGCCGGTGCCGATCCGAATACGCCGCTTGCCACGCCGGCCGAGAAAGAGTTCCGCGACCTCCTGCCGAAGAGCACCGTGCGCGAATATCTCGAATTCGAGCCGGGGATGAACGTGCTCATGCTTGCCGCGGGATTGGGGCGAACGGATTACGTGAAACTCTTGCTCGATCGCGGGGCCGAACGATTCACGGCGACGACCAGTAAATCGAAGCTCGTCCCGCTTTATTTCGCTGCCTGGGCCCAGAGCGCGGAGTCGCAGCAGCTCCTCCTCGGCAGCGCGCCCAGTCCCGATGAGGCGCGGGTGGAAATCTCGCTCGGCTCGCAACGTGCCACCTTTCTGAGACAAGGTGTGCCGGTGGTGACAACGCGGATCTCGACCGGACGTCCCGGCTATCGGACGCCGGAAGGTAGGTTTGTCGTGACGGACAAGCACCCGACGCACAGTTCGACGATCTACAAAGTGCCGATGCCTTTCTTCATGCGGCTGAGCTGCCGCGAATTTGGGCTGCATGAAGGAAACACCAGTAGCGAATTCGCCTCCCACGGCTGCATCCGCGTCCCTGCTGGAACGATCCAAAAGCTGTTCCGCGACGTTCCCGTCGGCACGCTTGTAACAATCTCGCCCTAACCCATTTCGGCTGGAGCACGCGACCGGCGATGCCGCCGCAGACACCGTTTGCGCATACGCGCAAAGCTCACACGCTCGTCCGCACCGCCCGCACGTGGAGCTGAGGACTCACGCGGTTTTGGTATTCGTTCCGCTCGAGCTGAAAAGCGACGTCCCACGGCAGCCGCGGAAGCTGCTCGCTGGCACTGCCAAACCACACCGCGCGCTGTTCGTGGCCGTTCTGGCGGAAGGTAAATGAGAGGTGTTTTTCTTTCATCAAGCGTGGCTCCGCGGCGAGCGTCACGCCGCGCGCGACGAACATCGGCTGAGGATTTCCCATGCCAAACGGCTGCAGCGCTTCGTGTTGCCGGAGTAGCTCGAGATTGATCTCGCGGAGCGCGACTTGCGCATCGAGCCGCAGCACCGGCTGAAGCTGCTCCGCGCTCAAAAGCCCGCCGGCACAAGCGCGGAAGGCTTCCCGAAATTCCGCGAAACGGGCGTGCTGCATCGTGAGACCCGCGGCCATCTCGTGGCCGCCGAATTTTTCCAGGAGCGACCCGCACTCGTTCAGGGCGCGCACCAGCGAGAGTCCGTCGATGCTGCGTCCGCTCCCTTTACCCACGCCGTTTTCATCGAAGCCGATCACGAACGTGGGACGATGATGACGCCGCATCAGCCGCGACGCGACGATGCCGACCACTCCCGGATGCCAGCCCGCGGCGCCGACGACGATCGCCGCATCGCGCGTGGCATCGAACCACTCCGCGAGCTGCGTCTCCGCCTCCTGCAGCACCGATTCCTCGACGGCGCGCCGCTCGCGATTCCTGATTTCGAGGGCCTGCGCGATCGTCCGCGCGCGCGAGGCGTCCTCAGTCAGGAGCAACTCCAGCGCATCCTGCGCGGTGCCGAGCCGCCCCGCCGCATTGAGCCGCGGACCGAGCGCGAAGCCGACATTCGACGGCGAAAATGGCGGTCGCAACCCGGCGACTTCGACGAGCGAACGCACGCCGATCCAGCGGGAGTTTTCGAGCTGCACGAGCCCGCGCTTCACCAGGATGCGGTTCTCGCCGGTGATCGGCACGAGATCCGCCACGGTGCCGAGCGCGACGAGATCGAGATATTCGCGCAGATCGAGACCGGCTACCGGACGCCGCTTGAGCAGCGCGTGCGCGACTTTGAAGACGATGCCGACGCTGCAAAAATGGCGCGGTCCGCGCCGAGTTTGGGATTCACCAGCGCAACGCAATCCGGCAGTTCGGCCGCGCATTCGTGATGATCGAGCACGATGACATCGACGCCCTTTCTCCCGCAGGGCCGCGATCTCCGCGAGCCGACGACGTGCCGCAATCCACGGCAATGAGCAGTTGCGGGGCGAGCGTGTTCACGCAGCGCGCGACACCATCGGCGCTCAGCCCGTAGCCTTCGTCCATCCGCGACGGCAGAAAGCACTCGGCTCCGCCGCCGCAGGCCCGCAGCACGCGCGTGAGCAGCGCAAGCGAAGTGACGCCATCCACGTCGTAATCGCCGTACAGAACGATGCGTTCACGGCGTCGATCGCCGCGAGGATACGGTCGATCGCCGCGGCCATGTGAGGCAGCAAAAACGGATCGCTGAGCGTCTTCAGCCGAGGATCGAGGAAAAGGTTCGCGTCTTCCGCCGTGCGAATTCCGCGGCCCCAGAGCAAGCTCCGCGACGAATGGCGCGACGTCGAGCTCACTCGCCAGCGGGCGGGCGGGTTCGACATTTGACTCGGGAAAAATCCAACGCAATTGCATCGC
Organism: uncultured Verrucomicrobiae bacterium; assembly: GCA_963767975.1. Taxonomy (GTDB): domain Bacteria; phylum Verrucomicrobiota; class Verrucomicrobiia; order Chthoniobacterales; family Chthoniobacteraceae; genus CAIURC01. The sequence goes on along the minus strand of CAVYGI010000002.1, from coordinate 182,773 downwards.
GAAGTTTAGCCCGGAGCGGTGTTCTTGGAAACGCGCCCCACGATCCCGAGACAACGCGTGATGAGCGCCGTCCAGCCGGTCTGATGATTCGCGCCGAGGCCGCAGCCGATGTCGCGCGTGGAAGTATTCGTGAAAGAGCAAGTGATCGCGCCAGTGCGGATCCTCGGCGTAGCGGAAGTTGTCGCCGAAACACGGGCGCTGGCCGTTCTCGTCGAGCGTGAAAATGCGCGAGAGCCGCCGCGCGATTTCGTGCGCGACCTGTGTCGAGCGTGCAGCATATTCCCCGAGCCGGTCGGGCACTCGACGCGTCAGCGTGTCGCCGTAGAAATGGTGGTACCGTTCGAGCGCCTCGATGAGCAGGTAATTCACGGGAAACCAGATCGGGCCGCGCCAGTTGGAGTTGCCGCCGAAGATGTCTGAGCGCGACTCCGCGGGCTCGTAGTCGATGCGGTAGTCGGCTGCCGTCGAGGTGGAGCTGATACGGGCTCTTCGTCGTACTGTCCGCGAGAGCGAGCGGATGCCCGAAGGGCGAGAGAAACTCCTTCTCGTCGAGCACGTAGTTCGAGCACGCGCTCCAGCCGCTCGCGCGAGGGAATCGCGAGCAGCCGAAGCGTGCGCGAGCCCTCGCGCTGCCTGCCGGTCCATGCACGAGATGTGGCGCGCGAGATCGGGGCGATTGTCGAGGAACCACCGCATGCCGCTTCGCGAAACCCGGCAGCCTGTCGATCGTCCTGCTGATCGAGCACCTCGCACCGCGAGCAGCGGAATCAAGCCGACCAGCGAGCGCACGCGCAGCGGCACGGCGTCGCGGCCTTCGATCAGCAAGCTGGTCGTAATAGAAGCCGTCCTCTTCATCCCAGAGCCCGCCGCCGCCGACTGCATTCATGGCATCGACGATCTGCGACGAAGTGCTCGAAAAATTTCGACGCGATGTCCTCGTAGGCCGGGTTGCGTGCAGGGCGAGCTCCAGCGCCATCGAGAGCATCGTGCCGCAGTAGAAGGCCATCCACGCTGTGCCGTCCGCCTGCGCCAGCGTCTGCCCGCTCGGGAGCGGCTGCGAGCGGTCGAAAAGTCCGATGTTATCGAGCCCGAGAAAGCCGCCGGCAAAGATGTGCCGGCCCGGCACGTCCTTGCGATTCACCCACCAGGTGAAGTTCAGCAGCAGCTTCTGAAAACAGCGCTCGAGGAAGACGCGTGTCGCGCTCGCCCGCGCGGCGCGCTGATTTTGTAGACGCGCCAGCAAGCCCACGCGTGCACGGGCGGATTCACGTCGCTGAAGTTCCACTCGTAAGCGGGCATCTGCCCGTTCGGATGCATATACCATTCGCGCAGCAGAAGCTGGAGCTGCTCCTTCGCAAAATGCGGATCGACCCGCGCCATCGGGATCATGTGAAAGGCGAGATCCCACGCGGCGAACCACGGGTATTCCCACTTGTCCGGCATCGAGAGGACGTCGTTGGCGTAGAGCTGCGGCCAGTCGGCGTTGCGCGTGTGGCGTGCCCGGGCGGCGGCGGGGGCATCGCGGGATCGCCGCGCGCGCCATTCTTTCACGACGTAGTGGTAGAACTGCTTCGACCACAGCAAGCCCGCGTACGCCTGCCGCACCACGTGCTGCTGATCGGTGATCAGCGACTGCGAAATCTTGCGCGCATAGAACTCATCCGCCTCGGTTTTTCGCTGCGCAAAAATCCGCGCGAACTCCTCGCCGAATGGCTCCCCTGCTTGATCCGCGGGCCGAAGCCGCAGCCGGATCACCGCGCTGCCCAGCCCCGCGATCGTGAGCTGATAATGCGGTGCGACCTTCGTTCCGTCGTCGGCCTGCACGGCTGTTTCGACACCGTTCACGACGAAATCATGGATCGCCGTCCTTGGCTACTCCCGACGCATTTGTGCCGCCATACAGCCGCGCGTTGTTGGTCTCGTTCTCGGTGAACAGAAGCGGTGCGTCGGCTTCGATCTCGAAGACGAAATGCACCGAGCGTCGGATGTTCTGCGCGCACCGCGTGCGCCGTTTCGCGGCGTAGCGACGGCTTCGCGGACGCTGTCTCGCACGCGCCCCAACTCCAGGTGTTTCGAAACCAGAGTGTCGGCAGAACGTGCAAGCAGCGCGGGCTCGGCGCCGCGATTATCGAGCGTGATCACGGATCAGCATATCGTCCGGCGACGCCTTCGCGTACTCCGCCGAACACATCGAAATAACGCTGGTCATCGAAGATCCCCGTGTCGTGGATTTCATACTCCCGATCCCACTTTCCGCCGCGGCTGCGTTTTCCTCCACGAGCCGCTGGTACGGATACGCTGCCTGCGGATATTTGTAGAGCGCGCGGGCGTAGGAATGCGTCGGCGTGGAATCGAGATAATACCAGGCTTCCTTCGCGTCTTCGCCGTGATTTCCCTGCGGATTGGTGAGGCCGAACAGGCGCTCCTTCAGAATCGGATCGCGCCCATTCCAGAGCGCCAGCGCGAAACAAAGGCGGCACTCGCGATCGCAAAAGCCGAGCAACCCATCCTCGCCCCAGCGATACGCGCGGCTCCGCGCGTGATCGTGCGGAAAATAATTCCAGGCGTCGCCGTCGGACGAGTAATCCTCGCGCACCGTGCCCCATTGCCGCTCAGAGAGATACGGTCCCCAGCGCTTCCAATTCTTCTCGCGGCGCGCCTCTTCCGCGAGTCGCAGATGCTCCGGGGTCGGTGGCAAAGGCATGGCGAAGGCTAGGGGTTTGAGGGAGCGAGCGGCAAGAGTTTCGGCCCCGCCTCGATCGGCCGAAGCGACCGCAGGGTTGCACCGCGTGGGGTCTCTGCTACGTTCCGCGCCCCATGCGTCACCTGCTGACCAGCCGACTTACCCTGCTCCCCGGGCTTTCCCGGCGCGTTTTCGCGCGCCGGTCCGCGGAGCTTTTCTCGCGTAAGTTTCCGGCTGGTCCCCGCGATGGGTGGTGCGGTGGCCGGGCGTCTTTCTCCATTCACCACCCGTGTCTCTTTTTCCAAAATGCCCGTCTTTTCTCCCGATAAATATCGTCCTTTTCCCCCCATCCATTTGCCCGATCGGCAATGGCCCAACCGCACCCTGACGCACGCGCCCATCTGGTGCAGCGTCGATCTCCGCGATGGCAACCAGGCGCTCGCCGTGCCGATGAACGTCGCGCAAAAGCTCGAGCTCTTCGACGCGCTGGTGCGCTGCGGCTTCAAGGAAATCGAGGTCGGTTTCCCCGCCGCCTCGAACACCGAATTCGAATTCATGCCGCCGCCTCATCGAGGAGCGGCCGCATCCCCGACGACGTCACGATCCAGGTGCCTCGTGCAGGCGCGCGAGGACCTGATCGAGCGCACCGTCGAGTCGCTCATCGGCGCGAAGCGCGTGATCATCCATCTCTACAACTCCACCTCGCCCGCGCAGCGCCGCGTCGTCTTCGGCCTGGACGAAAGCCGACATCGTGCAGCATCGCCGTGCGCGGCGCGCAGTGGATCAAGGATCGCGTCGCCGCGGCTCGCCGGCACGCGACGTGCGTTTGCAATATTCGCCGGAGAGCTTCTCCGCGCACCGAGGTCGAGTTCGCGATGGAGATCTGCGAGGCCGTCATGGACGTCTGGCAGCCGACGCCGAGCGCAAGATCATCCTGAATCTGCCCGACACCGTCGAAGTCGCGATGCCGAATGTGTATGCCGACCAGATCGAGTGGATCTGCCGCAATCTGACGCGACCGCGACTCGCGCGATCATCTGCGCTGCACACGCACAACGACCGCGGCACCGGCATCGCCGCCACCGAACTGGCCTGCTCGCCGGCGCGGAGCGCGTCGAGGGCACGCTCTTCGGCAACGGCGAGCGCACCGGCAATCTCGACATCGTCATCGTCGCGCTGAATCTCTACATGCACGGCATCGACCCGGGCCTCGACTTCTCCGACATCAATCGACTGCGCGAAATCTACGAGCGCTGCACCGGCATGACCGTGCCCGCCGCGCCAGCCGTACGCCGGCGAACTCGTCTTCACCGCCTTCAGCGGCTCGCACCAGGACGCGATCAAGAAAGGGCCTCGCCGAGTGGCGACAAGCGCGCGGCCGCGAGCCGTGGGACGTGCCGTATCTCACCATCGATCCGCGCGACATCGGCCGCGAATACCGCGAGGTCATCCGCGTCAATCGCCAGTCGCGGCAAAGGCGGCGTCGCCTACCTGCTCGAAAGCGAATTCGGCATCGAGCTGCCGAAGGACATGCAGCGCGAATTCGGCCCGCTCGCCAACGACGCAGTGGACCGGCTCGGCCGCGAAGTCAGCGGCCACGGAGCTGCGCGCGATGTTCTGGCGCGAATACGTCGAGCGCACCGCGCCGTGGGAGCTCGATCCATTTCCACGCCGACGGCGTCGACGGCGTCTTCGCGCTGCCGCGCCTCCGCGCGCCTGCGACGGCGCCGACGCAGCACCTCACCGGCGAAGGGCAATGGCCCCATCGCCGCCTTCGTCCACGCGCTGCAGAGCCGACGCGCCGACGTTCGAGATCGCCGATTTCAAGCAGCACGCCCTCGGCTCCGGCACCGAGGCGAGCGCCATCGCCTACATCCAGATCACGCCTCGCCGACGGCCGCACCAACTGGGGCGCCGGCGTGGACACGAACATCGAACTCGCCTCGATCAAAGCCGTCCTCAGCGCGGTCAATCGCGCGGCGAATTAACCCCGCCATGATGACTGCACACACTCCTGAACTCCTCGCGCCCGCGGGCGATTGGGAGTGTGTGCGGGCAGCGTGCGCGAATGGGGCGGATGCGATTTATTTCGGGCTGCCGCGATTCAACGCGCGGTTGCGCGCGGAGAATTTTTCGGAGGCGGAATTGCCGGAAGTCGTGGCGTTTTGTCACCGGCACGGGGTGAAGGCATACGTCGCTTTCAATACGCTCGTCTTCACGTCGGAGCTCGACGACGCGGCCGATTATTTGCGGCTGCTGAACGGCGCGGGCGTCGATGCGCTCATCGTGCAGGACATTGGGCTCGTCCGACTCGCGCGCGCAATCGTGCCGGAGCTGCCGATCCACGCCTCGACGCAGATGACCATCACTTCGCCGGAAGGCGTAGAATTCGCCCGAGAACTCGGCATCGAGCGCGCCGTCCTTGCGCGAGAGCTCTCGCTTCGCGATCTCGAAAAATTCGAAGCCACCGATCGCTCAACTCTTCCGCTCGAAGTCTTCGTTCACGGCGCATTGTGCGTCGCGTATTCCGGGCAGTGTCTCACGAGCGAATCGCTCGGGCAGCGAAGCGCGAATCGCGGCGAATGCGCGCAGGCGTGCCGGATGCCGTACGAGCTGATCGTCGATGGCGCGCTGCGCGATTTGGGCGAGAAGCGGTATCTGCTTTCGCCGCAGGATTTGGCGGCGGTGCACGAGATTCCAGCGTTGCTGAAGCGCGGCGTCGTGAGTTTCAAGATCGAAGGGCGGCTGAAGTCGCCGGAGTATGTCGCGGGCGTGTGCCAGGTGTATCGAAAGGCGATCGACGCGGCGCTCGCGGAGCGCGAATTCGAGGCGAGCGCGGAGGATCGGTATCAGCTCGAGATGACGTTTTCGCGCGGGCTTTACTCCGGGCTGGATGCACGGGGTGAATCATCAGGAACTCGTCGGCGCACGGTTTGGAAAAAAGCGCGGACCGCTCGCGGGGCGCATCTCGCGAGTCGGGCGGGACTTCATCGAAATGAACGCAGAAGTGCCGCTCGCGCCGGGCGATGGAATCGTCTTCGACATCGGCGGCGACACCAATGCGGAACAGGGCGGGCGCATCTTTGAGGTGAAAGGGGCGCGCTATTTTTTCCAGCACGGTCGCGTAGATTTTGCGCGGCTGAAGGCCGGCGATCGCGTGTGGAAGACGGACGACCCGGCACTCGCGAAGCGGCTCCAGCAGTCATTTTCCGGGCGGATCGAGCCGCGGCGACGCGTGCGCGTAGATCTGCGGGTGAGCGGTCGCGCTGGGGAGGCGATGTGCGTGGAAACTGGCGGCCCTGCCTCGGTCCGCGCGTGCTCTACGTTGCTGCTGCAGACAGCCCGCACGGCTCCGCTGACCGCGGAGAAATTGCGTGAGCATCTCGGGCGGTTCGGGGAATCGATTTATGAATTGGGCGATTTGGTGAATGAGCTCGAGGGCGAGGTGATTCTGCCCATCGGAGAGATGAACCGGCTGCGACGGGAGCTGATCTTTGCGCTGGATACTGCGCGCGGAACGCGGCGTGAAGAGTCACCGGAGAAGTGGCGTGAGACGTTCGCGAGAAACGCCAGTGGGTCATTGATTCCGGGGAAAGGGGATGGCGGAGAATACCGAACGACTGTTGAAGAGAGGTCCGGCGTGAAATCGGGAAATATCTTGAGCGTGCTTTGCCGGACGATGGAACAGCTAGAGGCGGCTCAGAAAGCCGGTGTGCAAATGATCTACGCGGATTTCGAGGATTTGCGGCGATACAAGGGTGCGGTTGAAACGGTGCGTGCGAGCGGCTCCGAGTGCGCGATTTTTCTCGCGACTCCGCGAATCCAAAAAGCAGGCGAGGCGGGCTTTTTCAAAGCTGATCGAGAACGCCGCGCCGGATGGCGTGCTGATCCGTAATCTGGGGGCGATCGACTATTTCCGGGAGCGCACTTCGCTGCGTCGGATCGGCGACTTTTCACTGAACGTCGCGAACCCGCTGACGGCGCAGCATTTCATCGGGAAGGGGCTGGAGTGCGTGACGATGAGCTACGATCTGAATCTCGAGCAGGTGCTCGATCTACTCGCGGAAGCGCCGCCGAGGTGGTTCGAGCTCACGCTGCATCAGCACATGCCGATGTTTCACATGGAGCACTGCGTGTTCGCGGCGTTTATGTCGAAAGGGACGACGTTTCTGGACTGCGGGCGCCCGTGCGAAAAGCACCAGGTGCAGCTTGCGCGATCGCGTGGGCATGGAGCATCCGCTGCGGGCGGATGTGGGCTGCCGCAACACGCTTTTCAACGCGGTGCCGCAGACGGGCGCGCGCTTTTTCGATGTGCTCGCTGGCGCGGGGCTGCGGCATTTTCGCGTCGAGCTGCTGGAAGAAAATGGAGCCCAATCGTCGGAGACGATCGGCGCTTATCAGGCGCTGCTAAGCGGCGCTCAAGATGGCGAAAATCTGTGGCGCGCGCTGCGGGCGCAGTCGCAACTCGGCGTGACGCGCGGGACGCTGTGATTTCGCGAGCACGTTCCGGTGTCTCGTCGCCAGACCTCTGGAACGTTGAGGAAAACCAAGACCGTTTGAGGAGCATCGCTCGCAACAAGCGCGCTCCCTCGGAGCGAAACGCCGTGTTTAAGCGCGCGGCTTAACGTAGACGCCGATGAGCGGGCGAGGGGAAGGCTTTGCCGATTGGAAGTCGCTCACGAAACCGTAAAGCGTGCGAATTTCCACGTGTCCGGCGCCTTTACCACCGTAGACGATGACCGAACCGAGGGGCGCTTTGTAGGGATCTTTGACGTTCAGCTTTTTGAAGCCGTAGCTTTTTTGCAGTTCGCCGCCTGCTTCCTTCGCGTTCGCCGTTTTCGGGTAGGAATCGATCGTCTTCGAGTCGAGCAGGGCGGTTTTTACGAAGCGCCAGCAGCGGCTGATGGAGTGTCCGCGCGCGCGCTCCTGTGCGATCTCGGCGGCGTGAATCATCCGCTTGTCGTAGCGGTAGTTCGAGGACTGCGGGCCGAACAGCGACTGTTTGCTAATATCCAATTTTTGCGCGTTCGCCCGGTTGTAGAGCGAGTCGTTAGCGCGTCCGGAAAGGGGCGCGAGGACAAAAAAGAGGGCGAGGAGCAAAAGGGTTCGATTCATCGTGGCTCGGAAAGGTGCGGAGGCTAAGGGACGATGAAGGGTGGTCAACGGCTAATCAGGGGGATTCAGTTTCTTCGTAAATGCATTTTCCGGCCCTAGTCGTCTCTGGCGAAAATCTTTCCCGTTTGCGGCGAGCAGCTAGATTCCCGCCCGTGAATCTCGAAACGCCGCTGCCTGAGCTCGACTGGATCCCGGCGCAGCGGCAGCGGCAGCTCGAGCGTTTCGGGCTGGCCACCGTCGGCGCGCTGCTCACCCATTTCCCGCGGCGCTACGAGGATCGCACGCGCTTCGACCACTTTCCGACCGGCGACAACGAGCGACCGGTCTGCGTCTGCGGCTGTGGTCAAGACGAGCGTCAGCCGGCGCATTCGCGAGCGGGCAGAAGATGTTCGATGCGGTGCTGGAGGAGGAGAATCCGCACGCGCTCAGTCAGCCGCTGATCTGCCGCTGGTTCAACTGCACACTGGGTCGAAAAGATGATCGTCAACCGGGCAGCGGCTGGTCGTTTACGGCAAGCCGAAGCGCAGCGGATCGAGCGTGGTGATCGCGCACCCGGAGTTTGAGGTCGTCGAGGAGGACGGCGAAGATTCCGATCCATCTGAACCGCATCGCGCCGAGTCCATCGGGCGACCGAAGGGCTTTCCGCCGCGGATGATGCGCCAGATCATTTGGGAGGTGCTGGAGCGGCTCGAGGCGGACGAAGTGCCGGTCCTGTTACCGAGTGCGCTCGATCCGATGCCGCGCGCGTGGGCGCTGCGGCAAATCCATTTTCCCGAAGCTCGATGCCGGCTCTCGAAAAAGCGCGGCGGCACCTCGTGCTCACGGAGTTTTTTGCCATGCAGCTCTGCGTCGCTGCGAAGCGGGCGGAGCACGCTCGCGCAACCGGGCGAGCCGCACGCCGGTTCGGACGGACTGATGCGCCGGCTGCACGCGTCGCTGCCGTTTCCGCTGACCGGCGCGCAGCAGCGCGCGATTGCGCGAAATCCGCGCGGACCTTGCCATCGTCGCGCCCGATGAACCGCCTGCTCCACGGCGATGTCGGCTCCGGGAAAACGCTTGGTCGCGCTCAGCGCGATGCTGCTCGCGGTCGAGGCCGGCTTCCAGGCCGCGCTCATGGCCCCCACGCAGATCCTCGCCGAGCAGCATTACCTTACCTTCAACCGCCTGCTGCGAGCCGCTCGGCCTGCGCGTCGCCCTGCGCACCGGCGCCCGCCGCGAGGAAACCGGAGCGCTGCCATTGTTCGACGCGGGATGCGGATGAGCGCGGAACTGAGCCGCACATCTTCATCGGCACGCATGCGCTGCTTTACGAGGGCGCGGGGTTCACGCGGCTCGGGCTCGCGGTGATCGACGAGCAGCACAAATTCGGCGTCGCTGCAGCGGGCGCGGCTACGCGAGCAGGGCGCCGCGCCGGATGTGCTCGTGATGACCGCCACGCCGATCCCGCGCACGCTGACCATGACGCTCTACGGCGATCTCGACGTGAGCACGCTCGACGAAATGCCGGCGCAATCGCGGCAAGATCATCACCGCCGCGCGCGACGCCGCGAAGCTGCCGGAAGCCGTCGAAATTTCATCCGCGAGCATCTCGAAGCCGGGCGGCAGGCCTACATCGTCTATCCGCTCATCGACGAATCGGAGAAGCTGGAGGCCAAGGCCGCGGCGGCGGAGTTCGAGAAATGGCAGGAGCTGCTCGCGCCGATGCCGTGCGAGCTGCTGCACGGCCGCATCCCGCCGGAGGAAAAGGAGGCGATCATGGAGCGGTTCCGCCGCGGTGAGACGAAGGCGCTCATCGCCACGACCGTCATCGAGGTCGGCATCGACGTGCCGAACGCGAATCTCATGCTCATCGAAAATGCCGAGCGCTTCGGGCTCGCGCAGCTCCACCAGCTTCGCGGGCGCATCGGCCGCGGCGAGCACAAGAGCTACTGCATCCTGCTCACTCGGCGAAGGCCGAGGAGCCCGAGGCGCTGGAGAAACTGCGCATCCTCGAGCGAGACCTCGGACGGGTTTCGAAATCGCCGAAGCGGATCTGCGCCTGCGCGGTCCCGGCGACCTCCTCGGCACCGCGCAGAGCGGCCTGGCCGCCGCTCAAAATCGGCGACCGTCTCGCCGATCACGAACTCATGCGCCTCGCTCGTCAGACGGCCTTCGTGATCTTCACCGCGACCCGCGGCTCGCGCTGCCAGAGCATCAGCGGTTTCGCCAACTCATCTCCGACGCGCGGAAACTCAGCGCTCGCACAGGTGAGTTGAGATTTGCAGCCGCCGCATTTTCACGATCACAAGATCAAGCGCGGAAGCTGGAACCATCACGATCCCGAGCCGGCCACGATTTCCTGACGTCCCATTCTCTGCTACTACCACTGCCCGTCTTTCAACGGCTCCTTCACCTCGATGCGTCGCTTCCTTTTCTCGTCCTGCTCCTCGCGCTCGTTTGGCTCGGTTACCATCGCTGGAATTCCTCGCCCAGCGCTGGACCAGTAGCCGCTCGCCCGAGCAATACACGCCGGTCGAGCGTCCGAAAATCGACGTGAAAGACGTGCAACTGCTCGCCGCGCTCGACGCCGAATACAGCACGTTGATCGACAGGCGTGGTCCCGTCGGTCGTCAGCATCACGCTCGCGCAGAGTGGCTGGCGGCCCGTCGAATCCTGAGCAGATGCTCTTCCGGCCGGCGCTTCGCGCAATGCGTGGCAGCGCGGAACAGAAGGTCGCTCGGGTCGGGCGTCATCGTCTCGAAGGAAGGTCACATCCTGACCAATTTTCACGTCATCGACGGCATGGAGCGAAATCGAGGTGCAACTCACCGATGGTCGAACCGGTCCCGGCGCAACTGATCGGCAGCGATCAAGCAGACCGACATCGCTGTTCTGAGCATCAATGCGCCGCGACATCGAAGCCCTCCCGCTCGGCGACAGCGACGAGATGCGCGTCGGGCAGATGGTCTTCGCGATCGGCAATCCCTTCGGCCTGCAGGAGACCGTGACGCAGGGAATCATCAGCGCAAAGGGCCGGCGCGCCATCAGCGACAATGGCGTCGAATTTTTGCAGACCGATGCCGCGGTGAACCAGGGTAATTCCGGCGGACCGCTGCTCAATCTCCGCGGCGAAATCATCGGCATCAACAGCGCCATCTATTCAGAAACCGGCGGCTGGCTCGGCATCAGCTTCGCCATCCCGTCGAACACCGCAAAACGCGCCCTCGACAGCATCATCAAACTGGGCCGCGTGGTGCGCCCGTATCTCGGCGTAATGATGAGCGACCTTTCGCCGGACCTCGCCGAGCAGTTTCAGGCGCCCGACCCGCAGGGCGCGCTGATTCACGATGTGATGCCCAATTCCCCCGCCGAAAAAGCGGGGCTGAAACCCGGAGACATCGTGCGCAAAGCCGGAGGTCATTCGGTGAAAAGCAGCGCAGCACTGCGCGACCGAATCGCCGCCGGCGGTGTCGGCGCGAGGCTCGAAATGACCTTTCTTCGCAATGGCAAAGAACAGGCGACCGTCGCGGAAATCATCGAAACTCCGGCCGACGCGATGCCCGTGGAAGAGCCCGCGCCGGCGCCGGTTCCGCCCGGCAAACGGCGGATGTTTCCGTCTCGCTGAGGCGCTCAGAGCTCCGAACTCGCGTCTTTGCGCTCGAGTTTCAGGAGCATTTTTTTGACGACCTCGACGTCCTTCGTCAGGGCAAACAACGCCTTGTAAATCTCGTCCTGCGTCTCCTTGTCTGAGAGCGCCGGGACCTGCGGATGAATGCTGGTCACTGCCGCGGCGATGCCGTGGCAGGCGGTGCGAATTTGCTCGATGGCGCTCGAACGATCGGAAGGCATGCAGGTGATAAGCCGAAAAATGCCGGAACAGGGAATGACAAACACTGTCGAATCCGAGTTCCCGCTTCCCCGCGCACCTGCTTAAAATCGCCGCTTCAGCCCTTCGTCTCCCGCCGAACTTTTCCCCGATGTCCCGCGTCATTGTCACCTGCGGTCCGAGTTTCGAGCCGATCGATCAGGTGCGCCGAATCACAAATTTTTCCACCGGCGAACTCGGGCTCTTGCTCGCCAACGCCCTGACCGCAGCCGGGCACGAGGTGCAGTGTTTCAAAGGCGTTGGCGCGACTTCGGGGCTTCCCTCGAAGTCGGTGGAACTCATTCCGTTCACGACGAACGATGACCTTCGCGCGCGGCTCACCGCGGTCGTGAAAAGGGATTCGATCACTGCGATTTTTCATGCCGCCGCGCTCGCCGATTTTCGCGTGAAGGCGGTCTCCGTAGCCGGCGGTGCGATCGGATCGGAGGCGAAAATTTCCAGCCGCGCCGGGGAGTTGATCCTCACGCTGGAGCCCGTGCCCAAGCTCCTCTCCGAGCTCCGCGTATTTTTCCCGCGGAGCAGGATCGTCGGCTGGAAGTATGAACTCGACGGCTCTCGCGAGCAGGCGATCGGCAATGCGCGCGAGCAGATCGCGAACGCCGGAACGGACGCCTGCGTGGTCAACGGCGCAGCATTTGGCGACGGCTTCGGCTGGTGCGAGCCGCACACGGAACTTACCGCATTCGCCAGTAAACCGGCACTCTGCGCCTGGCTCGTCCGCTGGCTCGGTAACCGCGCGGTGATGTGACTATTCGCTTGCGGCGCCTTTTCGGCTTGGCGACGTTTCGTTTCCATGAGCCTGCATTTTGACAAGGACGAGGCTGCGGGGAACGCGGCTGCCACCCCGACCCGCGAACAAATTGCGATCGCCGATACCTGGGATTTAACGCTGCTATACCCAACGCCAGAAGAGTGGGCAGCCAGTCTCGCGGACCTTCAGCAAAGGTACGGAGGGTTCGCAAAATTTCAGGGTCACATCGGCGAGTCTGCGACCACGTTGCGGGACTGTCTGGAATTCGAAAAGGGACTCAACATCCGGATCGAGCGGCTCTATCATTACGCCTCGCTGAAAAGCTCCGAGGACAGCTCAGATGCGGTGAACCTTTCGCGCGAGGCGCAGCTCGAGAATCTGCTGACGCGGATCGGCGAAGCGGCGGCCTTCGTCGCGCCGGAGATCATGGCGATCGACGAGGCGACGTTCGCCGCGTTCCTTGCGGATCCTTTGTTGGAGCCGTGGCGCGTCGCTTTGAGCAAACTCCGGCGGCTCAAGCCGCACACGCTCTCCGCGAGTGAAGAGCGCCTGCTCGCGCTCGGCTCGAGCGCGTTGCGCGGGCACGGCGAGACCTTCTCGCAGCTCACGAATGTCGACATGAAATTTGGCCAGGTGCTCGACGAAAAAGGCGAACTGCGCGACCTGACGCAGAGCAGCTATTCGTCGTTCCTCGTGAAGCGCGATCCCGAGGTGCGGAGGCGGGCCTTTCATCAATTCTACGCGGAGTTTTCCGACCACCAATTTTCGCTCGCGTCGAGCCTCGCGAATTCGATCAAGGCGGACGTCTTCAGCGCCCGCGCGCGCAACTACGCAAGCGCTCGCGAAGCCGCGCTTTTTCAAGACGACATGCCGATCGCGGTCTACGACAATTTGATCGCGAGTGTGCGGGCGAATCTGGAGCCGCTCTTTCGCTACTACGCGCTCCGCAAGCGGGTGCTGAAGCTCCCGGAGATTCACGCCTACGACACCTATGTTCCGATCGTCGCTGACATCGAGACCCACGTTTCTTTCGACGAAGCGATCGCGAAAGTGGTGGCTGCACTGGAGCCGCTCGGCGACGAATATTGCCGCGTGCTTTCCGATGGGATGAATTCGCAGCGCTGGTGCGATCGTTACGAGAGCAAGGGGAAACGCAGCGGCGCGTTCAGCTCATCGAGCTACGGCAACCCGCCGTATATGCTCATGAATTACAAGCCCGACGTCTTTTCGGATGTTTACACGCTCGCGCATGAAGCGGGACACTCAATGCACTCGTGGTACGCGCAGCGCGCGCAAAGTTCCAGGATTACAGCTACCCGATTTTCCTCGCGGAGGTGGCTTCGACTTTCAACGAAGAGCTGCTCACGCATCACCTGCTCGAGCAGACGAGCGACCGGCAGATGCGCGCCTATTTGATCAACCGGCAGATCGATGACATCCGCGGAACGGTTTATCGACAGACGATGTTCGCGGAGTTCGAAAAGCTCACGCATGCGATGGAGGAGGCGGGCGAACCGCTGACGGTGGACACCTTTCGTCAAACGCACCGCGGTCTGCTTGGAGACGTATTTCGGACCGGACTTCGCGCTGGATGCGGAGCTCGATCTCGAATGCTTGCGCATCCCGCATTTTTACAGCGCGTTCTACGTTTACAAATACGCGACCGGGATCAGCGCGGCAGTCAGCCTTTCGCAGCAAGTGCTGGCGGGCGGCGACGTGAAGCGCTACCTCGGATTTCTGGAGAGTGGCGGGGTCGAGTTTCCGATTCCGACGCTGCAAAAAGCGGGCGTGGACATGTCGAGTCCCGCGCCGATCGCAAGCGACGCTCGCACTCTTCGCGCAACGAGTGCAGGAGCTGGAGGAGCTGCTGAGCTGATGTCCGAGCCCGAAGAACGCACGTTGCTGGCTGCGCAGGGCTACTGCGAGCTTGGCATGTTTGACGATGCGCTCAGCGAGATCGAGACGCTGCCCGAAGCGACCCGCCAAACCCCACCGGCGGTCGAGACCCGGCTGCTGATTTTGATGCAGGCAAAGCGCTGGAAAGCCGCGCTGGCGACGAGCCGCGAACTCTGCGCTCTGGTCCCCGAAAAACCGGTCGGTTTCATCCACGCCTCATACTGTCTGCACGAGATGGGACGGACCGCCGATGCCCGTGAGCTCTTGCTCGGAGGACCGGAGGCGCTGCACACGGAGCCGACGTATCACTACAATCTGGCGTGTTACGAATGCCGCCTCGGGCAGCTCGATCTCGCGCGGGCGCATCTCGAAAAAAGCTTTACGCTCGACAAGAAATTTCGCGATTTCGCGAAGCTCGACCCGGATCTCGCGGCGCTGCGCGAATGAAGCTCCCGACCGCGCAGAGCGAGGTGCGGCTCGACCGCGTCGCCGAACTGTTCGAGGAGAACTTCGCGAGCTTCGGTGAACTCGGCGCATCGGTCTCGGTCTGGCAGGAGGGAGAGGAAATCCTCAGTCTGGCCGCGGGTTTTCGCGACCGGGAAAAGACGCAGCCGTGGACTGCGGCGACGCCGGTGTTGTTCTGGTCGGCAACGAAAGGGCTGACGGCGGCGTGTGTGCTGCACGCATGCGCCACGCGAGGCGTATCGCTGGACGAGAAGGTCGTGGCGTGGTGGCCGGAATTCGGCGCAGAGGGAAAAGGCGATGTGACCATCGGCGAGGTGATGTCGCATCAGGCAGGATTGCCCGCGCTAAGCCGCGCCGTGTCGGTGCTGGATTACGCCACAGTTGTCGAGGCGCTCGCGGAAGAGCCTGCACACTGGATCCGCGGGTCGGGGCACGGCTATCATCCGCGGACCTTTGGCTTCCTGCTGGACGAGCTTTTGCGCCGCATCACGGGCGGTATCACGCTGCGCGACTATTGGCGGGCGACCTTTGCCGAGCCCCTGAAGCTCGATCTCTGGATCGGTGTCGATCCCGAGCGCGCAGATGAGGTCGCGCCGATTTTTCCCGCCCGGACGGCTCCGCCCAAAGGGGACACATTTTACACGTCTTTCCTCACCGCCGGTTCGTTCACGGCGCGTGCGTTTGGCTCTCCACGGGGTCTGCACAGCGTGGTCGCGATGAACGCTTCCGAGATCCGCACGGCGGCGTTTCCGGCGTTTGGCGGCATCGGCACGGCGAGTTCTCTGGCCAAGTTTTACGCCGTGCTCGCCAGCGACGGAGTGTTCGAAGGGCGTCGGTTTTTCGAACCAAAGACCATCGCCGAAATGACGGACACGCTCGTGCAGGGCCACGACCGCGTTTTACAAATCGAGACCGCTTTTTCCGCGGGCTTCATGCGCGATCCGGTCGATGCCGATGGCCGGAAAAAGCGCGCGAACTTTGGCCCATCACCGCGCGCCTTTGGACATCCCGGTGCCGGAGGAAGCATTGCTTTTGCCGATCCGGATCGCCGCGTGAGTTTCGCGTATGTGATGAACCAGATGGAGCCTGGGGTGCTGCCGAATCAGAAATCTTTGCGGCTGATCGAAGCGCTCTACGGCTGAATGTGCGGGCGGTGCGATCTACCTGAAATGAAACTCGCGCAGAAAGTCGCCATCGTCACCGGCGCCACCGCCGGCATCGGCAAAGCTATCGCCGACCGCTTTGCCGCGGAGGGCGCGCACGTGGTGGTGAATTACCGCCCTGCGCCCGAAAATATAGAGAAGGCGAACGCGCAAATCGCCGGCTACGAGCCCCGGGCAATCGGCTCGTCTGCAGATGTATCGAAGCGCGAAGATCTCGCGCGCCTCGTCAATGAAAGCATCGCCGCTTTTGGCCGGATCGACATCGTGGTGAACAACGCGGGGATCGAGATTCAGCGGCCTTTTCTCGAAGTCACGGATGACGAGTGGCATCAGGTTTTGAACGTGAATTTATCCGGCCCATTCGTGCTCAGCCAGCTCGCCGCGCGCCAGATGGTGGTGCAGGGCGGCGGCGGAAAAATTATCAACATTTCCTCGGTGCATGAGGACATTCCGTTTGTTGGTTACACTGCTTATTGCGCGTCGAAAGGCGGCATGCGCATGCTCATGCGGAATCTCGCGATGGAGCTCGCGCCGCACCAAATCAACGTCAACAACATCGCGCCCGGAGCGATCGGAACGAAGATCAATCGGGCAATACTGGACAATCCAGAGGAGCGGAAGAATGCACTCTCCGAGATTCCGTGGGGCCGTTTTGGCAGGCCGGAAGAAGTCGCGGCGGTGGCGGCCTTTCTGGCTAGTGATGATGCGAGTTACGTGACTGGCAGCACGTATTACGTCGATGGCGGGCTCACGCAGCAGGTAACGAAATACTGAACACGTTTGAGTTCCCCGACCTGCGCTTCAACCACGGGCCGCGGACAGCTTTTGATCGAGATTGTAGGCGGCGCTGATCAGCGCCAGGTGAGTGAAGGCCTGCGGGAAGTTTCCGAGATGCTCGCCGCGCGGGCCGAGCTCTTCGGCGTAGAGGCCGAGGTGATTCGCGTAGCCGAGATTCTTTTCGAAGATGAAGCGCGCCTTCTCGAGATCGCCGCCGCGCGAGAGGCATTCCACATACCAGAATGAGCACATGGAGAAGGTGCCTTCGCGCCCGGAAAGCCCGTCCGGGCTTGCGTCGCAGGTGTTGTAGCGATAAGACGAGCGAGTCTTCGACGAGCGATTCCTCGATCGCTTTGAGCGTCGAAATCCAGCGCGGATCGGTGGGACCGATGAATTTCACCAGCGGCATCGAGCAGGCACGAGGCATCGACGGCGCTGGAGCCTTTGTGCTGCACGAAGGCCGTGCAGCTCCGCGCTCCAGTGGTTTTCGTAAACGTCGCGATAGATCTCGTCGCGGACCTGATGCCAGCGGTCGAGCGGCGCGGGAAAGGAGCGCTTCTGCGCGAGCCGGATCGCGCGGTCGAGCGCGACCCAGCACATCACGCGCGAGTAGGTGAACTCCTGCTGGCCGCCGCGCACCTCCCAGATGCCTTCGTCGGGCCGCTGCCAGTTCGCGCAGACGAATTCGATCAGCCGCGTGAGCTGCATCCAGAAGTCGTAGGAGATCGGCTCGCCGTACTTGTTGTAGAGATAAACCGAGTCCATCAGCTCGCCGTAGATGTCGAGCTGGAGCTGATCGGCGGCTCCGTTGCCGATGCGCACGGGCGCGGATTTCCGGTAGCCCTCGAAGTGCGGGAGCACTCGCTCGGTCAGGTCGTGCCGTGCCGTCGAGCGCATACATGAGCTGCAGCGAACCGTCCGGATTCATCTCGTGGCAGCGCTGCTCGATCCAGCGCATGAACGCCGCGGCCTCGGCCGTGTAGCCGAGCCGCATCGAGCCCGTAGAGCGTGAACGAAGCATCGCGAATCCAGGTGAAGCGATAGTCCCAGTTCCGCTCGCCGCCGATTTCCTCGGGCAGGCCGAAGGTCGGCGCCGCGACGATCGCGCCGTGCGGATGCGAGGTCAGCAGCTTGAGCGTCAGCGCGGAGCGGTTGACCATCTCGCGCCAGCGGCCGCGGTAGGTGGATTGCCGCACCCAGCCGCGCCAGAAGTTCATCGTCTCCTTGAAAACCTCGGCGACATATCCCGGCGCGATCGAGCACCGCGATTCGGGCCATTCTTTCGCGTCCTCGAAGATGAACGAGGCCGTCTCGCCGGCCTGCAGCGTGAACTCCGCGACGACGGCGCCGCCTTCCACGCGCAGAGGCACGTCCGCGCGCAAGCGCACGGCGGTCCCGTCCTCTCCGTCGCTGTAGAAAATGCACCGGCCGTCGCGCTGCTCGATCCGGTGCGTGGCGCGGCCGTAGTCGAACGCGGGCGCGCAGCGCATGTGAAAGCGCACTTCGCCGCGAACGGTCTTCGCGCGGCGGATCAGTTGATGCCCGTGCCGGCGTCTCCGCCACCGGCATGAAGTCCGACACCTCCGCGACGCCGTCGTCCGACAGGAACCGCGTGAGCAGCATGTTCGTATCCGGCAGATAGAGCTGCTTGTGGCGCGCGTCGTTGAACTGCGGCGCGATCTTGAAGCGGCCGCCTTTCTCATCATCGAGCAGCGCCGCGAAGATCGACGGCGAGTCGAAACGCGGGAAGCACATGAAATCGATCGAGCCATCCATGCCGACGAGCGCGACGGTGTGGAGGTCGCCGATGACTCCGTAATTTTCGATGGGCTGGTAACTCATGCTCGGGGAGGTGGGGTGGTCAATGACGGCGCTGCGCTGATGCCGAACGATGCTGATTTTGGAGCCACGCGACTCCGAATACAAACCGCGCGCGCGTCGATTTGCGGGAACGTTGACGCCTCCGCGCCCGGTCGTTTGTCTCATCCGAAAATGAACGCCCACACCGATTCCTTCACGGTCGCGACGCGCGGCAAAGGCACTTACGAAATCACCGAGCAAGTCGCGCGCATCGTGCACGAAAGCGGCGTGAAGACGGGAATCGCGACGGTCTTTCTCCAACACACGAGCGCTTCTCTGGTGATCTATGAAAACGCCGACCCAAGCGCGCGGACAGACCTGCACGAGTTCTTCGAGCGCCTCGTGCCGGAGGACGTGGATTTTTACACTCACACCGCGGAAGGTAGCGATGACACGACGTCGCATCTGCGGATGGTCCTCACGCGGTCGAGCGAAACCGTGCCGGTCGCGCGCGGGCGGATGACGCTCGGGACCTGGCAGGGAATCTTCCTTTTCGAGCATCGCCGCGCCCCACATCGGCGGACGGTCGCGGTGTCGGTGGTCGGGGTGTGAGAAGTCGCGGCTGAGACCGGTGCGGCTCAGGGCGCGACATGGACGCGGTAGAACATCTGTCCGGAGGTCTCGGCGCTGAGCGTTGCGGCGGAGGTGGTTTGTGAGGCGACTACGGTGGCTTCCGGGAGCCACACGGGAGTGGCGACGGAAAGGTCGGCGCATTTCTCCACGAGGTAGGTCTGTCCGGGGAGAGAGGTAAAGGTAAGCGTCTTGCCGGAGGAATCGGAAAAGATACCAGCGGTGAAGGGCACGACGTTGACCTGAAAGGTCTGCCCGATGGACTGTCCACCCTGCGAGGCGGTGACGGTGATATTCGTGACGCCGAGCGCGGTCGCGGCAGGCGTGAGGGTGAGTGTGCGGGTGGCGCCGGTGCCGCCGATTTGGATGGCGCTCGCGGGAATGATCGAGCCGTTGGAGCTGGTGACGACGAGGTTGAAGTCGGAGGCGACGGTGTTCAGCCCGGAGACGGTGAAGGAGATCGGCACGGACGCCGCGTTGTTGAGCGTGGTGTGGACGGCGATGGGCGTGAGCGCGGGGGCGGCAACGGTTGTGGAGATGACGGTGGTTGTGTCGTTGAAGACTGTGGTCGCGATGCCGTCGTTCACGCCGATGGTGAAGCGCGTCATCTCGGTCAGACTGACCGGCGTGCGATTCGGGGCGTGATCGAAAACGAGCCCCCGCAGCGCGGTCGTCGCCGCAGCCGCGGTGCCGGTGAAGGTCCACGTCCCCGGCGCAGTGAGCGTGAATTCGCCGAGCGTGGAGAGCGCGCCTTTCGAAGCATCATCGAGCGCAACGGTGACGGTGAGCGTCGGCGCCGGGACCGTTGGGTGCGTGACGGTAATGCCGCTGAAGGGACGGAGACTGGTCGCGCTCGTCTGGCTCTGGCTGGCCACGGCGCCGGTCAGCGCGGGCTGATTGAGCTCTTCGCCGACGACGGCGAGAAACGCGGCGAGGTCTTGGCCGTTCTGTCCGTTCACGATGGGGCCGACGCCGCCGACCTGGGCGGCACCCGGCGAGTTGTTGAAATTCGGGTTGTCGTAAAACGCAACCGAGGCGCCGAGATTCGCGGCGGAAGCCTCGTGGAAAAACGGCGCGGTCTTGCCGATCCCCATCAGCGCGGGCGTGCTGAAAGCGCGGCTGTTGGCAGGCTGCCCCAGCGCCTGCTCCCTCGGGAGACCGGCGTTTTCGGGCAGGTTTTGGACGCCGTTGTTGAACGACTGATTGGCCCCGAGGATCGTGCCGCGCGTCCCGTCGGATTGCGACAGCGTCTTCCCGCCGTGGCAGACGCTGCACTTGGCCTGCGGGCCGAGGAACAGGTCGCGGCCCCGCCGCTGCGCCGCGGTTGTCAGGAAACGCTCGAAGCGATTGGCTTCATCGAAGTTCTCGTTCGCCGGGAGCGTCAGGCTGTTTTGAAAGGCAGCGATGGCGTCGAGTTCAGCGGTGGTGGCATTGCGAAAATCGGTGCCGGCGACGCGGTTCAAGCTCCGCGGAGCGTGTTGCGCGATGGCTCCGGTGGAGAAAGTTTGCAGGTCCGCGATGTCGCCGCTGAGGCCAAACGGCGCGGTGAATTTCACATTCATCACGGTGGGCGAAGCGCGCAAAAAGGAGGTCTGGTTCGTGCCGTTGATGTTCTCGACGAAGAGTGCGCGTCCGCCTTTCAAAAAGGTGTTTCGCTCGAGTCCGAAGGCGTCGGAATTCGTCGGCGTCGGACCGCTGAGGTTGCCCGCAGTGAAGGATGAGAAGGTGCCGCGATTTCCTTTGGCGTCGGCGATGACGTTGCCGGCGATATTCAGCGAAGCACCGCCGATGATGAGGTAAGTCGAGCCCGAGCCGGCGAGCACTTTTCCCGTGCCGCCGAGGGTGCCACGGATGACGCCGCTGAGGACGAAATCGCTCGGCTGCGTGACGCCGGTGAGCACGAGCTTGTTGATGTTCGCATCCATCACAAAAAGCGGGTCGTCGGTGGGCAGCGCGGCGATGCGCGTCGGGGTGAGCGAGAAGCGCTCGGCGGGCACGTGGCAGGTCGCGCAGGTGCGGCCGTTGCCCAGGAAAGTCTCACGGACGAACAAATTCTCGCCCTGTTTGATCGGTGAAGCTGCAAGCGGGAGCACCACTTCCGCGGCGGCATTCTGGAGCAGCGCAGTCGCCGCGCCGGCCCGCGTGGAGGCGGGGGTCGGCGTGCCGAGCGCGAAGTCGGAATTGAGCTGCCCGCTGGTGCCGAAGCTCGCCGCGCTGAAATTGCTGACGCGCCGCAGGCTCTGCGAATCAGTGATCGCGAGAGTCGCGAGACTTGCCACGCCACTGCTGTCCGCGCCGCCGGTGAAAGCAAGTCCGCCATAGGTGAGGCTGACGTTCACCGCCTCTCCGGCGGAGTTGTCCGGGTTGTTGCAAAAGAACACGCGCCCGGCGAGCGGCATGACGAGGCGCGGCATGATGAAGTCCGGCGTGATGCCCGTGAGCGCCGCGAATTCCGCGGTCGCGACGAGCACGGTGTTTGCGCCCATCGGGACGTCGCTGGGGAAAACGAAACGTCCGGTCTGCACGCCTGCGCTGTTGGTGAAAAGCAATTCGCAACGTCCCGCGGTCTCCGCGCCGCGTGGTCCCCATTGCTTCTGCGCGGCGTCTCGAACGGCAAGTTCGACAAATTGAATTCCGGAATCGCCGTTGAGGCCGGCCATGACTTCGTTGATCCGCACGAACTGATTCCCGGCACGTGCGCCGGTAGCCGAAGCGGCGATCGCAATGATAAAAAGTGTGAGTGAATGGGGGAGTTTCACGGGTGTTTCAGGGTGTTTTGGTTGATAAAGTTCCGCATTCAGTCGCAACTCGAGGCCCGCGTCGTGTTAAGGATTGTTAAATGAGCCTCGGCGCGATTGACCTCGGGGCGCTCCGGGGGCGTATTCAGCGCTCGCCAAAAGGACGATGATCCCGTGCTCCAAAAACCACCCCGTCGAAGGGGTCTTCGTCCTCGCGATGTTCGTGCTGTGCGCGACGCTGGGCGTGTTGCAATACCGCTGGACGGGTGAACTCGCGCGCGCCGAAGTCGCGCGGCTGCAGGTGAATCTCGACGAGCAAGCCAAGCGCATTACCCGGCTTTTCGACGCCGAGTTGACCGAGAGTGCGTCGCAACTCCGCCCGTTCGTGGCCGAGATCGAAGCCCGCGGTCGCGCTGCCGTCCACGCCGAACGATTGCGGAACTGGCAGGCGAGTCACCCGCGCCCCATTTTCCGTCGGATCGGGATCGTGGTGCCGCGCGATGGCATGCTGCAGCTTTCGCTTCTTGATCAGACATCAGGCGCCCTGACCGGTTCGGCATGGCCATCGGGATGGAACGATCTACACGAGAATCTGAAGCTCAAGTTTGCCGGTACTTCCTCCCCTCGATACCGGGACCAGGGAGGTCTGATTTTCGAGTTCCCGGTATGGGCCCGCGACGGTTGGGAAAGCGAGTGGGTAATCTTGGAACTCGACCGCGACTATCTATGCGAAAAGTGGCTCCCAGACTTGATTCGGGGACATTTGAACTTCGAGGGCAAGCTGCTGAACGACGTGGAGATCTCGAGCGATCGCGGCAGCATCTATCTCGAAGGAACTCCGCCGGATCGCCGCGATAAAAAGACGGTGCAGGTGGCGTTCAACCTGCAAGCCCGCGCGGATGAGGGACGCGGTCCGCGCATCGAACCGCTCTGGCACCTCACGGCGCGCTCCCGACCCGGCGCACTGGAGGCGATCGTCGACTCCGCGCGCCGCCGGAATGTGGCGGTGGCGTTGGTCTTGAACATCCTCATCCTCGCTGCGGGGCTCGCGCTGCTGCGGCACACCCGCCGCACGCGCGCGCTGGCGGAGACGCGCCTGAATTTCGTGGCCAATGTCTCGCACGAACTGCGCACTCCGCTGACCGTCATTCGCGGCGCGGCGCACAATCTCGAGCGCGGCGTGGTGCGTGATCCGGAGCGCATAGCGCAATACTCCGCGCTGATTTCGCAGCACGCCGGGCATCTGCAGGAGATGGTCGAGCAGGTGCTGGAACTCGCGGGCGCGCAAAAAAATCTGCCCGCTCTTGCTCGCGGGGAAATTTCCATCTCCGAGATTTTGCGCGACGCCGTCGCCGCCTCTGCGCCCGAGACCAGCGCCGCGCAGTGCGCGGTTGAATTGCACATTTCCGAAGCCCTTCCATCCATGACCGGCGACGCTTCCGCGCTCCGCCGCGCTTTCCAAAACCTGCTCGTCAACGCGGCAAAACACGGTGGCGCGGGCGGCTGGATCGGAGTCACCGCCGTCGTCACGAATGGCAGCAAACCGCCCGCGATCGAAGTGGAGATTGCGGATTGCGGACCGGGAATCCCGAGCGACGAACACGTCAGTATTTTCGAGCCTTTCGTGCGCGGCGCAGCGGCGCAGGAAGCACAGACGCGGGGCAGCGGGCTCGGGCTGAGCCTGGTGCGCGAGATCGTGGCCTCGCACGGCGGCGGGGTTTCGCTCCGCAGCGAAGTTGGTCGTGGCGCTGCATTCACCGTCTCGCTGCCCGTGTCATGAGGTCGCGCGTTTTGCTCGTCGAGGATGAGGCTGGCGTTGCGCTCGTCGTCTCAGATTTGTTGCGCGCAGAAGGGCACGTCGTCGAGACGGCGGACGACGGAGTCTCCGGGCTGCGCCGCGCGACCGGCGAAGCATTCGATCTACTGATCCTCGACGTCATGCTTCCTGGCGTGTCGGGTTTCGAGATCTGTCACGCGGCGCGCGAGCAAGGTTTCGACGGCGCGATTTTGATGCTCACGGCGCGCGGGCAGGTGGGCGATCGCGTGCACGGACTGCAGACGGGCGCGGATGATTATTTGGTGAAGCCGTTCGATTCCGACGAACTCGTGGCGCGCGTCGCAGCGCTGTTGCGGCGGGTCCACAAAGGCCAGCTCACGCCTGTGATGCGGATTCAATTTGGCGATGTCGTGGCTGATTTCGCGCGCGGCGAATTTTGCAAATCCGGCCAGCCGCTCAGTCTCACCGCGAAAGAGGCGGACCTTCTTCGGTTGCTCATCAATCAGCGCGGGCGCGTGCTATTGCGGGAGAAAATCCTCGAGCAGGTATGGCGGGGACAGCCGCACATCACGGCGCGCACCGTCGATGTCCACATCGCGTGGCTGCGCCAGAAAATCGAGGACGACCCGCGCACGCCGCAGCATATCAGCACGATCCGCGGTGAGGGTTACCGTTTCCAAGTGTGAAGAGAAGGAGCAGTAGTCGCCGGGGTTTGTCGTTGTTCCCGTGCTGATTTGCGCATAAGCACAGAGAGTGAAAGTCTCGGATACGGCGGCGGTGAAGGGAAGCGGGCCTCGGCCTTTGCGGATAGGGCGAACCGCTTTGCTGGGCCTGATTTTGCTCGGTGGCTTGGGAATTTCCGTGGCGGCATTTGCCTTCGTCTGGCACTCCGAGGCGGTGCGGATGGAGCGCGAATTCGAATGGCGTGCGCGGAGCCAGGCTGAGGCGCTGCGGAGCGCGCTCATCAACCACGAGGAGACGCTATTCACACTGCGAAATCTCTACGATTCATCGGAAAACGTAACCGCGGCGGAGTTCAAGCGGACGGCGGTGGATCTTCGCGAGCGGCATTTGGGTTTGCATCTCCTCGCATGGATGCCGCATGTGCGGCAGGGGGAGCGCGCGGACTTCGAGGCGGCGGCGCAGCGGGAACTGTCGCGTCCCTTTTTTATCCACACGCACGAGATGCGCGATAATCCGTCCGAGCCGGCACCCGAGAGCGAAGATTATCTGCCGCTGCTTTATGCCGAGCCCGAAGAGGGAAATCGCATGGCTTTTGGCTGCGACATTTTTCGTGGCTCGCACCAGAAAGCGGTGGAGCGGGCGATCGTGTCGGGTACACCAGCCGCGACGCGCCGGGTGGCGCTTCGCGAGCCTTCGGGAACGGAGTATGGCTGGGTCGTTTTCATGCCGGTCTTTCACGGCGGAGCGCTCCCCCCGCCCGTCACGGAGCGACGCGATCGATTGCGCGGGATGATCATGGCCGAGTTCCGGCTGAGCACGCTGATCGAGACGACTTACCAAGGCGAACCCGAGGGCGCGCTCGATCTGCTTTTGCTCGATGAGACGCCTGGCGGGAGTGAGCCGTTTTTGATCAGCAACTCGTTCAAGGGCTGGAAGACCACGCCGCCACCCGCGCTCGCGAATTTCACGTCCGGGCTGCATCGCTCCTTTCCCCTGCACGAGTCCGGCCGCGCATGGAGGCTCTACTGCCGCCCGTCGGCGCCCTGGCTCCAGCAGCAGTGGTCGTTTTATCCCTACGTTTTTTTCGCCGTCGGGCTCGTGCTGACCGGCCTCAGCGCTTCATCGGTGCGCAGCGCGCAAAAGCGAACGGAATCAATCGAGCGGCTGGTGCGCGAGCAGACTGCGGAGCTGCGCAGCACGCAGCGCGAGCTCGAGGAAGATTTGCGGCAACGCCAGATCATGGCAGTCGAGCGCGCGGAGAACGAAGCGCGCTTGCGGCTCGCCCTTTCCGCCGCGGACCTCGGCACTTGGGAATGGGATGTGCCGACGGATGACGTGGCGTGGTCGGATGGCACTGAGCGCATTTTCGGCATGGCGCCGGGAACCTTCAACGGGAGATACCAAACCTACCTCGATTGCATTCATCCCGACGAGCGCGAGCGGATCGATCGACTCAACCGCGAGGCTTGGAAGCAAGGCACGGAGATCGTTTGCGAGCATTCGATCGTTTGGCCCGACGGCTCGGTTCATTGGGTCGTGGCGCGTGGAGACGTGCTCCGCGATCCGGACGGCAAGGCGCTGCGCATGATCGGCGCCGTGATGGATGTGACCGAACAGCGGCACACTGCGGAGGAGCGCGCCGAGTTTAATCGTCGGCTCCAGGAAACGCAAAAGCTCGAAAGTCTCGGCGTGCTCGCCGGCGGCATCGCGCACGACTTCAACAACCTGCTCACCGGCATCCTCGGCAATGCCAGCCTCGCGCGCATGGACCTGCCGCCCGCGTCGCCGCTCCATGTTTATCTCGAGCAAATCGAGTCGCATCGCCGGGCGCGCGGCTGAGCTCTGCAAGCAGATGCTCGCCTACTCGGGCAAGGGCCGTTTCGTCGTCCAGCGACTCGATCTCAGTGCGCTCGTCGACGACACGGCGCAACTGCTCCAGCTCTCCGATCGGCGAAAAGCGCGGTGCTGCGCTTCGAGCTGCGCGCCAGACCTGCCGCCGATCTCCGGCGACGCCACGCAACTTCGCCAGATCATCATGAATCTGGTCATCAACGCCTCCGACGCCATCGGTGAAAAAGCGGCGTCATCGAGCTGACGCACGGGTCTGACGCGAGGTCGATCGCGCCTACCTTGCCGATGCCCATTTCGCCTCCGATCTGCCCGAGGGCGAATACGTTTTCCTCGAAGTCAGCGACAACGGCTGCGGCATGACGCGAAGAGGTCCGGGCGAAAATCTTCGATCCGTTTTTCACCACGAAATTCACCGGCCGCGGACTCGGTCTCGCCGCGGTGCTCGGCATCGTGCGCGGACACCACGGGGCGTTGAAAGTCGTAGAGCGAGCCCGGAAAAGGATCGACGTTCACACTGCTGCTGCCGCGTTCGGAGGGGCAGTTGCAGAAAGCTGGCGGCCCCGGCGGAACTGGACAAATCGTGGCGCGGCTCCGGCACCGTGCTCGTCGTCGATGACGAGGAGACGGTGCGTCGCGTCGCGTGTCGCATGCTCGCGGTGATCGGCTTCGAGGTGCGCGCGGCTGCGAGCGGCGAGGAGGCGCTCGAGATTTTTCGCGCGGAGGGTCCGGAGAAATTTACGGCCGTTTTGCTCGATCTCACGATGCCGGGGATGGACGGCGCGGAGACTTTTTCCGTGATGCGGAGTCTCGAACCCGATGTCTGTGTGTTGCTGATGAGCGGCTTCAATGAGCAGGAAGCGACCAGCCGTTTCACCGATCTCGGGCTGGCGGGCTTCATGCAGAAGCCATTCAAGCCAAATACACTCCGCGCGAAATTGCGCGCCATTCTCGAGCCGGAAGGTTTGGCCTGAGGAAGCCCGCCGTGCTTGTCGGCGCGGGCATTCGCGAGTAACCGGAGGTCTGCGCCGATGAAATCTCTCCCGCTACGCTCCTTGATTGCCTGCATCGCGGCCACCGCCATCGCGACCGTCTTTCCGTCCTGTGCGGTATTCCACGCCGGCGCGCCTGCGGCTTCGCTGGTCGTGCATTCGAATTCCGAGGGCGCAGTCGAGGATGAGGTGATCGAAGCTTTCACGGAGCGCAATTTTCGCCTCGCCGGAAACGCGCGCCACGACCTGACCTTCGAGCGCGACGCGAACAAAATGGACAGCGTGCTTTACGGAAACTGGAACGGCGACAAACTCACCGAACGGGTGGTCGTCCAGATCATCGAGATCAAGCCGGACGAATTCAGGCTCTCCTGCATTCCCTTCGCCGTGCGCTCGCTCGGCACTGGGATGGACGATGCAACGCGGCGATTCCAGACGTTCTCGGCCGAATATTCTCAAGCCCTCCGCGATGCACGCGAAGGACTCCGAAAACGCGCCGCGCTGGAAATTCCAGCGAGCTAGAGTTTGCCCGCGCTCGGGCAGAGATTCCGGACCTCGCAGGCAGGGCAATCGGGCTTCCGGGCGAAGCAACGGCGTCGTCCGTGCCAAATCAGCCAGTGGCTGAAAATGGTCCACTTATCCTGCGGCACGAGTTTGCTCAGGTCTGCCTCGATCTTCTCGGGCGCGCCTTCCTTCGTGAGTCCAAGCCGCAGGGAAAGGCGCTGCACATGCGTGTCTACGACGACGCCGGCATTGATGCCAAAGGCGTTGCCGAGCACCACGTTCGCCGTCTTCCGGCCGACTCCGGCGAGGGCGGTGAGCTCATCCATCGTGCGCGGCACTTCGCCGCCATGTTTGACCACGAGATTCGCGCAGCATGACCGAATGCTTTTCGCTTTCGCGCGAAAAAAGCCGGCGGACTGAACGAACTTCTCGAGTTCGTCGGACGGGATCTCCGCGAAGTCTCGCGCGGTGCGGCAGCGCTGGAAAAGCGGTTTGGTCACGAGATTCACGCGCTTGTCCGTGCATTGCGCGGAGAGGATCGTGGCGACGAGCAACTCAAGCGGATTCGTATAATCCAGCTCGCAATGCGCGTCGGGATACACGCGTTCGAATGCGGCGATCAAGGCCGTCGCGCGCTCGGCCCGCGCCTTCCCGGAACTGGCCACGCGTTATTTCTTGGTGCTTTGCAGCGCCTGGAGGCGTTGCTTTGCTTCGTCAGCGTGCGGCGAGTTGGGATAGTCCTTGATGATTTGCTCGTAGGCCTTGGTGGCGTTGGTTTCGAGCTTGGTGATTTGCTCCGGTGTGAGTCCGCCGGGCGGCAGGACTTTCGGCTTCGATTTGCAGCCGACGAACGCGACGGAAGCCAGAATGGCGACGATGGGGAAGAGCAGGGATTTCAAAATAGCGGCAGGCAGCGGCGTCAGCGGTTCAACTTCCGAGCCGTGCTGATCTTCTTTTCGATCAACTGCGCGCCTCGCCACAAGCCTTCCGGCGCGATTTCGGTTTCCGCCGGGAAGAGTGCCCCGATCTTGATGTAGTTGTTGATCGCGGTGTCGAGGTCATTGGTTTCCTCGGAAATTTTGCCGATCAGCAACATGCCCTTGGCCCGCAGATGCACGGGCGCGGTGGAACTGCGCACGATCGGTCCAAGCCGCTCGAGCGCCTCTTTAAACATCTTCTTTTGCGCCTCGCTCTCCGCGATGCCGTATTCGGCTTCCATCAGTTTTTGCGAGTAGGGATACTTCGCTTTCAGCTCTTCGAATTTCTTGCCGGCTTCCTCGGTCTTGCCTTTTTCCTGCAGGATTTGCGCGGTGCCGAAGAGCGCAACCGCCTGCGCGTCGTTGATCGCCCGCGACACTTTGTCGGGAGCGACGCCTTCCGGGATCGGGTTGTCCGCGGCGAGCTTGTCGTAGACTTTCTGCGCCTCGTCGAACTGCTTCTTTTTCATGAGCGCCGAGCCCCACAGGTCAAGATCCGCGGGGGTGTAAATCAGCGCGGGATCGTACGCTTTTTTCATCACTTCGAAGGCCTTTGTTTCTTCTTTCGAGGAGATGTAGCCGGCGTAGGCAAACTGAATTTTGCTCTTGGTCGCGGGCTTCGCATCGAACTTCTTGGCGAACCCGAGGAAGTAGTCCTCGACCTCTTGATCAGTCTTCAATCTCGCGCCGAGCATCAACTTCTGGCAGGCGAGGAGATTCTGCAGCGCCGCGGACACTTCCGGGCTCTCGGGATATTTCTCGAGCACGCGCTCGGCGTAGCTGACGGAGTTTTCGATGCCTTTTTTCCACTCGCCCCGCTGGCTGTCGTTGAGCGCCAAATACGGTCCTTGCTCCTCGCCATATTTCTTCCAGATGTTGCTGATCTTGACTAGGGCCTTGGCGGCGTCGGGATCTTCGGGCCGTTTTTTCAGGAAGTCCTCGTAGGTCGCGATGGCGTCCATCGGCGTCTTTTCCGTGACCTGAATCTGCGCGACGTAATCGTGGGCCGCGTAGAGTTGCGGGCTCTCGGGATATTTGGCGATGAACTCCGCCATCACCGTCTTCACGTTTTTGAAATCGCTTTCTTTTTGATACAGCCCAGCCGTTTGGAAGTAGCCCGACGGCGCGGGTTCGCTCTCGGGGAATTTCTCGGCGAGCTCTTTGAAGACCTTGATCGCGCCCTCCTTATCGCCGCTTGCGCCACGGGCTTGCCCGAGCGCAAACATGGCCGCTGGCACGAGGGAGCTCTGTGAAAATTTATCGATGAACGACTTCAGTTCCGTTTCCGCGGTTTTGACGTCGCCTTTGCCGAGGGTGAGTTGTCCGACCCAGAAATTCGCCTGCTCAGCTTCCGGCGAACCTGCGTATTTTTCGCGAACGGCTTGGAACGTTTTGAGCGCGTCGTCGATTTTTCCGGTCTGCTGGTAGATATTCCCGAGACCAAATTCGGCTGCAGCGGCCTGTTCCTTGGTCGGGGTGCCGGCGAGAAATTTCGTCAGCACGGCGAGCGCCTCGTCATAGCGCTGAAGCGGGATGAGCGCGAGCGCCTGCCGCATCACCGCGTCGGCGGCGAAGCTGCTCTTTGGATAGAGCTTCACTTCTTCTTCGAAATATTTGATCGCCTTTTCCGGCTCGTTGTTCGCGAGGAAAGTGAGCCCGACGGCTAGCGGGAGATTCTCGGCGATCGGGTCGTTCGGATACGCCGCCATGAACTTGTCGTAGTGCTCCACCGCCTTGTCCGAAAGATTCTGCGCGGCGTAGGTCAGCGCGATGAAGTAGGCGACCTGCTTCTTGAGTTCGGCATCTTCGATCGCCGGCTCGATGAAGCTGAGCAAGACCCGCGTCTCGTCGAACTTGTGCATCGCCAGGAAAATCTGGCCCATTTTCACCTTCGCCGAAATGGTCTGATCAGGCCGCTCTTTGAGCAGCGCGGCTTTTTCGAGCTCCTTGTCGAGGAACCGCTGGAGCCGTTTGAATTGCGCGACATCGCCGGTTTTCAGAGCGTTGGTCTTCATGTCGCCGATGGTCGCGAGCCGGGCTTCCTGCGCCTTGATCACGAGTTCCTTCGGCAAGACGGCGCGGTAGGCGGAGAGGGCTCGCTCGAAAATCGGCTGTTTCGCCTCGGCGTTCTCGTAGTTCGCGCGCGCGGCGTTCATCTCGGCGAGTTGAAATTGCGCGTCGTTTGCCAGCGCAATGTCCGATCGCTTGCTGATGATGTCGCCCAGAAGTCGACCGGCTTCATCGTAGGCCGCATCCGCCGCCGGATCTTTTCCAGTCTGCTTCTGGTTCGCCACATTCGCCTGCGTGCCGAGCACCAGCGCGAGCATGTATTCTGTGTCGAGCGTCGAGGGGCTCTGCGGATAATTCTTGAGATTCAGGCGCAGCGGCGGCGCGGCGTCTTCGGTACTGCTGGATCGAATAATACGCCCGCGCTTTGCCGTAGTTCGCGGACTCCACCTCTTCGCTCTTCGGGAACTTGGTGATGAAGTCGTCGTACTTTTTGATCGCATCGACGTAGGCAAGCTTCCGCGCTGGCGAGTCGAGCGGGAGCTTCGAGGCCTTTGCCGAAAGAATCTGCGGAACGAACGAATACGAGAGCTCGAGAATTTCGGGCGGGATGTTTTTGCCGGTGATGTTCTTCTCGAGTGCTGCAACGGCTTTGTCGTAATCACCCGTGATGAAGTAGATGTAGCCGAGGCGGAAATACGCCTCCGGGATCATCGGCGAGGTCGGGTAGTTTTTCGGGATCCCTTCGTAAAGTTTGATCGCCTCCGGGTAGTTCCCTTTCTCCAAGGCCTGCATGCCGGCCTGGGAATCGGTGACGTCGCGTCCCACCGGCTGTTGGGCACTGACGACGATGGCTGCGGGGCCGCTCAAAATGAGCGCCGCGGCGGGCCAGATGATGCGTGCGGACGACAGAGAGCGTACGAAATTCATGGGGGCGTGACGAGGTCTGCGGTGATCATAACGAAGGGGTGCAAAAGTGACCACCATTATTGACGCCGCGACCCGCGAACCGTTCAACTGGGCCGATTCCCGGATGATCGCCATCACGTTTGCACTACCGCAGGAGAGCCAGGATTTTATCAAGGCGCTGCGCGGTGCCCGTCTGGGCGGACACGGGAGCGTTGTCGGACGAATCGGTGCTCGCGAGGTCGTGATCGCACATACTGGTGTCGGTTTGGCGAGCGCGGAAGCGTGCGCGCGCGAGCTTCTGGAGGCGCATCGGCCGGAGTTCGTGCTTAGCGCCGGATATGCTGGCGGGCTCGATCCGACGTTGGCAGTCGGGGATATTTTAATCGCCACGAATTTTTCGTCGCCACCACTGCTGGAAGCGGCGCGAGCCATTTTGGGCGCGGAACCGCGGCAGCACTTTGGCGGACTGACCAGCCAGTCGAGTGTCGCCGAAACAGTCGCTGCCAAAACCCAACTCGCCGGCGAGACCGGCGCACTTGGCGTGGACATGGAAACCGCGGCGCTCGCCGCCGGCTGCGTCTCCGCCGGGGTCCCGCTACTTTCGATCCGGGTGATCAGCGACGCCGCGGGCGATCCTCTCCCGGTGCCGATGGAGCATTGGTTCGACCTTCAGAAACAGCGACCCCGAGTCTTCTCACTCCTCGCGTTTCTCGCCACGCATCCGGGACGCATTGCGCCGTTTGCGCGCTTTGTCTCCGGCCTCGCACCTGCTCGCCGTGCGTTGACGGAGCGGCTGCTCCGCCTCGCTCGCGAACTTCCCTGAATCCACCGGGCGCGATCTTGACAGCGGCGGACGTGGCCGCGAAAGGTGCGCGCCCTTTTCGCACGCAAAACCATGGCCACGCCTCGCATTCTCTCCGGCATCAAGCCGACCGGCAAACCGCACATCGGAAATTACTTCGGCATGATGCGGCCGGCCATCGAGTGGCAGGAGCGCGGCGAGGCGTTTTACTTCATCGCGGACTACCACGCGCTGACCACGGTCTTCGATCCGGCGAAGCTGCGCGAATACGTCCGCGGCGTGGCGCTCGACTTTCTCGCCTGCGGGCTCGACCCGGCGAAGGCGGTGCTTTTCCGCCAGAGCGATGTGCCCGCGCACACCGAACTCGCCTGGCTGCTGAGCTGCCAGACGCCGATGCCGATGCTGGAGAATTGCCACGCCTACAAGGATCACCTCGCGAAGGAGAAGACGCCGTCGCACGGGCTCTTCGCCTATCCGGTGCTGATGGCGGCGGACATTCTGATCTACGACAGCAACGTCGTGCCGGTCGGCCGCGACCAGAAGCAGCACGTCGAGGTGACGCGCGATCTGGCGCACAAGATGAACGCGCTTTACGGCCCGATTTTCAAAGTGCCCGAGGCGAGCATCCTGCCGAGCGCTCGCAGACGATCCCCGGGCTCGACGGGCAGAAGATGAGCAAGAGCTACGACAACACGATCGAGCTCTTCCTGGAGGAAAAAGCGCTGCGCAAAAAAATCATGGGCATCGTCACGGATTCGACGCCGGTGGAGGCGCCGAAGGATCCGGCGACTTCGGCCATCGTCGCGCTCTACCGGCTCTTTGCGCGCCGATGCGGACGTCGCGCAGATGGAGGCGGATTTCCGCGCGGGCGGTATCGGCTACGGCGATTTCAAGAAGCGGCTCTTCGGCGCGATCTGGGAATACTTCGCGCCGCATGCGGGCGCGGCGCGAGGAACTGGCGGCCGACTCCGGATCACGTGGATCGCGTGCTCGCCGACAGGCGCGCGAGCGAGCGCGCGGACAGTCGCGCGGTCGCAGGCGATGGCTGCGGGTGCGCCGAGCGCGTCGGTTTGCGGTGAGCGGAATGCTTATAACGCAGCGTGAAACGATCAAGTCGCAATTATCCTGCAAATCTTGCGTGTTGCGCCGCTAAGATTTTCCGCTCTACGTCTACACGCCCTCGTCGCCAGCCAGCGTTTGGCTCTGCAGCGCGAAGTAAGTAATTCTTTGTATATGATGAACCAGAATCCAGGGGAGAGAATGGGATCCGATCCGATTGCGTCCGAAAAGGTCGCCATCGAGCGGAAAATCTTCTTTCTCGACCTCAAAGAAAATCAGCGCGGTCGGTTTTTGAAGATCACCGAAGACGTGGGCGGTCGGCGTGACACCATCATGCTGCCGGCTGCCGGCTTTCCGCGATTTCCTCGAAGCGCTCCAGCGTCTGGTCGAGTTCGAAGGCAAGCTCTAACAGCGCGGTTTCCGCCGCACTTTCGGCTGCCGGCCTGCCCCAGGCGGCGCTCGCGAGGAGCATGTTGGAGCCGCTTCCGTGAGGAAGCGGCTCTTTCTGCCTGCGGTCCGGAAGCGGCCGATACGCCGGTCGCTTCAGCTCGGCGAAGAAAAGCCGGCCCGCGCTGGTCTGAAGCGCGCTCGCCGATCACGACGCTCATCGTTTTCCCGATGTGAGCGCGGGCGTGATTGACGACGATCATCGTGCCGTCCGGCAGATAGCCGACCGCCTGATGGGCATCGCGCCCTTCCTTGACCAGCGATGAGTTCGAGCTTCGTCGCCCGCGCGCGAGATGCGGCCGCAGTGCGTGGGCTCAGGTCGTTGAGATTGAGCACCGTGACATTTTGCAGCCGGGCGATCGAGCAGAGGTTGCGCGTCGTTGGTCAGCAGGCGCGCATCGAGCAGTTTGGCGAGCTGGGTGAGCTGCGTATCGACCGGCGTCTGCGGGTCGCCGCTCGCTTTCGTGGATGGTCACGCTCGAGCGTCGGGATTGCGTTGCATCTGCTGGAGGCGCTCGAGCGCGGCGCGACCGCGTTCGCGCTTCTGAGGCATCGCGCCGAATCGGCGAGCCGCTGGAGTTCGTCGAGGACGAAGCGCGGGCACGACCAGCGATCTGCTCAGAAAGCCGGTGCGCGCACAGCTCCGGCAATCGGCCGTCGATGATGATGTTCGAATCGATGAGCAGCGGCGCATCCTGCACGGTCGCCTGGCGGAAGCGCACGTACGGAATGATCAGCGAGAATTCGTCGCGATTGCTGCGGATGGCGAGCATCATGCCGAGGTAGCCGAAAGTGGCGTAGACGATCAGCCCGACGACCCACTGCGTCTGCGGCGGTGCGGCCGCGAGGACGTTCGAGGCGAGGAGCAGCTGGGAGAAGATAAAGCCGACGAGCAGGCCGAAGGTCGCCGAGGAAAAAACGCGCAGCGATAAGCCCGTGCAGCAAGCGATCCGCCAGCACGACGACGAGGCCGAAGGCCGCGCCCGCCGCCGGCGCCGAGCGACGTCGAGCCGAGCGATCTCGTCGCCGATCATCAGCCCGACGCAGGTCGCGAAGGTGACGAAGAGCGCGCGGAGGAGATTGATGGTGAGCAGCGGAGTCATGGCAGAGCCGTTCGTCTCCGCAGACGCAATGCGCGCGAACCAGAAATCCCGAGCGGCTCGAATAGCCGGCAGGCGCTTGCCTAGCGCCGCTTCGGCGCCGGCGCGGCCGGGGCGGGCGTCGCCGGACCGACCGGCCGATTCTTGTACAAAGAACGCCGGAGCGCCGCAGATTGGCGATCAGCGCCTTCAGATCCTCCGCCGTTTGCCGGTCCGAGATGAGTGTCCCGAGCGCGTCCGTCGCCGCGTCGCCGCCTTCGATTCAGAAGACTTGCGGTCGCCGATTGTCGCGATCGGCATTTTCCGAAAATCGCCCGAGCGCCAGCGCGCAGATCGCCGGCCGCGCCGTCGACCGTTTTCATCGTGTCCTTCGCCGAGTCCACGACTTCCTGCGTCGCGTTGACCATCAGGTCGAGATCGCGCGCCGTTTTGCGAAAAGTCCTCCGTCGTCGTCTTCAAATTCGCGAAGGTCTCCTCGAGGTTCTTGCAGATTCTTCTCGCTGAGCAGCTTTTCGTTCAGGTTGGCGGTCGTGGCTTTGATCTCGTCGAGCGCTGCGCTGACCTTCTTCAAGACCTCGGTGTTCAGCGTGTCCATCATCTCGCTGCCCTTTGCTCGTCAGTTCGTCGAGCCCGCCGGTGCGCGTCCCGTGATCAGTTCACCCGGCTGCGCGAAATCCGCCGGGTCGAAACTCCGCGGGCGGCACCACATCGACGTAGCGAATCGCCGAGCATGCCGCTGCTGCGGATCTGAAAGATCGAGGTGCGCGGGATCTGCACGTCGTCGCGCACGATGCAGCTCCACCTCCACCGCGTAATTGTTCGCCGGTCAGCCGCGGCGCCTGCGCGACGACCCCGATGCGCGCGCCGGAGAGCAGCACGTCGGAGCCTTTCACCAGCCCGCTGGCATTCGGGAAACTCGACGGTGATCGGATAGTGATCTTCGCATCCCTCGCCCGACGCGGCCGAAGATCACGACCATCGCGGCGATGACGCCGAAGCCGATCAGGAGAAACAGGCCGACGAAAAACTCGACGCCTTTGCGTTCGGTGCTCATGCGGACGCGGCGGCTAGTCGGACTCGCCGGAGCGGCCCTCGATGAAGTCCTGGATCACCGGATCGGCGGAGGCGCGCAGCTCGTCCGCGGTGCCGTGAAAATAGATGCGCCCCTCGTGCAGAAAGGCGATCTGATCGGCGGTGTGAAAGGCGGTCTTCATGTCGTGCGTGACGACCACGGAAGTCACCGTCAGCCGCTTTTGCAAGCGACGAATCAGGTGGTTGATCGAGTCGCGTGGCGATCGGGTCGAGGCCCGGTGGTCGGCTCGTCGTAAAGGATGCAGGCCGGGCGGCGACGATGGTCGCGCGCGAGGCCGACGCGCTTGCGCATGCCGCCGCTGAGAGTTCTCCGGCATCTTCTTTTGCTCGCCCGCGAGATCCACCATCTCGAGCGCTTCGGCCACGCGCTCGCGGATTTCCTTTTCGTCCTTCACGCCCGCCTCGCGCAGCGGAAAGGCGATGTTTTCCTCCACGTTCATCGAGTCGAAGAGCGCGCCGCTTTGGAAGAGCATGCCGACCTTTTTGCGGATGCGCGCCGAGCTTCCGCTCGCGGCAGTCGGCGATGTCCTCGCCCTCGACCAGCACCTCGCCGGAGGTCGGTTGGAGCAAGCCCGATGAGGTGCTTGAGCAGCACGCTTTTCCCGCCGCCGAGCGGCCGAGGATCACGCACGTCTCGCCCTTGTCGACCTCGAGATCGATCCCGCGCAGGACCTCGCTGCGTGCCGAGCGTTTTGTGCAGGTTGCGGACGATCATGGCAGATCATCGCGCGGCTAGACGCCGTACGGGAAAGATGATGTTCAGCGCGAAGGTGAGGAAAAAGTTCAGGATCAGAATCGCTCAGCGAACCGATGACCACCGCCTCGGTCGGCGCGCGGCCGACGCCGACCGCGCCTTCCTTGGCGTTCAGCCCCTGATGGCAACTGACGAAGACGATGACGATGCCGAAAAGCAAGCCCTTTGATCAGCGCCATCTTGATGTCCCGCGGCGCCGAGTGAATTTCAGCATGTTGTCGAGGTAATACGGCCCCGAGAATGTCGAGCACCTGTCGACGCCGACGAAGTAGCTGGCGACGATGCCGAGCCCGACGCACTCCGCCACCGAGCAGCGGCATGGAGATGAGCAGCGCCAGCACGCGCGGGACGACGAGATAATCGATCGGGATGCACGCCGAGCGCGCGCAGCGCGTCGATCTGCTCGGTCACCTTCATCGTGCCGATCTCCGCCGCGATGGCCGCGCCGACGCGGCCCGCGACCATCAGCCCGGTGAGCACCGGCCCGAGTTCGCGAAACATCGAAACCGCGACCACCGAGCCGACGGCCGACTTCATGCCCGAGCGTGGTGAACTGGAAGTACGTCTGCGCCGTGAGCACCGCGCCGGTGAAAGCCGCCGGTGACGATCACCACGAGCTGCGAGCGGAAGCCGATCTCCACGATCTGCCGCAGGAACAGCCGCCAGCGAATCGGCGCGACGACGATCGAGACGCACGTTTCGCAGGCGAGCAGCGCCAGTTCGCCGAGATAGCGGAAAAGGCGAAAGCGCCGGTGCGCCCGAGGGAGGTAACCATGCGGGGCCGCGAACGCTAGGTCGCAGCGCCGCGCTTGTCCACAGCGAGGTCCGCCCGCGGCCGCACGTCGCCGACGCGACTCAGGCAGACGCGCAGCGGCTGCGTCTTGCTCTTCGGATTCAGCTCCGGCGGCACCGCGCCGACGATCCGCGGCTCGAGCCCGAGCTTGCGAAAAATGCGCGCGGATTTCCTGGATGGTCAGCGTCGGCTCGTCGAAGTCGAGATAGACGATGTCGTGATTGCTATCGACCTTGTAGCGCAGGCCGGGAACGGCCTCGAATTCGTGATCCAGCTCCAGGATTTTCTCCAGATTGCGGACTCCAGCGGCGTAGACCTCGAGTTCGATCATAAACGTAATTTTTCGGGGTAGTCAGGAATCGTAGGTCCGCGCTTCCCCTGTTGGCAAATGATAATTTGAACACTCCTCGAAGCGCATCCGGCGCAAAAAATCAGCCGGTGATTTTGCCCCGCACCGGCACCAAATGCGCGAATCTGGTCGCCCAATCCGCCGGCAGGCGCATCAATGCTCGGCCCCGGCATTTGGATCACCGCGAGCATTTGCCGCGATTGCGCGATGAGCGCGCCATCGGCGGGCCGCACGCACCTCGAAGGCGCACCAGAAGCGCGTGCGCTCGACGCCTTCCAGCCGGCCGTGGACGACGAGTTTGTCGCCGAGCCGGGCGGGCTTGCGTAATCGATCTCCGTGCGCAGCGACCACCGGGTAGAGCGCGGTCTGCGCCATGTCGGCGAGCCCCATGCCGAGTTGCTCGGCGAGCAGCGTGCGCGCGATTTCGATGAAGCGCAGGTAGGCGATGTTGTGGACCACGGCGGCGCAGTCGGTGTCGAAAAACATGACCTGCACTTCGGTCTGGATCGTCGGGGTTTCGGAGCGGGGAGCGGGTCCATGAGGGGAGCGAAGCAGAGACTTCGCAAAGCCAAAACGCGAATCGGACCGGGAGTGCGCGCAATTTCAGATTTGTCGCTGCCCGCTTCTTTCGTCATTCGTCATCCGCCACTCTTTCCGCCATCTGAGATGCCTCCGCGGCTCGCCTACCTTTTCTCCCGCTACCCGATCGTCTCGCAGACCTTCTGCGACACGGAGATGCTCGCGCTGGAGCGGGCGGGCGTGGAACTGGAGCTCTACTCGATCTACCCGCCGCCGACGAGCTTCCGCCACGGGCACGCCGCGCGGATGAAGGCGCCGATCCATACGCGCCGCCCGCGGCCGATCCTGAAGCTCGGCGAAGCAGCGGCGAAGCGGAGCGGACGCTGGCCCGCGGAGCTCGTCGCCGAGCACGAGCGGCGCTATCGGCCCGGCCTACAAGGCCGCGCTGCGCGCGCGCAATGCGCTCTATTTCGCCGACCTCTTCAAGGCGCGCGGGATCACGCATTTCCACGTCCACTTCGCGAATCGCGCGGCGCACACCGCGCTTTTCGTCAAGGCGATCTAGCGGCATTCCGTTCTCCATCTCCACGCACGGGCAGGACTTCATGGTCGATCTCGGCAACGACGATCTGCTGCGCGAGATTTGCCGCGAGGCGGAGTTCGTCGCGAACGAGACGGAGTTCTCCAAAGGCCTGGTCGCCGAGCTTTGCCCGGACTCCGACGGGAAAATGCTCCGCGTCTTCAACGGCATGGACCTCGCCAACTTTCCCGCCGCGCCACCGCGGCACGGCAAACCCCGTCCCGCGCATCGTCAGCATCGGGCGGCTCATCGAGTTCAAGGGCTTCCACCATCTCATCGCCGCGTGCGCGAAGCTGAAGCGCGCGCGGGCTCGCATTTCGAGTGCGACATCATCGGCGAAGGTCCGTGGCGCCAGCAGCTCCAGGCGCAGATCGATGAATCGCGACCTCGGCGACCAGCGTGCGTCTGCGCGGCTCGCTGCCGCAGGAGGAAGTCTTCGCGACGCTGCGCGGCTGCGACATTTTCACGCTCGCCTGCATCGTCGGATCGAAACGGCGCGAGCGACGTTTTTCCGACCGTGATCCTCGAGGCGATGGCCTCCGCCAAGCCGGTCGTCTCCACGCGACTCGCGGGCGTGCCGGAGCAGATCATCGACGGCGCAAACCGGCCTGCTCGTCGACGCCGGGCGACGAGCAGCGGGCTCGCCGAGGCGCTCGCGCAGCTGATCGCAGTCCGCCGACCTGCGCCGGCAGTTTGGGCAGGCGGCGCGCGCAGCGGCTCGAGAACGAATTCGCCGTCGAGCGCACCGTGCAGCCGCTGAAGGCGCTGTTCGAAAAACGCGTCAAACCCAGCCTCGCCGCCGATCCGCGCCGCCGGCT
Organism: uncultured Verrucomicrobiae bacterium; assembly: GCA_963767975.1. GTDB lineage: Bacteria > Verrucomicrobiota > Verrucomicrobiia > Chthoniobacterales > Chthoniobacteraceae > CAIURC01. The sequence continues at coordinate 142,879 of CAVYGI010000002.1, read as the reverse complement.
TTGCCTGTCTCCTGCACGAATGGCCGACCGGTGAGCGCACCGAATCCGAACTTCGCCAGCTCCGCGAAGTCAATCCCGCGCTGCGCGTCTACGTGGCCCACGCCTCGACCGCCGCCGCGCCGGAGAGCGCCGCGAGACTCTCCCGCATCTCGCTTTCCTCCCGATGGCATGGTGCTCGAAGGCGAGTGGCAGCAGGAGCGCGAGCTCGCCCGGCGGATCGAGACCTGGCGCGTCGAACTCGGCCAGAAGCTCTCCTCCGAGATCTTCCTCACAGCCGCGCGCTACGCGCTCTTCTCCGCGCGCTGGATCGCGCGCGACGGCGTCCGCCATCTCCACGCCATGACCACGCGCGAACTGCTCTGCGGCTGGATGCTGCGCAAGCTCTGCGGCATCACGCTGAGCGTGACCCTCGAGGAAAAGAGCCCGCACCTTCCCGAGCTCCGTGGCCGTCAAGCTCGCCGCGGAGTGCGTTGGCGTGCGCATCCTGGTGACGGCTTCGCGTCGGAGACTCGGCCCTCGCTCGCAGGACCATTATCTCGCCACAAGCACGGGCGCGCCATCGAACCCGAGTGGCTCGTGCACTTGGAGAAATGGGGCGCGTCTCCCAAATGAGAATGCCCGCGGCTGCCTGAGGTTTTCGGTCCCCAATTTCGCGTTCGCACTCATCAACTCCATGACCACCAAGGCCATCATCCTCGCCGGCGGCGCCGGCACGCGGCTCTATCCGCTCACCCGCGTCGCCTGCAAGCAGCTCCTCCCGGTCTACGACAAGCCGATGATCTACTACCCGCTCGCCACGCTCATGCTCGGCGGCATCCGCGAGGTGCTCATCATCTCCACGCCCAAGGACCTGCCGCAGTTTCCGCGACCTCCTCGGCGACGGCGCGCGGCTCGGCATGCGCTTCGAGTACGCCGAGCAGGCAAAGCCCGCGGGCATCGCGCAGGCCTTCCTCATCGGCGAGAAGTTCATCGGCGGCGACCCCGTCTGCCTGATCCTCGGCGACAACATCTTCTACGGGAAACTCGACTTCTTCCGCGAAGCGCTGCGCCCTCGAGAAAGGCGCGTGCATCTTCGGCTACCAGGTGCGCGACCCGGAGCGCTACGGCGTCGTGGAATTCGACGCCGACGGCAAGGCGATCAGCCTCGAGGAAAAGCCCGCGAAGCCGAAAAGTCAGTTCGCCGTTCCCGGGCTCTACGTCTACGACCAGCGAGTCGTCGAGATCTGCCGCAATCTCGACGCCGAGCCCGCGCGGCGAGCTCGAAATCACCGACGTGAATCTGCGAATATCTCCGCCGCGGCGAACTCCACGTCCGCGTGCTCGGCCGCGGCATGGCGTGGCTCGATACCGGCACGCAGACGAGCCTGCTCGAAGCGAGCAATTACATCGCCGCGATCGAAAACCGGCAGGGCCTGAAAATCGCGTGCCTCGAGGAAATCGCGTTCAACCAGGGATTCATTGACCGTGCCGGATTGCAGCGCGCCATCGCCGATTTACCGAAGACCGAATATCGCGAGTACGTGCAAATGGTCTGCGACGAAAGGCCCGCGGGACCGGGCGGCCAGTGACCCAGGACCAAGCAGCCGCGGCCTTTCGCAGGTGCCGCGAACTCACAAGCCGGCCTCTGCCATGGCTGCTCCTGCTGCTCGTCGTGGCGCTCTGCTACTACGGCAGCTACTACCGGCACGGCATCAATTTCCGCGACGAGGGGGGCACCGTCGCGCTCGATGCCAAGCGCCTCCTTGAAGGCCAGCGCCCGTTCCTCGACGTCTCGCTCGGCTACAACGTCCTCTGGTTCTACCCCGTCGTCGCGCTCTTCAAAATCTTCGGTGTCAGCTTCGTGCTCCTCCGCGCGTACTGTTTTTTCCTTTCCGCGATCACCGCGACGCTCGCGTTTTTAGCGGTGGAAAAAGTGAGCCGAAAACCGTGGCTCGCCTTTCTCGTCGCGTTGCTCCCGCTCCTCGTGCCGGGGATGACCTTCAAGAACTACATGCCGTTGCTCGCCGTCGCGAACAGCTTTTGCCTGCTTCACGTGGCCCTTTCTTCTGCAGCCCCCCGCCAATGGCTTTGGAAAACTTTGGTTGGCGGGGTTGTGCTCGGCCTCACGTTCCTCATCCGCATCGATCTCGGCATTTTTTTCACCGCGCTCTGGCTCGGATACTTTGTGCTGGGGCTGCTCCAGCGCGCGCGTCCCATCGCCCGGAGAACAGCCATCGCACTGGCTGGAACGGCGATCATCGGTAGCTCGGTGCTGCTGGTTCACCTGCCAGTTTACGTCGATGCGCGGCACCGTGGGTTCGACCGTGAATTCCTGGCCCAGTACCTCGTCTTGGATCCATTCACTCGCGTCGTCCCTCCATCTCGGCGCGAAGCAAACGGTGGCGCGCGCTCCGGAAAAACCAGCCACCACCGGCGCGGTGCCGCCCACCAACGGCGGCCTTCTCGACCGCTCCGCGTGGCGCGAATTCATCGACGCAAAAGATGGCCAACATCGCGAATTCGTCGCGCTTACCTACCTCCCGCTGGCCTCACTCGTGCCGCTCATTTTGTGGTCGCTCATCGCCCTTGGCCGCGCCGCGTTTTCCCGCGATGCCGACGCCACGCGACGTCCCCTCGCCGCTTTACTCGTCCTCGGCGGATCGCTCACGGCGTTCCCTCAATTCTTCTTTTTCCGTCCCGATCCGCCTCATCTGTCGGAGTTTTCTCCGGGCTTTTGGACCGGCACGTTTTGCGCATGGGTGCTGCTTTCGCAGTTCGATTTCCGCCGCGTCGGGACGTGGCTGATCCTCCTTTTGCTCACCTCGCACGCCGCGCTTTACCTCGACCGCATGCTCCCCGATCGCTGGGCCGGAACCATCGCTGCACGGAAAAGCCGGACCAAGTTTTTCGACGGTGAAAACGGCGTCGATGTCTTCCTAAACACAAAGGAGTTCAACGGCCTTAATCAAGTGCAGAGGCTGGTTCGCGAGCACTCCCAACCGGGAGAATATCTCGTCGCCTACCCGTATCACCCAGCGTTCAACCTGCTCACCGATCGCCCGACTTACGAAAAGGACGTCTACATCGATAACGCCACGCGCACCGCAAATTGGGATGCCGAAGCCATCGCGCGGATGCGGCAGTTTCAGCCGGCGGTGATCATTCTCAGCGACTGGGACATTAACGGGACCGAGGCCTCGCGGTTCAGCATCTGGGCCACCGCCACGAAGACGTGGATCCAAACGCACTACGACTACCAGGGCACCTATCTCGATTGGTACGAGGTCTACACCCGCCGCTGATCACAGCCGCACCGCTGCCGTGGGCACGACACTTCGCGAGCTGTCGAGCCGCTCTCCAGCGATCCGGAAATTTTGCGCGATGAACTCCAGCACCGCAGGCCGCTCCCGCAGACCCTGGAGGGTGTCGAGTCCGCCAGCCTCGCTCAGGACATAATCAAAAATCAGCACGCCGTTAGGATTGAGCAGCGCGTGCAACGCCTTCACCGTTTCGAGCGGTTCGTTCAGGTGCTCAAAGACCGCCATGCAAAAAATCGCATCCACTTTTTGCGGAAGCCGAATCCGGAAATTCTCCGCCGCCTGCAACGGCACCGCGCGAACTTTTGGAAACTCCGCGAATTTCCAATCCGCGTAGTGAAACGCAATCGTCTCGATGTCCGCGAGGAACACGTCGACTTCGCGCGCCCACGGAAAAAACTCGAAAAGTGTCGTCGTGACCGGTGCGCAACCGCAGCCGAACTCCAGCATGCTGCCAATGCTGCCGCGTGCCGAGCGAAGCTGCTGCACGACATTTAGCGAGTGAAAAAGCGACTCCGCATAAACGCTGTGAAATAGGTGATGCAGCAGTTCCGGTCTCTGCCACGCCTCGAGGTGCACGGAAGCGTCTTCGGTCTCCGGCAGATCGACAGCTTGGAACCGCATCCGGTAGAGTTGCCGCAGAAAATAAAAGTCCTCGAGCCCCCAAAGCGGACGCCCGCCGAGCACCTGCGCCCAGTAAACGCGGAAGCGCTCAAACCAAGTCTGGTCGAGCCTTGAGCGGCGGAGTGCGGTCCACGCATAGCGTTGAGCAGAAAGCGGTAGCAGCGGACTTTGATAAAGTCGCAGGAACGGATTCTGCCACATCGTGCCCTCCGAGCGCGGCGTGCCAAGCGGCGTCCTTTGATAAACTCGGCCGAGGTCGACCTGGAGATTATCGAAGCCGTTGGACGGGCGATTTTCGTCGAAAAGATTCATCCGCGGGACTCGAGATAGCTCTGCCATTCGGGCGGCAGCGGTGCCCGCTCGATCGAGTCCGCGATGCGTCCCTCGAAGTTCGGATTGAAGGCCGTGCTCGTGCCATAAACCATGATCGCATCGTCCGCGCCCTCCACCCGCAGTGCGTGAGCGACGCCTGCGGGAATCACGACTCCCGCGTTATTTGGCCCGCGGTGGTCATCGCCTTCGATGATGAAACGCATTACTCGCCGCTCGAGCCCGGCGCGCTCATCGACGAGCAGCATCTCCACGGAGCCCTGCACGAAAAACATCACATCCCACTGCTCGAGCTCGTACGGACGCAGCGAGAAATTCGCCGCTTCATCGGCGAACAAGCGCCGGAACCAACTCTCAGCCGTCTCACCTTGGGGAATGTGCGGCGGATGGATGTGAAATCCCTTTCCAGTCCCGGCAAACATCCGAGCGGTCGCCCACTGCTTTGGCCAAAAGCCGATCGCCGCAAGCGGACCATCCTCCTGCCGCGCAAACTCGCCAAAAAATCCGCGATGACGCTGCGGAAAAATGCGACGGCCAAAGATCTCGACGCCCGGAATCCAGGCCGTAGTCAGGCTCGAGCGGCCCACCGCAATGATCTCGCCGGCTTCGACGCCCGTGGTCCCCAGTCGCTCTGGCAGGGCTTTCGCGGAGTAGTCGCGCTGCGTGAGCGCCTGCCGCGCGTCGGAATTCAAGCCGGTCCAGGACGTATTCATCCGGCGTTCTTAGCAGCGGAGACACCGTCGCTCAACGAGTTCACGCGAGCGCTTTCTGCCGCAACTTTGCGCTCCGGTCTGCATACCATCGGACCGTCTCCGTCAGTCCCTCGGCAACGCCTTTCACCGGCGTGTAGCCGAGGAGGCCGGAAATTTTCGCGATGTCGGCGGAGGAATGGATGATGTCGCCCGGGCGGGGAACGCTGTAAGCAACAGGCTTTGCAGGCGAGCCTGTGATCGCTGCGACCTCGCCAGCGATGCGGTTGTAGAGTTCATCGAGCGTCGTGCTCCCGCCAAGAGCGACGTTGAAAACCGCGCTGCGCGGGTCAGGACTCGCCGTCAAAGACGCCAGAATATTGGCCTGCACCACATTCGCCACGTGGCAGAAATCGCGAGTGATCGAACCGTCACCATTGATCGCGCACTCTTCGCCTGCGAGCAGTCTCGCGATCCACTGCGGGATCACTGCTGCGTATCCGCCGCTGGGATTCTGGCGCGGGCCGAAGACGTTGAAGTAGCGCAGACCGATGGTTTCCAAGCCGTAATGCTGACCAAATTGAGCAGCGTAGATCTCCGTCATCCATTTTGCCGCTGCGTAGGGCGACAGCGGCAGACCGATTTGCGCTTCCACTTTTGGCATCCGCACGTCGTCACCATAAACCGCGCTGGAACTCGCATAAACAAAGCGCTGCACGCCACAGTCGCGCGCCGCAGCCAGCAGATTCAGCGTGCCGGTAACGTTTGTCTCGTGGCAACTGAGGGGGTCTTCGATCGACTGCGGCACGGAGACGAATCCTGCTTCGTGCAGCACAAAATCAACTTTCTCACACGCGGCGCGACATACCGCGCGATCGCTCACGCTGCCCTCCGAAAATGTGAAACGCGTCCACTGCTCTGGCGCAACGTTCCGCTGGACGTCGTCGAAATTCTCGCGCGAACCAGTGGAAAGATCGTCGAGCCCGATGACTCGCTGATCCAACAGCAGCAAGGCTTCGAGGAGATGCGAACCGATAAAACCGGCGACGCCCGTGACGAGCCAGACGCGCGGATGCGCGCGAAGTTGGTCGAGCACTGCAGAGTAGGCGGACATGTTAAACGTTTAGATCGGTAACGGCACCGATTGCAGGACGGTCTCGTATTGCGAGGTGATTCGATCGAGGTCGAACTCACGCGCTTTTTGGTGGCTGGCAGCTTTCATCGCAGAGAGGCGGGCGGGATCAGTGAGCAGCGCGCGGAGGCCGCTGGCAAAGGCTTCGGCGTCTCCGACGGGAAAACGGACAGCGTTTTCCGCGGAAGAAACGTCATGCAATCCGGGAATCGCACTGCCGACGATGGCGAGTCCAAACTTCAAAGCCTCGACCGCCGCGACCGGCATTCCCTCGACGCTCGACGGCATGAGCAGCACGTCCGCGGCGCGCAGAATGACGTGGACTTCCGACGTGGTGAGCCAGCCCGTGACACGCGCGCGCTCCTGCAACTCAGTCGCCGCGAGCCGCTCGCGGACTGCGAGCATTTGCGGGCCGTCGCCGATAATGGTGATCGTCCAGTCGAGGTCGCGGAGCTGAGCGAGGGAGTCGATGAGAAAAAGCAAATTCTTCTGCGGATTGAACCGCCCGATGAAGAGCAGGTGGGGCGGCGATCCTGCAAGGGCGGGCTTTCCCGGCCGGCCCGACAGATCAATGCCGTTTAGGATTTTCTCCACCGAGCGGTCGTAGGCAGCTACCGCGAGTCCGCGCACGAATTCACTTACCGCGGTCACGGCCACCGCTTCCTGCCACACTCGTCGCGCGATCGGATCGATCATTTTGAACAATGTGTCGGTATCTTGCGGCAGCGCGCCGGGCACGTCGCCGAGATGCGCAGTGAGCACATAAGGCACTACCGTGAGGCGATGCACCATCCAGGCGAGCAGGCCGGTTGGCATCGCGAAATGCGCGTGAATGACATCCGGTTTCCAGCGGCGGATGTGCTGGAGCGTCGGCAGAAAGCTGGTCGCAACGAACAGCCCCATCTCATGCACGGCGCAAGTGTCTTCACGACGCCGAAAGCTCGGCGTGCGAAAAATCTCCACGCCTCGAATCGATTCGTGAGTCGGGAGGTGCGACATGCCGGCGGTTTGCACGCGAATCAAGTGCCCGCGGGCCGCGAGCGCCTCCGCGAGGCCCTGCGCAGCGCGTCCACCACCACCGCCGATGGGGGGGTATTCGTAGCAGAGGACGAGGATCTTCATGTGGAAAACGCTGAGCGGCGAAGTTCGATTCTTCCGTATGTCTTCATCGCCTCGGCGGCGGAACTCATTTCCGAATCCATTGCGCGAGCAGCCATTCGCTCCACAGAAAGAGGCGCTCGTCGGATTTTCCGGAGCGATGGGCGTCGAGTTTTGCGGCCACAAAATCTGAGTCGAGCGGTGCAGGTGGGGGAGCGTGGAAATCGAAACGATCTTCGCGCAACCAACGCCCGATCGGCATGCCAAATCCCTTTTTTGGTCGGTCGACGATTTGGCGAGGGAGCAGCGGCGCGAGGGCTCGTTTGAGGATCCATTTCGTCTCACCGCCGCGGAGCTTCAGTTGATGCGGGATGCGGCGAGCGAGGTCGACGAATTCGATGTCGAGAAAGGGCGAGCGGGCCTCCAGCGAGCACATCATCGAGGCGCGATCGACTTTCGCGAGGATGCCATCCTGCAGGTAAAGATTCGGTCCAGAATTGCAGCGATCGATCGACGAGATTCGGTTGCGCGCATCGGTCCCACGCCTCGATGGCCTCGCTGTAAATTTCGTCGATGTCGGCGGGTTCGCGCGAAGAGCTCGCGAGAGCTCGCGCGGCCCGGCAGCGCCCATCCAGACAGCATTCCAGAGCGGTGGCGGATAGCTGAGGCCCATGAGCGTACGCTTGATTTTGAAATCGAGGCTGATGTTCGCGTGGCTCACCGGCAGGCGCGCAGCGAGGAGCCGGATGGCGGTGTGGACCGGGCGCGGGACAAGGCGCTGATAGCTCTCGGCAGCACGTAACGCGCGGAAGGGATCGTAGCCGGCGAAGAGTTCATCGCCGCCGTCGCCGCCGAGCGCGACGGTAACGTGCTGCCGGGTGAAGCGCGAGAGGAGGTACGTCGGCAGAAGCGAGCCGTCGCCGAGCGGTTCGTCGAGACGCGCGACGATCTCCGGCAGCAGCGCGACGGATTTATCGAGATCGAGAATTTCCTCGCGATGCCGCGTGCCGAGCCGCTCCGCGACCAGTCGCGCGTGTGCGGACTCGTCGAAGCTCGGCTCATTGAAGCCGATGCTGAACGTATTGAGCTGGCCCGCCGGGACGTGCTTGGCGGCGAGCGCGGCGATGGCGGAGGAATCGAGTCCGCCGCTGAGAAACACGCCGAGTGGGACGTCGGACATGAGCCGCCTTTTGACCGCGCGCTCGAGGGCGTCACGGACGTTCTTCGCAGAGGCTGGACACGTCGCGTCCAAGCGCTTCATCCGGCTCGATTTTAAACTCCCAATAGCGCCACGCTTTGAGCTCGCGGCTCGTGAGGTCGAAGGCAAAGGAGTGGCCGCCGGGGAGCTTCCACACGCGCTCGTAGATCGAGCGCGGCGCGGGGATGTAGCAGTAGGCGAAGTATTTTTTGAGGGAGAGCGCCGAGAGGTTGCGCGGGCAGCGCGGATGAGCGAGGAGCGCCGGGAGTTCGCTCGCAAAGGCGAAGGTCGACGCCTTCGTGAAAGTAGTAGAGCGGCTTTTTGCCGAAGCGATCGCGGCTGCCGAAAAGACGCTTTTTTTCGCGATCATAAAGGACGAAGGCCCACATGCCATTGAGTCGCTCGACGAAGTCGCTCGCCCCACTCGCGGTAAGCGTGCAGGAGCACCTCCGTGTCGGAGTGGTCGGTGACGAAACTCGCAGCCGCGCGCCTTGAGCTCCGCGCGCAGTTCGGCGTGGTTGTAAATCTCGCCGTTGAAGACGACGCCGAGCTGCGTCGATCGGCGGTCCACATCGGCTGCGCGCCGCCGCTCGAGATCGACGATCGACAGCCGGCGATGGCCGAGAAAAACGCCGCGCTTTCCTCCTGCCAATGCCCCTCGGCATCCGGGCCGCGATGGCGCGATGGCGTCGGTCATCCGGCGCAGTGTCGGCGAGGTCGCCCGTGCCGACGAAACCAGCGATGCCGCACATGATGGCGATCGGGAATGGCCAGCGACGGATGCTGCGCCGCAGGCGCGCCGACTTCACAGCGCCCCGGTCATTTCGGCCACGATTTCGCTGTCGCGCGCACGAGATAAACGCGCTTTCCCTGCGACTCGAAAAAGGTGCGCATGATCATCTCCGCGAGCAGGCCCATGAGGATGCACATGAGGCCGGCCACCGCGGTGATGACGCAGACAGAGCGGCATCGGCGTCTCGATGAACGAGCGCGGCGCGGTGGCGAAATACTTCGAGAAAAATCGCGAATGCCGCGCTGCAGAACGCTGAGCAACAAAGCGACCGAGGCCGCCGCGCCGAAGAGGTACATCGGCTTCTGCTGAAAGCGGTCGAGGAACTTCACGACGATCAGATCGGCGAGCACCTTCAGCACGCGCTCGAGGCCGTACTTCGACTTGCCGCTGGTGCGCGCGTAGTGGCGCACGTCGCACCTCGGTGATGCGCGCGCCGTGCCAGCGCAGCGTAGATCGGGAGGAAGCGATGCATCTCGCCGTAGAGCCGCACGCCTTCGATCACCTCGCGCCGGTAGGCCTTCAGCGAGCAGCCGAAGTCGTGCAGCCGCACGCCGCTGACGAAGGAGATGAGGCGGTTCGCCATGATGCTCGGGCAGGTTGCGCTTGACGGCGTTGTCCTTGCGGTCCTTGCGCCAGCCGGAGCACGACGTCGTAGCCCTCGTCGAGCTTCGCGAGCATGCAGCGGGAATGTCGGCGGGATCGTTCTGCAGGTCGCCATCCATCGGGATGATGATGTCGCCGCGGGCGAAGTCGAAGCCGGCCATCATCGCGGCGGTCTGGCCGAAGTTGCGGCGAAAATGGATGACCTTCACGCGCGGATCGTTCGCGCGGCGATTTCGTCGAGCAACTCCTCCGACGCCGTCGGTCGAGCCGTCATTGACGAGGATGAGCTCCCACGGCTGCCCGATCTTGATCCATCGCGGCACGGACCCGCTCGTGCAGCGGCGCGATGTTGCCGGCTTCATTGCAGATCGGGACGGTGACGGAAAGCATCCGTGCGACGGTAGTTGGCGCGGAAAGAAGGTGTAAATTTAAAACCCGCTGGTTGTGACAAAGTGCGCTGGCTTGAGGGTAAAACGCCTTGCGTTTTCGGAGGCTGTATCAAACGGTGGCGGGCTCATGAAATCACCGTCCCGCAACGGTTCCAACGCGCCGCGTCAACCTCGCGGCAGGAGTACGCCGCGGCGAAAGTCCTGGCCGAGAGTGTATCCGAAACCCCACCCCCGAAGTCTCTGAGGGCGACGGTTCAATTCCCCTCTTCAGCCGCGACGTCCTCGCTGGCGAACGGCTCATGAAAACGTCTGAGACCATCCACCCGGCAGCGGACTGGACGAAAGTCATCGTCCCACAGCGCGGCGCTTTCGACATCTCGTGGCGTGAACTCTGGGCCTATCGCGACCTTGTTTGGTTGATGGCCAAGCGCGACATTTCTGCTGGCTATTTGCAGACGGTGCTCGGTCCCGTTTGGTTCATTCTGCAGCCCATTCTCACGACGATTGTCTTCAGCTTTCTGTTCGGTCGGATGGCGAAAATGGGCACGGAAAACATCCCGCATTTTCTTTTCTACATGAGCGGCTTGATGGCGTGGGGTTACTTTGCCGATTGCGTGACGAAGACCTCGCAAACTTTTTTGCGCAACGCCGCCACGTTCTCGAAAATCTATTTCCCGCGGCTCGCCGTTCCTTTGTCCGTGGTCATTACCAGCCTGCTGGCTTTCCTCGTGCAACTCGTGATCTTCCTCATCGCGCTTCTGTTCTACCTGTGGAAAGGCGCCCCAGTTCATCCGAACTGGCACATTGTTTTGCTCCCGATTCTGGTCGTGCAAATCGCGATGCTCGGAACAGGCATCGGTTGCATCGTCTCGGCGCTCACCACGCGCTACCGCGATCTCGTGCTCGGCGTTGGATTCGGCGTGCAGCTCTGGATGTATGCCAGCTCGATCGTCTTCCCCATTTCACGGATCGATCCGTCCGCGCGGTGGATGTTTTACCTCAATCCGATGGTGCCGGTGATCGAGGCTTTTCGCTTCGCCTTTCTCGGTGAAGGGATCGTCGAAAAATGGCACCTCGCGATGAGTTTCGGGATGAGCACGGTGATTCTGCTGCTCGGAATTTCCATGTTCAATCGAGTCGAGCAGACCGCAATGGACGCCGTCTGATTTAGCATGTCCGTCGTCGTCAAAGTCGAAGATCTCTCGAAGCGGTTCCGGCTGGGCACGCTCAACCGAAAGACGTTTTTCAGCGATCTGACCGCCCGCCTTTTGGGGCGAAAGACCGTGGCGGAAATCCCGAAACAGGAGGAGTTCTGGGCACTGCGCGACGTCTCGTTCGATGTCAAAGATGGTGAAGTGCTGGGCATTCTCGGGCGCAACGGTGCGGGTAAATCGACCCTGCTCAAGATCCTCTCGCAGATCACGGCACCTTCGACGGGACGCGTGCTTTTGAAAGGACGCGTCGCCAGCCTGCTCGAAGTCGGAACCGGTTTTCACCAGGATCTCACGGGTCGCGACAACGTCTTCCTCAACGGCGCAATCCTCGGCATGACGCGACGCGAGATCGCGTCGAAGTTCGACGAAATCGCGGAGTTCTCCGGCGTCGAGCGCTTCCTCGATACGCCGGTGAAACGCTACTCGAGTGGGATGAAAGTGCGGCTGGCTTTTGCCGTCGCGGCGCATCTCGAGCCGGAGATTTTGATCATCGATGAAGTGCTTGCCGTCGGCGATGCGGCGTTTCAGCAAAAGTGCGTCGGCAAAATCAGTGACGTCGCACGCACGGGGCGCACCGTGCTTTTCGTCAGCCACAATGCGGCGGCCATCGAAAGTCTTTGCACGCGCGGAATCGTCTTGGAGCAAGGCCAGATCAAGTTCGACGGCACGCAAAGTGAGGCGATCAGCTTCTATTCCGCGAGCTACGGTGTGCCCGCGCACTCGCTCGCTCAACGAACCGATCGCGCCGGCAATGGCGACGCACGGATCGTGGCGATCGAGTTGCGCGATTCTGCGGGACGCCCGCTGCACAACGCGCACGCCGGCGAGACGACCGACCTCTGGTTCTACTTTGAGAGCCACGGCAAACGAACCTACCCGCGGCTTAACCTGCGGATCAATGTCGCCACGCAACTCGGCGCGCCCGTCTTCACTCAGTCGAATCAGCTCGCCGGTCAGACCTTTCCGGCCTTGCCGGAACGCGGAGCATTCGTCTGCCGACTGCCTCGGCTGCCGTTGCCCGAGGCGACGTATCGCGTCGATTATTTTCTGACGTCCGATTACCGGCAGGGCGACACTATCGACCAGCTGACCAATGCCTTCGATCTGCACGTCGAAAATGGCGACTTTTTCGGCTCCGGCAATGTCCCTGCCATCGTTTCCGGCGTCTGTCTTGTGGAAGCAAAATGGCGGCTCGAGGCTGAAGCGAGTCCCCTAACCGCGGCACCCCTTATCGCGCTCCGTGAAGCCTGAGATAGCCGAGTTCGAATTCGAGCAGGTCGCGGCGCTCGCCGCGCTGATGGCGGAGAGCCGTCCCGAATATCTGGCCCACTTCCAGCCCTTTCCTTTTACCGAAGTGGCGTTGCGCGAGCGCTTGCAGCATCGCCGCGAAGACCGCTACTGGACGCTGCATCACGAGGGAGAGCTGGCCGGGTTTTTCATGCTGCGAGGTTTTGATGAAGGCTACGCGCGTCCATCATTCGGCATCTTTGTGGCTGAAAAATATGCGGGCCGCCACCTTGCGACCGCCGCTCTGCAGCATGCGATCGCGTGGTGCCGGGAGCACCATCTTCCTCGCGTGATGCTCAAGGTTCACCCCGAAAATGTTGCCGCCATCGCGGTCTACAACCGGGCTGGATTCCATTTCACCGAGGTCTGCCCGCGCACGCAGCACCACGTATTCGAGCTCCAGCTTCAGGGAGAGTCCACACTTGACCCCACTCGCCCCGGCGGGGAAATTTCCCGATAATGCATCCGACTCTGAAAAAGGTGGTGCCGCTCCGGGACGGACTTTGGCATCTTGGCCAGGTCAACGACGCGGCGGAACTGCGCGATGGCGGTATGGACGAGCCGCGGGAGCTCGGATTGCGACTTGCCGCTGAGGAGAAATTCCAGGAGTCGATCCCGCCGCTGCAGCATGCGGTGAATGAAGACCCGGAGGATTTTGCCGCGCGCCTTGCACTCGGACAATCGCTGGCGAAGGCCAGCCGCTGGGGCCACGCCGAGGCACATCTCGCTCGCGCCGCGGCTTTGCGGCCGAAGTCGCGCGAGGCGCGTTTCAGCTACGGCGATGTCTTGTTGAAGGTGGGGAAATTTCCCCAAGCCGAGCGGGAGTTCGTCGAGGCGACGAGGCTCCGTCCGCTCTGGAAGAAACTCACCATGGCTGTGCGCTCGCTGGTGCAGCCGGAAAAATTCCGCTTGGATAGCAATCCGCCCACGCACGATTCACGCGCCAAGTTGGCGTTTGCGCGCGCCCGCGGCGCGAACATCGAACACGCGCGGCGCAATCTCGCTGACGCCGATCCGAACCCGGAGTGGCGGCGCTCTCAGCGAGGCCGGCGATTAAACGTGCCCAACCAGCCGCTCATCCGGCGGGAAACGAAAATCTTCGCCATCGGGAGTTGCTTCGCGCTCGAGATTCGGCACGAACTGATGCGCCGAGGATTCGACGTTTATCCGAAATATGGCGCCGTTGCTTTCGATCCCGCGACGCAAATTCTGAACTCCCTGCCTGACCGGGACAACGTCAACCATTACGACACTTTTACGATCAGGCAGGAGTTTGAGCTGGCCTTTGGCGACCGGCATTTCGATCCGAGCAGCTTCTGGCAGATCCGCGGACGGAGCATCAACAAGGTCATGGGTCAGGAAGTCGTGTGGCAAGATCCGCATCGCAAAAACATCTACGCTTCCGACGAGGCGGGACTCATCGATTTGAGCCGCAAGGTCGATCGCTGCATCCGTCAGGGAATCATGGATGCCGATGTGTATGTGATCACGCTTGGCCTGATCGAGACTTGGCGGGATACCGTGACCGGCCTGCATGCCTGCAGCTATCCCGGCACTGGCGGCGGCGGCGGCGCGGCACAGTGCGCTCTTCATATCGCCAGCTTTCAGGACAATTACGAAAACCTCCGCCGCGTCTGTGAGCTCGTTTTCGGCCGGTTCCCGGACAAGAAAATCATTCTCACCGTCTCCCCAGTGGCATTGGAAAAGACCTTCACCGCGCAGGACGTGGTGGTCGCGAACACGGAGAGCAAAGCGCAACTGCGCGCGGTTGCCGGGCAGATTTGCCGCGAGTTTCCAAACGTCTCCTACTTTCCGAGCTTCGAGCTGTTTCTTTACCACGATCTTTTCCACGACAACGGGCGGCATGTCGCTCGGGATGGTGTCTCCGTGGTGGTCGATTTTTTTGCGAACTGCTTTCTCGCGCCCGAAGCGGCTGAGTTGCCGCGGAAAGGTTGACGCGATGAAGGAGACGACCAGTGTCGAGACCGGCTATCTCTGTCACTGCCTGCGTATCACCGGCCAGCGGTTCGAGGAGATTCTCGAAAGTGAAGCGTCTCCAACCTACCCGCTGCTGAAGGAAAAGCATGGCGTTGGCAGCTTGTGCAGTTCGTGCGAATACGAGGCGAAAGGCGTGCTCACTGAGTATCTGCTGCTGCATCCCGAAAAGCGCGGCGTTCGCGCGAAAAAGCCCGCCGGGCTCCGCGCGGACATCGGGTTCGCGCTGAAGCAACTTCGCTCGAGAATGCCAGGCTCGACGCCGGCCCGCCGCGCGGCGGCACCGAAAGTTTATCACACCGCCATTTTCTTCATGCGGCGCGATGGACTCGAGTCACACCTCGTGGTTTCAAATCTCCGCTTCCCTGAGCACGAGCAGAATATCAACGGTGATCGTGCCAGTTTCCGCGCCACCCTTTTTGGCGAAAACGGAGGCGAACTCGCGGTGTCGGAGAAAATCACCGTTTCCACCAATCAAACCCTCGAACTGACGCCACGCGATCTGTTCCCCGACCTCGCGGACGACTTCATCGGCGGGCTGTATGTCGATTACGACGAACTGGTCCAAACTGGTTCGCTGCGGCCCTACGGAGTGCTGGTCAGCACCTGCCCCGAGGTGCGCGCGCGCTGCCACTACCACGACAAATTCGGTCTCTTTCGCGACCCGGGATTTTTTCAAAACACTTCACCGTTTGAGCGCGGCCAAACCTGCTGGATGGCCATCGCCAACTGCCAGCCCATCGCCTACGAGACCGACGTCTCGGTGAAGGGCGCGACCTGCAAAAGCAGTGCCCGCCTTGCTTTGGCGCCGATGGCATCCGCGTGGCTGAAGCTCGCGGACCTCTTCCCTGACCTCGATGCTTCGGCTACCGAGCGGTCACCCGCACTCTTCTGGCTCGAAAATCCGCAGCACGTGATGGTCTATTTCTTCTGGTTCAACGAAACTTCGCACTCCTGGATGGGGCAGCACCACTGATGTCGCACCAGCCCGTTTTAAAAGCCGCGCGCGAGTGGGTGCCGAGTTGCTTTTTACTCGTTCACGATGCGCACGCACACTCGACGATTCGTTTCACGCCGATGCACATCCAGCGCGCGGCGGATGTCAGCTATCGAGCGTCGGTGAAAATTTACGGGCGAAGCCCCGTCCACCCGGTCTGGCAGAAGGAAAGCGGGCCGCTCCATCTGGACGACGTCTCCTCGATCGACAGCGCCGAGATCGCGCACGAGCTGAAAACAGACCGGCTTTTTCACTATGGTGAAGCCTTCAATTTCAGCCCCGAAATGGCACCGCCGACGCCGAATATCGCGATGCCGTCGCATCTGCACTACGGCAGCGACGACGGCAGTTTCCATGGTCATCTCGCGAGCTTCTTCATCTTCGGCGCGCCCCGCAGCGTGCAGCGCGGGGATCGTTACTACGAGAGCTTCCCCGGGGCGCTCGTGAACGGTGACTTTCACATCAGCGCGTTCATCATTAATCCGTTCGTCCGCCCGTCGAAATTTCGGGTGCTGATCGTGGATGCTGAGCGTGGCACGTGGACCTCGCCCGAGGCGAGCGTCCGCGGGAAAGGCGCGGCGGAATGGACCAGCGCCACCTCGGATTTTCCCGGCGCCAGTGGGCCCGTCGGAGTCATTGTTCAAAGCGATTTGAAGACGACGAGTTTCTTTGCGACGCGGGATGCCGCCGGGAAAATGATCGGCCTCGATCACGGGCATCCCTTTCTCGCCCAAGTCCTCGACCACCAGTGACACCTCGCTGCTACATCATTGCGGAGGCCGGCGTGAATCATAACGGCTCCGTCGAGCGTGCCCGCGACCTCGTCATCGCGGCCAAAAAAGCCGGCGCGGATGCGGTGAAATTTCAGACGTTCAAAGCCGAACGCGTCGCGCTGGCCGGAGCGGCGAAGGCGCAATATCAACTCGAAAACACCGATCCCGGCGAATCGCAAATCGAGATGCTCCGCAAACTGGAACTGCCCGCGGAAGCCCACGCCAGCTTGATTGCGCTTTGTCGAGAGCAGGGAATCGACTTCCTTTCGACGCCCTACAACGAAGAGGACATCGACCTGCTGGCTGGTCTCGGCGTAACGGCATTCAAGTTCGCCTCGATTCATGTGTTTGAGCCTGCGTTGCTCCGCGCTGCTGCGCACCTTGGACGCCCCATCATCCTCTCAACCGGCATGACCACGCTCGCCGATATCGATCTCGCCGTCCGCGCCATCCGCGCCGCCGGTGATCCGCCGCTCACGCTGATGCAATGCACGACGAACTACCCGTCGCGCATTGAGGATGCAAATCTCCGCGCTATCACGACGATGCGCGCCGCCTTTGGTTTGCCGGTTGGTTACTCAGATCACACGCAGAGCACCACCTGCTGCGTGGCCGCGATCGCGCTAGGGGCGACGACGATCGAAAAGCATTTTACGCTCGATCGGTCGCTGCCGGGACCAGACCACACGAGCGCCGCGGAACCCTCAGAGTTTGCATCGCTGGTGGCGCAAATTCGTGAGACCGAAGCTGCGCTGGGCAGTGGTCGGAAGGAGCCGTGTGCAGCCGAAATCGGGAATGCAGGCGCGATGCGGCGCAGCATCGTGGCGCGGCGCTTGATCGCGAAAGGGGAGCGGATCACGGCCGACATGCTGACCTGCAAGCGACCCGCTTCCGGCCTCAGTCCACAGCTCATCGACTCACTGCTCGGTCGTGCTGCGACGCGTGATATTGCGGCGGATGCGCCGCTCCACTTCTCCATGCTCGCGGACTGATTGCCGCATTTTTCCCGTGTCTCAGATTTACTTTTCCAGCGGTGCTTTTCGCGGCGAAACGCTCGAGGCGATGCTCGACGAATGTGAACGCCACGGGCACGCCGGGCTCGAGCTGAGTTCCGGGTTTCGCTTCGAGGAGAACCTGCCGGAGCGCGTCGCCGCCGCTCGCGGTCGAAACGTCGATCTGCTCGTCCACAACTACTTCCCGCCGCCCGCCAAATCCTTCGTGCTGAACCTCGCTGCCACCGACCCTGAGACGCGCCGCTTGAGCCTCGAAATGTGCCGCGCTGGCATCGAGCTTTGCGCCACGATGGGTGCGCCATTTTACAGCGTCCACAGTGGCTTTGCGATGAACCTCACACCCGAGCAGCTTGGACAGCCAGGCCAGCAGGCAGACCTTCCGGGTGCGCACCTCATCGATCACGAAACCGCGCGAAACGCTTTTCGCGCAGCCGTTGGCGAGCTCGCAGAATTTGCTCGCGAAAAGGAGGTCGGACTGTTGATCGAAAACAACGTCATCACGGCGCAGCAGGTCGCTGCCGGTCGCGGCGGGTCGCTGCTCATGACGAATCCAACGGAGCTGCGGGACTTCTTTGACGAACTTTCCGCCGACAATGTCGGGCTGTTGCTTGATGTCGGACATGCGCACGTCTCAGCCCAGGCGCTCGGATTTCCGGCAGAGGAATTTTTTCTCCAACTCGCCGACCGCGTGGCCGCGCTGCATCTCAGCGACAACGACGGGTGCGCCGACAGCAACGGAAAATTTACCGCCGCGTCGTGGTTCGCTCCCTATCTCCACGATTTCGCTTTTGCGCCGGTCGTCATCGAAGTCTACCGCCTCAGCGCAGACGGACGCGCGCAGCTTTTCGAGACGACAGCCGCGCTGATCGCATGAAACCGCCCCGCGACATTTCACAAAATCTGCTTCGGAATTCAGCCACGTTGAAAGACGTGCTGGAGAGTCTCAACCGCGGCATCGAGGGTGTCGTTTTCATCACGGATGAAAGCGGTGCGGTGGTCGGACTTTTCACGGATGGCGATGCCCGCCGCGCCTTGTTGGCAGGAGCTTTGAGCGACTCGGTCGAAGCGCACATGAACCGGAAATTCGCGGCGGGCAGCGCCGACGTCTCACGGCAGGAGAACCTTCAGCTTTTGAACGAAAAAGTGCGGCACTTGCCGATCCTCGATCGCGAGCGGCGTCCGGTGGATATGATCACGTGGGCCGAAATGTGGCGGCTGCCGGTGATGGAGCCATCGCTTGGCGGGAACGAATTGAAATACGTCAGTGACTGCATTGTGAGCGGCTGGATCAGCTCGCAGGGACACTACGTCGGTAAGTTCGAGGAAGCGTTTTGTCAGTTTCTCGCAGTCGAAAATTCGCTCTGTGTTTCCAATGGGACGACGGCCCTGCATCTCGCGCTCGCCGCGCTCGGCATCGGTCCGGGAGACGAGGTGATCGTCCCCGACCTGACATTTGCCGCGAGCGCGAATGTGGTCATCCACCTCGGCGCCACACCGGTGCTCGCGGATGTCACGCGCGACACGTGGACGCTCGATCCGGCAGACTTCGAGCGGAAGATCACGCCGCGCACCAAGGCAGTGATGCCGGTGCATCTGTACGGTCATCCGTGCGACATGGATCCGATCATGGAGCTTGCGCAGAGGCACGGTCTGTTTGTGGTCGAAGATGCGGCGGAAGCACTCGGTGCGGAGTATCGGGGTCGCAAAGTTGGCACGATCGGAGATGTCGGCTGCTTCTCCTTTTTCGCGAACAAAGTCATCACCACCGGCGAAGGCGGAATGGTCACGACCAACGACGCGGCGCTCATGAAAAAGATGGCGGTGCTCCGCGATCACGGGATGGAAAAGGGCCGGCGCTACTGGCACGTCGTGCCGGGCTACAATTACCGCATGACCAATCTCCAGGCCGCGATCGGCCTCGCGCAAATGGAGCGACTCGAGCGCTTCCTCACGCGACGCGATGAGATCGTCGCCCGCTACGATTCACAGCTCTTTGAAGTGGATGGGATCACACTTCCACCGCGTGCGGAGTGGGCGAAAAACATTCACTGGCTATACTCGATCCTCGTCGATCCGCAGCGCGCCGGACTTGATCGCGATCAGCTCTCCGCAAGGCTGGCCGAGCACGGCGTCGAGACGCGCGGGTTCTTCTATCCCCTGCACATTCAGCCGCCGTATCTCGATGAGACGCCGGGCATCTTTCCAGTCACCTGCGAACTTGCCGCACGCGGGCTCAGCCTGCCGACCGCCAACGACATCCGGCTCGAAGACGTCGATCGTGTCTGCGAAGCGATCACCCAGATCGTAGCTGACCGTCGCATGCTCAGCGACCACACTGTGCTTCCTACCCTTTGATGAGTGCCTTCGTTCGCGCTGTCCGGGACCGGTTGTTCGAAGATGTGTCGACTTCGGGACGCAAGCTTGCGGCGTTTGACGGGCTCCGGGGATTGGCGGTGCTGACGGTTTATTTGAGCCATTCGTCCGGCTTCCGGCAGCGGCTGACGCCTTGGACGAGCTTTCACGGCACCGGGCATCTCGGCGTCTATCTTTTCTTTGTCCTCAGCGCCTTTCTGCTCGCGTCGACGATGTTTGCGCGTGGGAAAGTGAGCTTCGGGACTTTTTACCTGCGCCGCTTTTTTCGGATCGCGCCGCTCTTTTATCTGATCGTCAGCGTGGTGTTTGCGCTGCAGCTGGCGACCGGGCGGATCGATCTTTACAACCTCTACGTTTCCGATGGCTGGCTCGGATATTTTCGCAGCCTTTTGTTCATCCAAGGGAACACGGTTTTTTGGACGATCCCGTGCGAGTTTCAGTTCTATTTCCTGCTCCCGCTGTTCATCTGGCCGCTGCTGCGTTTCGGGAAAAAAGCCGCGTGGGCGCTCCTCGCCCTCGCGCTGGGCTACGGACTCTGGGGCACGGCTGCGGAACTGGAATACACCACGATTTATCCGCGGCTTGCGCTGATCCCGCACCACTCACAGTTCTTCGATGTGTTCCTCTTTGGCGTGCTGGCGGCGTGGGTCTACACCCAGACCGGTTTCGAGAAATTGTGGCAGCGTCACCGCACCGCCTTCCAAGCTGGGGTCTACGTTCTCGGGTTGCTGACACTGGGAATCGTCGTCGGCTGGATCGCGGAGAAAATCGGTCCGTTCGGCTACACGGCTCTTGGCAGCAATCTGCGACTGGCGCGCAAACTTTCCCTGCCGTTCGGAGCGTTGGTGTCCCTCACCGTGCTCGCCTGTCTGTGCGGGGAGCCGATCCTCAGCCGCATCGCGCGCTGGGGCCTGTTGCAACTCATGGGGATCGTCGGTTTCTCATTTTACCTCATTCATTTTCCGATGATTCGCTTCGCCAATTGGCTCTACGGCCTGCCGCCGATGGCGGGCGGTGTCGTCGAATGGTCGCTGCGCGAGCCGCTCGCCTGGATCACCGGTTTCATTCTTACTTTTCCCGTCGCGATTGCGCTCTATCTCTTCGTCGAAAAGCCGTTCATGACCATGTCGCGGCGGCTCGTGACCACCCGTCCCAACACCCCGCAAGCAGTGGCTGCGGAGGCGCCGCTGTGAATCTCTGCTTCATCCCCGCCCGTGGCGGATCGAAGCGCATTCCGCGCAAAAACGTGCGCTTGCTCGGTGCAAAACCTTTGCTCGCTCACACGATCGCGGCGGCGCAAGAGAGCGGATGCTTCGCGGAAATCGTCGTCTCGAGCGAAGACCTCGAGGTTCTCCAAGTAGCGCGCGAATTCAATGCCCTGGCCGATTCCCGGCCCGCGCTGCTCGCCGGCGATCGCGTCCGCTTCGTGGAGGTGCTGGAGGAATTTCTTCGCCGCGACGAAAATCTGGAGCGATTCGAGACCGTTGCGGTGCTTCTCCCGACGTGCCCTTTTCGCTCTGCCAAAGACATCCGATCGGCCTTCGCCACCCGGGAAAAGACCTCCGGTTCATTTGTCATCGGCGTGAGCGAATATGAGTTCCCGCCCGCGTTTGCCTGCGACTTGGAGACTGACGGCGAGACGCTGCGTCTCCGGCATCCCGACGTCTATCTCCGCTCGACGCAGAGCCAATCTGTGGCGGCCGCCTATCACCCAAACGGCGCGCTTTACCTCGCAGGAACGGCTGATTTTCTCGCCGCGAAAACATTCTTCGCGGAGCCGTTGCGGGCCTGCATCATTCCGCCGGAAAGAGCTTTGGACATCGATCATCCTCACCAATTCGAAATCGCGGAAGCGCTGTGGCGCGCACGTGCGACGCTGCCATGAAGACGGTGCAGATCGGCAGCGTCCCGGTCGGTGACGCGCATCCTGTGGTGCTCGCCGCGGAGATCGGCACGTTCTTCAACCGCGACATCGGCCTCGCGGGAGAATATCTCGCGCAGATCGCCGCTGCTGGCGTGCCGGTTTTCAAGACCGAGATCCTGCACGATCCCGACGTCTGCCTGAAAAGCAGCGGGCTCGAAATCGCCTTCCATCACGCCGCCGGAAAACAGGTCGAAGAATACCGCGCGCTGATCGATAGGAAAACGGTGCCGCTCGCTGATTACGCTCAGCTTTTTGCGCGCTGCCGTGAGCTTGAGATGCCTTTCATCGCCTCGGTCTACGACTTTTCCGGCATCGATTTTCTCGTCCGCGAGGGCGGCGCTGCGATCAAAATTGCGCGGCACAACATGCTGCACCACCCGCTGATCCGCTACGCCGCAGGCACCGGTTTGCCGCTGATATTCGACGCCGGCGTCGTCTACCTCGATGAACTCGCGAAGAGCGTCCGCATCGCACAAAGCGAGGGCGCGCCGGTGATCATCAATCATCACCCGGGTCTAAACCCCACCCCGGCGGAGCGTCAGAATTTGCGCGTGCTGCAAACGTGGAAAAACACCTTCGACGTGCCGGTCGGGCTCTCCTGTCACTACCGCGGCGACGAGATCCTTTTCGCCGCCGTCGGCCTCGGCGTGAACTTGATCGAAAAAGGCGTGGTCGACGACAACACGCGCGTCGAGCAGGACGTCGTCTCGGCCGTGAATCTCTCTGATCTCGCGGAGCTACAGCGCAAATTGCTTAACTGTTCCGCGGCGCTCGGCGCGACGTTGCCTCAGATTGCCGAGCCGCGGGATCTCTCGACGCGGAAAGGATTGGTCGCGCATCGAGCCATCGCGGAAGGCGAAATTCTGACGCTCGAAAACGTCGGCTTCGCCTGGCCGCCGCTTGGCGTTCCCGCCGAACATTGGGAACTGATCGTCGATCAAACCGCCGCCCACTCACTCCTCGCCGGCGAAGTCATTCGCTGGCCGGACATCCGTTTTTCGAGATGAACGCCGGCTCTGATTTGCCCCAGCTTGCCGCCAAGAAAAAGGTCGCTGAGTTTGGCTGGCCCGGCGGCGATCACCCCGGGGAAATCGACTTCCCGTATCCCGTAGGCGGCGACTTGCGTAAAGCGATCTTTGCCGCATTGCCACCTGCGTTCTCGATCTCGGATTCTGCGCAACTTTCTGCGCTTACGCCGCCGATTGGAGGCATCGGACGTTACCGGCTTTCGGATCAGGATACTGCTTGGTTCGTGCGGGTCAGCGCACGTTGGGGCGATCCCGTGGTCGAGCAATCGATCACCGCGTTTCTGCAAGCGCGCGGTCTTGCTGTGAATCATCTCGAACACGCGGGGCTGCCCGTCGACTTCGAAGGCGAACGGCTGCGCCTGGACGTTCGCAAGCTCGTTGCCGGGCGCCATTTTGACGGTTCGCTCGATGACCTGCGCAGCACGGCGACAGCGCTCTCGGATTGTCA
The DNA here is from genome assembly GCA_963767975.1 of uncultured Verrucomicrobiae bacterium. Classification (GTDB taxonomy): domain Bacteria; phylum Verrucomicrobiota; class Verrucomicrobiia; order Chthoniobacterales; family Chthoniobacteraceae; genus CAIURC01. The sequence continues at coordinate 119,675 of CAVYGI010000002.1, read as the reverse complement.
CCGCATGCTCCGGGAGTTTCCGCTCCGAGAAGAGGTGCGCGTCGTCTCGATCGCGCGGTTCGAAAGGTTGGAGCAAGCGCGCAAGGATCTTCGCGAGGCATTGGAACGCGAAGATTGGCGTTACTTTTCAGACGACGAAAATTGGCCGCGCGCGAATTTCGCGTGGCTCATGAACCTCGCCCGATCGTTTGAGCCGCGCTTCGATCTTCAGCCCGGCGCACAATGCCTTCACGCCCAAATGCACCGCGGAAATGTGCTGATGCGCGCGACCGATGCGCAGCCGGTGTTCATCGATTTCGAGGAGGCGATTCACACCTTTGCCCCGCCCGCCTGGGATCTCGCTTACTTCGTCCAGCGGTTCTGCTTCTTCGACGATCCATCCCCCGCTGAGGCCGTGAAGCGTCTTTCCGCGATCCGCGCGGCTTATGGTCCGTGCGGCTCGGGCATCGCGGAAATGATGCGGCAGACGTGTTGGCTTTCCATCGCGATCATCGTCTCCCGGCGTCAGCGCGGGATGCTGAATCCGACGTCGGAATACGACAAATTCATCCGCCTCGAACGGCAGGCGCGCGACCTCGAACCCCTTCTCGCAAGACACCTTTCGTGATGCTGAATCTTGCCGGAAAACTTCGCGCGCTCGTGACGCCGGCGGTGGCGAAAAAGCCCGACGCGTTTCTCGAAATGTGCGCGCTTTTCGAGCAGCGGCTTGAACGCTGGCCCGCATCGAAAGTGGTTCAATCGCGGGGTCGCATCGGCGTCCTCGTTACCCCGTGGCTTTGGACCGCCGTGCCACTTTTCACGCTCGAAATCGCGCTGATGCTCGCACGCGAAGGTTTCGGCGTAACGGTCTTCTTCGACACTGCTGACATCGCGCAGAATGCACCGCTCGCCAGCCACGGCGCGGCGCTGAAGCGCATCCTCGCGCGGCTTGGTTCGGCGGTGAAAATCATCGACGTCGCGACCCAACCGACTGGTAATCCCGATCACCCAAACGCCGAAGCGATCCTCCAGAACAACGCCATCTGGCGGATGCGCGGGGAAGCGAAGGCTGGTGCTTTTCTGGAACGGAATCCCGAGGCGCCCGCGCGCATCGCCGCGCATCTCGGCAAGGTTGAGCGGATGCTCCGCGAGCAGCCCTGCGACTGGATTCTCGTGCCGGGCGGGATCTTCGGATTAGGCGGAATCTATGTCGGCGCAGCGCGTTCCGCAGGGGTGGCGTTTTCCACTTTCGACGCCGCACCTGGCGTGCTCCGCGTGGCGTGTGATGGGATCGCCGCGCATCTCGGTGACCTGCCGCTCGCTTTCGCCACTTTGCAAAATGAAGTGGATGGCAATCGGGCAACGGAACTTGCCGAGGCTGAACTGGCCGAGCGTGCCGCCGCGAAGGATTTTCGTCAGTTCCAAGTCGCTCCAGCTACGCAGCGCGATGACTTGCGCTACGACATCCTCGTCCCGCTCAATATCCGGTGGGATTCCGCCGCGCTGGGACGGCAGCGCGCGTTCGTCTCCGTCGAGGAGTGGCTCATCGCGTTGCTCGAGTGGGTCGGCGAGCATCCGCCCGTTTCCATTTGCATCCGGCAGCACCCGCGCGAGCGGCTCGATTTTGCCCGCGGCAGCGACGACCTCGCACCGCTGCTCTCGCGCTTTGCGCACCTCGGCCCGCGGCTTCGATTTGTCGCCGCCAGCGAGCCGGTCAACTCCTACGATCTGCTCCGCCACGCCAAAGTCGTGCTACCGCACACCTCCACTTTCGGCATCGAGGCAACCTTTCTCGGCAAGCCCGTCGTGCTCGGCACCGATTGCTACTACGGCGGATTTGGCTTCGTCTGGAGTGCCGATGAGCGCGCGGATTATTTTGCCCGGGTGGAAGAGGCGATCGCTGGCAAGATCGAAGTCTCCGCCGCACAACGTTGCGCCGCGGGCTTCGCCTATTTCCTCACCCAGCGTTGCGCGTTCGTTCGCTCGATTTTCAATCCGCATGCCGAGCAGTTTGAGCAGTGGGTCAAAATGCCGGCCGCTGAGCTCTGGGCGCTGCCGGAACTCGCCGACGTGCGGACGGCCCTTATCACGCGCACGCCGCTCGCGGTGGTGCGCCATCGCCGACTTGTCCATGCCGATTGATCGCGATCACGCCTTTGCCGACGGGGAGGTTTTCGGCCCGCCGACGAACGCTTTTCAGCGCTGGCGGGTCGCGCGCTTGATGGGCCCCCATGCACCGGCCGAGATGCGCGCGCATCACGCGTGGTTGCGCTTCATTCGTTTCGCGAGCATCGATCGATCGAGCCGCCTCGGCCCGAACGCATGGTGTGTGAATCATTCCGCGGAAACATCCGCGATCGAAGTCCGCGCGCGTGCCGTTTGTCGTGGTCTGCTGCGCATCGAAAAGTTCGGCGCCGGCCGTATCACGCTTGGCTCTGACAGCTACATCGGCGACGACTGTCTGCTCAGTTCAGCTGCTGGCATCGACATCGGAGCACACGCGCTCATCGCGCACGGCGTCCAAATTTTTGACAACGACAGCCATCCGCTCGACTCCGCGGCACGGCTCGCTGATTACGCCTCCGTCCGTCGCCAATCGGCCCGGGCGGTGATCGCAAGCGTGCCCGTCGCCATCGGCGAGCACGCGTGGATTGGCTTCAACGCGATCATCGTCAAGGGCGTGACCGTGGGTCGAAATGCGATCGTCGCGGCGGGCAGTGTCGTAACGCGGGATGTTCCAGAGGCCGTCGTTGTGGCTGGCAATCCGGCCGTCGTCGTCAAAGAACTTGGGGCTGAAAATGTTTGAGATTCTTCGGCGCGCAGCGGCGCAAATCACTTCCATCGCACGGGCGGTCAGCCGCCTTGACCAGCATGCGGGTCAAATTCGCGAAGCGCTCGGTCGCATCGAGGAACGGCAGACCGCGGCTCTGGAATCAAGCGCGCTGGCTGATCGCGAGTTCAAAGTCTTCTCGCAGTGGGGCGAGGACGGCATCATCGCGCACCTGGTCCGGCACGTGCCGATCGCGCGGAAAATCTTCGTGGAATTCGGCGTCGAAAATTACACGGAGGCCAACACGCGATGGCTGCTCGTGCGCGAAAATTGGAGCGGACTGATTTTCGACGGCAGCGAAGAGAATGTCCGCGCGATCCGGCGCGACCCGATTTACTGGCGGCACAATCTGAAGGCGGCGCAGGCGTTCATCACGCGCGAAAACATCGACGTGCTGCTCACCGAGCACGGTATCACCGGCGAGATCGGCCTGCTTTCCGTGGACATCGACGGCGTGGATTATTGGGTGTGGGAGTCGATCACCGCCATTCAACCGGCGATCGTCGTCGCAGAGTATAACGCCCGTTTTGGACCCGACCGACGCGTCACAGTTCCCTACGACGCAAATTTTTCCCGCACGGCTGCGCATCACTCCGCAATCTACTACGGGGCCTCGATCGCAGCGCTGACGGCCCTCGCGAATCGCCGGAACTACGCACTCGTGGGCGGCAACACCGCGGGCAACAACGTCTTCTTCGTCCGGCGCGATCTGCTGCACTCTCCTCTCGTGGAAGTGGCTCCAGCACAGGCTTGGCGGCGCTGCCAATTCCGCGAGACGCGGGACGCCGAGGGGCGGCTGACCTTTTCGTCCGCCGCCGAGGAAGACGCCATTCTCGCCACGCTGCCACTCGTCGAGGTCGATCCATGAGCACGGTTTTGATCACCGGAGTCGCCGGGTTTCTCGGCCGCTACGCCGCCCGCGAATTTGCGCGCCTGGGATGGCGGGTCGTTGGGCTCGATGCCGTTCCTCCGGAGAATGCCCCGCACGGAGCGGGCGTTCACTACGCGCAAGTCGCGCTGCCTTCCGGCGCATTCGCGGAAATCCTGCGCGTCGAATCGCCGCAAGTCTGCCTCCACTGTGCCGGACGTGCCTCGGTGCCGCTGTCGATGGAAAATCCTGCCGCTGATTTTCGCGACAACACCGTGCTCACTTTCGAGATCCTCGAGTCGCTGCGGAGAGACGCGCCGCGCTGCCGTTTTCTTTTCCTCTCCAGCGCTGCGGTCTACGGCGACCCCGCGACGCTGCCGGTGTCGGAGACGCATCCGGTCGCGCCGCTCTCGCCCTACGGCTACCACAAGCGTCAGTGCGAATTGCTCTGCGAGGAGTTCTCGAAAATCTACGACCTCCCCACCGCATCGCTTCGGCTTTTCTCCGCCTACGGACCCGGGCTGCGCCGACAAGTGATCTGGGACATGTGCGAAAAAATTCTCACGACCGGGGCGCTATGGCTGCGCGGCACTGGCGCGGAGAGCCGCGATTTTATTCATGCCGCGGACGTAGCCGCCGCCCTCTCGCGGCTCGCGCTCGATGCGCCATGCGAGGGTGAAGTCTACAACGTAGCCAACGGGCGGGAGGTGACGATTTCCGAACTGGCGTCGCTGGTTTTGCACGAGCTTGGTTCGGCGTTGCAGCCGGAGTTCGATGGGGAGGCTTCGCCAGGACAACCGCTGCGATGGCGTGCCGATTGCCGCCGTGTCGCCGCCCTCGGATTCTCCGCAAATATCTCGCTGGAAGCCGGGCTGCGCGGGGTCGCCGCGTGGTCGCGCGCGGAACTCGGTGCCGCATGAATCGCTCGCTCCACATCGGGCTCGTAGCGCAGGGCGGACCCGGATGGGCTGGGGGCGCGGAATACATCCGCAACCTTCTCCGAGCGCTGACTGGCCATGCCCAAGTCAAGGCGCTCACTATCCTTTGCGCCGAGGCACAAGTCGCGAGCTGGCAACCCGGAACGGCTGATGAATACAAGGTTTTCGGAGTTCATCAGCCGACATCGAACAGCATTTTGGGGCGTTTGCTGAAGCGACCCAATGCGGCTTTTGGTTCGGCCGTCGGGCGTGCTCATTGCGATTTTGTTTACCCCTTCACCTACGACAACGTTTCAAACGTCGGAGTGACTTTGCCGCTCGGGGATGCGCTCGGAAATTGCCGATGGGCTGGCTGGATTCCTGACTTCCAGCATCGCTACTTGCCGCAGCTTTTTTCCGAAAAGGAGATGAATCGCCGCGAACGAGGCATGGTCGCACTCGTCGAGGAAGCGCCGCGGGTCGTCCTCAGCAGTGAAACCGCCGCCGCCGACTTCCGCCGCTTCTTTCCGATGCATGAATCGAAAGCGGAGGTGCTGCGGTTCGCCACCTATCCCCACGCCGATTGGTATGCCGACTTCAATGAAGATCTCGGCTGGCTCCCGCCCCGTTTCTTCCTCGTCAGCAATCAATTCTGGAAACACAAAAACCATCTCGTGCTCTTTGAGGCGCTCCGGATTCTGGCCGCGCGCGGCGTTCGTCCCGCTGTGGTTTGCACCGGCGCGCTCGCGGATTTTCGCGACGCGGATTTTTCCAACGTGATCCTCCAGACCATCCACCGCAGCGGCCTCACCCGCCAGGTGATGCTCCTTGGTCTCGTCGCGCGCCGGACGCAGATCGAACTCATGCGCCGCTGCCTCGCCGTCGTGCAGCCCTCGCTTTTTGAAGGCTGGAGCACGGTGGTGGAAGACGCGCGCGTCCTCGGTCGCCCGTCCATCCTCTCCGACCTCGACGTCCATCGCGAGCAGGCGCCGCCCGGTGCGCGCTACTTTCCCCGCGCCGATGCCGAGGCCCTGGCCAGTGCCCTCGCCGAAGCGTGGGAAACCCTCACGCCCGGCATCGACCGCGAGGCCGAGACGAACGCTCGGGCGCTCGCGAATACCGCGGTCATCCGCGTCGGCGGGCGGTTCATGGAAATCGCACAGGCTGCTGGAGCATGAACGAACCGCTCGTGTCCATCGTGGTGCCGACCCTGAACCAGGCGACGTTCATCGAGCAAACGCTCGCGTCGATCGTCGGGCAGAATTGGCCGCGGTTGGAGCTCATCGTTATCGACGGCGGCAGCACCGACGGCACGCACGCGATCGTCGAGCGCTACCGCGATGCCATCACCCACTTCGTTTCCGAACCCGACCGGGGACAGGCGGACGCGATCAACAAAGGCTTCCGCCTCGCGCGCGGCGACGTGCTCGCGTGGCTGAATTCCGACGACTATTACCTCCCCCTCGCGCTCGCACATGCCGTCCGCGCTCTCGGCGACGTCACCGCGCCTGCAATGATCTACGGCGCTTGTCTCGGCCTCTACGAATCACCCCCGCGCGCCAAAGCGTGGCCGCCCAAACTGTTCGATCGCGAGGCGCTGAAAACGCGCGCGTTCATCGTCCAGCCGAGCACGTTTTGGACACGTGCGCTTTGGGAGAAAACTGGCGAGCTCAATCCCGAGTTTCACTTCGTTCTCGATTGGGATTGGTTCCTCCGCGCCTCTCTTCATGCGGTTCCGCAGCCCGTGGCCGAGTTTTTATCGGTCTATCGTTTTCACGCCGCGCACAAAACCAGCAGCGGCAATCCCCGCCGGACGCGGGAGGTGATCGACTTTGCGGAGACGCACGGCGGACCGGAATGGGGCGCGGCATTCCGCGAGGTGGCCGAGGCTCTGCCGCGTTTGGAATCGGGCATCAAACGCCTCCGACGCTACCGGCTCGAGCGTTTCCGGAAGTGGGTTTTTCGCGATCTCTACCGCCGCCATGGCGAGAAGGTGGACGTTGCTCTCTTACAGCTCGGTCTCTGAAATCGTGAGTCTCGCCGTCGTCATTCCGAGCTACAATTCCGCGGAGTTTTTGCCTGCGGTGATCGCGTCGGTGCTCGGCCAGATCCAACCACCAGACGAGATCCTCTTGATCGATGACGGCAGCACCGACGCGACGTCGGAAATTGCCGCCAAGTTCTCGGACCGCATCCGGTTTGTCCGCCAGGAGAACGGAGGCGTCAGCAGTGCGCGCAATCACGGTGCGCGGCTCACGAAATCGGAGTGGCTGCTCTTCCTCGACTCCGACGACCTGCTACTGCCGCACGCCACGCAAGCGCTCCTCGCCACTGCGGAGGGAGGTGCCGGGGAGGTCGTTTACGGCAGGGTCATCGCGCGCGGTCCGACGCCCGCAGATGCGAGGCTGCACGGGCTTCCATCTTCCGCCGGAGTGCCGCCGCATCCTGCGAAAAAGAACTTCAAGCGAGCGATCATCACGACGCCGGGAGCGGCCATTGTGCGACGCGCGGTTTTCGGAAAGGCCGGCGGTTTCGTTCCGGGATTCGAGCCGATGGAAGACCGCGATTTCTGGGTCAAGTGCGGGATGCTCACCCGCTTTGGATTCTGCGACACCGTGGTGCTGGATAAGACCTTTCGCGAAGGCTCAGCCGGCACTCAGGTGAGTCGCCGCATCAGGAGTGGCCTGCATGCTCGGTTGGCCTTTTTCGACTGGTGCCGGAAACGCGACCTGGACGTTGCATTTCTCGAGACAAGCGTGGCCGGCGTTGTCGACGCCGCTTTGAAAGAAGCAGTTTGGTATAAGCGCTGGGAGATCATCGATCCGTTGCTCACGCAGGCCGCGGCGCTTGGTGTGAAGACATTTTGGACCGCCCGGGCCCGGGTGCAGTGGCGCGGCCTCCAGCTTCTCGGGCTCGTAAAATGAGCACGCCAACTTTTTCCGTCATCACGCCGTCGTTCAACCAGGCGGGTTACATCGAGGGATGCATTCGCTCTGTGCTCGCACAGGAGACGGACGATTTCGAGCACCTCATTTTCGATAACTGCTCGACGGACGGCACCCTTGAGATCATCGCGAAATATCCGCATGTCCGCTGCGTCTCAGAGCCGGACCGCGGGCAGTCCCACGCGATCAACAAAGGCTTTGCTGCCGCGCGTGGCCGGATCATCTGCTGGCTGAATTCCGACGACGAATACACACCCGGGGCCTTTGCGGTCGCGCGCCGCGAACTCCTCGAAAACGGCCGCTCTGTCATCTTCGGGAACGCCCGGGAAATTTTTTACGACGGTTCAACGGAGCGGCTCCAACGTGCTCGGTTCGCGCGCCGCGAAGATCTGCTGCGGTGGTGGGACAAATCGGTAAGCATGCTGCAGCCTGCAGTCTTTTTTAACCGGGACGTTTACCAGAAAATTGGCGGCCTGCGCGAAGACCTGCACATCGTCCTCGACCTCGAATACTGGTGGCGGATGTCCGCGCACTTCCCGTTTCACTTCGTCGACGAAGTCCTCGCGGTGCAACACCGCCAACCCGACTCCAAGACGATGAAACTCGTTTATCGCATGTATCGGGAGAAGCAGGCGGTCTTCGGCGAGCTGCGCCGGGAAGCCGAGGGATTCAGTGTTCGCACGGCGTTCGCCGCGCGCGCAGGACTGGCGTGGCGATTTCTGCAACTCGGACAAACCGCGGCGGCCACGGACCGGGAAGCGGCGCTCTTTTTCCTCGGCCAGAGCTTGCGCGAAAATCCCGCGCAGGTTGTCCGGCCTGCATGGCTCAAAGCTTTGGCGTTCACGCTGTTCGCGAAACGATGATCCTCCTCGCTGCGCTCGCGCTTTTTCAGGTTTGTTTTCTGCCGGGCTGGCTGGTGCTGCGTCCTTTTGCCGTGCCCGGCGCGCTGCCTCGCGCCTTGTTCATTTTCCCGCTCAGCTTGCTCGTCAATTACGAGCTTGTTTACGTGCTCACTCTTCTCGGTGCCTACCAGCGCCCCGTGATTGCGGGCATCGGCGCCGTCGAAATTATCGCGGCCCTTTGGCTGCTTCGAAAGAAACGAGGGGCTCCAGCTCCGTTGCCCGAAGATCAAGTAACGGAGCGCGTCGGTGATTGGCCCACCGCATTGCCTCTGCGGCATTTTCTTTTCACGCTCGCGTTGATTCTTACCGCCGCGCTCCTGCTTGAGTGGGCCCGCAAAATCCCCGGAGTCTTCGGTCTTGGCGACGACATCAATTCGTGGAATCGCTGGGCGCTCGATTGGTTCAACGGCCGTTTGCCGGTCCGCTCGGGATACTACCCGCAGATCATTCCGGCGAACTGGTCGCTCATCTATCAAATCACCGGCACGGCCGAGACGCACATTTTTGCCAGGTCCTTCATGGGTCTCTTTGCGGTGGGCGTGCCGCTCGTTTTCATCGCGGCGTTTCAGATCACCCGATCCATCGCGTGTCTCGCGGCTGTGCCGGTGTTTGTCTGGATGCTCGGAAAGCTGCTCGGGCTCTACATCGGCGAGGGATGGGTCGATATCCCGCTGGCTTTCGCCGGCGTCGCCACCTGGCTCGTTTTCGTGCTGCACCACACGCGCCGGCTCGAAGTTTTACCGACAGTCGTCATGTCAACGGCACTCGCGGCGACCGCGACTTTAATCAAGCAAGGGGGTGCACTCATCCTCCTGGCTTCGCTGATTTGGAACATCGCGATCCTCGTCCGCGCGCGTGCCAATCGCCGCCTCTGGAGTCGCTCGCTCGCCGCGATCGGACTCGCCGCTGGGCTGCTGATCGCCCCGTGGTTCTTCTTCAAATGGCAACTCGTGTCGGCCAAGGCGGATCGCTCGGAGTGGGAATACCAGACCACGCAACTGCACCGCGGGCGCAGCTACAGTGAGCGCTTGGAACGCGCGACGACGGGCATGGTGACAAAGCTTTCCGGCCTGCCAAAAAGCAAATCGCTCACCCGAGGAGCGATCATCGGCTTCGCTCTCTGCGCTCTTTTCGCACTGCGAAATCCGCTGGGTCGCCAGTCGCTCGCGCTCGGTCTGCCGCTCTATTTGCTCTGGGGAACGCTGTTTAGTTACGACCAGCGCAATGCGGCGGCGTCACTTCCATTCCTCGCCCTCACTATCGGCACGGGTCTGGTGGAAGCGGCCGATTACCTCTTTCGCAATCGCATCTCTCCTGCGTTCGCATGGCTCGGTCGTCCGCGGACGATCGTCTTCGGAGCCGCTCTCGTGCTTGTTTCGGGGCTCCTTTGGCTGAACACGCGCATTTCTTGCGACGATATCTTGCAGAAGCAGGACGAACTCATTCGCACGATTGCCTACCCAGAAGTCAACGCGCTCATCTACGAGCACATCCATCGGGAGGGATTACGCGGGGCGATCCTGACCGACTATCAGCAACTCAAATATCTCCCTGAACTCGGCGGCAGCATTCGCTTCTACCCCATGGCATTTCCCGGCACGCTCGATGGCCTACTCGACGCTTGCGCCAAGCCGGGTGAACTGCCGGTGCGTTACCTCCTTTTTCGAGAAGATGCGGTGAAAGAGATCGTCGCTTTCGCCGAAGCGAACTTTCAACTGATCTTCCGGCAAGCACCTTTCCGATTCTACGAAATCCCCGACACATGGACTCTCCCGCAACCGAACCCATAGCCGCCAACGCTTTGTTGGCGCGGTTTCGCGGGCAGTCGCGAAAGTTTTGGCTGCTGCTCGCGGCGGTCGTTGCGCTCGGGGTGGGCGTGCGCGTTTACCCCACCGGACCGTTTCCCGTCGTCGGCTTCGACGCGGAGCTTTACCGAAATTACATCGTCGATCTCGAAGCCCGCGGCGGCCTCGCGCACTACCCGGAAATTTGCCGGGACTACAACAAACGACAAAAAGCCGCGAAGCTCGCCCTGCTCCCGCCGACGCGATTTCTCTTCATCTTCAGCGGTTACGTTTGGAAGCGCGCCGTTTACGGCGGAGCGCCGCCGTTGCTTGATCTGAAGGCGCCGGGCGCGCTCTGGACCGACCCGACGCTGCGGTCTTTGCGAGGCGTGGTAATCACCTTTTCGACGCTCCTCTTTCTGCTTTCCGGTGTCGCAGCGTGGCGCATGCTCGGGCTGCGCGCGGCGTGCGGCATCATGGCGCTTTTCGCCTGCGCGCCCGTGCAGGTCCACATGAGCCAGAACGTGCTCATCGACGGCTTCGTCGCGTTTTGGTCCACCCTTTCGCTCTGGCTTTTGTGGGAGAATCTTCAGCGTCCTCGCGATTGGCGGTGGCTGGTGGCGCTCGGGATTTCCCTCGCGTCGATGGTCACGGTGAAAGAAAACGCGGCCTTCGTTTTCGTCGGCCTTGGTGGCGCGGTCGCGCTGAATCGCTGGCAGCGATTCGGCATCGTAACTCCGTGGCTTTTGCTTGCGATGCTCACCGGGCCACTGCTCGGCATTCTCGTGCTGATCAAGCTCGCGGGCGGGTGGGACGTTCTCTCTCGATCATATCAACTCCTCGTCTCAAAAGCCTCCGCGATGCCTTACGCGATCGCGACCGGGGATGGTCCTTGGTATCGTTACCTGCTCGAGATTTTCATGGTGAGCCCGTGGGTTTTTTGTCTCGCGGTGGCCGGCGTTTTCTGCGTTGCCCCTGAGCATCGCGCATTCGCCTTTTTGCTCACCTTCATGGCGGGCAGCTACCTGCTCATGTGCAATGTCCCGCACGGCATGAACCTCCGCTACAGCACTATTTGGGACCTGACGATTCGTGCGCTCGCGTGGGGTCAGCTCGCGTGGTTCGCGCGGCGCTTCGGCGCGCGTCAAGACATCGCGCTCGTGATCATCGTGGCATTTCTTTGCGGCTATGACTTGCGACAATACTACCTGATCTCCGTCGCTGGATACGCGCACGAACTCGTGCCGAAAATCCTGCTCCAAGCTCTCAACATCATGAAGCCGGGAGCCTGACCCGTGGCCGAACCGCGCATCATCGGCATCCTGCTTGTGCGGAACGAAGACCGCTTTCTGCGCCGCGTGGTCGCCAATATCCTCGGCTTTTGCGATCGCGTTTTGATCGCCGATCATCACTCGACGGACGGCACCTTCGAAGTGGCGCAAGAACTCGCGCTCGAATCGACGAAGGTGGAGCCGCACCGCATCTCGCACCCTCGCGAATCGAGCGAAATGCTCGAACCCTTCGCCAACACGCCAACGTGGGTACTCGGCGTCGATGGCGATGAAATATACGACCCCTCCGGATTGGCCGATGTCCGCACGGCCCTCGCTGCGGGACTCTGGCAGGATTCGTGGGTCGTCTTTGGGAATGTGCTGAATTGCGTGGAAATCGACGAGCGCGCGAAGACGGCCCGCGGCTACCTTGCGCCGCCTTGCCGGAGCATGACGAAACTTTATAACTTCGCTGCCTTGCACCAGCTCGACCCCGATTCTCCGCAGCGTCTCATGGGACTGAACAACGACTTCAATCCCGGTTTCAACGCGTCCCAGCGCCTCGAGATCTATAAAACTCTCGCCTGGAGCGAGGCACGCTTCCGCTGCCTCCACGCCTGTTTTCTACCGCGGAGCAGCCGGGACACGTCCGGCTTTTCGGCACGCGAGAATATCACCGAATTGCGCCGATTCTCTCCGGCGGCGTGGCTGCGCCGCGCGGCGGCCAGAGTGACGGGACGTGCCGCTGCCTCGGGCTGGAAGCATGAGAAATACCGGCGCGGCGAGCTGGTCAGCGTCGATGCCACCTCCTTTTTTCCATGATCGATTTGCAGCAATTCAAAATGGATGCGGCGGAGGAAGCAGTACTTTTGCGGCTGCTGCGCGAGGCGCATCCGCGGACCGTCGCGGAGTTCGGCTCGGGGCTCACCACGCGATTTTGGGCGGAGAACTCCGACGCAAAAATTGTGACTTGGGACAATTTTCCCGAGTGGATTGCCGAACTGAAAACGGCATTCGGCGGAGCGCCGTGGCTCGGTAGAGTCGAGTGGCGCAGCTACGAGGTGACCCCTCCCGGTCCGCGCAGCGTGGAGAAAGAAGCGGTGCCGTGGGAGGGCGAAAAGTTCGACTTCCTGTTTCTCGATGGACCGCGTTCAGCGCACCCGCCGAACTTCGGCCGCAGCGGCACTTTTCGCTTTGCCACGCAGCACGCCGCGCCCGGCGCGACGATCGTCTGGCACGATGCGAACCGACCGCACGAGCGCGGGATGGCGCGCAAATATTTCGGCCATTGCGCGCGGCATCGCGCCTCGAACGTCGGTTGGTGCCGCTGGCAACCACCAGGGAGCGCGTGCTGCGGGCTCGTCGAGACCCTGCGTCGCTGGAATCCGTTCGCGTGAGCGTTCGCTTCATCGTCGCGAATTACGGGCATCGGCACGCAGGCATGCTGCTGAATCATCTCCACTCGATCGATCAGTCGAATCCCGACGCGGGCGTGACGATTTATTGGCAGGATGTCCCGCGTTCAAGGCTGGAAGCCCTTCGCGCGACATTCCCCCGCTTCGACTTCGTGCCGATGGATTTTGATTTCGCGAGCGATTCACGCGTGCGCATCGCGAACAAGGTGCTCGCCTGGAGCCGCGCGGCGGACGAACACGCGGGTGAGGAGCGACTCTGTTTTGCGGATGCCGACACGCTTGTTCGCCGCGACATCGGTCATTTTTTCGAAGACTTCGCGGTGGACGTTATTTTCACGCATAACCCGACTCCCGAAAACCGGGATCGCGCGCCAGTGAATACCGGCGTCATCCTCGCCCGCGGTGGTACGGCGGCCTCCGCATTTTTTCAGCGATGGAAAAGCGAGACGCTTCACATCCTGGATTCCCCGAAGCTTTTCGCGCAGGCGAACGATCACGCGCTGCCCTTTGCCAGCCCGGATCAGATGGCGATGCACCGCCTGCTTGGCTACCGTCCTGACGTTACGCGCTACGAAGTCGAGGCGGGCGGCGAGCGAGTGCAAGTCGCTGCGGCGCCCTGTCAGCAACTCAACGAAATGAATTCGCGCCCGCTCGACGACGACATCCACGTCGTTCACTTCAAAGGCGGTTGGCAGCACATCCTGCTCGACGGGAGGCCTTTCTCCCGCTGGCGTCCTCGGCAGCTTTCCTGGGAAATGTTCAACGCCTTCCTCAACAGTTTTCTCACCGCACTCGCGCGACTCAATGCCGCCGCGGGCACGCGTTTCTTGCCTCGGGATTTCGGCGTCGTCGTACCGTGGCACTTCTCACCGGACGGGAAATTTCGACCGCTTTTTTACGCGCTCTGGCGATTGCGCGAGATGGGAAAACGGGCGTGGCTTCTCGGCACGGGACAATTTCCCCGACGCTCATGAAAGCTCTTCTGGATCGGATCCGCGGGGCGCGACGCCTCGCACGGGTGCGCCCGCCGGTCGCGCCGGTCGCGCGCATAGCGGTGAACATGCGGCCGATTTTTGCGTCGTGGGGCGGGGGAAATCAGTGGCTCCAGCAGATGACGCGCTACCTCTCGTATTGCGGCTACGAAGTGCGTTTCGACCTGCGCGAAGAAGTCGATGCGATCCTCATCAATCACTCAGGGTTGTGGGACAACATGACTTTTCACGTGGAGGAAATCGCGGCCGCCAAAGCACGCAATCCACGGCTTCGCGTGATCCAGCGGATCAACGACAACGACATCCGCAAAGAGACCGACGAGATGGATCCGCTGCTCGCGAAATACAATCAAGTGGCCGATTTTACGGTCTTCATTTCCGAGTGGCTGCGCGATTACCACGCCGCGCGGTGGTTCGATGCGGCGCGCCCGCACTGCTGCATTCTGAATGGCGGTGACCCAAGTGTTTTTCATCCGGTTGGCAGCCGCGATGCGGGAAGCGGCGAGCCGTTTCGCTTCGTCACGCACCACTGGTCGGCCAATCCAAAAAAGGGATTTCCGCAATATGTGGAGCTCGATGCGCGCATTGCGGCAGGTGATCTGCCTGGAGTCGAATTATGGGTCATCGGGAGATGGCCGACTGAGTTGAAATGGAAAGCCGCGCGCACTTTTCCGCCGGCCCACGGAGCGGCACTCGCGAACCTGCTGCGCCAATGCCACGGCTACATCACCGCATCGCTCCATGAGCCGGGCGGAATGCATTTTATCGAAGGGCTGCAGTGCGGGCTGCCGCTGCTCTTTCACCTCGACGGCGGCGGCATTGTGGAACTCGGGAAGGCTTATGGTGTGGGCTTCCGCGAGGATTTGGTCGCGGGTGTGTGCGACCTGCGCGAGCGCTATTCCGAACTGCGAGCGCGAGTGCTGGCGCGCCCTCCCTCGGGTGACGCGATGTGCATTGCGTATCGCGAAGTCCTCCAACGCGAACTCGCGCTCGCGCGCAAAGCCTGACGTGAGCCGCCTCCGCCTGTGGGCCACGGAACTGAAGGCCGCGCCGGGACGGCTGGCCGCTCGACGCCGATTCGCGGCGCTAAAGATGGCACCGCCAATCGGCCAACCCGTGCTGAATTATGGCGGTGCGCTGCCCGCAAAGCCTGACGTCATCGTGCATGGCGGGCGCGTGAAGCTGCTGCACCTGCGCGATCGCGTTCCCGAGCGCGAAAATTTCAATATCCTCTATCTCGTCAGCAGCGCGATGCCGCCGCACGCCGTCGAGCTGGTAGCTTGGGCGCGGGGGCACGGCGCGAAATTCGTCTGGAATCAAAACGGCGTCGGCTTTCCGGCGTGGGCCGGGGTCGATGTGAGCGGTTCAATCGGCCGATGCGGACGCTGCGGACTGGCGGATTTCGTCGTCTATCAAAGCGACTTTTGCCGCGATAGGCGGAGCGCTTTCTCGGACCATCGACTGCGTCAAACGAGATTCTCTTCAATCCCGTGGACCTTGCGGCCTTTGCGCCTGCGGCGAAGCCGCCATCTCGCCTGAATCAATGGGAGATGCTCGCCGCAGGAACGCATCAGGAGCCCGACCGCGTGACGGTCGCGATCGACACGCTGCGCCAATTCTGCGGGGTGGGCAGGCGGCCCGGCTCACGATCGCGGGGCGAGTTCGCTGGCCGGGCGGTGAGGCGGAAATTCGTGAGGCGATCTCGGAACGCGGGTGGCGAGACGCTGTGCGGCTGGCCCGGTCTTCTCGCAAGCGGACGCGCCGGCGATGTACCGCGCGCGCCATGTGCTGCTGCACGCGAAGTTCACGACCCGTGCCCGACCGTGCCGATCGAGGCGCTGGCGTGCGGCGTGCCGGTAATCGGCTCGCGAGCGGCGGAATGCCGGAATTGGTCGGTGAGGACGGCGGCGAACTGCTGCCGGTGGAGGTGAGCTGGGAGGACGCGAAATATCCTCTCGCCCGCGAAATGGCTGCAGCGGTGCGCGCCGTGATGAGCGCTTGGCGATCAAGCAGCGAAGCGGCTCGGCGGCGCGCGGAGTCGATGTTCGATCACCACGATTGGGTCGAGCGACACCGGATGATTTTTGAGAGACTCCTTGCGTGAAGCCGCCGGCAATCAGCGTAATTCTGCCCGCTTACAATGCGGCGAAGTTCATTCGTCCCGCGATCGAGAGCGTGCTGAAGCAGTCGTGCGGAGACTTCGAGTTACTCGTCATCGACGACGGCTCCACCGATGCGACGCGTTCGATCATTTCAGAATATTCCGACTCGCGACTGCGACTCCTCGTGAACGAGCGAAACCTCGGACTCACCGCGACGCTGAACCGGGGTTTGGGCGAGGCGAGGGGCGAGTTCATTGCGCGGCAGGATGCGGACGACGTTTCGCAACCGGAGCGATTCGCGCGGCAACTCGAATTTTTTCATGATTGTCCAGAGGTCGTGTTGCTGGGCACGGCGGCGCGGCAGGTCGATGCGGCGGGGCACTCGCTCGGCAGGCTGCGCATGCCGCGAAGTCCGCTCGCGGTGCGCTGGGCGATGCTCTTCGACAATCCATTCTTGCACACGGCGGTGATGTTTCGCCGAGCGCGAGTGGTCGAGGAATTCAACGGCTACGATGAATCGTTTTTCATCTCG
The DNA here is from genome assembly GCA_963767975.1 of uncultured Verrucomicrobiae bacterium. GTDB lineage: Bacteria > Verrucomicrobiota > Verrucomicrobiia > Chthoniobacterales > Chthoniobacteraceae > CAIURC01. Next base: position 103,138 of record CAVYGI010000002.1, on the reverse strand, counting down.
CAGGATTATGAATTGTGGTCGCGCATGGCCCGCCGGCACGCGACGGCAAATCTGCCGGAGGCGTTGCTGACCCTGCGCGCGCATGGCAATTCGTTGATGCGTTCGCGACGCGCGGAGCTCGATGCGGAGACGCGCAGGATCCAACTGGCGTCGCTCGCGGCGGAGTTTCCAGAGTCCCGTTTTTCGGAGCGCGAACTCGAGTTGCTCGGGCAGTTTCGGTGGAAGCTGAAGCCGTCCGCGCTGGCGGAGTTCTGGGTTATGTTCGAGCGAATGCTCGCGGATTTTTCCGCGGCTCACCCCGAAGCCGGAGCGGATCAAAGTCTGCGCGAGACCGTCGCCGCGCAGGTCGGTCGGATCGCCTATAATCTTCTGCCAGAACACCGGGACGCAGCGTTGCGGACTCTGTGGCGCGCGGTGTGCGCTTCACCGCGGTCGGCGTTTTCGCTGCCGTGGGCGCGCATTGCCGCGCTGGTGATTGCCGGTAAATCGGCGCGCACCATTTACGAAAAGCTCGCTCCGTCCCGATGAAACGCCGCTACCGAGTTCTGCACGTCATCGATTCGCTCGACCTCGGCGGAGCTCAGTCGGTGATGATGAATCTGCTGAAGCACGGCGACTGCTCGCGTTTTGAACTTGAGGCGGCGTCGATGCACGGACGCGGCGTTTGTTGGGAGCCGCTTCAACAACTGGGCGTTCCGACGTACTCGCTTTCGTTTCACGCTCGATTCCCAAGTTATGTGCCGCACCTTGCTTGGCTCTGCCTGACCCGAAAGTATGACGTCGTGCACACGCACCTGCTGGCCGCAAATGTCGTGGCCAAGCCGATCGCGGCGCTGTGCGGGGTGCCGGTACGGATCAACCACGACCATTGCAATGACAAGCTGACTGACCCGCGAAAGTGGGCACCGAAAGCGGACGAAATCACGAACCGCTTTTCCACACATGTGGTCGCGGTGTCGGAGTCGACACGGAAGTATGTGGTTGAAGTGGAGGGTGTGCCGGAGCACCGCGCGACGACGATTCACAACGGCGTTGATCTCGAGATTTTCCAGCCGCGACCTGAACGGCGGGCTGAGGCGCGTCGGAGGTGGAATTTGCCGGCTGACGCCTTCGTGATCGCCGGTATTGGGCGGCTGACTTTTCAGAAGAATTTTGAGCTCTTCATCGACGTGGCCGCGGCGGTGCTGGCGCGGCATCCCCGCGCGGTTTTTGTGATTGCCGGCACCGGCAATGAGGAGGCGGCGTTGCGTGCGCAAGCGCAGCGATTGGGCCTTTCGGAGTCGGTGCGGTTTCTTGGCTACGTCGGCGACATGGCGGCGTTGTATCCGGCGGTTGATCTGCTGCTACTGACTTCGCGTTACGAAGGGCTGCCGATTACCATTCTGGAGGCAATGGCGGCCGGCATTCCCATCGTCTCGGCGCGCCTGGACGGAGTGCAGGAAATTTTGCGCGACGGTGAAGATGCCGCGCTGGTCGAGCCGGGGAATCTAGACGCATTCTCCGCGCGGGTAGAGAAGTTGATCGGAGCACCGACGGTGGCGCAGGAATATGCAGATGCGGCTTTGGCGAAAGTGCGCGCGGGCTATTCTGCGGAGGCGATGACCCGTGCGGTGGAGGCGATTTATTTTCGTTATCTTGAACCGCCAATGGATCGCGAGACCGCATGAAATCAATCTTCGCAGACTGGCAGGCGAATCGGGGCAACCCGAAAGGGCAGGTGGTGATGATGCTCTTTCGAAAGGCGCAATGGGTGCGCGGATTCGCCGCGCCGTGGTGGATGCTCGGGGCGCCGCTTTTCCTGTTCTATCGCGTGTTCGTGGGTGGGATTCTTGGGATCGAACTCCGCTACCGGACACGCGTCGGGGCGGGCTTGCGGCTTTTCCACGCGCAGGCGCTGGTGGTGCATGAAGGCACGGTGATCGGCGAAAATTGCACGCTTCGGCAGTCGACGACGATCGGGAACAAGACGCTGGCGGACGGCTCGCAGAGCGCGTCCCCGGTGCTTGGCGACGGCGTGGACGTCGGCGCGAATGTGGTGATTCTCGGCGCGGTGAAAATCGGCGACGGCGCGAAGGTCGGAGCGGGCTCGGTGGTGGTGAAAGATGTGCCGCCCGGCGCGGTGGTGGCGGGAAATCCGGCGCGGATCATTCGGAATTAACTTCGGGTGTGGAGACGGGAATTTTCCCGGCGAGAAGGCGGAGAAGTTTTCCTGTCACCACCCCGCAGACGAACAGATTGGGCGGTTCCTCGATGCGGAGTGGAGGGCGTCATCGCGCTTCACACGTCAGGGAATTGCGCTAATTTTACCGCCCCTTCACGACTCTCTCACCCGCCCATGAAACGTCATTTCTTCCTTCTTCTCTCCCTCTCGTTTGCCCTGCTCACGGGCATCGCATCGGCTGCGGACCCTCTTCGCATCTACATCCGCAGCGGGGTGAAAACCCACGGACCGAACGCGCACGACCATCCGCATTTCCTGGCGACTTGGGTGCCGCTGCTCACGGAGCGCGGGATGAAAGTGGAAGGCGCGATTGGCTGGCCGAGCGCGGAGAAGATGGCGCAGACCGATGTGATCATCGTCGATGCGGATGAAGCAGGCGACGCCACGGCGGCAGAAAGAGCGAATGTCGAGGCGTTCACAAAACGCGGTGGCGGGCTGGTCGTCATTCATGCGGCATCAGTGGCGATGAAGGAGTCTGCGTGGTGGAAGGCGACGATCGGCGGTTCTTGGGTGAGAGGGCAGACAAAGTGGAAGGAGGGGCCGATGGACCTGTATTTCGTGGAAAATCAACGCGTCGGAGAGCAGCACCCGATTACGAAAGGCGCGTCGAACTTCCATCTCGACGATGAGATCTATTACGACATGGACATCGCCCCTGAAGCGCGCGTGCTGGCGACGAGCTACACGCCGAATGTCCCGGCGGGGAAGAAGGCCGCGGAGGGAGGGAAGGTGAACGTTTACGACATTCAGCCGCAGATGTGGGTCTACGAAAAGGACGGCTACCGTGCATTTGTCAGCATCCCAGGGCATTTGAACTCGACGTTCGACCTGCCGAATTACCGCGCGATTTTGCTCCGCGGGATCGCGTGGGCGGGGAAGCGCGCGAACATTGATGAGTATTGCAAACCGGAGGAGATCGCCGCGCTGACGTATCCGCCCGGTGGCCCGCAGCGCCCGGAGGTCACGCGCAAGGCGCTGGAGGTGCACCCCGATTTCACGATGACGCTGGTGGCGAGCGAGCCGATGATTAACAAGCCGATGAATTTCGACTGGGATCCGGCGGGCCGGATGTGGGTCGCGGAGACGCCGGAGTATCCCAATGGTCGCCGCGGGATGCGCCCGGATTATCGCGGAAAAGAGTGGAAAGACCACGGCGGCATCGACCCGGCGCCGGGGCAGCAGGAGCGCAAGGGACACGACAAAATCAGCATCCTCACCGACACGAATGGTGACGGGGTGATGGACAAAAAGGAGATTTTTTATGAAGGGCTCGAATTGGTCACCGGACTCGTCTTTCACCAAGATGGCGTGATCGTGACCCAGGCGCCGGACATCCTCTGGCTGCGCGACACTGATGGCGACGGCAAGTGCGACAAGGTGGAGACGCTCTACACCGGCCTCGGGACTGGGGACACGCATGCCGTCATCAACAACCCACGATGGGGCTGGGACGGCTGGATTTATGCGACGCACGGCTACTCGGGAAGCGGGCACGTTTTCAACGGCGACAAGTCGAAGGACTTTGGCGGCGTAGGCAGCGGCGTCGTGCGGTTCAAGCCGGACGGTTCGGCGATTGAGCAATATTCGTCGAAAGGTGGAAACACCTGGGGCCTGGAAATCACGGGCGACAACCGCGTGATGTGGACGCAGCCGACGAGCGGCGAATTGCTGATGCAAACGGTGCTGCCGGAATACGCGCTGGCGCGCGGAAAGATCGGGAAGACCGCGAGCTACCACGTTGTCGAGCCGTCGAAGAAGACGTTTCCGCTCATGACGTGGGAGGAGCAGGCGTACCGGCAGATCGACTGGGTTGGGTCATTCACGGCAGCGGCGGGCTGCGTGGTCTACGACGGCGGGACGTGGCCAAAGGAATACAACGGCGACTATTTTTGCACGGAACCCACGATCAACATCATCCATCACGCGCGGTTGACGCCGGAGGGATCGAGTTCCACTTTTCACAAACTCCCGGGCCGCGAAGAGACGGAATTTGTCCGCAGCGCCGACATGTGGTGGCGGCCGATCGATGTGCGCGTGGGGCCGGATGGCGCGATGTATGTGGCGGATTTTTACAATCAGGCGGTCATCCACAACGACACGCGCGGGCCGGATCACAACAAGGTGAATGCGGCGGTGCGGCCGGATCGGGATCATTATTTCGGGCGCATCTGGCGGATCGATCACAAGGACGCGCAGAAGATCGCGGTGCCGGATCTGTCGAAAGCTGGCACGGATGAATTATTGAAACAGCTCTCCCATCCAAACCGGGCCGTGCGGATGACGGCGGAGCGTTTGATTATCGAACACGCTGTCAAAGGCGGAGAAAAGGTGCGGGAAAGCATCGCGTTCAACTTTGGGCAGAGTGTGCGGAGCGGCTGGAAAAGCCTGGCGCCTGAGACGAAAATCGCGTCGCTTTGGACCCTTCAGCAGCTCGGGGGGTTGAAGCCGGAAGTGCTGAGCGCGGCGGTGGCCGACGGCGAGCCGTCCGTGCGCCGGAATGTGGCCCTGATTGGCGAAATGTCACCGAACGGCAGTGAGGCAAAGAATCTCGCAGGATTGCTGACGGATGCCGACGCCTCGGTGCGGTTGGCTGGGTTGCGCGCGCTCGGAGCGGGCGAAGTCAGTGACGAACAGGCCAAAGCCCTCATCGCGGCGTGGTCGAAATTCGATGACGACTTTCAAAAATCCGCAGCGATCGGTGCTGCAGCGCAGAACCCGGCAGCGAGCATCGCGGCGGCGCTGGATGCAGCGGATTCCGCCCCGCTGGTCCCACTGGTCAGTCAGCTCGCGCAGAGCATCGGCGAGAAGAACAACACGGAAGCCGCTGCCAAATTGGTGATCCTGCTTTCGACGAAACCGGCAACGGCGGATGCGCTCAAACGCAGCATCCTCGACACGCTCAGCAAGTCGCTGAAAGCCGCCCCGGCGATGACGCCGGAACTTTCGGGCGCGCTGAGCAAATTGTTGGCGAGTGGCGCGAGCGGCAGCGCTCTGCCGCTGGCGGGCAAATGGGACCAATCCGGTGCGCTCAAAGCTGAGATAGAGAAGCTGACGGCCGGTTTGCTGGCAAAGATCAACGACTCCTCGGCAAGTGACGAAGCTCGGCTCGCGGCGGCAGACGGTCTGCTCGGATTGCGCAGCGTGAATGCCGCAGCTCTGCCAGCGGTGATTTCCGCAGCGACCGGAAAAACCTCTTCAGCCCTGCAACGGCAGCTCATCGCGGCGCTCGGCGAAACCGGCGACGCGAGCGTCGGACCGGCGCTGGCGACTACGTTTGCGAAGCTCTCGCCCGAGGCTCAGGCGCCGGCGTTCGAGGTGCTGCTGCAACGCGCGGATTGGGCGCTGGCGTTGCTCGATGCGGCGAAGGCGAAGCAGGCGGATATCTCCGTGCTGGGGCCGGCTAATCTCGCGCGGTTGCGGACGCATCCGGACAAGGCTGTTTCAAAAGCGGCGAATGCGCTGCTTGATGAATTGATGGGCCCGGCGCTCGCGGCGAAAAACGAGGCATTGGCGAAGCTCACTCCGATCGTTGAGCAGCCGGGCGATGCGGTGAAAGGGAAGGCGCTCTTCACGGCGACGTGCGCGATTTGCCACAAACTCGGCGATGAGGGCTCAGACATCGGGCCGGCATTGACGGGCATGGGCGCCCACGGCGCGGCGGAATTGCTGACGGCCATCGTCGATCCGAATCGCGAGGTCGATCCAAGTTTCGTTGCGTGGAATATCGAAACGAAAGACGGCAAATTCCACGCGGGTGTGATTGCGCGTGAAAACCCCGCGAGCCTTTTGCTGAAGAGCCTCGCCGGGCAGGAAGACATCAAAATTTCCGACATCAAAAGCCGGGTAAATACCGGCCGCTCGCTGATGCCGGAGGGCTTCGAGGGACTTGGCGGCGAAGTGCTGCGCGACATCCTTACCTACATTTGCGGCAGCGAAGCCACGCATTTCCGTCTCGTCGATCTCGCCGGGGCGTTCACCGCGGACACCCGCAGCGGATTGTATCAGTCGCAGGAGGCGAAAGATCAGACGCTGCCGTTCAAGAAGTTCGGCGTGCAAACGATCGGAGGCGTGCCATTCAACATTGTCGATCCGGCGAAAAGCAAGACAGGCAACAACGTCGTCGTGCTCAAAGGCGGTCCCGCGCGGACGTTTTCGAAATCGCTGCCGCAGCGGGTCGAGGCGAAGCTCGGTGGCTTCAAGGCGAACCGCTTGCATTTCCTCGGCGGCGTGACTGGATGGGGATTTCAGAATAATGGCGACACCTCAAAAGTGATGAAGGTGACGGTTGTTTTCACCGACGGGAAATCGGAGGAAATGGAGTTCGCGAACGGAACGGAATTCTCCGACTACTTCAACCCGGTGGACGTGCCGGGCTCGAAGCTGGTAAAGGATCTGGTGCGCGAGCATCAGGTGCGCTGGTTCACGAAGCCGCTCACGCGCACAGCGCCGATCGAAAAAGTGGTGCTGGAAAGTTTCGACACCTCGGCGGCACCGACGATTGCTGCGATCACCGCGGAACTCGCGGAAGCCAACGCGCCGTTGCCGGCACCCGCCGCGCCAGCGCCGACAGCGCCGAAAAAGTCCGCAGGGTTCGTCCCGCAGTTCACGGACCCCGTGCCTCAGCCGCCGGCGACCAAACCGGCGAAAGGACCGCGGGTGCTGCTTGTCGGCGGCGGGAGTTCGCACGACTTCGTGAAATTCTTCGGGGCGACCGATAAAGCGACGCTGGAACCGGTCGCTGGGTGGGTCGATTTCACGCAGAATCTGAATGGGCTCACGCCGATTTTGAACAACATCGACGTGCTTGTCTTGAGTGCGAATCAGCCGATCAATGACGAGACGAAATCGGCCCTGCTGGAGTTCGCGAATCGTGGCGGCGGGATCGTCGCGCTGCATCCGGGGACGTGGTATGCGTGGAATAATTTCCCGGATTGGAACAAGGAAATCGTCGGCGGCGGAACGCGCGGACACGACGCGCTCGGGACGTACCAAGTGGAGGTGAAGGCGCCGGAGAACCCTATTGTCAAAGGGGTTCCGGCCAATTTCGAAATCATCGACGAGCTCTACAATTATACACCGGATGCGGCAGCAACGCCGATCGAAGTGCTCGCGACGGCGACGAGCCCGAAGAGCGGCAAGTCGTTTCCGCAGGTCTGGATCGTGAAGCATCCGAAGGCGCGCGTCGTCGGGCTGACGCTCGGGCACGATGCGCGGGCGCACGATCTGCCGGCGTATCAGACGCTGCTGAAAAACGCGGTGTTGTGGGCAGCCGGAAAGTAAAACTCGGAGGCTGGAGGATCGCACCTTCGTCGATGTCGGCGCGGTCGAGGTGCAGCAAAACGCCGCGGGTTGCCTCCCTTGGATGTCGGCGCGAAAAGGCTATTTTTTCCCGAACAAACTCCAGCCCGTGCCTTTCTCCTGCTTGTTTTGCTGGACCTTGAGCTGGCCGAGCAGGCTCTGGAGGCTGAGATAAATTTTGTGCCACTGCGCCTCGACGTTGTGCACGGCATCCGGCATGTCGCTCAGGTAGCGGAGTGAGGGCGCGTTGGAGAAAAGCGAGTTCACTTCCTCTTTTTTCGGTCCCTGCTTGTCGGCGCTGGCGATGATTGCCTCGAGGCCCTGTGCGATGATGCTTTTGATTTCGAGAAATTGATTTTCATCCTCGCGGGAGAACTTCTTGTCGCGAGCGAGGTTCACGTAGCTGTTAAACTGCTTCCAGCACTCGATGTAGTTCTCGAGATGCAGGGTGAACTCCTCGATGTTTTTGTAATGCATGGCGGGTGTGGTGTGGACGCGGGCGAGATTGAGCGTGGCCGGATTCAGGAAAATGAGCGCGCCGCCGCGGAGTTCGCGCGCCGTGATGGTGAGTCCGCTGTAGTGAATGTAGAGGTCGCTGAGCGGGAGATTCGTGTCGGCCGCGCGTTGAAAGGCATCGATGACCACCCGCCCGATTTCGAGGACGATCGCCTGCGAGAAACTGCTCGGCAAAGTCGAGCCGACGATGCCGCCGCCGCGATGGATAGTGAAGCAACCGGAGGGAAGCCGCTCGGGCCAGAGCGGTTTTTGAGAGCGGGAAAACGGTTTCAACAGAGCCATTTCCCTTCGATTTGCTTCATCGTCTCACGGATGTGTGGGAGGACCGCGGAACGGGTGAAACCGACTCCGAGCGATTCATTGTCGCCGACGAGGACGGCAATGTGGCGTTGCGCGCCGAGGCCTTCGAGTTCCTGAAGTTGCCCGGCCTCGAGCTGATCGCCGAGTCCGCGCAGCGCACGCGCAGTCTCGTGAATCCAGGCGGCCATTTCGTCGGGGTTTTCCATCCCCCATTGATCGAATTTCGTCCGGTCGCTGCTCTCAACCGCCACGGCAAATTGCACACCTTTGTAACGCGCGAAAGCTGCGAGCCCGGTGTCCTCGGCTGGCGCAGGTGCGGCAGCGGCTTCGTCGAGCGACTGCGCAGTCTCCATGAGCAGGCTTTCGTACGAGCTGAAGATGGTGCGCGGCCGCGGCAGATCGGAAGGGAGGATTTCAAAGTTCCCCGTCTTCCAGCGGAGCATTTCCATGAAGGCGTCGCGTCCGGAATATTCTCCGGTCGAGGCATCGATGATCTCGCCGCGCTGCACCCAGATGCGGCCCTCCGCGACGGCGGTGGTCACTTTCAAAATGGCGGAACTCTGCGTGAGACACTCGAGCTGCACGATATCCACCAGCGTCTTGCTCTGCACGCCACGGAACCCGCCGGCTTCTTCGCGCTCGAGGAGGGACTCGATGCAGTCGACGAAATTGATGATCTCTTTGCCGGTTTTCGGCTTCTCCATGTAGAGGTCGATGCCCATCGCGTAAGCCCGCGCGCGGAACTGCTCGTCCTCCGCAGCGGTCATGACGACGACGCGCAACGCGGGGAATTTGCGCCGGACGATCGCGAGCACCTGAAAGCCATCCATCTGCGGCATGCGGAGATCGACGAGTAGGAGATTGAAAGCCTCGCTCTCCAGCAGCGCGATGGCGCGGGCTCCGTTGTCCGCCGTGTGGATTTCGGGTTGGCTGGGCAGCCGCGCGAGGATTTCCTGGTAGATCTCGAGGATGTCGTGCTCGTCATCGAGAATGAGAATTTTTTGCCGTGAAGCCATGTCGAGGGAGTTGAACGGTCGCACTGTGGACCAACTGCGCTGAGAATAGCACGAGACAGGCCACGAAAGAATCAAGGCTGCGAAAAATCGGCAGTCTGCAAGGAATGGCACCCGGGCTGCTAAGCTGAGGGGGCAACCGGCAACGTCACGTCGCATGCTCAAGCTCTTCAAACGCCTTTTTCAAAAGCCACCAGTCCCCGAGCGTGCCGTTCTACGGCCGGTGATCGAACCGGCCCCCGCGCCGCTGGCCAAGGTCGAGACCGCAAATCTTTCGCTGGCGGCGATCATCGCGCGCTTTCCGGCGGAGTTGAAGGCGACGGTCGTTCACAGCCCGGACCCCGAGACGATGGTGGCGCTCCCGCTTTCCACGATTCTAAAACAGCTGCCCAGCGGCTCGGTGAAAATGTCGCTCGCCAGCATTTACCGGCAGGCGCCGGCGGGCACCTTCAGCGCCCGGGTGGAAGAGAAGCGGATGATCGAGATCCCGCTCGCGGAAATTTTCAAGCGTGTGAAGCCTGACCTTCTAAAGCGGCGCGACGACCAGCGCATGCACGAACTCGCGGAGGAAGATGGGTTCGATGTTTTCGGCGATCCAGAGAATCCTTACGCCATCGCACCGACGGAGCCGCAAGAAGCTGTCATTCCTCCCCCTGCACCGGCACCAGCAGTGCCATTGGCCGCGCCGGCTGGACTCAAATTGGCGACGGCCAAATTCCCCGCGCCGGAGCTGGCGCAGCCGCTCTGCGCAACGGTGCCAGAGGAACCAATTTTTTCTGCGCCTCCGGCCAAAAGCCATCCGGCTACGGCTGTTCTCACAGCGCCCTCAGCCATAGCCCCCGCGTCGGCCCGGCCCGGCGGTAGCAGCGTCGTTTTGCCCCTCCCCGATATTTCGGTGAACTGGCCCCCGGAAGTCCTCGCGGAAATCAGCTCGCTTACTGGCTCGACCGTCTCTTTGCCGGCTTCGGGAGTCACTGCGGGATTGGCCAAAGGAAAGGTCTTATTCACTTGGGGGGAGATTCGCAGCTGGATTTCCCCCGCCCTCGACGGCGAGACGGCGGCGAAGGAAGCGCTCGAACTCTTGATCCCTCTGCGCATCATCGCCCCGGCGTTTTTGAAGACCTCGAAGGAAGGCAGCGCGCGAAAAAAATTAGCGGTCGATGACTCGATCCCGGAGCTCTTTGCCGGCGGGCCTGGCAAGCCGACCTCCGAACCCGAGGCACCTCAAGCTCTGATTCCCGGGCCGTCGCCAGAGTTGTCTGTCTCGATCGAAGGTCCGGCTCTAGAGCCAGTCGACGTTGAGGAACCCGCGGCCAATCCGCTTCCCTCCAGCGTGCCCATCGATGCGGGCTGCACGACGGCTTACACGATTGCCGAAATCTTTGGTGTGCCTCCAAAAGACGATTGGTCACCAGCCGAGATCGTCCAGCACATCACAAAGCTTCCGGAGGTCGCTGGCGCCGTGGTGGCGCTCCAGGAGGGCTTGGTCGTCGCACACTCGCTTCCAGAGCCGATGAAGGGCGAAGTCGTGGCAGCCTTCCTCCCTCAGATCTTCAGCCGACTGAACCAATACTCCGGCGAGATGAAGCTCGGTGAGATCGACGACCTGCTGATGTCCACTCACGGCGCCTACTTTCAGATCTTCCGCCTCGGCTATGTCTTTTTTGCCGTCCTCGGGAAGCCCGGAGAATCGCTGCCTTGGCACGCTCTCCGGATTGTCGCCGAGGAACTCGCCCGTCAGACTCAAAAGTAACTCTCACTCGCATGGCAATTATCAACCAAGCTACCAAGGAGCTACAGGTTAAGATCGTCTACTACGGCCCGGCTAAGAGCGGGAAGACGACTAATCTGGAGCAAGTGCATGGCAACGTTCAGGTGCCGAACCCTGAGGCGAAAGGGAAGTTGACCTCGCTCGCCACCAGTAGCGATCGCACCTTATTCTTCGATTTCTTTCCGCTCGAGGCCGTAGCGATCAAAGGTTTCAAAACCAAGTTCGCGCTCTTCACTGTGCCGGGTCAGGTCATCTACAACGCGACGCGTCAAATCGTGTTACGGGGCGTCGACGGCATCGTCTTCGTCGCTGACTCGCAGTACGACAAGATGGAGGAGAACATCGAAACCTTTCGGCATCTCGAGGAGAACCTGAAGACGCTCAACCTCAGCCTTGATGACATTCCCTATGTCATGCAGTACAACAAACGTGACCTGCCGGACGTCGCGCCGGTGGAATATCTCGACTTCCTACTCAACAACCGGGAGGTGCAGGTGCCTTCCTTCGAAGCTTCGGCCTCCAAGTGTGAAGGAGTGTTCGATACCTTGAACATGATCACGCGCATGCTGCTGCATAAGTTTCTCAATGACGGTGGACGTCGGCGATAACCTTTTCCAGACCTATGAGTCAGTTTCCTTCACTCAATCAGGACGACATCGACCATATTGACGCGGCTTTGCGTGAACTGCTTCGAAAAAGTGAAGCCAACATTGCCTTGCTCGTGGAGAAGGCGGGCTACCTCATTCATCAGTGCGGCAATCCGGAACAAATCGATACCACAACGTTCGCCACGCTAGGTTCCAACGCCTACAACGCCGTGCAATTCATGGCGAGCCTCGTCAATGAGAGCAACTTCACCAGCATGTATCAACAAGGGGAGCACCACAGCACCCTCATGCTGAATATCGATGAGAACTCCCTCCTCGTGATGGTCTTTCCTACTCATCTCACCGTGGGGTCGATGAAGTATTACGCGGGTCCGACCGTGAAACTCATCTCGGACCGGATCCAGGTATCCACTCAGCGCGGAGATTCCGGGATCGATCTCAGCGATCTGAATCCCACCGACGTGCAGGCTCTATTCCAGCAAAAGAAGAAGCTTAATTAGCTTCCATCCGACCTAGCCGCGGGCAGCCAGCATTCGCTCAACGTATTTGGCGAGAAGGTCGAACTCGAGGTTGACCAAGTCGGTTGGCTGTTTGGTGCGCAGGTTAGTGACTTCGTAAGTGTGGGGGATGATCCAGACGACGAAACTGGTCTCAGTAAGTTCCGCGACAGTCAGGCTGATACCGTCGATGGCCATCGAACCTTTACCGACGACGTAGCGCGCAAACTCGTTAGAGAGCGCAACTTCCAATCGCCAATCGGAGCCATGTTGTGTGAAGTCCAGAATCGGACTTGTGCAATCGATGTGGCCTTGGACGAAGTGTCCCCCGAACTGTCCAGAGGCAGCTAGCGCAGGTTCGAGGTTCACCCAGGAGTCGCGGGAGAGCTGGCCGAGATTCGTTTTGGCGAGCGTTTCGGCGAGTAGGTCAAAGGTGAGCTCCTGTTCGGCTCGCGATGTTACTGTAAGGCAGCAGCCATTGACTGCGATACTATCGCCGACCTTGGCGGTCACAGAGAGGTCCTGGGACCGAATGGCAAGCCGCGCGCCTTTGCTGGTCTGTTCGAAAGCGAGCACTTGACCGAGTTCTTGTACGAGTCCTGTGAACATGATCTCTTACCAAGCCAAGGTGCGGACAGACTGGCGCTTTGCATTCTCGCGGATGTCGATGATGTGGCCGTCGGAGAGGTGGATGACGCGGTCGGCCATGTCGGCTAGCGTGGAGTTGTGAGTGATGATGACGGTGAGGGTGCCGAGTTCGAGATTCACATGCTCGATGGCTTCGAGGACTTTGATGCCGGTCTTCACGTCGAGGGCACCGGTGGGTTCGTCGCAGAGGAGGACTTCGGGGCGCTTGGCGATGGCGCGCGCGATGGCGACGCGCTGCTGCTGGCCGCCGGAAAGTTGCGACGGAAAGTGATCCATGCGGTCGGTGAGTTCGACGAGCGCGAGCGCCTCTTCGGGCGTCATCGGGTCGCGCGCGATTTCGGTGATGAGCGCGACATTCTCCCGCGCGGTGAGGCTCGGGATGAGGTTGTAGAATTGAAACACGAAACCGACCGAGTCGCGGCGGAAGCGCGTGAGTTCGTTCTCATCGGCGTCGCCGAGGTCACGCCCGCGATAGGTGAGCGTGCCGGCGGTCGGCACGTCGAGGCCGCCGAGGTTGTTGAGCAGCGTCGATTTTCCACTGCCAGAGGCGCCGAGGAGGACGATGAGTTCGCCGCGGAAAAGATCGAGGTCGATGCCATCAAGCGCGCGTGTCTCGACCTCGCCGGTCGTGTAAATCTTCGACAGCCCGCGCGCGGAAAATAGCGGCTCGCGCACGGGCTCGGCAGACTCGCGAATCACGTGCGGACGAGCAGGCGCGAGCGTTTCCATCGCGGCGTCAGGCTGCGGTTGTTTCGAGTTTCGCCTGCAAATCCTTCGCCTTTTGAGCGGCGTCGTAGGCGACGTTTTTGTAGGCGTCGAAATCGTTGAACCAATACTTTTTCGCCCAGCGATACATCCAGTGCTGCTCGGGGATTTCCTCGCCTGGCAGCCATTGCGAAAAGCGCGGCTCCATTGCGTCGAGTTCGGCCATTGCGGTGCCGCGCATTGTCGTGTCGCGCGCTCCATGTCGGACGACGAGCTCTTTTACCAAATCCGGCCGCTCCAAAACGACGCAGCCGCGCGTGTGCTGCGCGCTGAGCTCGCGGAAGTCTTTGAGAAACGTGGAGTCGCGCATCGTGGCGAAAACGCCGCGTTCATCGCGGATGTTTTCAGTGGCGAATTGGATGATCGGGCACGGCTCGATGTCGCCGCGCGGATTGACGTGATGGCTGATGCCGGTGCTCATCGGGCAGAGCGCCTTCCCCTCGCCGTCGTAGTAGGCGTCGATGATTGCAATCGGGACTTTCGCCCGCATCTCGACGACGAATTTTCGCACGCGCACGAGTTGGTCAGGACGCAGCGCGAGCGCGGGATTCATCTTCGGGCCGACGGGCCGATACGTGTGAAACCACGCGTAGTGAACGCCGCGCGCGACGAGTTCGCGCAGCCACGATTCGGTGCAAAGGTCGTCGATATTTGTCTGGCAAACGCTCGTCGCCACCCCGGTCAGAATCTTCTCCCGCAAACACGCCTCGAGCCCGCGCAGCGTCCGCGCGAAAACTTCTTTTTTTCCGCGCCGCTCGTCGCTGACAATCTCGCGGCCCTCGATGGAGATAAGTGGTGTTGCGTTGCCGATTTGCCGCAAACGGCGGGCGATTTTGTCCGTGATAAACTGCCCGTTCGTGAACACCTGAAAGTAGGCGTCGGGGTGCGCCGCGAGCAGGTCGAGCAGCCCGGAGTGCATGAACGGCTCCCCGCCGAGGATGCCGAAGAACGAGTTCCCGTGCGCCTTCGCGTCGGTGATCGTGCGGTTCAGGGTCTCGAGGTCGATCTCGGTGCGCTCGGCCTCGACATCGACCCAGCAGCCCTGGCAGCGCAGGTTGCATGAGTTTAAAATCGAGAGGTAGAGAAAGGGCGGGAAATATTCTCCACGCTTGATCCGGCGCTTGAAGCGCTCGACGGACAGCATACCTTTCACGCCGAAATTCCACGCGAATTTCGCGAGCAAGCGCGGGTCGGTGGTGCGGACGATACGGGTGGCAAGGGCGGGAAACATGCGGACGCACACGGTGGCGCAACGCCGACTGGTTTCCAAACGAAACCTCGTCGGGCGGTTCTTGCGAAACAGCAGCCTCGGCCATATCAAAAATGGAACGCGTTGTTTCCCCCTCCCATGCTTCGAAAGTCCCCGCCGCCGAGTCGGCCCAAGAAAGTGCTGATTCCCATCGGCGATGCGACGGAGGTGATGGACACGATGTATCCGATGTTCCGCTTGCCGGAAGATGGCTTCGAAGCGGTAGTCGCTGGGCCGGAGGCGCGGCTCTACCACGGCGTGCTACACGAAATCCCGCCGGGCGAGCCGAAGTGGGACATCACCCGCGAAAGCCCGGCCTATCATATTCGGGCGACGGTGGCGTTTCGCGATGTGGTGCCCGATGACTATTGTGGACTGTTCGTATCTGGAGGCCGCGCGCCGGAATACCTGCGCTACGACGCCGACCTGCTCCGATTGACACGCCACTTTTTCGAGAAGCAAAAGCCCGTCGCGATGGTCTGCCACGGGATCGAAATCCTGACTGCCGCGGGCGTGATTTCCGGGCGGACCGTGACGACGGTCGCGAAGTGCCGCCTCGACGTGGAGCAGGGCGGCGGGAAATACGTTGATCGGTCGTACGTCATCGACGGGAATCTGGTGAGCGCTCGGACGTGGAATGACAACTCGGAGCTGATGCGTGAATTCATGCGCATGCTCCGGGAGGCGACGGAGTAGTCGATCGGCACCATGCAACGGCGCGATTTTGTGCGAAGCGTTCTGGGCACGGCCGGGGCGGTCGCGCTGAGCCCGGCTTTCGGAGCTGAGGAGCGGGCTCCGTTTGGGTTGGGTTTCAGCCTCTACGGGATGAAGACGCTCGATCTTGAAACGGCGCTGCGGACGTGCGCGGAGATTGGTTTCGAGGGCGTCGAATTCGCGCTGCTTCCGGGCTTTCCCGCGGAGCCGAAGTTGCTTTCCCCCGAGGATCGCCGGCGCCTGCGCGAACTTCTCCTTTCATTGAAATTGCGAGTCTCGGGGTTCATGGAAAACCTCAGTCTCGTGGCCGACGCGGCCAGCCACGCTCGAAACCTGGAGCAGATCAAGATCGCGGCGCAGCTTGCGCACGATCTTTCACCAGCCATGCCGCTTCCACCTCTGGAGACCGTTCTTGGGGGAAAGCCGGCGGAGTGGGATCAGATCAAGAACGGGATGGCGGAGCAGCTCCGTGCGTGGGCCACGGTGGCGGCCGAATCGAGGCTGGTCATTGCGCTGAAGGCGCACGTGATGAGTGCGGCCTCGACGCCCGAGCGCGTGCTGTGGCTGATGAATCAGGCGGCGAGCCCGTGGATCAAGCTGACCTACGATGTCAGCCACTTCGAGTTGCAGAAATTCGCGCTCGAGGAAACGCTGCGCGCAATGCTGCCGGACACGCGTTTCATTCACGTGAAAGACGGGCGCTGGTCGCCGGAGGGCAAAGTGGAATTCCTCCTGCCGGGCGAGGGGACGACCGATTACGCCAAGTATTTCCGGCTGCTGCGCGAGCTGGATTATCGTGGCGATGTCGTGGTGGAAGTGAGCGCGATGATTTGGAATCGCGCGGGCTACGATCCAGTGGCTGCCGCGAAGCAGTCATTCGCGGTGTTGAGCGCCGCCCGTGGATAACTGCGCGGCGTGCGCAACTGCGGCGTAGTTCGGGGGTTAGGAAAATTCGGTGACGCCCCGTGCAACCTTGGCGTCTCTCCTACCCACCCGACGCCATGACTACTCGCCTCTTGCTCACCGGCGCCTTTGCCGCCGCCCTCAATCTCTTGGCGGCGGCTGCGGCGCACGCGCTCGATGAGTCTCCGACCGCGGACCAACTCGCTTTTTTCGAGAAGAAAATCCGGCCTGTGCTCGCGGAAAAATGCTACAAGTGCCACGCGGAGAATTCGGAGAAAATCCGCGGCGGATTGACGCTCGACACACGCGAAGGCATCCGGCGCGGCGGAGATAATGGACCGGCGGTGGTGCCCGGCGACCTGAAGGAAAGCCTGCTCATCGAGGCAGTCCGGCACTCGAACAAGGACACCGCGATGCCGCCGGAAAAAGAGGGCGGCAAACTGTCCGCGGAGGTCATCGCCGATTTCGAGACGTGGGTGAAGATGGGCGCGCCTGATCCGCGCGAGGGCGCGGCGAAAGTCGTGAAGAAATACGACGCGCGAAGCAGCGAAGAAATGGTGGTCGTTTCAGCCGGTGCAAAAGCCGGCGTCGCCCGCGAATGCATGCATGGGCGCGGTCGGAGATCGACCGTTTCGTCGCTCGCCGGGCTCGCGGAAAAAGGGCTGAAACCCGTTGCCGACGCCGACAACTCCACGCTGCTGCGCCGCGCTCTATTTCGATCTCATCGGCCTGCCGCCGACGCCAAGAGAACTTGAGGCCTTCTCAAGGAATGCAGCGCGCCGGACGAGGTCAGCGCGTCCGCGATCAGCAGCTGCCTTGGAAAAAGTCGTCGATCGGCTGCTCGCGTCGCCGCAATTCGGCGAGCGCTGGGGACGGCACTGGCTCGATGTCGCGCGCTACGCGGAATCGAGCGGCAAGGACGTGAACATCGCCTTTCCGCACGCGTGGCGGTATCGCGACTACGTCATCGCGGCGTTCAACGCGGACAAACCGTACGACCAGTTCATCCGCGAGCAAATCGCCGGCGACCTGCTGCCGGCTTCGGATGACCAAGCGAGCGCGCGGAGCACACTCGTGGCGACCGGCTTTCTCGCGATCGGCCCGAAGGGGCTGAACGAGCAGAATGCGCGGCAGTTCGCGCTGGATGTCGCGGACGAGCAGATCGACACGATCTCGCAGGCGGTCCTCGGCCTGACCGTCGCGTGCGCGCGCTGTCACGATCACAAATTCGATCCGATCCCGCAGCGCGATTACTACGCGATGGCGGGCATCTTCCTCAGCACCGACACGCGCTACGGGACGGCCGCAGGGCATCCAAAACCGGCACGCCAGCGAGCTCATCGAACTGCCGACGAGGCGCGCGTGGCACCGACGCTCGAGCGCGACGATGTCGGTCGAGGAGCGCGCAAGCGGAAACAGGCGCAACTGGCGTCGCTGAAAAAAGAGCAGGAGGAGATCTTCGAGGAGCGGTTCGCGCAGCCGCGGGCGCACCGACCGAAAGCCGGAACAATCAGCGGCGCGGCTTGCAAGTGATCGCGCAGACTCGGGCAGCTCGAGACGGAGCTGAAATCCTTCGACGCGACCGGCCACGACGAAGGCGCTGGCGATGGGCGTGCAGGATCTCGCCAAGCGGCCGCGATGCGCGGCTCTCGGCGGAGGACTTCGGCGGGATGGTGCGCGATCGGATCCGGGCGCGCTTCGGCGGGCGGCCGCCCGAGTTTTCGCGCATCGGCGACAGCCCGCTCTTCGCCCGCGGCGACGTGGACAAGCCTGGCGAGAAAGTGCCGCGCGGCTTTGTGAACGTGCTCAGCACCGCGACGGCTCCCGCCATTCCGGCGAACACCAGCGGACGGCGGGAGCTCGCCGAGTGGATCGCCTCGCCGGAGAATCCGCTGACCGCGCGTGTCATCGCGAATCGCGTCGTGGCACTGGCTTTTCGGCCAGGGAATCGTCGAGAGCGTCGACAATTTCGGCACGACGGGGACAGAAGCCGACCAATCAGGCGCTGCTCGATCACCTCGCCACGCGGCTCGTCGAGGATGGCTGGTCGATGAAAAAGACTCATCCGCGAAATCGTGCTCAGCCGCACCTACCAGCTCGCGTCCGCCTTCGACGAAAAAAGCTTCGCCGCCGATCCCGAGAACACGCTCGTCTGGCGCATGAGCAAGCGCCGGCTCGACGCGGAATGCATGCGCGACGCGATGCTCGTGTCGCGCGGGCACGATCGAACTGCACGCCGCCGATCGGCTCGCTCATCGCGCGCGCCGGCGACGGTCCGATCGGCGGCGCGGCCGCGTCGCGGCGGGGTCGGCGAGGAGGCGATCATCAATGCGGGCGGCAACCAGCGCAGCCTCTATCTGCCGATCGCGCGCGACGTCCTGCCCGACGCGCTGGCGCGTCTTCGATTTCGCCGAGAACCCAGCCTCGTCGACGGGCGCGCGCGAAACGACGAATGTCCCGGCGCAAGCGCTCTACATGCTCAACAGCGCGTTCGTGACCGCGCAGGCGCAGGCGCTCGCGGATCGTGTGCTCGGCGGCCTATCCCGGCGGGCCGAATGGCGGAGTGGCGGCGAACCTCGATCAGCGCGTCGACCTCGCCTACTGGCTCACCTTTTCGCCGCGCGCCCGACGCCGGTGGAGCGGCAGGCCGCCTCCACTTTCCTCAGCAAGATTTCCGTCGAACTGGAGCAAAGGCGACCAGCCGCGCCCGGTCTGCGAGACGCCGAGGACGTGAAAGCCGCGTGGACCAGCCTCTGCCGCGCGCTCTTCGCCAGCGCGGAATTCCGCTACCTGAACTGACCTCATAACATGAACGACAACTTCTGCACCTGCGGCGACGTGACGCCGCTGTTCACGCGGCGCGATATCCTGAAAAAGATGTCGTGTGGCTTCGGCTATCTCGCGTTTGCGGGGCTGACGGCGGGCGCGGCGGAGAGTGCGAGATCGGGCAATCCGCTCGCGCCGAAATCGCCGCATTTTCCCGCGAAAGCGAAGCGGGTGATCTTTCCTGACGATGCGCGGCGGACCGTCGCACGTGGACACTTTCGACTACAAGCCGCAGCTCACCGCGGACACTGACAAGCCCGGCAAACGGCCCGGGACCAAGCTGCTCGGCTCGAAGTGGAAATTTTCGCAAGTCGGGAAAAAGCGGGCTGTGGATCTCGGAGCTTTTTCCCAACGTGGCGAAGCACGCGGACGAGATGTGCCTGATCCGCTCGATGCAGACGGACCTGCCGGCGCATCCGCAGGCACTTCGTGAAATTGCACACGGGCAACTCGCAATTTGTCCGACCTTCGCTCGGCGCGTGGACGCTTTACGGGCTCGGCACGGCGAATGAAAATCTGCCGGGCTTCGTCACGCTGACGCCGCCGAGCGGCTTTGGCGGCGCGCAAAATTACGGGAGCGCGTTTTTGCCGGCGATCTATCAGGCGACGAAAATCGGCTCGGACAATCGGCCGATCGCAGGCGCGGAAGTGCGCAATCTCGCCACGCAACTGAGCCGAACGCGCAGCGCGCCGAACTCGAACTGCGTGCAGGCGCTCAACCGCGAAAAGCTCGCGCGCGATCGGGTGAACCCGGAAGTCGAAGGCGTGATCGAATCTATGAGCTGGCTTTCAAAATGCAGAGCCAGATGCCGCAGGTGATGGATCTTTCGCAAAGAAACCGAAGCGACGAAAAAGCTGTACGGCATCGGCGAGACGGCGACGGATGACTTCGGGCGCAAGTGTCTGCTCGCGCGGCGGATGGTCGAAGCGGGCGTGCGTTTCGTGGAGATCACGCACGGCAACTGGGATCAGCATTTCAACCTCGGCACCGCTCTGGCGAACAATTGCCGCGCCGACGGATCAGCCGATCGCCGGGCTGCTCACCGATCTGCAGGCGCGCGGGATGTTGAAGGATACGCTCGTCGTTTGGGCCGGTGAATTTGGCCGCACGCCGCACGCGCAGGGCGGCGACGGACGCGATCACAACAACAAAGCGTTCACCATCTGGATGGCCGGGCGGCGGGGCAAAAGGCGGGCGTGAGTTACGGACAGACAGACGACTACGGCTACGAGGCGGTGGAGAACAAAGTGCAGATCCACGACCTGCACGCGACCATGCTCGCGCTGCTCGGGCTCGATCACGAGAAGCTCACATTCCGCTACGCCGGGCGCGATTTCCGGCTGACCGACGTGGCGGGGAATGTGGTGAAGGAAGTGATCGCTTGAGATGCGATTGAGTGAATGAACGCGCGCGAGTGCCGTCAGTTACGAAAGTAGAACACGCGGTGCTCTGGCTGAGACGCTGGAGGCGACCGCCACAATCCAAACCCAAAAAACAAAAAAACATGAAAGCACTCACCACCATCCTCGCGACGCTCGCACTCGGCACCGCGATGAGCTTCGCGGAAGACGAAGTCAAACCAGCCAAACCCGGTTCGCCGGGAGTGAAACCGGCTGACGCTGCCGCAGGCACGTCCGCCACCGGAACGACCGCCGCGCCCGCGGAACCCGGAACGCCCTCGAAGCCCGCAAAACCCGGTTCGCCGGGAGCAAAGCCGGCTCAGCGCGACCCAGAGGCGATGTTCAAGAAGCTCGACGGGGATAGCGACGGCTCGATCTCTCTCGATGAGATGAAAGCTGGACCCATGGGCAAAAAGGATCCGACCAAAGCCGAAGAAGCCTTCAAGAAAATGGACAAGGACAGCGACGGCAAAGTGTCGATGGACGAATACAAGAATCGCGAACACGGCCCGAAAAAGGCGAAGTAATTACCGCCGCGGCTAGTCCGCACAATATTCCCGCCGCATCTGCGCAGTCGCAGGTGCGGCGTTTTTTTTGGGGCATCAGGCCAGCAGTAGCACCCCGGGATTGGTCGAAGGTCGTGCCTGGCGGAATGCCAGCCAACCGGAGTGGGGGTGTGTGGCGTCGGATTCAGGCAGCGATGACGGGCAGGGCGAGCGGCGCGGCGAGGTTCTTTTCCTCGAACTCCTTGCACCAGCCTTTGATCTCCGTGTCGTTGAAAATCTTGCCGATGACGCGGCGGAGCAGGCCCTTGAGGTTGGCGTTTTCCACATCGCGCAGGCGTGCGGATGGCTTCTTCCTTGTAGCGTTCGAGCAGGTCGCGGCAGCGCTCGTCGGCGTGCGAGTTCGAGGTAGAGCGCTTCGATCTCGGCGGGCGTCGGCGGTGGAAAGGCGGCGCCAGTGGGCTTCGAGCGCGAGCTTCTGCGGGTCGCGCGTGTCGGCGAGCGCTTTGTCGGCGCCGCGCGGCTTCCTGCGCGGCGCGCTCGTAGGCGGTGGCGAGGAGCAGGCTCGGGCGCAGGCCGGCGATGTCGTTGGTCTCGCCGCTCGCGCCGAGATCGCTGAGGTCGTCGCGGATCTGGTAGGCGATGCCGAGCGCTTCGCTGTAGGCGCTGAGGACTTCCTCCACTTCCTCGAGCTGCCCGGCGTAGATCGCGCCGAGCTGGAGCGCGACGCGAGAAGGCGGGCGCGGTTTTCTTGCGGAAAATATCGAGCACTTCGAGCGAGGTGAGCGGCTGCGGGATGGCGCGCCCAGACGAGTTCCGCGCCCTGGCCGCGGCAGAGTTCGCGCTGGCCTTCGGCGGCGACGCGGAGCATCTCGACTTTCTGCTCGGCGCTGGCGCGGCACGCGGCGAGCAGGCGGTAACCTTCGCCGATGAGCAGGTCGCCGACATTCAGCGCGACGGCGATGCCGTGTTCTTCGTGCAGCGTCTTTTCGCCGTAACGCTGCGCGTCGTTGTCCTCGATGTCGTCGTGGATGAGCGAGGCTTTGTGGAAGCATTCGACGGCGACGGCGACCTTGCGCAGATCCTCGGGCAGCGGCGCGCCGGGCGTGGCGCGCAGCGCCTGATAGGCGGCGACGGTGAGGAACGGGCGCCAGCGTTTGCCGGCGCGGCCGAGCCATTCGCGGGCGATCTTTTCCGTCTCGCCCTGCGGCGGGACCCATGATCGTGTCGAGGTTCAGCGGGGTGAACCAGAAGTCGACTTCGTCGCGCAGCTGCGCTGAGATCGAGGCGGCGCGTCTGGTCGTCGCTGGTGAGGTGGATGTAATCCCAGACCCAGTCGAGATCGACGGTGGTATCGATGCAGTCGTCCTGGAGCAGCGGCACGGCGACGCCGGGAATGGCCGCGGCTTCCATGTAGGGAAACGCGCGCTCCAGCACGCTGAGGCAGCTCACGCCGACGATCGCCTCGATCTTCCCGGTCTGGATGAGCGACATGACGATCGCGCTGCCTTCCGCGACGAGCACCGCGTAGCCGAGCCGCTCGGCTTCCGCCTGCAAATCCTGGATCGAGCAGAGCCCGCACTGTTTGCAGAGCAGGCCGAATTCATCGAACGGCGCGGGGCATTTGCTCTCCACGCGCAGGCACTTCGGCAGCAGCAGCAGCCGGCGCTCGAAAGGCACGCCGGCGAGTTGCTCGCGCCACATTTCGTTGTTCAGCAGCACGCCGATGTAATCGCGGTAGATCGGCTCGCAGCCCGAGCTGCGCGACCAGCCGGTCGGCATGCACCTTCAACTCCTCCTGCGGCAGCGGCGGCACCGGCTTGTGCTCGGCGACGTAGGCGCGGCACGCGCTCGAGGATGTGCTGCCGCTCGACGGCCGTCTGCGGGATGTTCTTCTTCGGCTGACGGAATTTCTGCGTGCGGCACCGGACGCGGGAGGGTGAGAGAAGTGGGTGGGGGAGCGGCGGGCGCGGTCGGCGGCATGGGTGGGGAGTATTCGTGCTCTCGCGGCAATCCGCAACCGGGAAGTTTATTAGCGCATCGGCTTTCCGAGCACAGGCTGGACTTTTAAGACGCGGGTGGTTTCGACTTTCACCATGTTCCTCGCGCGCGTGATCTTCGCCAGTTTCGCTTTCATAGTCGCGGCGGCCGCACAGCAGCCGGGAGTGGTGATGTCCGAGTTCATTTTTGAAAACGCGCCGACTCCGAGTTGTCACGCTTCGACGATTGTCGTGAGCAATGACGCGCTCGTCGTGGCGTGGTTTGGCGGCGCGAAAGAAGGCGCCGCGGATGTCGGCATCTGGCTCTCGCGCAATGACCGCGGGATGTGGAGCGCGCCCGTCGAGGTAATGAACGGCGTGCGGCCGGACGGCACGCGGATGCCGAGTTGGAACCCCGTGCTTTTCCAGCCGAAGTCAGGGCCTCTGCTGCTCTTTTACAAAGTGGGACCGAGCCCGGAAAAATGGTGGGGCATGCTCGCGACTTCGGCCGATGCCGGCAAGACGTGGACCGCGCCGCAACGGTTGCCCGCGGGCATCCTCGGGCCGATTAAAAATAAACCGCTTCAGCTCGCGAATGGCGACCTGCTCAGCCCGTCGAGCACGGAAGGCCCCGCCGGGTGGCGTGTTCACTTCGAGCGCAGCGCGGATCTCGGCCAGACCTGGACCTCGACCGGCCCGCTGAATGACGGGAAGAAAATTGCCGCCATTCAGCCGTCCCTGCTCGTGAAACCTGACGGCGCGTTGCAGGCCCTCGGCCGCACCCAGCAGAAGCGCATCTTCACCATCGACTCACCCGATCGCGGCCTCACCTGGGGCCCGATGACACTGACCGCGCTGCCCAATCCCAACGCCGGCACCGACGCGCTCACTCTCGCCGACGGCCGCCACCTGCTCGTCTACAACCACACCGAAAAAGGCCGCTCACCCCTCAACGTCGCCCTCTCCGGCGACGGCAAAACGTGGCAGCCCGCCGCCATCCTCGAGAGCGCCCCCGGCGAATACTCCTATCCCGCCGTCATTCAGGCGCCGGACGGCTACATCCACGTCACATACACTTGGAAGCGCGAGCGCATCCGCCACGTCATACTCGATCCTGAAGTCCTTGGCGGCGGCACCACGGGCAGCGGGGATGCGGTGAGGTAACCCTATGGCGCGGCGGCGAGAACCTGCTTCAACACCTGCAACAGCGTCTCTGCAGTGTAGGGTTTGGGTAGGAAGTGTTTGATTCCAAGGCTCGCGGCACGCGCGACGTGGCCGTTGGCGGAGAGGCCGCTGGCGGCGATGATGCGCAGCTCGGGATTAAGCTTTCGCAGCACTTGGATGGTCGCCGGGCCGTTCATGATCGGCATCATCATATCAGTCAGGACGACGGCGATCTCCGCTTGCCGCGAGGCATAGGTTGCGACCGCTTCGGCGCCGTCACAGGCGAGAATGACGCGGTAACCGAACGCTTCCAGCGTCTGTTTCGTGATCTGTCGGACGGGGGCTTCGTCGTCGACCACGAGAATGAGTTCGCCGTTACCGCGCGGCAGGTCGGCGGCGACATTGACGACCGGTTTCGCGAAGCCGCCGGTGAGCGCGGGGAGGTAGATTTTGAAAGTCGTGCCCGTGCCCACTTCGCTGTAGACGCGGATGAACCCATCGTGGCTTTTAACGATGCCGAGCGAAGTCGAAAGGCCGAGTCCTGTTCCTTTGCCGATCTCCTTGGTCGTGAAAAACGGGTCGAAAATCTGATCGAGGACTTCGGGTGACATCCCGCTGCCGTCGTCCTCGATTTGAATGAAAACATACGGCCCGGGATGCGACTCAGGATCGAGCCCTGCGTAGTGCGCATCGAGGACAATGTTCTCCGCGGAGATCGTCAACGCACCTTGCTCCGGCATGGCGTCGCGCGCGTTGACGCAGAGATTGAGGAACACCTGGTGAAGCTGAGTGGGATCACCTCGGACGGGCCAGAGATTGGGCGCGATGTCCGTGCGGATGCGGATGTGCTTGAGAAAGGTCTCGTTGGCGATCTTCTCGATGTCGTGGAGCAGGTGGCGCACGTGCACTTCCATCCGCATCCCCTCAGCGCCGCGTGCGAAGGAGAGCACCTGTTTCACCATTGCCGCGCCGCGTTTCGCGCTGGCCCCGATGATTTCCAGGAGATCCGTGCTCTGGGGATCGGGGAACTGCATTTTCAGCAACTCCAGCGACGTGATGATCGGCCCGAGGACGTTGTTCAGATCGTGCGCGAGCCCACCCGCCAGGGTGCCGATGCTATCCATCCGCTGTGCGCGAAGGATCTGCTGCTCGAGCCGCTTTCGCTCCGTGCGATCCAGGACAAATGAAACGCCCTCCGTCGGAGTGTCCTCGAACGCCGCACCGCCGATCAGCACAGGGACTCGGGTGCCATTTTTGTGGAAAAACTCCTTCTCGTACGGCGTGCACACTCCCTTTGCTTGCAGCTCTGCGAGCGCGTGTTGATCGAGTTCATCCGACTCCGGCGGCGTCATGGCCGTCCAAGACAATCGGTTCGCCTCCAGGTCTTCCCGGGTGTAGCCCACCATGCGCAGGAAAGCCTCGTTGGCGCCGTGAATTCCTCCCGCGGTATTCCAGAAAATCACCCCCTGCACGTTCGAATCCACCAGTCGCCGGAAACGCGCTTCATTCCGCAGCCGGCCCGTGATGTCCCGGTTCGTCTCAAAGACCACCTTTCTCCCATCTGATTCCTCCACCAGTTGCTGCCGGCTCTCCACCACTATCCGCCTTCCATCCCGCGTGCGTTGCCGCAGCTCTCCGGTCCAGGAGCCGGAAGTCATCAGTTGTCGTTCGAAGATCGCGATCCCCTCCGGGTGCTCGGTCTGCAGCAGTTCTTGCGTGTGTCGGCCGCTCGCGTCCACTGCCGTGAAGCCATACAGCTCCGTGGCCCCCTGGTTCCAGAAGCTGATCCCGCCATCCAGATCCCAGACGATGATTGCATCGAACGACACATCGATCAGATGCGCCTGTCGCCGGAGCGCCTGTTCGGCCTGCCTTTGCTGCGTAATGTCCCTCGTCACCGCCACCAATGCCGTCACCGAGCCCGCATCGTCCCGGAGCGGCGCCGCGTGCATCTCCAGTTGGCGGCGCGTCCCTTTCAGACCGATCAGCCCGAATTCCACCGTGCCGGATTTTCCTTTGAAAACCAGCTCCGCCAGCGTCACGACCGCTTTCAGATCCTCCGGCACCACCTGCGGGAAAAGACACCTTCCCTCCACCTGCTCCAGCGACTCCGCCTCCAGGACCGCCAGCCCCGCGCGATTGATCATCTGGAGCTCCCCCTCCGAGCCCAGCACTTTCAGGCACGCCGGCTCGGACTCGAAGATCGTCCGCAGCAGCCGCTCGCTCCGCGCCAGTTCGCGCGCCTGTCGGCGCAAATTCAGTTGCGCCATCGCCTGCCGCCCCAGCACCTCCAGCGCCTCCTTTTGCACCGACGTCAGCGAGCGCGGCATGCGATCGATCACGCACAGCGTGCCCAGCGCGTATCCCTCCTCCGTGATCAGCGGCACCCCGGCGTAAAAGCGAAAATTCTCCTCCCCCGTCACCAGCGGATTCTGCGAAAATCGTTCATCCCTCGTCGCATCCGGCACGATCGTCATCCCCCGCTGCTGGATCGCGTGCGCGCAAAACGAAAGCTCCCGCGACGTCTCCGTCGCCTCCAGCCCGCACCGCGACTTGAACCACTGCCGCCTCTCATCCACCACCGAGATCAGCGAAATCGGCGTCCCGCAGATCTGCGCCGCCAGCGTCGTCAGATCATCCAGCACCGGCTCCGGCAGCGTATCCAGCAGATCGAACTGGCGCAGCGCAATGAGCCGCAGCACCTCTTCCTCGGGGTGATTCATAGTTGTCATCTTCTCCAGCTTCCAGGTGACCGACGCCCGCGAGCCTGACACGCCCCCCGCCTTCCGCAAGGCCCGAATCCCCGCGCCCACCCTTTACCTTTCCCTCCCGCCCGCTACCTTCCGCCCTCCCATGACCGCCGCCGAGATCCGCCAGTCCTTCCTCGATTTCTTCCGGCAAAAAGAGCACGCCATCGTCCCCAGCGCCAGCCTCCTGCCCGACTCGCCGAACCTCCTCTTCACCAACGCCGGCATGAACCAGTTCGTCCCCATCTTCCTCGGGACAAACCAAATGCCCCTACACCCCCGGGCGCGCCGCCGACACCCAGAAATGCATCCGCGCCGGCGGCAAACACAACGACCTCGACGACGTCGGCCTCGACACCTACCACCACACCTTCTTCGAGATGCTCGGGAACTGGTCCTTCGGCGACTACTTCAAAAAAGAAGCCATCGAATGGGCCTGGGAGCTCATCGTCGACGAGTGGGATTTCCCCCCCGAGCGCCTCTACGCCACCGTCTACAGCCCCGACAAAGCCAAGGGCGACCCCGCCGACTTCGACAGGAAGCCTGGAACTATCTGGGCCGCCAAATTCGAAGCCCACGGCCTCGACCCCGCCGTCCACATCGTCAACGGCAACAAAAAAGACAACTTCTGGATGATGGGCGACACCGGCCCCTGCGGCCCCTGCTCCGAACTCCACGTCGATCTCACCCCCGCCGGCGACACCCGCGGCACGCCTCGTCAACACGGGCGACCCCCGCTGCATCGAAATCTGGAACCTCGTCTTCATCCAATTCAACGCCAACCCCGACGGCACCTTCGTCCCGCTCCCGGCCCAGCACGTCGACACCGGCATGGGCTTCGAGCGCGTCGCCAGCATCATCCAGGGCACGAAAAACTTCACCGACTTCGCCAGCGCCCGCATCTCCAACTACGACACCGACATCTTCCGCCCCATCTTCGACGTCCTCGAAGAAATGAGCGGCAAAACCTACCGCAGCACCCTCCCTGGCAGCACCCTCGCCCCTGCGCCCGCAGCCAGCGCCCCCTCCAGCCCCGCCGGAGCCGGCCCTTTTCTCAAAAATGAGACGCCGCAGAACGTCGTTCGTCCAACCAACGACGCCGTTGGTCCCGCGAACGACGCCGTTGGTCCCGAACGACGCCGCCAGTGCCAACGACGCCGACCATTGGTCCAGCGAAGCGTGCCACCCGACGCCGTTGGTCGACGACGAAGGCGTTGGTTCAACGAACGAAGGCGTTGGTGCCACGAACGCTGGCGTTGGTCCGATGAACGCCGGCGAAGAATCAATCTTTGCCGGCGAAGAATCAACCAACGCCGGCAAAGATTCAGTTTTTGCCATCTCAAAAACCCCCGGCGAGCCCTCCGCCGCCGCGCCTGCACCCCCTGCGCCCCCCAGCATCCTCCCCCCGCCCGGCGACCTCGAAGTCCCGATGGCCGTCCCCGTCCCCGACCTCACCTCCCCCGTCTCCCCCATCCCCGGCGTCCTCCCCGAGTCCGGCCCCGTCAACGTCGCCCCCATCGAAGTCGTCACCGACCTCCCGCCCGACGAACGCCACGGCGCCATCCCGCCCCCTGCCACCCCCGCCGACCGCTACGCCACGCCCGAGCAGATCGCCCTCGACATCGCCTTTCGCGTCATCGCCGACCACATCCGCACCCTCAGCTTTGCCATCGCCGACGGCATCGCCCCCGGCAACACCGACCGCCACTACGTCCTGCGCCGCATCCTCCGCCGCGCCGTCCGTTACGGGCGCACCCTCGGCTTCACCGAGCCGTTCTTTTACAAACTCGTCGACGTCCTCGCCCGCACCATGGGCGACCCCTTCCCCGAGCTCCGCACCCGCCAAAAACACATCGAAGAAGTCCTCAAACGCGAAGAAGAGGCCTTTAACAAGACGCTGGATCGCGGGATCTGAAGCTTTTTGAGAACGACGTTCTCGTCGCCGCGGTCACGGCGCAGGCTCGCCGGGAAGGCATGGATGTCGTTTACGGTGGTCCAGAGAACCCTGAAGCCTGGCCACAATCAAGCTGCGCGCTACACGGAAGCGGCACTTGTTTACCTTTTTCCGCGACCGGAAAGCTCGTCTGAGACTTCGACGATTTCGGAGATCTACGACGGCGCAGGAGGAGGCTGCTTGAAGAATCCTCCCTCCATTTGCGGTGAGGATGCTTTCCAGCTCTACGACACCTACGGCTTCCCTCTCGACCTGACCGAGCTGATGGCCCGCGAGCGCGGGCTGACGGTCGATGTCGAGGGTTTCAACAAACTCATGGAGGAGCAGCGGGCGCGCGCGCGGGCGGCGCAGAAGAAGGAGGTCATTTCGCTGAGCGAAATCGAGACGACCGAGCCGACGAACTTCATCGGCTACGACAAGCTGGAGGCCGAGGCCGACGTGGCCGAGGTGATCGGCGGTGAAGGAGAAGACGGCCGTGATCTTCGGGGAGTCCGACTTTTTACGCCGAGATGGGCGGGCAGGTGGGCGATACCGGCGAGCTTTCCAGCGGGGGACAGGTCTGGACGGTGACGAATACGCAGAAGGCCGGGAAGACGTGGCTGCACTTCATCGAGCCACAGATGGGCGAGCCCGCGCCGGCCGAGGGGACGACCGTGCGGCTGTCGGTGGATCGCCCGCGGCGCGCGGCGATCGAGCGGCATCACACGGTGACGCATCTGCTGCATTGGGCGCTGCACGAGGTGGTGGGGAAGGAGGCGACGCAGAAGGGAAGTTTCGTGGGCCCGGAGAAGCTGACGTTCGATTTCAACAGCGCCGCGCTGACGCCCGCGCAGGTGCGCGACGTGGAGCGGCTGGTCAATGAGCGGATCGTGGAGAACGCGCCCGTCTCGTGGACGGAGGTGCCGTACGCCGAGGTGAAGGGCGCGCGCGGATGTGATGCAGTTCTTCGGCGACAAATACGGGGAGATGGTCCGCGTGGTGCAGATCGGCGGCGAAGCCGGGCGCGCTCGACGGCTATTCGATGGAGCTCTGCGGCGGCACGCACACGCGCGCGACCGGCGAAATCGGCTCTTTTCGCATCGTGAGCGAAGCGGCCATCGCCTCCGGCGTGCGCCGGATCGAAGCGGTCGCCGGTCGCATCGCCTACGATGCCTCGCATCGCCGACACCGAGCGGCTGCGCGCCCTCGCGGCCAAGCTCGGCACGCCGCTGGCGGAGCTGGAGCGGAAGCTCGATGCGATCTTCGCACAACAGAAGGAGCTGGAGAAGCAGGTCGCGCTTTTCCACCGCAAACAGGCGGCGCACGTGGCGGCGTCGCTCGATCGCGAAGATTCGAAAGCTCATCGCCGCGCCCGCGATCATCGAGGCCGTGCCCGGCTCCACCGGCGACGAACTGGCCGCGATCGCGGAGGCGCTGCGGACGCAGTTCAACGGTGTGGTCGTGCTGGCCGGCGCGATGCCCGGCAACGTGGCGCTGCTCGCCTCGGTCTCGCCGCAATTCTCCGGGAAATTCGCACGCCGGGAAAATCATCCAGGCCATCGCCCCGATCGTCGGCGGCAAAGGCGGCGGCAAGCCCGACCTCGCGCGCGGCGCGGGGAAAGATCCGGCCAAAGTCGGGCAAGCCCTCGCCGCCGCGAAGGCGCTGCTCGTCGAGTAAAGGCGCGCTAAGCCGGCGCGCCGTGCGATGAGTTCGCATGAAGAAGACCGCCTCGTTTCTCGGCCTGCTCGGCTGGACTTGCGTTGACGTTCGTCGCCCCGCTGGCGAGCTGGCGGGTGCGTCCGGGGCCGTGGTTCGAGGCGCTGATCAAGCCGGAGTGGAACCCGCCTTCGTGGATCTTCGGCCCGGTCTGGACGACGCTCTACCTTCTCATGGCCATCGCCGCGTGGCTCGCGTGGAAAGCCGGCGCGCGCGGCGGGCTCACGCTCTACATCGTGCAGCTCATCTTCAACGCGGCGTGGACGCTCCTCTTTTTCGGCAAACATCGCATCGATCTCGCGCTCCTCGATATCGGCGTGCTGTGGCTCGCCATCGTCGCGACCATGTCCGCCTTCTCCAAAGTACGCGTCTCTGCCGCATGGCTGCTCGCGCCGTATCTGGCGTGGGTCTCGTTCGCGACCGCGCTGAACTTCGCCATTTGGTGGCTGAATCCCTGAACGATGGACTGGTCGAAACGCACGCTCGTCGCTGAGAAGATCAAGACGAACCCGGACGGCGCGACCCTTTACGAGCGCCTCGGCGGGCGGCCCGGCATGACGACTCTGGTCAAATGGTTTTACGCCAAGGTGCGCTTCGTTCCTTTGCTGGAGCCGATCTTCAAGGAACACGTCCCGGTCTGGTCCGCTCATCTCGAGCGCCTCATCGATTACTGGAGCGAGCAAAGCGGCGGCCCGGAAAAGTATGGCGGCGGCATCGGTCGGCACATCTTCCTGAACCTCGAGCCCGAGCATTTCGCCGCATGGATGGAGGTGTGGGAAGAGAATTGCCGCTGGCTCCTGCCCGAGGCCGAAGCCGCCGAAATGATCGCGCTCGCGCAGCGCCTCGCCGCGGACTTGCAGAGTATCTCACGCAAGTGACACTGCCCGGGATGCACCGTCCCTGCTTGCTCGCGAGCCTGCTCGCCCTCTTTGTCCGCACCGCGTTCGCGCTGCCGGAGTTTGATTTCACCGTGTCCGCACCACCGCCTTCGTGGACGCTGCACGATCTCGAAAAACTCACCGCGACCGATGAGGGACTCGCGCTCACCATCAGCGGCGGCGATCCCTTCGTGATCATGGCACCCGCCGATTTTCGCGCGGAAAAGCAGACATTCCTTCGCCTCCGCCTGCGCTCGGACGCGGGAGGAAGTGCGCAGCTTTTTTGGTTCAAAGATGTCTGCACCGAAAAGGACTCGCTGCGCTTCGACGTGCCGGCCGGGCAATGGCTCGACACCGAGATTCCGCTTCCGCCGCTCGGTGACGGCTGGAAGCTGCGTCTCGATCCCCCCGGCAAAACCGGCCGCTGCGTGATCGCGCTGGCGCGTGTGGAAGCCGCCGGCACTGCGGGCCTCACGCACCTCGCCGCGGACGCAACTGAACTCACACTGACCATCGCGAGCAGCGCGGAAAAACTGCGCGTCGTCGAGATCGCGCCGTTTCAAACGCTCCTCGAAGCTGCGGCTGCTCCGGCGCTCGCGGAAGTCCCGCCCGGCGCGACGAGTGTCGTGGTCCCGCGATGGGATGGCTCGCGAGACCGCTTGTATTCAGGCTTCGCAGCCGTTGCCGATCATCCGAGGCTCGGTCGCGTCGTGGTCGGCGCGATTCGTTTCGTGGAGGAAAGGCGCGACCTCCCCGCGGACACCGCGCCCTTTCCGACCGTCGCGACGAAGAAAGGTTTGCAGGTCCAGATGGTCGACGACGCCCTCGCGCTCGGCGTCCGCCACGCCGGGCTGAACCTCGACCTCGGCTCGCTCTTCGACGCTGAGCGCCAGCCCGACAGCCTCGAGTGGAAGAGCGACGGCGTGTCGTATTTTTTTCGCCGGAAATTCCTCGAGGGGCTGAACGTGAAGCCGCTCTCCGACGCCGGCGTGCTCGTTTATTTGATCATCTTCACCGCACACGTCCCCGCGCCGTTCGAGGCGGCGCTGCGGCATCCGCGCGACGATCGCACGTCGCCGCACGGCTTCACCGGCTTCAACACCGCGAACGCGGAAGGCCTGCGCCACTTCAAGGCGGCGTTCGAGTTTCTCGGCGACTATTTCGCTCGGCCAGAGCACGGGCGCGTGTGGGGCTGGATTTTGGGGAACGAAGTGAACGCGCACCAGGAGTGGTTCAACATCGGCCCAGCCACGCCGCTCGCTCTCGCCGAGGACTACGAGCGCAGCGCTCGGGTCGCCGTGACCGCGCTGCGGAATAGCTCTGCGCACACCCGCGCCTATCTCTCTTTCACGCATCATTGGTCGCTGACTCCCGCAGGCCGCGAGTTGCGGCAAACGGGCGCGAAAGACGTGCTCGAAAACTTCGCGCGACTCGCCCGCCTCGGTGGCGATTTCGAGTGGCACATCGCTTACCATCCGTATCCCGAGAATCTCTACGATCCGCGCAGTTGGCTGGACAAATCCGCGCGGCCTGATGCCGACTCGCCGCGCGTCACCTTCAAGAATCTCGAGGTGCTCGAAGGCTTCACGCATCGCCCGGAGATGCTGCATGCAGGCGGGCCGCGGAGGATCATCCTCTCGGAGCAGGGCTTCAACTGCGGTCCGGAACCCGACGCCGAAATCCGCCAGGCCGCGGGCTTTTGTTACGCGTGGGAAAAGGTCGCGCGACTCAAGGGCATCGATGCTTTCATCCTGCATCGACATGTCGATAACCGCTACGAAGGCGGCCTGAATCTCGGCCTCTGGACGCGCCAACCCGAGACGACATGCACGCCGGATCGGCATCGCAGAAATGTACGACGCCTTCTCCGCGGCCGACACGCCGCAGCAAGCCGAAGCCTTCAAGTTCGCCCTCCCTTTTATCGGCCTCAAAAGCTGGGACGAAGTGATGAACTAAGCGCGGTCAAACCTCCGGCGGCACGCTCGCGTCGGGCCGCAGGGCGAGAAATTTCCCGAGCGCGCCGACCGTGAAGATCAGCGGATAAAGCCGCTCGTAGTACCAGAGCTTCGCGAAGTAAAACCCGATCGGCGCGGGCTCGCGCCACGCGCCGGATTCCACCCGCGCCGACCAGCCAGCGCGCCCCGCATCCACCGCCGCGACCTCGCGAAGTGCCCGCGAGCGCTTCGACCGCCAGCGCCGTCTCCTCCGACTGATGCCGGCCCGCCGCGCACCCCGCTCCAGCCGCCATCGTCATTCTGCGCGGCGACCAGCCAGCGCAGCGCCGGCGCGTCAGCATTGCCGCGCGGAATGTCGAATGCCGCGCTCGCGCAATTCGCGCAGCGCGATGCACGACCTGCGCCGTGCCGTAGAGCGGGTTCTCGTCATCGGGCGCGTGCTCGTTTCCAAACCACAGCGGCAGCCACGAGCCGTCGGCGCGCTGCGTTTTCGCGAGAAAGCGCAAGGCCGCGCGCGATCGCCCGCAGTCGTGCGCGCGTTGCAGTCGCCGTCGAGCTGCGGCAGCCACGCGCTCCACGCGCGCAGCGTGTGCGCGGTGAGATCGGGCGAACTGCGATCGAAGGGCAGCGCGCCCCAGCCGCGGCAGAAGGTCGGGATGCCGCCGTCGCGATTCTGCAGATCGAGCAGCCAGCGCACGCCCGCGATCGCCCGCGGCGCGCGTCTCGTCGTCCACCGTGCCGAGCTCCAGCAGCGCGAGCAGCGCGCCCGGCGTGTCGTCCGCATCCGGCACGCCGCCCGGCAGATCCGTCCACGCCCAGCCGCCCGGCGCGGCGTGCGTGTAGGGATGCTCGACGCGGTACTGCTGGCCGAGCAGCCATTCGCGCAGCGTCAGCCGTTGCTCCGGCGAAAGCGCGCCCGGCTGATGCGCGAGCGCCTTGATCGCGAGCGTCGTCACCCACGTCGCGAGATTCGTGTCGATCGGCCAGCTCCCATCCGCGCCGCACCGACGCGCGCAGAAACTCCGACGCCCTTCCGCGCGACCGGATGCGTCCGCGAGCCCCATCGACGCGAGGCTCATCGTCACGAAACTCGTCAGCGGCGTGGCTTCGAGAAAGCCGCCATTCTCCGGCTGGATGCGACGCCAGCACGCGCAGCGTCTTCGCCGCGCGTCAGCTCGCGGAGCAACGGGCGAGCGGGTTCCGCGTCGGGCGGTGATGATGAATCGCCTGCCCGATGGCGATGAGCGCCGGCAGCGCGTAGCTCACCACCGGCAGCTGCAGCGCGCCGAAAAGCTGGTGCGGCAGCGCCGCCAGCTCGAAGGGCAGCGCGCGTCACGTGTCTCCGCCCATCCGATCGACGCCCGCACAGCGCGAGCGTCATGAGGATCGGCACCGAAAAAGTGCGGTCCTTTCCGTAGCGCGCGCTCGATCGCCGCCACGAGAGTCGGCAGTCGCACCTTCCGCCTCTGGCAGCCAGTGGCCCACGCGTTCAGGCGCGCCAGTCGCTGCGCTCCCGCGCCTTTCCACCGCCTGCGACATCCCTCAGTCCGCCCGCGCCGCGCCGAACGCCGCCCAGCACAGCGCCGTCGTGCTGATGTTGCTTTTGCTCTGCACCGTGTCGCCCCAGCCGCCGTCCGCGTTCTGATGTTCCGCCAGCCAGCGCAGCCCGCCGCGAATCAAGTCCGCCATGCCGCCTCGCGATCCACCGTGCGCCAGCGCCACCACCGCCGTCGCCGTCGAGAGCGCGCTGCTCGAAAGCTCGCCGCGCCCAATGTCCCGTCCGCCGTCAGTCTCCGCCAGCAGCGCAGCGGTCGCCACGCCCAGCGCCGCGCGCAGCCAGCATCGCCTCGCGGCCATTTGCCTTTGGCCTGTCACCTAGGCCAGCTTTGTCCTGCTCCCGCTTCCGCGCCGGCAGGATCGCGCACGCATCCTTGCAGCCGAAGACGCGGCTGAGCAGCAGCCGATTGCCGGCTCACCCATTGGTAGACGATTTCCGCGATCAAGATGACCCCGGGAATCCACAGAAACAAGCGCCACCGGCACGAGCAGCGGCAGCCGCATTCCGACAAAACGAATCGCCCGCGCGCCGCGATAGATCTCGCCCGTCCGGCGTCACGCAATGGATCGCCTCCTGCAAATCCTCGCGCGTCGAGCTGCGGCGCGATCTCCTGCGCGCGCGGATCGGAGAGCGGCACCAGCGCGAGCACGCCGAACCAGTCGAGCCAGCTCAGCACCTTCATCTGGAAAATGCACATCGGGCACTCGTCGTCGTAGAGGACGATGTGCTGCGGCATGGACGACTTTAGAGCGCAAGATGCCCGAGCGCCAGCAGGCCGTAGAAAGTGTATTCCGCATCGAGATGATCGTCCGCCCAGTGGCCGTGAAAGCCGCCTTCGTCGCTCCAGAGCGTGTCGATGAAATCGAGGCAGCGCTCGCGCACCGCCGCGGGCATTTCGCGTCTGCAGGCCCGAGAGCGCGTGCAGCGTCGTCGCGGTGGAAAGCAGATCGGGCATCGGCGCGTAGGGCATCGCGAGGAAGCCGCCCTGCGGGTGCGCGCGGGCGAGCAGCCAGTCGGCGACGGATTGGTTCACCGGGACGCCGAGCTGATGCAGCAGCGTCACCGCCGCCGCCGTGGCATTCGTCGAGCCGACCGAGAGTCCGCGCGCATTGGCCCATGCGCCGTCCGGCGTTTCGAGAAACTTCAGGCACTGCACCATGCGCAGCGGCTCGGGCATCTCGCGCCCCAAGTCCTGATACGCGCCGAGCGCGACGAAGCAGCCGTAGGCATTTCCAAACTGCTCGCCGATGTCCGCATCGTAACCGCCATCCGTGGTGCGATGCCGCTCGATCCGCGCCAGCAACTTGGTCCGCGAGCCTCGCGGGCATCGGCGCGCCGATCGCCGCCCAGCAGCGCGCGAGCGCGCCGAGATGCACGAAATCCAGCTTTTCACCGCCGCCAAACGACAACAAAAACGGCTCGACGCGAGCTGCCGGCAACTCCGCTTGGAGCGCCTGCAAGCCGGCGAGCGCGAAGATCGTGTAGTAAAGATCGGGCCGCCCGTCGCGATCACAGCCCGCCGCCGTCCGAGCCGATCTGCCGCGCCAAGAATTCGCGCACGAGTTCCGTCGATTCGCCGAGCAGCTTCGGCGCGACCCGCGCGACCTGCAGCATTTCGAGGCGGAGACTCATCGGCGAGGTCGCAGCGGGAGCTCCGGGGAGCGCGCTCGTCCGTTGGCGGTGCTACGCCTTCTCTTCGTCGAGCTTCACCTTCACCGCGGCGTAGAGCTCTTCGTAAAGCGCGGCGTCCGTTTTGAGCACTTCCTTGGCAGCGTCGCGACCCTGCGCGAGCTGTCCGCCCTTGTAGCTGAGCCAGGAGCCACGCTTTTCCACGATGCCTTTCTCGATCGCGAGATCGAGCAGCGCGCCGGTCGAGCTGATGCCTTCGTTATACATGATGTCGAACTCGGCCTCGCGAAACGGCGGCGCGACTTTGTTCTTCACGATTTTCAGCTTTGTGCGGTTGCCGGTGACGCTGCCGTCCGCCTGCTTGATCGCGCCGATGCGCCGAATGTCGCAGCGCACGCTCGCGTAAAATTTCAGTGCTTTGCCGCCGGGCGTCGTTTCGGGATTGCCAAACATCACGCCGATTTTCTCGCGGATTTGGTTCGTAAAAATCACGACTGTGCGCGCCTTCGAAATCAGCGACGTGAGCTTGCGCATCGCCGCGCTCATCAGTCTCGCCTGCGCGCCGACGGTCGAGTCGCCGATCTCGCCTTCGAGTTCCTGCTTCGTCACGAGCGCGGCGACGGAATCGAGCACGATAACGTCGAGCGCGTTGGACCGCACGAGCGTCTCGACGATGCGCAGAGCTTCCTCGCCGGAGCTCGGTTGCGAGACGAGCAGGTCTTCGAGATTCACCCCGAGTTTCTTCGCGTATTGCGGATCGAGCGCGTGCTCCACATCGACGAAAGCCGCGAGGCCGCCGAGCTTTTGCGCCTGCGCGATCACGGTCAAAGTCAGCGTCGTCTTGCCCGAGGATTCCGGCCCGAAAACCTCGCAGATGCGCCCGCGTGGGAACCCGCCGACGCCGAGCGCGCGGTCGATCACGATATTGCCCGTCGGGATGCACTCGACATCCATGTGTGTGCTTTCACCGAGCCTCATGATCGCGCCGTCGCCGAAGTCTTTCGCAATCTGCTGAATCGCGAGGTCGAGGTTTTTATTCCGCGCGACCGCGATGCGGCTCTCTTCGGAGGGGGCTTCAGTTTTCGTGGCCATAGTCGCGCGAAGCTACAGAGCCGGTGTCGCGGGGCGAAAGGAAAACATCGGCGCGACCCAGATAATTTCGCCGCTACCGACCGGCGCGATTCCCTGCGGGTTTGTGCTCGCGTTTGCTGGCGCGCGCACGTTTCTGTAGCGCAACTTTTTTTCATGGAAACCAACTCTACCCCGGACGAATTGCCGCTCGAGTCGTCTGGCGAAACTCCCCCGCCGCCGACCGAGTCGGCCCCCGAATTGCTGCCCGCCGAGGCGCGGGAGGAGTCGGCCACCGAACAGCCACCTGGGGACTCGGAGCCGGAAACGACAGAGCCCGCAGCGGACGGGGCAGTCGATGAACTTTCCGATTTGGTGACCCGTTCTCAGGCCGCGCGCCTGCCGGCCGCCGACGAGGAACAGATGGGCGCGCTGCTGAAAGCTGCCATGCTGGGCGGCAAAAGCGGGGTCGCAAAGGCCGTCGAACATTTGCCGAAACTGCCGTGGATCGTCGGCGTGCGCGCGGTCGAGTCGGTGTGGCCGGAGATGAAAGTCACTGCGCGGACGCAGCTTTTAAAAGGTCTCGCTGACGACGAGTCCGAGGGCGCGCGGCGTATCCGCCTGAGCCTGGCCCGGGCGCTCTGGAAGATCGATCCACCGACCGCCTTGAAGCTCGCGGTGGGCGTTTGCAAAGAGATCCGGGACAAGGAGACCGGGGCTCTTTCGCAACGCAACGGGCAGATTTTCTCGAATGTTTTCATCGGTAAAGTGAAGCCGTGGATCGCGCAGATTGCGCTCGCTGAGCTGAAGCCGGCGGAAGCTGACGTGCTCGTGCAGACCGCAATTCTGGCCGTGTTTTCGCTCCCGCATCCGCCGGTGACGCAGCTCGGCGTTTTGAAATGGGCGGGCGAGGCGGGCAAGCTGGAGAAGCTTCAGGAGACCACGCTCGATCCGATTCTCCGCAGCGTTTCGCGCTGGAGCGGAAAATGGCAGGGAGCATTGCGAAAAGAGGTCGCGAATTTACCCGAGAACATCGCGTCGGCGCTGAAGCCCGCGACAACCGAACCCGACGCGCAAACCTCGGCGGATGGTGCGCAGGATGAGGAGCCAGTTGCGACCGGGGAAGACGGAGCGCCAGGAGAATCGAGGGAGACGGCTACGACCGAAGAGCCTCGTCCGATCAAGCAACGGCCCGTCTACGAGCCGCGTCCGCAACGTCCTCCCGCAATGGCGGCGGCGGAGCCGGCGGATGCGGAGCCCGACCGGGAGCGCAGCCGCGAAGGCGACCGCGAGAACGACCGAGAGCGGGACCGGGGACGGGATCGGGGCCGCGGACGCGACCGCGAGCGCCCCGTTTATCAGCCGCGAGGTGGCGGCAGTGCCGGGCAGAATTTCAATCTCAACGAGGCGCTGAGGCAGATCGAGGCGCACGTCCAGACCCTGCGCTCGGAGCTGAACACCGCGCAGGCGAAGCTCGTCGACGAAAATCGCCCCTCCCGCCGCGCCGCAGTCGATCGCGGACCTGTCATTCCCGGCGAGCACTCGCCGGAGGAACTGGCGCGTCTCAATCTTCAACTCGAGTCGAGGATCACGGAATTGCAGCAACGCATCACCGATTTGCTCGCGGACGCGGAGGATCGCGCGGCGAGCATGGGCGCGCATGGTGAGCAGCAGGTCACCGACCCGGATCAGCAACTCAAGACGTTGCTCGGCTTCAAGCTGCAGGAAGACTTCGCCGATTACCTCGCGCTCCAGGATGAATCAACGGGAGTCGTCGTGCAGCAGCATTACCGCTCGCTCCTTGGTCACATTTTCGAAGTGCTCCAAGCCGAAGGGGTGACGCTGAAAGCATAACGCGCTCGGTGCGGCACGCTGCCCGACGCAAGTGTTGCCGGGCAGCGTCGAAACAAAAAGCCCCGGCCTCTCACGAAGCCGGGGCTGAATGGATTTTATGGCTGCCGATTACGGAGCTTTCGGTGCGTCCGGCGCAGCGGGCACGACCGGCGCGACTGGTGCGTTTGGAGCCTTGGCGGCGTCCCTCACTTCGTCGGCTTTCTTCTCGAGCGCATCAGCGGCGTTTTCGGTAGACTTCTTCACGGCATCAGCGCCGGCAGCGGCGTCCGCCTTCACTTCTTTCGCTTCAGCTTTGGCTTCGGACTTGATCGCGTCAGCTTTCTCTTCGCCGGCTTTTTCCACCGCGTCGGCTTTATTTTCGAGGCGGTCGGCCGTCGCATCAGCGGACTTCTCGGCAGGGGTTTTTTCGCAGGCGACGAGGCCAAAGGAGACAGCGGCGGCAAGCGTGAACAGGTGATTCAATTTCATATTTGTGTTGGTTTGGTTTGAGCGAATGGAAAGGGGGTTCCATCCGTGGGGGGTCGATGCTGTCTGGCTGGAAGGCGAAGTCAACCCCTCCTATTTCGCCAGCAATTTTCCGAGCAGCGAATTCAGCCGGCCGAGCATGGCGCGCGGGTCGTCGAGCAGCCCGGCGGCGACGAGCGCGTTGTCGAAGATCTGCTCCGCGACTTCGCCCGCCAGCGCGGCGTCGGTGTGGCGGATTTTTTCGAGCCGCGCGATCATCGCGTGGTCGGGATTGATCTCGAAATCCGGCTTGGACTCGAGCGGACCGCATGCTCGCGGTTCATCATCTTCATCACGCGGCGCATGCTGGAGGTCAGGTGTGTGTCGCTGTCCACGACCACCGCCGGGCTGCCGACGAGCCGCTTCGAGACGCGCACTTCGCCCACGCGGTCGCCGAGCGTTTCCTTGATGAAAGTTCGCGAGCAACCGCGCCTCGTCCTCGCTCAGCGCGTGGCGCTTCCTTCGTCGAGCTTCAGGTCGGCTTTCTCCGCGGCGATGACGCGCTTCTTGTCGAACTCGCGCAGATGCTCCATGACGAACTCGTCGCGCGGATCGCGTACAGGAAAAGCACCTCGAATTTCTTCTCGCGGAAGACCTCGAAATACGGGCTCGCCTCCGCGCGCTTCGCGGTTCGGCGCGAGCAGGTAGTAGATCTCCTTCTGCTCCTCCGGCATGCGGCTCACGTAGTCGGTCAGCGAGGTCGTCTTGCCCGCTTCTCGGTGTGCGACGACTCGAAGCGCAGCAGCTTCGCCGAGCGCCTCGCGATGCGTCCAATCGGTGGCCACGCCTTCCTTCAGGCAGTGCCCGTGCTCGGTGAAGAAGCTGGTCGTATTTCTCCGGGTCGGCCTTGGCCTCCTCGTCGAGCCATTTGATGCACGCGCTTCGTCAGCACGTCGTTCAGTCTTCCGCAGCAGCGCGCGAGTCCTGCATCGTCTCGCGCGAGATATTCAGCGGCAGATCCTCGCTATCGACGACGCCGCGCAGAAAGCGCAGCCATTCCGGGAAAAGCTCCTTCGCCTTCGGCTGGATGAGCACCTTCCGGCAGTAGAGATTCACCTCGCTCTCGCTGCGCGTCATCGTCAGCTGCTCGTAGCTTTTCGGCGGCACGAAAAGCAGCGCGCGGATGCGAAAGCGGCGCGTCGGCGGAGAAGTGCAGCCGATAATGCGGCGCCTCGGAGTCGTGGCCGATGTAACTTGTAGAACTCCTCGTAGTCCGCGTCGGTGATCTCGCTTTTGTTCTTCGTCCAGAGCGCCTGCACGGTGTTCACCGCCGTGCCGTTCAGCTCGATCGGGAACTGCACGAAATTCGAGTAGTGCTTGATGATCTGCTCGATGCGCGAAGCTCTGCGCGAACTCCGTGTCCCGGAGTTGCAGGACGATTTTCGTCCCGCGCGGCAGCTCGCTCGCCGGCTCGATCTCGTAGCCGGTCTGTCCGTCGCTCGTCCAGACCCAGCCTTGCTCTCCGGGCAGATACGAGCGCGTGAAGACGGTCACCTTTTCCGCGACCATGAACGCCGAGTAAAAGCCGACGCCGAACTGCCCGATGAGGTGTCGCGTCGTCCTTGCTGCGCCTTGAGCTGCTCGAGAAATGCCTTCGATCCCGAGTGCGCGATGGTGCCGAGATTCTCGATCAGTTCGCCGTGCGTCATGCCGATGCCCGCGTCGGTGAAGGTGATCGTCTTCGCCTGGTCATCGGTCGCGACGCTGATCTTGAGCGGCGCGCTCCGGCTCGAAAGATTTCCGTGCCGGAGGTCTGGAGGAACTTCAGCTTCTCCGTCGCATCCGCGGCGTTGGAAATCAGCTCGCGGACGAAGATTTCTTTGTCGGTGTAAAGCGAGTGCGATGACGATATCGAGCAACTGCCCGATCTCGGCCTGGAAGGCGTGTTTTTCGGTCGTGTTGGACATAGGGCCGCGCACTTTAGGGAGACTCGCCCGGCACGCAAGAGTGCGCCGCAACAGCGAAGTTCACGCCGCCAGTCGCGCGCGAATGCTCGTTCCTTCCGCATCCACACGAACCAATTCGACCTCGCCGCGATGCGCCCGCGACTGCGCACGCACGAGACTGGGTCCAAAACGTTGAACCCGGCTTACTCATGCGCGGCGGCCGCGTCGTTCTTTTCGCGCATTGCTCGTCAAAGCACCGAAACTCCAGCACCGTCCGCTGTTCATGAATCCCCGCATGTTCCTCTCTGCTGCTGCGCTGGCTGTTACTGGAGCGGGCTGCGCGCATTTCATTCCCAAACCGATCGATCCAGTGGCGAGCGCGCGCCTACTTACCGGACGGCGGTTGGAGTCGAAGAGTTGGACCCTTTCCATGCTCGCCGCCGAGGCGGCACGAAATGCGCCGGATGTCGCCGTGGCGCGGGCACAATACGAGACGGCGCGCGCGGCCATCGGCACGGCAGGGGAGCGCCCCAATCCAACCGTGGCCCTCTCGCCTCAGATCATCACACCTTACACCGCCTTGATCGCCGGGACGTATGGCGTCGATTTCGACTGGACGTTCGAGACGGCCGGGAAGCGTTCGCGCCGTCTCGCGGTTGCGCACGAAAACGTGCGCGCCGCGGCCGCGCGTGTCGTCGATGCGAGCTGGAAAGCCCGCGCCGCCGTGCGTCGCGCGCTCCTTGAGCTCTACGCTGCGGGAGAGCGCGCCAGACTTCTCGGCGATGCCATCGCGCAGCAGGGCGATCTGTTGAAAGTGCTCGAAGCCCGCGTCGACGCGGGTTCAGAAGCGCGCGCGATCTCGGCGCAGCCGCGGCTTCTGCTCGTGCAGCTTCGCCTGCAGCTTTCCGACACCGATCGCGCGGCCGCAGTCGCCCGCGCTGCACTCGCCGAGGCTCTCGGCATCGGCACCAGTGGGCTGGCTGGTGCGACGTTCTCATTTGCCGCTTTCGAGAGTGTTCCCGGTGCGCGTGGGACGCATCGTTTCGCCGCGCTTACGCATCGCGCCGA
The DNA here is from genome assembly GCA_963767975.1 of uncultured Verrucomicrobiae bacterium. Taxonomy (GTDB): domain Bacteria; phylum Verrucomicrobiota; class Verrucomicrobiia; order Chthoniobacterales; family Chthoniobacteraceae; genus CAIURC01. The sequence goes on along the minus strand of CAVYGI010000002.1, from coordinate 59,965 downwards.
TGTCCTCGCGGCGCTCGCCGATTACGCGGCGGCGGAAGCAACGGTTCGGCTTGAAATCGCGCGGCAGTATCCTGACATCCACGTGAATCCCGGCTACCAACTCGATACCGGCGAAAACAAATGGGCCATCGGGATCGGCCTGGCACTTCCGATTTTGAACCACAACCAAGGCCCACTTGGAGAGGCTGAAGCAAAACGCAAGGAAGCCGGCGCGCGCTTCCACGCCGTGCAGGCCAAGGTCCTCGCCGATGTTGATCGCGCGACTGCCGCTGTGCGCGCTGCGCGCGCAAAAATTAGCGTCACCGACGAACTCTTGGGCGCGCAACAAAAGCAAATCACCTCCGAGCAGCGTCTCGTAGATGCAGGGGAAGGCGACAAGCTTTCTCTGCTCTCGGCGCAGGTGGAGCGCGCCACCACTTTGACCGCCCGTCTCGACGCCATGATCGAGTTGCAAAGCGCGATCGGTGCACTCGAGGAAGCCACGCAAGCCCCGCTCAGCCGATGAAGAAACTCGTCAACATTCTCCTCACTCTTTTGGTTTTCGCCGGGCTCGGGTGGACACTTTGGGTCGGGATGAGAAAGCAAAAAGAGAAGCCCTCGATCGAGGAATCCGCGCCCGCAACCGAGAGCGCGGCGACAGACAAAGACGCAGCGCCGGCAGAGTTCACGGTTACTTTGGAGAAGGAGAAAGCGGACGCGCTCGAGCTCGCAAAAGCTGAAGTGCAAGCGGCCGAACTCACCCCCCAACGCATCGCTTTTGGCCGAGTCCTCGACCCGACGCCGATCATCACGCTAGACAGCGACCTCTCAGCCGCAGATGCAGCACTGGCGGCCTCCCGCTCGGAGTTTGAACGGGCGCAGTCTCTCTTTAAAGCAGGCGAGAACGTCGCCAAAAAAGTCTTCGAAACCGCCGAGGCCCAATTCCGTTCGGACGAGATCAAAGCGACCGCGCTTCGCCGGACTGCACTGCTGAACTGGGGTGCGGAATTCGCCGCGCTCGATCCCGCGGGGCGACGCGCCTTCATCGATCGTTTCCTGAAAGATGAAGCCGCCCTCGTCCGCGTCGATATTCTCCCCGGCGACGCAATCAGCGAGCCACCGCGCAGCGCACGCGTGCTCGTGCTCGGTCGCGAACAGCAACCGATCGAGACAAAGACGATCACCCCAGCTACCGACGTTGATCCGAAAACCCAGGCGCAGGGCTTCGTCTTGCTCATCGATCAGCCGCCCTTCCCGCTGGTTCCGGGCATGGCGCTCACGGCCTGGCTCGAACTCCCGGAGAAGCCGCGCGCCGGTTTGGCGATCCCGCGGTCCGCGATTCTCCGCCACGACGGACGCGCCTGGATTTACGTGCAGGAGGACGAGGAGAAATACGTCCGCAAGCCGATCAAACTTGAAACTCCGTTGGAGGGAGGAAAGGGGTGGTTCGTGGCCACAAAGACTGGTGGGATCAAGGCTGGCGATATGGTGGTCACAACAGGCGCGCAGGCGATATTGTCGGCGGAATTGAAAGCGCAGGGCGGCACCGCCGGAGAGGAATGATCCGGCGGACCTTCTCCGAGACCGCTGCAGGCGCTTCACCCGGCACAGGAGCTTTCCCATGCTGACCACGATTGTCCGCCTTTCCCTGCGCCATCGCGGCGTCGTCCTTGCGCTCGCAGCGGCGCTGCTCCTCGTCGGCGGATACGTCGCCACGCATGCGCCGCTCGATGTCTTCCCGGAGTTCGTCACACCACAAGCTTCCATCCAAACGGAAGCGCCGGGGCTCTCCGCAGAGCAGGTCGAAACCCTCGTAACGCGTCCCGTCGAAAACTCTGTCAACGGCGCCGCCGATCTCGACGCCGTCCGCTCCGAGAGCATCCAGGGGCTCAGCATCGTCACCGCGGTCTTCAAGGAGAACACCAACATCTACCTCGCCCGCCAGGCGCTCGCGGAAAAACTCGGCACCCTTGCGCGACAGCTCCCCGACGGCATCCGCGCGCCGACGCTTTCGCCGCTGACTTCATCTACGATGGATCTTTTGAAAGTTGGCCTTGTCTCGAAAAAGATGACGCCTAGCGAGCTGCGGACCTTCGCCGACTGGACGCTCAAACCTCGGCTCCTCGCCGTTCCGGGAGTGGCTCGGGCGAATGTCTTCGGAGGCGAAGTCGAGCAACTCCAGGTGCAGGTGTTGCCGGAAAAACTCGCCGCTTTCGACCTCACGCTCACCGACATTCTCGAAGCCGCAAAACAAGCCACCGGCGTTCGTGGCGCGGGCTTCATTGAGACGCCTGCGCAGCGTATCGTGATCCAGACCGAGGGCCAAGTGTTCACGCCCGAAGAGCTGGGAGAGATCGTCGTGCGCAAAGGGTCGCCGGTCGTACGCATGCGCGATGTGGCGCGGGTGGTGCTCGGGCACGAACCGAAATTTGGCGACGCGATGGTGATGGGCGGCCCCGGGGTTTTGCTCACACTCAGCAGCCAGTACGGCGCAAACACGCTGACCGTTACCCATGCTCTCGAGGATGCGCTCGCCGAGCTGAAGCCCGTCTTCGAGCGGGAAGGCATCACCGTTTTTCCCGCACTGCATCGACCCGCAACATTCATCGAAACCGCCCTCGGAAATGTTCGCTCCTCGCTCCTCATCGGCGGCGCGCTCGTGGGGATCGTGCTTTTGCTTTTCCTGCTCGATGTCCGCACCGCGCTCATCTCCTTCGTCTCGATCCCGCTCTCGCTGCTCACCGCTGTTCTTATCCTCGATGCGTTCGGCGTTTCGCTCAACACAATGACGCTCGGCGGCTTTGCGGTAGCGATCGGCGTAGTCGTCGATGACGCGATCATCGACGTCGAAAACATTCTCCGCCGTCTCCGCGAAAATGCGGTGCTGGCGGCACCGCGTGCGCTCTGGCGGGTCGTTCTCGAGGCTTCCATCGAGGTTCGCAGCGCCGTTGTCTACGCCACTTTTATCGTTGCCGTCGTTTTCCTCCCAGTGCTCACCATGAGCGGGCTTCAGGGCCGTTTCTTCGCCCCGCTCGGTGTAGCTTTCATCCTCTCGATTTTGGCATCGCTTGGCGTCGCACTCACCGTAACGCCCGCGCTATGTCTCGTCTTTTTAGGGAAAGCGAAAGCGCATGAGGAGCCGCGTTGGATCGGGTGGCTGAAGTCGCTTCACCATGATTGGTGCCTGTTCTTCGCGCGATGGCCGCGGCTCACCGTGCTGAGCGCTCTGCTCGTCGTGGGAGGCGCATGCGCGCTGGTGCCGTTCTTTGGGGGCGAGTTGCTGCCGGAGTTTCGCGAAGGCCATTTCGTCATCCAGGTTTCGCTGCGTCCCGGCACCTCCGTCGAGGAATCGCTGCGGGTTGGCAAGCTCCTCTCCGATGCGATGCTGAAGAACGAACACATCGCGACCGTCGAGCAGCAGGTCGGTCGCGCCGAGCAGGGTGAAGACACTTGGGGGCCGCACAAAAGCGAGTTTCACGTGGAGCTAAAACGCGGCGTTTCTCCCGAGGATGAAGTAGGTACGCAGGAGGCCTTGCGCACGCTGCTGGAAGAGACGCCCGGCATCTCGAGCGAAGTGCTGACATTCCTCGGTGACCGCATCGGTGAGACCATTTCCGGCGAGACGGCGCAGGTCGTCGTCAATGTGTTCGGTGACGACCTCGATCGCCTCGATGCGACCGCAAGCCAAGTCGCAACCGAGCTCTCCAGCATCGAGGGCCACGCCGACGTGCAGGTGAAAGCACCGCCCGGCTCGCCCGTCATGGCCGTCCACCTGCGAAGCGAGCGTCTCACGCAATTCGGCTTCCGGCCGCTCGAAATTCTGGATGCGGTGGATACCGCATTCCAAGGCACCGACGTAGCGCAGATGGTGCGCGGCAACCGCATTCACGAACTCGCAGTGATCCTCGCCGATGAAGCGCGTCGCGACCCCGAGAGCGTCGGCGATTTGCTCCTCGCGAATGGTGACGGCCTTCGCATGCCGCTCCGTGAACTGGCTGATGTCGAACTGACGAATGGCCGCTACAGCATTCAGCACGAAGGTGCGCGTCGGCGCCAGGCGGTCACCTGCAATGTCGAGGGTCGCGACATTGCGTCCTTTGTCAGCGAGGCGCGGCACCGCATTGGCGAAAAAGTGAAGCTCCCCGACGGCGTCTATCTCGAGTGGAGCGGCGCGGCGGAAGAGCAGGGGAAAGCGCGCCGCGAGTTATTCATTCACTCGCTCGTCGCCGGGCTCGCTGTCCTGATCCTGCTCTCGCTCGTTTTCTCCAAAGCCAGCCACGTCGGACTCGTCCTTGCGAATCTCCCGTTTGCGCTTGTGGGCGGTGTCCTCGCGGTGTTTGCCGGGGGTGGCTTGCTTTCCATCGGATCACTCGTGGGCTTCGTCACGCTCTTTGGAATCAGCACACGCAACTCGATCATGCTGATCTCGCATTACGAACACCTCGTCGCGAGCGAGGGTGCAGAGTGGTCGCTCGAGACCGTGGCGCGGGGAGCCGGGGAGCGTCTCGTGCCGATCTTGATGACGGCGCTGGTCACCGCGCTCGGCCTTCTTCCCCTCGCCATCGGGAGCGGTGAAGCAGGGCGCGAGATTGAAGGCCCGATGGCCACGGTGATCCTCGGCGGCCTCATCACCTCCACCGCGCTCAATCTTCTGATCCTGCCCGCGCTGGCTTGGAAATGGGGGCGGTTCAAGAACTTCACGCACGACCTCGATCTGCCTTAAGTTCTCATTCCCCGCGGTCATTTCCTTTCATTAAAATTCTGCAATGCTGCCGAGATCCCGCCCTGCATGAACGTCCGCGCCCTCACCAAAATCGACCGATGGGTCGGCGTGCCGATGTGCTTCGTCCTCACCTGGTGCAAGCACCTCTGCGGCTGGGCGAACCCCGCCGATGGCGTCAAAGTGGAGTCGATTCTCTTCATCAAGCTCGCCGAGCAAGGCAGTACGGTGCTCGCCCACCTCGCGCTCCAAAAAGCCGTTGCCCGTGTGGGCCGCGAGCACGTCTATATGGTCGTCTTCGAGGACAACCGTTTCATTGTCGATGTCCTCGGTCTCATCCCGGCGGAGAACGTCCTGACGGTGAGCACCGCCGGCGTCCTCCCGCTGTTGCGCGGTGCGATGCATGCACTGCTCCGGTTGCGGCGAATCCGGCGCCTCGCCGCCGTTGACCTCGAATTTTTCGCCCGCGCCTCCGCCGCCTTTTCCTACCTCAGCGGCGCTTCGGTGCGCGTCGGCTTCCACGCATACTTTGGCGAAGGTCCGTATCGCGGGAAGTTGATGAGCCACCGCGTCCGCTACAATCCGAACCTTCACACGAGTCAGACCTTCGCCTCGCTCGTCGATGCGCTCGATATTCCGCCCGACGACTTCCCGCGTTTCGACCGCCTGCCGCCTGCGATCGAGCATCCGATTCCCATCTTCAACGCCCTGCCGGGTGAAGTGGAAGCGGTTGAGAAGATCCTCTCGATTCACAGCAAAGATGCCGGGGGCCCCCCGCTCATCCTGCTCAATGCCAACGCGAGCGACCTCATCCCGCTGCGCCGTTGGGACGAGAACCGCTACGTCGAACTCGCGCAACGCCTCATGGCCCGCTTCGGCGCGATCAATATCGCCTTCACCGGCGCGCCCGAAGAGTCCGTGAAAATCGACGCTCTCGTCCGCCGCATCGCCGATGACCGCGTTTTTTCCATGGCTGGGAAAACGACGCTCCGCCAACTCATGGTCCTTTACGGCCTCGCCGACGTGCTCGTGACGAACGACAGCGGTCCCGCGCACTTTGCTTCGCTCACTCCCATTCACACCGTTACCCTTTTCGGCCCCGAGACGCCGCTGCTCTTTGCCGCCGTCACCCCGCGCAATACTCCCATTACCGCTGGCCTCCCGTGCAGTCCGTGCGTCAGCGCGCTGAACAACCGTCAATCCGCCTGTCGCGACAATGCCTGCATGCAGCGCATTACTGTCGATGAAGTATTCGAGGCCGTCTGCCGCAGCCTCGCTGCGCGCGGCGTCACGGGAAAAGTGGCATCCATCGGTGCTGAGCCACAGCTCGTGGCGAATTAAGCGCAATGCCTTTTCCAATTCGCAGCTCCAGGCTGCTTGGGGCAGCGTTGCCTTCCCGTTTGGACCCGCTCCTCGATGCGGAAGAAGTATACGGCACCTGAGCCGGGTTGCTCGCACCTATCATTTATGAGCCTCCGCCCTCCAGCTATGCCCAAGTGGCTTCCAGCCTTCATTGCCGCGCTATTCCTCTTGCGCCTTGGCTACCTCGCCTTCCCAGATCTTTTCCCTGAGGAAGCCTACTACTGGAACTACGCCAAGCATCTTGATATTGCTTACCTCGACCATCCGCCAATGGTTGGATGGCTCATTTCCGCCGGGACTTATTTGTTCGGCGATATCGCTTTCGGCGTCCGCATCGGCGCTTTTCTTTGCTCGCTGGTCACGGCGTTCTTCATCTACCGGTTGACCGACTTGCTCTACGGCAAACGAGCTGCAGCCCTGGCCGTCCTACTCGCACAACTTCTCCCCTTTTTCTTCCTCACCGGCTTCATGATCACGCCGGACTCGCCGCTCACCACCTGCTGGGCGGCGATGCTCTACTACCTCGCCCGGGTGTTCTTTCATGGAAAAGCGAGCGCCTGGCTCGGAGTCGGCATCTGGCTCGGACTGGGAATGCTATCGAAATATACCATCGCGCTTCTGGGTCCCGCGACACTGCTGTTCCTGGCGCTTGATCCTGCGTCGCGCGCCTGGTTTCGCCGCCCGGCACCGTATCTTGCGGTCGCTCTTTCGATCCTCATCTTCACTCCCGTTCTGTGGTGGAATGCGCAACACGATTGGGCATCCTTTGCATTTCAAGGTAAGGAGCGAGTCACTGCCCGCCGCCGTTTTTCCTTGCATGAGTTACTCGCGTCTGCACTCGCCATCCTGACACCGCTGGGAGTTTATCTTGGTAGCAAGCTCCTAGGGCTTGGCGATCGTCGAGATCTTGCAGGCGCAGCCGCTCCCGTAGCCGGGCCGAAGCATGCGTTGCTTCCTGAGGACGACTTGCAACGCCGTCGCATCCTCTTTATCCGGGTCTTCACGCTCGTCCCCCTGAGTGTGTTTTTGTTCTTCAGTCTCACTCATCGAGTGAAGCTCAACTGGACTGGCCCGCTCTGGCTGGCGCTTGTCCCGGCAGTCGCCGCGGCACTTTGGTTCAGCTCAAAGGCAGACCGTCCCCGGCTTCGATTCGCGTGGCACACGACCTTGGCTGTCCTGTCGATCACTTACGTTGTCTTTCTTCAATATCTAACCCACGGGATCCCCGGACTTGGTTACGCTGAGAATACCGAACTCCTGCCCGTTGGCTGGCCGGAGTTGGCGCGAGCTGTGGAGACAAGGCAACGCCTTCTTGAGCAAAGCACGGGAAGTAAGGTGATGATCGTCGGAATGGACCGAAATTTCATCGCGAGCGAAGCAGCTTTCTACCATTCCCATCCTGCTGAATCCGTCTCCCAAGTCACGGGTGCCCATCTCTTTGGCGGGCGAAGTCTCATGTATCGTTTTTGGCGACCCGAAAAGTTCGAAGAAGGCGCCACACTGCTGCTCGTTAGCTTTGAAGAGGTCACTATCGATGACAGCTCGATCGAAGAGCGAACGGCTTCTCTGGGACCGATTGAAACTCACTGGATCGAGCGAGATGGAAAACGTGTTCGTCCTTACTACCTCCGTGAGGCGAAAGGTTACCTCAGCGAACGTCCCAAAAAAGACGATTAGCTCAATACTTCAGAACCTTGGACAGGAAGCCCCGTGTTACCGGGTGAACTGCGGAAGCAAAGAATGCTTCACTTGCTCCCGATTCGACGATGCAGCCGTCGGCGACCAGCGCCACCCGGTCCGCAATGCGGCGAGCAAAGGCCATGTGGTGAGTCACTACCATCAAGTCACGACCTTCGGCGCAGAGATCTTCGATGACTTCCAAGACCTCGGCGGTCATCTCGGGGTCCAGGGCGGAAGTCGGTTCATCGAACAACAACAACTGTGGCTGAATCGAGAGTGCGCGGGCGATCGCCACGCGTTGCCGCTGCCCGCCCGAAAGCTCAGCCGGCTTTTTGTCGGCATGGGTTTCGAGCCGGAGACGGGATAACTGCTCGCGCGCTGCCTTGATCGCGTCCGTCCGGGAGTAGCGATGCACCTTTTCCAGCGGGAGGGTGATGTTTTCGAGCGCGGTCAGGTGAGGGAAGAGGTTGTAGGCCTGAAAGACCGTGCCCACCGTTCGACGGTAGCCGGCGATCTTTCGCTCTTCGAAATCCAACGGCTTATCATTGACCACGACCCGTCCTGCGTCAGGAGTTTCGAGCCCGCCGAGTATGCGCAGGAGAGTCGATTTCCCGCCGCCCGAGGGTCCGATGAGCGCAAGACTGCGCGCATCTTCCACCCGTAGCGAAATGTCCGTGAGTGCCCGATGCGGACCGAAGCTCTTACTCACGTTTTCCAACTCAAGTCTCATAGCGATGACGGGTCTCCAGCCAGCGTGTGCCAAGCGAGATTGGGAGCGTGAGAGCGAGATAGCCAAGCGCAAGCGGCAGATAACTCTCCAAAGGACGGTAGGTGTAAGAGTTCACTTCCTGCGCATTGAGGGTGAACTCGTTGATGGCGATGATCGATAGCAGCGACGAGTCTTTGACCAACGAGGCGAACTGCCCGGCCAGCGCGGGTAACGCCTGCCTCAGCGCTTGGGGAAAGATAACGTAGCGATAGGTCTGCGCGCGGGTGAAGCCGACGGCGCGCGCCGCGTCGAGTTGCGATTTGCCGACGCTCTCGATGCCGGCGCGGATGATTTCGCTGATGTAGGCGCCGCTGAAAAGAGAGAGCGTGATCACGCCGACGACATAGCGATCCGTCACGCCAAATGCCTCAGCGATTACATAGAAAAAGATCAGGATCTGCACAAGCAACGGCGTGCCGCGGATCAGTTCGACGTAGATTCTCGACGTGTACTGGAGTGACAGAACCGAAGAGCGCCGGGCCAGCGCGAAGATCAGTCCAAGGGTGATGCTTCCAAAGAGTGCAGCGAGGGAGAGCCCGACCGTGACCAGCCACCCGCGCAGGAATTTCTCACGGTATTTAAAGACGGCGCTCCACTGCCACTCGTAGGCGAGTTGATGAAACGAAAACGCAAAAATTGCGGCTAGCAAGCCAAGCGCGAGCGCGAAATGCAGCGTCCGCACAAGCAGACTCGAAGTCGTGCGCGTCATCAAAAGACAAACGGAATCCCGCGCTTCTGAAACGCCGATTTCTGCTCGTGAAGCCATTGATCCCCGAGTTGCTCAAAGCCGCCGGCGGCTCGGAAATCGCGCAGAAAGGTATTCACCTGTGCGAGCAAGGCGTTGTTCTTTTGACTTACCGCAATCGCCCAATTCTCGGTGCGGAAGGCGGTGAGAAGCGGGCGTGTGGTTTCACGATTTTGCTCCCAGTTCTTTAACACCGACATCTGGTCGTAAATGAACGCGTCGGCCTTGCCTTGCGCCACTTCCAGCACGCAGGCGCCTTCCTTATCGAGCACCAGCACCCGCGCGTCTTTCAAGTGCTCGATGGCGTAAACGTGTCCGGTCGTTCCTTTTTTCACGACGACTGTCCGACCCGCGCGCTGGAGGTCGGAGATACTTTCCACATCGGACTTTGCGCCTGCGAGGAGCGCGAGGCCCGTGGTCAAATAAGGGTCGGAGAAGCTCACCGATAGCGAGCGCTCCGGTGTGGCGGTCATCGATGAGATGATGAGGTCGATCTTCCCGGTTTTCAGCGCGGGAATCAGGCCGTCGAAAGTGGTGTTTTCGATCTTCACCGGCCGGTGCAGGCTCTCGCCGAGCGCCTTCGCGAGATCGACCGAGACGCCAGTAGGCGCGCCTTTTTCATTGGTCATCTCAAAGGGCGGGTAAGCGAGTTCCATCCCGACGACCAACGCTTCCTTGTCGCGGGGCGCGCAACCGACCACGAGCAGGGCGAAAGTCAGACGGAGCAGGCGAGGCAACATGGCGGCGGAGACTACACGGGCACCTCTGCTCGCGCGAGTGCTGCGAAGACCCTTGGCGCGGCGCTAAATCGTCCCGGAGCTAAAAGCGAGCGCATCCTCGACCCACGCGTCGGTGCGGAGCACGCGGCGGCGCTGCTGAAAGGCGGCACGTTCGGAGCGGCGCTGGGCGGAGTTGATCAGTCGCTCCGCCATCGCATTCGCCCCGGGAGCGCCGATGGACAGGGCATTGGCGGTGCGATGAACGAGCCAGGTGGGCGCGTGGCGGAGAGCCAGTTCGTCCTCGAGGCTAATGATGGCTTGCGCCGAGCCCGAATCCCCTGCCGGGCGGCGCGCCCCATGAGTTGGCGGTCGATGCGGCGCGACTCGTGGCGCTCGGTGAGGATGACGTGCAAGCCGCCGAGCGCGGCGACGCCGGGGCCGAGCTTGATGTCGGTTCCGCGGCCCGCCATGTTCGTAGCGATCGTGATCTGGCCGACCTCCCCGGCGTGCTCCACGATTGCGGCTTCCTCTTCGTGGCGCGTCGCGTTCAGCAGGCGAAAAGTGAGCCCGTGCGCGGTCAATTTTTCCGCGAGATGTTCGCTCGCGGCGATGCTGCGCGTGCCGACTAGAATCGGCTGTCGCGCAGCGTGGCGGGCGATGACTTCATCGGCCACAGCGTCCCACTTTTCCTCCTGCGTGGCAAAGATGCAGTCGGACAATTCCACGCGGATGCACGGCCGGTGCGTCGGGATGCGGAGGACAGGAAGATGGTAAATTTGCCAGAGCTCCGCGCCGGCTTCCCAGACGGTGCCGGAGAGGCCAGAGAGCTTCCGGTAGAGCCGGAAAAAGCGCTGAAAGCTTAGCCGGGCAAGGGTCTCCGACGGTGTGGTCACCTCGATCTTTTCCTTGGCTTCCACGGCTTGGTGCAACCCCTCACGCCACGTGCGCTGATGCATTAGGCGTCCGGTGAACTCATCGACGATCACGATCTTTCCCTCGACTACGACATACTGTTTCCCGCGGTGGAAAAACTCGCGCGCGCGCAGCGCCTGCTTCACGAGTTCATGCGCGCGAGCATGCCCGCGCCACATCGCGGGGAGCGCCGTCGATTGTGCGAGAATTTTTGCTGCGCCGCGCTCGAGCAGAACGACTTCCTGGAACTTTGCATCAGCGGTGTAGTCCTCGCCGGGGAGGAGCGAAAGGGCGAGCTGCGAGGCGATCTCGCAGGCGCGGCGCAGCGGTTCATTTTCCTGCTTCGAGCTGATGATGAGCGGCGTGACGGCTTCGTCGATCATGGCGCTGTCGGCTTCGTCGATGATCGCCGTGTGCAGCCCGCGCATCACGATGCGGTCGTGCGCGATGGCGCCGGGCTGCAGAAGATTGCGAATCAGCCTGCGCGTCGGCTGCGCGAGCGGGCCGAGTTGCAGCCGATCGCGGAGAAAGTCGGCCGTGACCTCTTTGCTCGTCGTGTAGGTGATATCGCAGGCGTAGTTGGCGAGACGCACGGGCGGTTCCATTTCGCCAGTCACGCAGCCACAGCTCAGTCCGCAGAAAGCGTAGAAGTCGCGGAGCCATTCGGCATCGCGCGCCGCGAGGTAATCGTTGGCAGTGATGACGTGGCAGGGACGGCCGCTCCAGCCGGCGAGCACCGCGGCGAGGGCGACGGTGAGCGTCTTGCCTTCACCCGTGGCCATCTCGAGCAAGAAGCCGCGCGACGAGGCGAGCGCAGCCATGATTTGCACGGGATACGGGCTGAGCCCGAGCTGTCGGTGCGCGGCTTCCGCGATCGTCGCGAGAGCATCGTGCGTGGTGGCATCGGGGAATTTCTCGTGCCGGGAGAAAGTGGCGCGCAAGTCGCGCAAACGCTGTTTGAAAGCGTCCGCGCCGACGGTGCGCAGGGCGGTGGCGAGGGCGTGAATGTGGCGCGCTTCCTCGAGGATTTTCGCGCCCACCGAGGCACGCCGGCGAAAGCGGCCGACGACGGTGTGCAGCATCTCGTCGAGCCCGCGGTGCAAGTCGCGCGGCGGCATCGCAGCGGTGCGCCGATACTCCTGCGAAGGCAGCAACGACGCGGGCAGCGGGGCGCCTCGCGGTGGGAGCTGCCCGCCGGTGGAGCGGGATTTGGCGAGCGGCGCGGCCATCAGATTTGATACCGCTTTTGGAAAAGCTGCCGCGTTTTCCGATACCACTGCGCGAGGTAGGGCTCGCGCTGCAGGTCGACGCGAATTTTGCCGGATCGGCCATGCAGAATCCGGACGTCATCGCGCGGCGCGACGGCAGCGCGCAGCTCGAAAAACGGCTCCGCCGCGCGGATGCCATTGGGATCGCGAGGCGAGACGGCGATCTCTCCGCCAGCGGTCCAGCCGAGTGCGGCGGACGGGAGTAATGCCTGCTCGGCGGGCAGCACGCGGATCGACCGGACGTCGAGGCTGCTGGCGGCCTGGCCGGCGACCCGCACTTCGGAGCGGCGCATGTTTCCACTGAAAAGATTCGCGGCTTCGTCCTGCGAAATGACCGCGGAAAATCGGAACTCTGCGGTCTGCACGACCTGCCCGACCGGATGCCCGCGCGGGAACCATTGGCCGACGGAATCCTCGACGCGCGGGGCCACCCAAGTGCCTAGGTGCGGCGCGATGAGGACGAGCGAATCGCGCTGCTGCTCGAGCCGGCGGAGGCGCTTCTCGGCAAGCTCGCGGCGGCTCCGGATCGGCCCGAGTTCCGCGGCGTTGCGATCGAGTGCGCGCTCCTCCTCGGCGATGACTTCCGCGAGCGCAGCACGCCCGGCGGCCAGTTCGAGGCGGAGTTCGGTGCTGACAAATCTGAGCAGCGGCTGACCTTCCTGAACGACCGTTCCGGACGGTGCGAGCAACTCCGTCAGCACGCCGGGAGTGCTCGTGAAAATCTCACTGTAATTCTCCGCCCGAAGCACGCCCGGCGCCCGAAAGCGACTCGGTGCGGGCCAGAGCCCCAGGAATAATACGAGCAAGGCCGCAGCCCCCCCGCAGACGAGAATCGCGCGGCGGCGCGTGCGCGCGAGGTGCGGATGATGCGCGAGATAGACGGCCAATTTCCACAGCGGCCGGACCGTGAAGGAGAACACGCAGAGCAGTGCCATGAGGATGCCGAGGAGGAGAAACTGCCCGCTCAAATAGACGGCGATGCCGAGGAAAAGCAGCACGCGATAAATCATCCCGGCGATCCCGAAAGCAGCCAGGAAGAAGGCTTGCCGGGTGGAGGGCGTCGGATTCTCCAGATGCCGGACGCCGAACAGCCAACGCTCGGCGAGGTAGCGGACGGTCTCGGTCGCGCGATGCTGAAGGTTCGGAATTTCGACCAGGTCGCTGAGGATGTAATAGCCGTCGTAGCGCATCAGCGGATTCGCGTTGAAAAGCAGCGTCGTGACCGAGGCGACGAAGAGGACGTTGTAGGCGAGGCTGTGCAGCACGCCTTCGCCGGTTTGCGCCCAAACAAAGGTCGCGAGTGCTGCGGCAAAAAACTCCGCAATCATCCCGGCGGACGAGACGAAGATGCGCTTCCATTTGCTGCGAAACGCCCAGCTCGAAGTGGCATCGACGAACGGCACGGGGCTGAAATAGGCGAGCGCGATGCCCATCTGATGCACCTCGCCGCCAAAACGCCGGCAGGCAAAGGCGTGGCCGAATTCGTGGAGCGTCTTGATCAAGATCAAGCCGAGGTAAAGCAGCGGGAGATTGCTCGGCGCGAGGACGCCCTCGCTTTGCGCGCGCAACTCGCCCGCGTGATCGATCGCGACCTTCACCGCCGCGCCGACGACGCCCAGCCACAGCAGCACGCCGAGCGGAGAAATGAGCCAGCGAACGAGCGGCAGCGCGCGCCGCAAAAAGCGGTCGGGATCGAGCAGCGGGAACCGCAGGAACATGAGGTTCAAAAACGAGCGTGCCTCACGCCGCCGGCGCTTTTTGAAACGCTCGAAAAGCTTCGCGCTGTCGGCGGGAATCTCACCGCGGAGCAGATTCGACTGGAAAAGCTGCGAAAGGAGCTGGATCACTTCTTCCTGACCGGGTGCCCCGTCGGGATCCCGCTCCAGCGCTTGATCCCAGACCTGTTGCACCGTCCGGCTCCCATCGAGGCGGCGGATGAAATCGAACGCGCCGGGCGAGATGCGGAAGAAGTGATTGTTGAGCGGATCGAGGACGATGAACCACTTGTCGTCGCGGTAGAATTGCTTCCGCACTTCGACGGTGGGGCGGAGCGCAAAACGCTGGGCGGCGACGCGGTGCCAATGTTCGCTAAAAGTCGCGGTCATCGAGTCGCGGCGGCAGCGTCACCACCAGAAATACAGACGCAGGAAATCGGCGGTCCGGTGCGTGACGATCCACCAGAGATTCCGCCGCCCCACCTCGATTTTGCAGACGCCGCTCATCCCCGGGCGCCACCATGGTTCACTGGTTCCGGAAAGCTCGCCGCGGACGATGAAGACGTTGCCTTTTTCGCGCACGCTGGCGACGGGTTCGACGCGTTCGACGCGGATGGGAAAGGTGAATTGCGGCTGGCTGGCGAACGCGATCTCGGCGTGCTGACCGGGCGCGATCTCGTGGACGTCGCGCTCGGGCATCGCGACTTCCGGGTAGATTTTCGCAAGATTGGCGACCTTGAGCAATACCTCGCCCTGCTTCACCGGCGCCGCGATGCGCTCGCGGAGGTCGCCTTCGACGACCGCGCCGGCAAAGGGCGCGAGGACTTGAGCCTGCGCGAGATGATGTCGGGCGAGATCGAGCCGCGCTTCAGCCTCCTCGGCGGAAGCCTGCGCGATGCGCATGTCGGCCACATTGTTGTCGGACTCGGCTTTCTGCGCTTCGCCGAGGAAGCGATGCCGCTCGGCGACCGCCGCGGCCTCCTGCAAGAGCAACTCGCGCGTGTCGAGGATGACCAGCGGTTGCTGGGCGGTGACGGTGTCGCCGACGCGGAAACGCACCTCGTCGATGTAGCCGTCGAACGGCGCGGGGATTTGCGCGAGAACGTCGCTTTTCAGAATGAAAGGCGCCTCGACGCGATATTCGGCGTGGCCGAAAACGAGAATCGCGAGGACGAGCGCCAATCCGGCGGCGAGGAGTTTCGCACCGGTGTGTTCGATGCCGATGAGCTTGGATGCTTGGTCGCGGGCGGCCCAGGCGAGCCGCGCGCCAAACCAGCGGTCGCGCTTTTTCAGGTCGGCAAGGCGCCTTCCGACCTGGTCGCAGAGCAGGCGCAGGGTTTGGATCTCGGGGAGCGAAAACGCGCCTCCGCCGCGCTCGAGCGTGAGCACGCCGGTGGTCTCCGCGCCGACGCGCACCGGCAACGAGAGGAGATTTTCCACCATCTGCACGCGCGAGAAATCCGCGTGGTCGCGCGAGACGGCGCGGCTTTCGGCGGGAGCGGGCCAGACGATTTCCTCGTCCTGCTCGAAGGCCTCATCCATCACTTTTTCCAACGCGGCGACCGCCTCCATTTTTCCCTCAAAGCGCTCAGTGTGGCTGATGGCAGCGACACGGATGTAGCGGCGCTCGAGCCAGCCGAGCGCCACGCGGTCGGAGCGGAAACGCGCGGCGATTTCGTTGCAAAGCATCATCGCCGCGCCGGTAAAATGCTGCTCGCCGCTCAGCAGCGTGAGGAGGTCGAGGACGACGGCGAAGCGGTCGGATTTTTGGCGGCCCTGCTCGACGGAACGACTGAGTTGGTAGACCAGCGGGGCATCGGCGAGAAGCCGCAGACGGGTAGCCGCCTCGATGGGGTCGGATAGGGGAGCGAGACGAACGACCAGAACCGCGGAGGAAGAAACGTCGCCGGTTTCCAGCCGCACGGCGACCATGTTGCCGGAAATGGCGGTGCTTTCGCCCTCCGCCTCAGCTTCGCGCCCGAGGCGCTCGAGTTCGCCCCGCTCCAGCTTGAGCAAGGCGAAAAGCGGGCTGCCCAGAGGCCACGCGCAGGTTTCCTTCCACATCCCGGGTTCGCCGGGATGGCGCGGGCGATTGAGGATGGTGGCTTCTGTGCCAGGCGCGAGCGGGAGCGCGACTTGCAAAAAAGCCGGCCAGAACTGCGCAGGCGCGCCGCTGAAAGCGCGGAGAGAGTCCAGGCGGGCGAAGGCTTCGCGGAGGGCGGTGCGATTTGGTGATTCCACTGAAGTTAAGCTGCGCAGCTCTCGGAGCGAGCGCTAGATACGGCGGAGGGGTCAGCAGGTCAAATGGCGGTCAGCTCACTTCACAGAGAAAGATGGCACGCTCGGCCCAGCAAATGCACTGCCCGTTAGAATTTCAATAATTCTTAACTTTCCCTCCTATCGTCAGTTGCCGAGGAGGATTTCCATCTTAACATCCCGCACAATCCAAGATTCGCCGCTTCGTTTCCATGTTCAAGCCTGACTTTTCGCTGTCGTTTCGCAAACTCTCCAATTGGGTCCGTTATATCGGTTGCTGGATCAAGGGGCGGAATGCCCCCGCGCCAAAACGGAGTCTCCGCTTCGAGGCGCTCGAACCCCGCGTGCTGCTCTCGGTTTCGCATGCGGATGATCAGTCGCAACTTTATCAGGATGAAATCGGAGCGGTTGCCGTGAGTCCTGCGGTGGCAGGGAGTGGGTCCTCGGATCTGTTCGGATCGAGTAGTGACGCGCCGACTGCTGGGGATTTGAAGGTGATTAGTTTCACGGCACCAGCGACGGCGCAGCTCGGCACGCCGTTTCAAGTGAGCTGGACGGTGCAAAATATCGGCGGTTCCGCAGTGGCCGGTTCATGGGAGGACGATTTGGTGCTTTCCACGGATCCGCAGCTCGAGATCTTTCAGGACAGTTACCTGAACTATGCCCAGGTAAGCGGGCCGCTGAACGCGGCGGCGACTTATACATTTACGCGGATGATTACGATCACCAGCGTATCTGCGGGGACCTATACCATCGGGATTTTAACGGATGCGTTCAGCCAGGTATCCGAAGGGGACGAAACGAACAACCAGGCGAGTTCGACGATCACGCTCACGGCGCCGCCGATCGATCTGGTGGCCTCGAATGCGACCGGACCGACCAGCGGGACGGTGGGTCAGACGATGAACGTTGCCTTCGATGTCACCAATTCCGGGACTCAGGCGTCGGGGTCAAACTGGATTGGGGCGGTCTATTTGTCCACGGACCAGACGTTCGAGCCGTATCAGGATTCGCTGGTCGCCAGTAACTCAAATGTCGCCGGTTCTCCTTTAAGCGCCGGGGGTGTGCGGCACGTCGCACTAACGGCGAAGGTGCCGGATGTGACGACGGGCAACTACTATTTGCTCTACGTAGCCGATGCTTACGGGCAGCAGGCGGAGACTTCAGAGTCGAACAACGTCGTGGCGGTGCCATTCGCGCTGACTGCGAGTGCGGCGAACTTGGTGGTGACGGGTTTCACTGCGCCGGTGACGGCGACTTTGGGCCAGACGATCTCGGTGAGCTTCACGGTGACGAACGAAGGGACGGCTGCGGCCACGGGGAATTGGACGGATCTGCTGAACATTTACTCCAGGTCCACCGGCTACTATGCGGATCTGAAGGCAATTCCTGCGACACCGCCACTCGCGCCGGGGAGCAGTTACACCGTCACGACGAACGTGACGATTCCCGCGAACTTCCCGAACAACGCCTCCTACACGCTAAACCTCATCGCGGACGGTCGCGGAGATCAGGGTGAGACGAATAACTCCGATAACTACGCCTCGCGTTCCATCCTCGTGGGCAGCGGCGCTGCGCTGCCGGATGCGGAGCTTATCAATGTTAGCGTGACTCCGACCAGTGGGCAGATCGGCGACTCCGTGACGCTAACCTACACGGTGCGAAACAACGGGGCTTCCTCGATTGCCGAAGACCTCATCGTGCGCAGCTATCTTACGCCCCGCTCGCACACGGTCGTCCACCCGTCCACCGACTCGTCGCTTGGTTTCGCGTTCTACATCGATTTCGGAACCGATCCTCTGCCGCCGGGAGCCTCGCGACAATTCACTCAGACCGTGGCGCTGAGCGGATCAGTGAACGGCCCGGCCAACGTGATCGTGCACTTCGACGGGTACGACTACTTCGATGAGCGCGACGAGAACAACAACTACGCCATCCTCCCCATCACGGTTACTGTGCCGGATGTCGATCTACAGGTCTTGAATCCGACAGCGACCTCGCCAGCGACGATTGGCGGGAGATCGCACATCACTTACACGGTAAAGAACTTTGGTTCCGTGGCCGCCACGAGCGGCCGCACCGACTACGTTTACCTTTCAAACGACGATAAGCTCGACGCAGGAGACATACTTCTGCAGTCGCTCTTTTCGCCAACCCTCGGAGCGAGTGGCAGCGGCTCCGAGAGCTACAACGGCGAAGCCGATATCTACTTTTACGACGGGATCACAGCGGGTTCGAAGTATCTGTTGATCGTCGCGGATCAGACCGGCACGCAGGGCGAGACGAATGAGGCAAACAACTTTGCCGCTGTTCCGATCACCCTGCAGCTCTCGACGGTTGATTTGATCGTGACGGAAATCATTGCGCCGGCGTCAGCCTCCGCGGGCACATCCATCCCGGTGACGGTGAAGGTCAAGAACAACGGCACCAGCGTCGCGAGCGAGGACTGGTATGACTACCTCTCGATCCGGCTCGGCAACAACGAATACAGCGCCAGCTATTTTTACCACGAGGCGCAGCCTCCGCTGCAACCCGGCGACACTTACACCGGGACCTTCAATCTCTACATCCCGGTCGAAACACCAGATGGCACGCTCACGCTTCGAGCAGAGACGGATTACTTCTCGGACCAGCACGAGAGCAGCAACAACAACAACAGACTCTCGGCTTCGATCACCATCTCGCAGCCGAACCCATCGGACCTCGTAGTCTCGGCGGCTACCATCCCTTCCAGTGTGGTCGTCGGAAGTTCGTTGCGGATCGATTACACCATCAAGAACCAAGGCACGGCAGCGACCGCGCGCCCGTGGCAGGACCGCATCTATCTTTCCGCGGATGCCACGCTCGATGCGGCTGACACTCAGCTTTACGTCGCCAGCGGACAGAACCCGCTGAGCATCAATGCCACCTATGATGGCACGGCTTTCCTTACCTTCCCCAATACTCCGGCAGGGACCTATTACATCATCGTCAAGGCGAACGCAGACCGGGGCGAAAATGAAACTGATCAGACAAATAACACTTTCGTCCGGCAGATCAGCGTCAGCGGTCCGAATCTGACGATCAGTAACCTGGTTGGACCCGCAACAGCGAACCTCGGCGACTCGATCCATCTTAGCTACACCGTCACCAATTCCGGCCAAACCACGGCGACAAATTCCTACTACGAGGGATTCTATCTTTCGTCTGACACGACACTCGACGGCACTGACACTTTGGTCAGCAGCCTTTACACGGGAGTCGCCAATCTAGGCTCTGGCGCCACCTTCAATGCTGCTGCGGACGTTGTGCTGCCGAGCAGTGCAGTCGGTGCGCGCTATCTGCTGGTGCGGGTGAACGAAGGTGGCTCCGGAGAGACGAGTACGACTGACAACGTCTCGGCGATTCCGATCAACCTAAGCGGCGCCGACCTGCGGACGACCTCGGTGAGCGCGCCAACTTCTGCGGTTCTCGGGCAGCAGGTGACAGTGACTTGGACCGTCGTGAACAGTGGGAACGCGACCGCCAAGGCCCAGTGGTATGACAACGTCTACCTCTCCAGCGATGCGACTTATTCCGGTGACGATCTCTTCGTCGATTTCTTCACGATGGACGACAAGGTCCCTCTCGCCGGGCCAGCGGGAACCTACACCGTCACTCGCACGATCACGATTCCGCAGGGCGCCACCACTGGTGATCGCTACCTGATCGTCGTGGCCGACGGCTTCAACAGCCAAGCTGAGAGCAACGAAACGAACAACACCGCGGCGGCCGCGATCACCCTGACGTCGCCCGATCTTTCGATCACCGACTTTCACTCCTCCTCCCCGACCGCCAGTCTCGGTGGCACCATTGACCTGACGTGGACGATCAAAAACAACGGTCCTGACGCTGCGCTCGTCCCATGGTCCGACGTCATCTACCTTTCGGATAACCAGACCCTCGACGGCGCTGACCGCCTGATCGATTCGGCCACGCACAACGCGGTGCCGCTCGCCGCAGGGGCGAGCTACACGTTCACGAAAACGGTTACTCTCCCGAGTGACGCGGCGAGTGGAGCGAAGTTTTTTTTGCTCAAGGCTGACGGCTTCTCCGAACTCGGGGAAAACAACGAGACGAACAACGTCGCTTCTGTCGCCGTGAATCTCATCGCGCCCGATCTCGTGGTGCAAAACCTGGTCGTCCCCGCAAACGCCGCTTCGGGCTCCACCTTCACCGTGAGTTGGAACCTCACAAACTCCGGAAATGTCCCAGCGGGCGGTAACTTCAGCGAGCGAATCCAGGTCAGAAACCTGACGACTGGCCAACTTCTGAGCACCGCGACGACTTTCCTCGCTTACGACTCGACCGTTTCGGGCACCATTGCCGCAGGAGCGAGTGTGCCGCGGTCGGTGCAAATCACGCTGCCGGATCGCGAAGCGAGCGTCGGGCAGCTTCAGGTCACGGTAACCACCGACGTGTATTCGCAGATCGGCGAGGGCGCCGTGGGCGAGACAAACAACGACACCAGCGCCACACTCACCGGCGTCATCGGGCAGTACGCCGACCTCACAGTCGAAAGCCTCACGCTTCCGGCAGAAATGCATTCCGGTCAGCCAGTAACCGTTACGTGGGCGGTAAAGAACAATGGTAACCGCCCCACCAGCGGCGATTTCTACGACAAGGTCGACATTTTCAACGTCACAACCGGCGCGGCGTTTTCATTCAGCCCGCAGTATCTCTACTACTCCGAAGCGACGGCGGGCAACGGCCCGATCCTTCCCGGCGAAACCCGCGCCCGCCAATTCACTTTCACTTTGCCTGACGGCCCGGCGGGCTCCGGCGAGATCCGCGTCACGGTCAACACGGACGCGCTCAACAACATCCTCGAATACAAGGCCACGAGCGCCAACGACCCGACCAACGTCGGCGATTCGAACAACAGCGCGTCGAGCACGGCAACCGCCTTGCTCTCTCCATACGCGGATTTGCAAGTCACCGGGCTCAGTGCTTCCAGCACGTTCGCGTTTGGCGGCACCATCATTGCGAATACCACAACGGCGCCGAATAGCGCCTATCTCGGCACGCCGAATGGCTCGGCGAACGGCGGCGGTGTCAATTGGGGTGGGCTCGGGAATGGCAGCGTGACCTACGATTTCGGACCGAACGGAATCGTCAATCTCACAGGCGGCGATGTGGTCGTTTATCAGGCGCAAATCGGCGCGCCGAACACCTCTTATCAAGTCTTGGTCAGCGCCGACGGGACGAACTTCACCGACATCACAAGCACCCGCGCAGCAGCCACCACGGTCGGATCGGCAGGCTACTTTGAGTTTAACGGGCACCGTTATAAGCTCTCCACGACCCAGGGCAATTGGGACCAGGCCGAAGCTGAAGCCATCAGCCTCGGCGGGCATCTTGTCGCCATCAACAGCGCGGCTGAGCAGGCGTTCATCGCGCAGGCCTTTGGCACGTCAGAGCAGTTGTTCATCGGGCTGAGACAAGCGCCCGGCAGCGCGGAGCCCGGAGGCGGATTCGGATGGGTGAACGGCGACCCGCTGGGCGCCGGCGACTATTCGAATTGGGCCCCTAGCCAGCCGGACAATTACATCGGCGATAACATCGGCATCATTAACTACCTCGGCGATTCCCGGTGGCACGACGCTACCGTGCCGGGCTATCCCGAGAGCAGTAACTACCGAGGGATCATCGAGGTTCCGACGCTCGGTGGAGCGATTCCCGGCGCGGAGAGCGCCGACCCGAGTTTCGCGCGCGCCTACGACATCAGCGGCTTCGGCAGCACTGCGCGTTACCTGAAAATTGTCGGCACCGATGCATCCGCGCCGGGGCAAACGGCGACTTCCGGGAATGGCTTTCTGCTGGATTCGGTAGCCGCCGCCAGCACGCTCGGCGTGAAGTCGGGAGCCTCCGTGACGCTCTCGTGGTATGACACCAACACCGGCGTCCAGGCGACCGAGAACAGCTTCAGCGACAGCATCACGGTCATCAACACCCGCACGGGTGCGACCATTTTCACCGGCAGCCTTTACTACGATCAATCCGCAGCCGGAAACGGGCCGCTCGCCCCGGGCGCATCGAAGTTCCGGAACTTCACGCTGACGTTGCCCAATGGTTCGGCTGCGGTTGGCGACTTGCAATTCATCGTCAAGACGGACTCCGGCGGGAGCGTCTTCGAATACAACAACGCCGGCGCGGGCGGGACCAGCACAGCCGAGACCAACAACACCTCGACGATCACGCTCAGTTCCACACTTGCGCAATATGCGGACCTCGTGGTCTCGCAAGTCACGCCGCCGGTGGGTGCGTCGTCGGGCGATTCGGTGACGGTTGATTGGAACGTGACCAACTCCGGCAACCTGCCGACGAGTGGCTCATGGTATGACCGGGTAAAAGTGGTGAACACCACGACCGGCGTCACCATCCTGGACACCGTCGTCCTTTATGATGCGGTGGCAAACGGCGCACTCGGCGTGAATAAGAGCGCCACTCGTTCCCTTACCTTCAATCTTCCCAACGGCCACAATGGCGCGGGCAATCTTGAGTTCACCGTCACCGCCGACACCTACAATCAGGTCGTTGAAGTGAATGCAGCAGGCGATCTCGAGCCCGCTAACAACGCGACGACCGCGATTGGAACGGCGACGCTTGCGAGCTACCCGGACCTTGTTGCCTCGGCGGTCACCGCACCGGTTTCCGCGACCGCGGGGCAGACGATTTCGCTGGGGTGGACCGTGACCAATTCTGGAGAAAAGGCCGCCTCGGGATCCTGGGTAGATTACGTCTATCTCTCGACCGACGGCACGCTGAACGGCGCGATTTACATCGGCGGATTCCTGCACGAGGGCGGGCTTGCGGTCGGCGCCAGTTACCCGGTTTCGACCGACATCACTCTTGGCAACATCCCCGACGCGACCTACCGCATCGTTGTCGTCGCAGACGGTAACAACGCCGTCTACGAACTTGAGCGCAACGGCAACAATCTCGCGATCGCCTCGAATACCACTCAGGTCGGGCGGCCCGATTTACTCCCGCGCATCGTCACCGCGCCGGTGACGGTCGTCTCTGGCACGACGATCACTGTTGAATTCGCAGTGAAAAATCAGGGCACCGCGCCGGCCTTCGGCTCGTGGAAAGATCGCGTTTATCTCTCGACTGATGCCGTCCTCGACGCGAGCGACCGGCAACTCGCCGAGGCGACCTTCACCGGTTCCGTCGCGACCGGCACCGAATACACGCGCTCGCTTTCCTTTGAGGTGCCACTTGAGGTCTCGGGTGGATTCTACCTTTTGGTTGCAACCGACGCACTCGACCAACTCCCGGAATTCGCCAACGAGAACAACAACTCGATCAGCTCCGCGCTCGCGGTGCAGCTCGCGCCTTACGCCGACCTCGTCGTCTCGAATGTGAGCGCACCCGCGCGCACCATCGGAGACCCGGCGCACGCGTCGGTCTCGTGGACGGTTACCAACACCGGCACCGGCGCAGGGCGCACCGGGTCTTGGACGGACACGATCATTGCCTCGCGCAACAGCACCGTCGGCGACGGGGATGACGTCGTGCTCGGCTCGCTCACGCACACGGGCGGTCTTGCGGTCGGTGCGAGCTACTCACCAACCAAAAACCTCACGATGCCCCCGGCGTTCGAGGGCGAATTCCACCTTTTCGTCGTCGCCGATTCGGCGAGCGAGGTCTTCGAAAACTTCCTCGAAGCAAACAACGTCAGCGAAGCCGGCAATCTCTTCGCGGTCGCGCCGCGGGTCTTCTCCGACCTTGTCGTCCAGTCGGTCACTGCGCCAGCGAGTGGCAAGAGCGGGCAGTCCGTGGACATCTCGTGGATCGCAAAAAATCAGGGTATCGGCGTCACGGACATCAGCAGTTGGCAGGATTACGTTTTCCTGACCACGGACCCGAATGGCGTGCAGGATTTGATGGCGCTTGGCGTCTTCAATCACAGCGGCGTCGTCGCTGTGGATGGCAGCTATTCCCGCACCGGCTCGGTCGTTTTGCCGAATGGCATTGAGGGAAATTATTACCTCGTCGTGGCTCTTGCGGTGCCGAGCCAATTCGTCAGCTCACCCTACGAGTTCATCTACGGGGGGAACAATGCGCGCACTTCCGTTGTTGTGCCGGTCACGCTCACCGTGCCGCCGGATCTGGTCGTGACGGACATTGTCGCGCCTTCGAGCGCGACTTCCGGCTCGAAGATCGATGTGCAGTGGACGGTGCAAAACAACGGGCTCGGGCAGGCGAGCGGCGGGTGGGTGGATCGAGTTTACCTCGAACCAGTCAGCGGCACGGGTGATCGCATTGCGCTTGGCTCATTCGTTTATGCGCAGCCGGTCGCGGCGGGAATCAACTACACGCGCAGCGAGCAATTCACGCTTCCGACCACGCTGCAGGGGAGCTATCGCGTCGTCGTTTCGACGAACGACACCGGCTCACTTTACGAGCACACGCCCGCCGCGACCGCGAACAACACGACGCGCGACGACGCGGCGGTCGTCGTCAGCCTGGCACCACGTTCCGACTTGCAGGTGCAGAGCGTCACCGCGCCCGCAAACGTCAACGGCGGTGCGACGCTGACCGTCTCCTTCACGATTCGCAATCAAGGCACCGCAGGCACTTCGCCCGGACGCTGGAAGGATCGCGTCTACCTCTCGCTCGATAACGTCTTGAGCCAGGACGACATACTCGTCGGCGAATTCGACAACGGCTCGGCGTTGCTGCCGGGCGAAAGTTACCAGACTACGACCGGTGCGCTCGTCGTGCCGCGGCTGCTACGCGGACCAGTCCAAATTCTCGTCGTCACCGACGCCACGGAGCGCGTGGACGAGTATCCGAACGACGGGAACAATCTTTTCGCGCAACCGATCAACGTCATCGGGATTCCGCCCGCCGACCTCGTGACGAGCAACGTGGTGGCGCCGACGCAAGTCTTTGACGGCGCGGCGATCGAACTACGTTACAAAATCACGAACAGTGGCGCGGGCATCACCGACCACGATTCGTGGACCGACACCGTCTGGCTCGCGCGAGACCCGAAACGCCCCGACCCGCGGGCGGGCGACATCCTGATTGCGAGCTTCACGCACAACGGTTCGCTGGCGGTCGGCGAAAGTTTCGACCGCGTGGTGACTGTCAACATTCCTGCAGGATTGAGCGGCCAGTTTTACGTCACGCCGTGGACGGATTCCTACGACGTGGTGCTCGAAGACACGCTCTCGTCGAACATCAATCCCGACGATCCGAACGAGCTCGACAACAACAATTACAAAGCGCGTCCGATCACGGTGCTGCTGCGCGAGCAGACGATTCCAACGTTTGCGGACATCACGACCACGTCGGTGCAGGCACCCGCATCACTGGCCGCGGGGCAGGTGATTTCCGTCTCGTGGACGGCAAAGAATCTCGGACAAAACGCCACCTCGGTCACGAAGTGGACGGACTTTGTTTATCTCTCCAGCACGCCGACGCTCAACGCGCCCGGCTCGAATTCCATCCTGCTCGCCGAGGTGCCCCACAACGGCGCGCTCGACGTGAGTGGAACCTACTCAGGCACAGCCAACGTGCTCCTTACGCCTGCCGCTTCCGGCAGCTACATCATCGTCGTTTCCGGCGTCGGCGTGGATGAAGGCCCGGGCTCCGATCACGGGAACGACGCGCTGTCGACGCCGTGCGTTGTGACGGCTTCCGCCGCGGATTTGCGCATCACTTCGGTTACCGTGCCCACGGACACGTTCTCCGGCGAAGTGGCCACGGTTCGCTGGACGGTGAAGAACTTCGGTGCGGCCGTTTGGCAGGGGACGCGGTTGTGGACGGATCGCGTGTTCATCTCGCCCGACGCGACCTTCATCGAGAGTCGTGCGACGAAGCTCGGCGACTTCACCTACAGCCCGACGGCGGGGCTCGGCGCGGGTGAAAGTTACGCGCAAAGTGCGCAGGTCACCATCCCCGCGGGGATCGGCGGGACCTTCTATATTTACGTCGTCACCGACATCGGCGGGACGCTCGACCGCGTGTCCGCTCGCAACGACGAAAGCGCCGGTTACTTCGGCGGCCACGTCTTTGAAGATCCGACGAACAATCTCGGTACTGCGACTCTGCCGGTCACGTATCGCGAAGCGGATTTGCGTGTGACGAATCTCGTCGTGCCGGCGGTCCCGCCACAGTCCGGCGACACCATGCGGGTGAGTTGGACAGTGACGAATATTGGCACGCGCGACACGCGGCAGAGTTCGTGGGTCGATCGCGTTTTCCTTTCGCGCGATCCGTCGCTCGATGACGGTGACCAATTGCTCGGCTCCTTCGATCGCACCTCCGCGCTCGCCGCCGGCGGCACCTACACCGCGGGGCTCGATGTCTCGCTGCCCGACGGCATTTCCGGCGACTACTACGTCCTCGTTTTCAGCGACGCGAACATTGACGGCGCATTGCCGCCACAAGCTCCGAGCACTTTCGGCGAAGTGGGCGTCCATCCATTCTCGGCGCGCGTGAATGAGTATCAGGGCGAAGGCAACAACATCACCACGCAACCGCTCCACGTGAACGCGGCCCCGGCGCCAGACCTGCGCGTCACGAGCGTCACTCCGCCTGCGCAGATCACCGCGGGGCAATCGTTTGCTCTCACTTATCGCGTCACGAACAACGGGCTCGGCGCCACGCCGGCGCGGCAGGGTGAGTGGGACGATCTCGTCTACATCTCACGCGACGCGTTCCTCGATCCGAATACCGATCGCTATCTCGGCTCCATCCATCACACCGGTGGTCTCGCGGCGGGCGCGAGCTACGACGTCACGCAGAGCTTCCGCGCGCCGCGCGATCTCACGGGGCCTTTCTACGTATTCGTCATCACCGATCCCGCGCGCTACACGGACCGCGGCGATGTCTTTGAAGCGGCGGGCGAAACGAACAACGCCACGGCGAGTGCCCAGCCAGTCATCATCAATCTGCCGCCGCCGGCGGACCTGCAGGTGGATGCGATCACGGTGCCTGCCAACGGCACGGCGAACGAGCCGGTTCACATCACCTGGACGGTCAACAACCATGGCCCGAATGTCGCCTCCGGCTCGTGGAGCGACTCGGTTTATCTCAGCGCCGACGGCGTGTGGGACATCAACGACAAGCTCCTCGGGCGCGCCACTTTCTCCGGCACCAAAGGCGTCGGCGAGAGCTACACGCTTTCGCTCGATGCGCTGCTGCCCGCGGTGAAAACCGGTGCCTATCGCATCATCGTTCGAACCGACGTTTTCAACGAAGTCTACGAGGCGAATCTCGACGCCAATAATACGACGGCGTCGCAAAACTCGATCGCCGTCGCCGTCGATTCACTGCAACTCGGCGTGCCGCTCAACACAACGCTGAACACCGGGCAGACGCGGGTCTACCGAGTCGACCTCGCGCTCGGGCAGACCTTCCGGGTGAAAGTTGCGACCTCGAAAACCGAAGCCGCGAACGAAGTTTACCTCCGCTACGGCGACGTGCCAACCGGCGTTACCTACGACGCCGCCTACGACGGTCCGCTGCAGGCCAATCAGACCGCGATCATCCCGAGCACGCAGCCGGGGACCTACTACGTGGTCGTCCGTGGCCAGTCCGAACCCGAGGCGAACACGCCGGTGACGATCACCGCGGAGCTCGTTCCCTTCACCATCACAAGCATCACGCCGGATGTCGGGGGCGACTCGAAGTATGTGACGACGACGATCCGCGGCGCGCAGTTCGCGCCGAATGCGATCGTGAAATTGGTGCGGCCCGGCATCGCGGAATTTGAGCCGGTGAGCTACCGAGTCGTCGACGGGACGAAGATCACCGCGATCTTTGACCTGACCGGCGCGCCGCATGGGCTCTACGATCTGAAGGTCATCAACCCGAACGGCGACACCGCCATCGTGCCATATCGCTACCTCGTCGAGCGCGCGATCGAGCCTGATGTCGCGGTTGGTCTCGGCGGACCGCGCGTGATCAGCGCGGGCCAGGCGGGACTTTACGGCGTTTCCGTTACCAGCCTCACCAACGTCGACACCCCGTACGTTTACTTCTCGTTTGGCGTGCCGGAGCTCGGCACGAATCCGAGCGTCTTCGACCTCAAATTCCTCGCGTTCTCCAGCAACTTGAACGGAGCGCCGGTGAACGGTCCCGCGAACATTCCGTGGGCCAGTCTCAACTCGACGCTGAATACGACGGGCGAACTGCTCGCGCCCGGTTACGTCTTCGATTTGGCGGCGTCCGGCTTCGTCGGGCGGAGCTTCAGCGTGCAGACTTACCCCGGGCTTACCGAGTTGATCTCGGGTGATTTTGGAAAGCTGCGCGACAAACTCTACGCAAGCTATCCCGAGCTCGTCGGCACGCTCGACAACGGCCCGAGCGACCTCGATTCGATCGCGCCCGGACTCACCGACGTCTACAATTCCATCCAGGAAGCGAACAACCCGCTCAAGGATGTGGACGACTCGGAGATCGCGTTCAAATTCCACATCCTCGCGTCTGCGACCGTGCTCACGCGCAACGAATTCGTCGCGCAGCAATCGGCCTACGCGCTGAAATTGCGCGACGCCATCCTCGCCGATCCGACCGCGCCCGTGGCGCTCGTCGTCCTCGCCGCGAGCCCCGCGCAGTGGACCAATTCCTATCTCGCTGCGCTCGAGACCGCGGGCTATTTGCGCCCGGATGCGCAGGCTCCGTCGATCCGCGACAACCCGCTCGTCGTCAGCCTCGCGAACACGCTCGCGACCGGCTTGCTCCTCGGCAACGGCGGCGCGCAAATCGTCACCGACGGGAACCTTCCGGCGTTCTTCGAGCAGGTCCGGAAATGGTACGGCCATGACGCCGATCTCATCGGCCAGAATGCACCGCCGGATGGCACGGCGTACAACCTCGGACTCAGCCACGCAACGCACACGGAGTCGTTCAATATTTACGTCCCGTACGGCAAAGCGAAGATCGACGAGCCCGCGTTGAAGGATCTCGCGCCGGTCACGTTCGACGGCTTCTTCGCTGGTGCCGGACAGACCGGGAGGCTCGCCAGCATGTCCGGTCCGGTCGGCTCGGGCGCGGCCAATTTCATCCCGCTCGGCGGCTCGCTGCCGTATTCCGTCGCGTTCCAAAATGCCGCGAATGCGAACTCGACCGTCGCGGAAGTGCGCATCGTCAGCCAGCTCGACAGCGACCTCGACCTGCGCTCGTTCCGCCTCGGCGACATGAAGCTGGGCGACATCACCGTGCACATCCCCGATGCGCGCGGCTCGTTCAGCGGCGACTTTGATTTCGTGGCGGCGAAGGGCTTCGTGCTGCGGGTCAGCGCGGGGGTCGATTTCGGCAGCGGAACCGCGACGTGGCTCTTCCAGGCGATCGATCCCGACACCGGAGAGGTGCTGCAGGATGCGACCAAAGGTTTGCTGCCACCGAACACCGCGAACGGCGACGGCGCGGGCTTTGCGAACTTCACGATCTCCGCGAAATCAATCGCGGCGACGGGTGCCAAAATCGAGGCGACGGCGCGCGTGCTCTTCAACGGTCAGCCGCCGCAGGACACCGTCAAGCTCACGAGCACGGTCGACGGCGCGGCGCCGAAAACCGCGCTGACCGCGACGACGCTGGCGAGCGGTTTCGACTTCGACGTGAAGTGGACGGCGACTGACGATGCCGGCGGTTCCGGCGTGAAATCCACGACGGTTTACGTCGCTGAAGATGGCGGTGCCTTCACCATCTGGCAGCGCCAGACGACCGAGACCTCCGGCGTTTACCAGGGTCGCGCTGGTCACACGTACGAGTTCCTCGCGCTCTCGATCGACAACGCGGGCAACCAGGAAAAACCGAACTTCGGTCTCGCGCTTCCGAGCGATGGATCGTCGGTGAATCTCGGCACGCTGCCGACCGCCCCCGTCGGGCTGCAACCCGGCTCATCCGCACCCGCGGCGAGCACGACGCCCTCCACCAACCCGGTCTTCACCGAGGCCAATCTCGCGATTCCGAGCACGCAGCCCGCGATCGGCGGCACGCAATTCCACGCCGTCCTGCGCCCCTTCAACGGGCGTGCTTTCGCCACCGGAATCGGCGCCAGCGAGGCGGGCATCGCGGCCATGGCCATTGCGATTCGCCCCGATGGCTCGGCGATCATCAGCGGCGGAGTTGCACGCAATCAACTCTTCTCATTTACCGCACAGGGCGGTGCGGCCGGCACGCCGTTCGCGACTGTCCCTTACCCGATCTTCGACCTCGTTTTCGACGCCAACGGCGGCTTGTGGGCGGCGACGGGCGGCGGTCCGTTGCTGCAGCTCAACCCCGCGACCGGCGCGATCATCGGCCAATTTGGCGACGGCATCACGCAGTCGCTCGCGATCGAGCCGGGCACCGGGCGCCTCTTCGTTTCCTCAGGCGAAGGCATTGAGATCTTCGACCCGGTCACACAGAAGTTTTCGCATTTCAGTGACACGCGCGTTGGCAATCTCGCGTTCGCGAATGATGGCAAAACGTTGTGGGGCGCCACGTGGCCCGTCCGCGGGGACATCGTCAGCTTTGATCATCTCGGCAAAGCAACAACGCAACTGCACTTCGACACGCCGGTCGATTCGATCTCCTTTGGTCCGGCTGGCAGTCCGTTGAGCGGCCTTCTTTTCGTCTCGAGCAACGCCGGCGATGCCAACGGCAGTGCGCTGACCATGGTGGATCTCGTCACGCTGCAGCGCGTGGCGATCGGCACCGGCGGCACGCGCGGCGACATTGTGAAAGCGACTGCGGACGGGCGCGTGCTCATCAGCCAGTCGGGTCAGGTCGATGTGCTTTCGCTCGCGCTCGCGCCTCGAGTTATCGGCTCGAATCCGGCCAGCGGCACGCAAGTGCTGCTGCCGCGCGGAACGATCACCGTGCAATTCGATCAGGCGATGTTCGTCGGTGCTGCCGGCGATGCGCTGTCGGTCGCGAACCCGCTCAATTACGAGCTTCGCAGCTCAGCCGGGCTCATTCCGGTGCGTTCGGTCAGCTACGATGCGGTCACCCACGCGGCGACGCTGCGCTTCGATGCGCTGCAGCCGGACAGCTACGAGCTCGTCGTTTCGTCGCAGCTCCGCAACGCCGCGGGGCTCACGCTCGCGACGCCGTTCCACTCGAACTTCACGGCGGTGAATTACTTCACGCCGACAATCAGTTTGAAGTTCACCAATGCGCGCTCCAATCGCGCCGCCGGCACGGTTTCCTACGACATCGTGCTCACGAATTCCGGCACGTTCGACCTGCAGGCTCCGCTCTCGCTCATCCTCGCGCCGCGTGCCGGCGCGACCGGGACGGTGCAAGGCGGGACGTTCCTCGCGGACCAGAATGTCTGGAGCATCGACCTCTCGGACGAGCTCGTGAATGGCGTGTTGCATCCTGGGGCCTCGATCCCGCTGCGCACCGTCACCGTCTCCGGCGTCGGCTCAAACTCGGTAGGATTCGACTTCTCCGTCTGGTCGCTCTCGCAAGGAAATCTCGCGCCGGTGATCGACTCCGCCGCGGTGAAAACCGCGACCGCTGGCACTGCCTACTCGTATCAGGTCGCGGCGCACGATCCC
Organism: uncultured Verrucomicrobiae bacterium; assembly: GCA_963767975.1. Classification (GTDB taxonomy): domain Bacteria; phylum Verrucomicrobiota; class Verrucomicrobiia; order Chthoniobacterales; family Chthoniobacteraceae; genus CAIURC01. The sequence continues at coordinate 28,316 of CAVYGI010000002.1, read as the reverse complement.
GACGGAGCGGCGCTCGGATTCCTGCTGCAGCAAGCGCCTGCGGGGATGACCATCAACGCGCAAACTGGCTTGATTGCTTGGACTCCGGGCGTTTCGAGCCCGGCGCTCGCGCCGGTGACGGTGCTCGTTTCCGACACCCGCGGCGGGCTGGTGACGCAACAATTCTCGATTGCAGTCGCAGGCGTGAATCGCGCGCCGGTCGTTGATTCCATCCCCGCGACGATTTCCGGCAGCGAGGGACAACTGCTCCAGATCGTGATCGGCGCGACCGATCCCGATAGCGACGCGCTGGTTTATTGGGCGGATCATCTGCCGTCCGGCGCGGTCTTCAATCCGGCGACGCGCGTCCTGAGTTGGACGCCTGGACCGAACGACGCCGGAACATACGCCGGCGTGAAGTTCATCGTCAGCGACGGCCTCAATCGTGTCGAACGGACGACCACGCTGCTCATCGCGGCGGTAAATCAGGCACCGAAACTTGTCGTGCCGGATGCGCGCACGATCCGCGAAGGCGACACGCTGCGCTTCCGTTTGGGTGGGACTGATCCGGAGAATTCGGCGCTCATTTTCTCGAGCGCCGCGCTGCCCGCGGGTGCGACGCTCGACCCGGCGACCGGCTTGTTTGAATGGACGCCGACCTACACGCAGGCGGGCTCGTTCACCGTTCCGTTCTCCGTCAGCGACGGCACCGCGATCACCACCGGTTCCACCACGGTCACCGTGCTGAATGCCAATGGCGCGCCGCAGTTCCAGGACCTTGGCGCTTTCCAGGTCTCCGAAAATCAGACGATTCGGTTCCGCGTTTTCGCGGTCGATCCCGATCAGCCGAGCTTCGTGCCGCTCGACCGCAATGCGGACGGCTCACTCACGCTGACCGACGACAACCAGCCGACCGTGACCTACTCCGTCGCGAATCTGCCGGCGGGCGCAACCTTCGACGCGGCGACCGGCATCTTCGAGTGGACGCCGAGTTTCAGCTCGGCGGGACTCTTCAACGTCACTTTCACCGCGACCGACGACGGCGACAACACCGGCACGAAAGCCAGTGCGATCGTGACCGTGCCGATGCGCGTGCTCGACAACAACCGAGCGCCGGTCATCACGCCGATTACGAATCGAGCGCTCAACCGCGGGGATGTCCTCGATGTGCCAGTCACGGTCAGCGACGCGGATGGAAATCCGCTGACCATCGTGGCCACGAGCGGGCTGCCATTCTTTGCGCTGCCAGGCTTCGCGAGCTTTACGGACAACGGCAACGGCACCGGCGTGCTGCACCTCGCGCCGGGCGCAGGCGACCGCGGGAATTACACGATCACGCTCAAGGCGAGCGACAATGGCGACGGCGAAGGAGCGGGCGCGGTGCTGACGACCGAGCGGTCTTTCGTCATCACGGTGAACTCGGCGAACGAGGCGCCGGTGCTCGGATTTGTCGGGAACAAGGTCGCGGTGATCGGTCAGACGCTCAGCGTGAACTTGAAAGCGACGGACATGGATCAGGAGCCCCTGACGTGGCAGGTGGCTGGGTTGCCGGGAGCGACGATCACGACCAACGCGACCTACGGCACGGCAACGCTTTCGTGGACTCCGCCAGCGAATCCGGCGGCGAGCTACAATGTAACCGTCACAGTGACAGATGGCGGAAATGGTGGTGCGGCAGTGAATGCCAGCAGTGCGCAAAGCTTCGTCGTTTTCGCCCGCGCACAGAACACGGCGCCAGTCCTGCCTGCCATCGGCGATCAGACGCTCACGGAAAATTCGCAGTTCACGCTCGCGCTCGCTGCAACCGACAGCAACGGCGACGCGATTACTTACTCTGCAATCAACCTGCCCGCAGGCGCCAGGCTCGACGCGCAGACCGGCGTGCTTTCCTGGAAGCCAAACATCTTTGACGCCGGCATCTACCCGGACATCACGGTGACCGCGAGCGACGGCAATCTCTCGGCGACGCGCACCTTCTCGCTCGTCGTCAAAAACCTGAACCAGGCACCGACGCTCATCCCGCTGCCGCTGCAATCCGGACGCGAAGGCGCACCGCTGCAATTCACGCTCACTGGTGCGGACATCGACGGCGACGCGATCGTCTTCAGCCTCATCTCCGGGCTGCCGACCGGCGCGATTTTCAACACAAGCACTGGTGCGCTGACCTGGACGCCCGGCTACGATCAAGCTGGAACCTACACGCTGAAGTTCGGCGTGCGCGACAGCGCGGGGTTGGTCGATCAAAAGGACGTCGCGATCCGCATCGACAACATCAATCGCGCACCGTCGATCGCTGTTTCGAGCCATCAGGTGAAGCTCGGAGGGCTGCTCGCATTCAAGGTCAGCGGCGCGGACGCTGACGCCGCGACCTCGCTGAATTACACCGCAACCGGGCTGCCGGACGGCGCGACGCTCGATGTCGCGACAGGTGCGTTCAGTTGGACGCCGGGGGCGGGTCAGGCCGGCGAATATGTCGTCCTCTTCACCGTCTCGGACGCCGAGATGAGCGCGACGCGCGCGGTCGTGATCAAGGCGGCGGTGAGCAGCGACGCACCGCAGGCGACCATCGAGCTGACGCCGAGTTTCCCGGCGTTGCCCGGCCAGAAAGTGCTGATCCACGCGACAGCCACGAGTCTCGCGGACATCGCGAGCGTGACGCTCACGGTTGATGGCGCGCCGATCACGCTCGACGCGCAAGGGCGCGGTTCCTTCACGCCGTCTGCGACCGGACTTTACACGATCGTCGCTACGGCGACCGATGCGGATGGGCTCATTGGGACCACGAATTCCGTGCTCCGGGTCCGCGATGCCGCGGACCTCGACGTGCCGGTCGTCGGCTTCATTTCACTGGTTGATGGCGCGGTCATCCGCGCCAGCTCCGACGTGCTCGGGTCGATCGCGGACAGCAATCTTGAAAGCTGGTCGATCGGTCTCGCGCGACTTGGCAGCACGAGCTTCGCGCCCCTCGCGAGTGGCAGTGCGGTGAAGACGGGCGTCCTCGGGCAGCTTGAGCCTGGCGCGCTCGAAAATGGTTTCTATCAGCTGCGCCTCACTGCGACCGATATCAGCGGACGGACTGCAACGAAGACCGTCACGATCGAGGTGAATAGCGCGTTGAAGACGCTCGATTATTCGCGCCGTGAAACCGATCTCGCGGTCGACCTCGGGAGCGGAGTGACGATCAATTTCACCCGCCAATACCAGTCGATCGCGCGCAACGATCGCGGGCTCCTCGGATTCGGCTGGCGCATGCTGGGCTTCGACGCCGCGATCGAGACCAACGTCCCGGCGACCGGGCTCGAAACGAATGGGGCGTTCAACGCCTTCCGCACTGGCACGCGGCTTTACTTGACGCTGCCAAATGGTCAGCGCGCCGGCTTCACGTTCACGCCGCAGTCCCATCAGCTCGTGGGCAACGCAAATTATTACACGCCGGCGTGGACCGCGGACGTGGGCACCGGGTGGACACTGCAATCCGCCGACGCCCGACTAACGCTCTCCGGCGAACGGCTCTTCGACCTCACTTCCGCCGAACCTTATCATCCGGCGAGCGGGAAGTTCGGAGGCGCGGAATACACGCTCACCGCGCCCGACGGGACGAAGTATCTCCTCAGCAGCGCGCGCGGCGTGGAGGAACAAATCACGCCCGGCGGAACGCACGTTCTTTTGACGAACGCCGGCGTGATCAATCTCACGACGAAGACCGCCGTGACCTTTGCCACTGACGCGCAAGGGCGGCTCTCTCAGCTCACGGCGCCGGATGGGCGTTCGATGATTTATCAATACGACGCAGCAGGAAATCTGATCAGCGCGCGTAATCTCGGCGCGTCATCGACCAGCCGTTACGGCTACGTCAAAGACGACGCGCATCTGCTGAACATCGCTTCCGGAGCGAGCGGCGGCGAAGCGGTGAAGTTCGCGCCCGCGCCGGTCGTTGCAGCGATCGCAGCGGATCTCGGCACCGCCGTGTCGTTCAACGGTGCGCCGATTTCCGGCACGGAGTCGGCCGGTGGCGTGAGGCGTTACACCTTCAGTCTGCGCGAGTCCGAGCTCGCCTCGACGGCGCAGAGCGGCACCGTTTTGTTGAGCGTGCGCGTCGATGGCAGCGGCAGCTTTGTGCCGGCGGTGCCCGCGATTGCGGGGGCCACGGTGCTGACTTCGCGGACGGTCGGGCAGAGCACGTTCGCGATTTTTGCGGTCGAGCGCGCAGGATTGCAGTTGCTCGAAATCGCCGGCGCGAATGCGACGACCAGCGGCGCGTTTACCGCATCGATCAACATCGTTGGCGATTTCAACGGCGACGGAAATGTCGACGGCACCGACGCGGTTTCACTCACCGCGCAGCGTGGTTTCCGCGCCGGGCAGACTGGCTACACGCTGGCTGCCGACCTCGATCGCGATGGCGTGATCGGCTTGCCGGATTCGCAACTGCTCGCCGCACAGTTCGGCTTTGCGGCGAACCGCGCGCCCGCCGCCAGCGTCGGTGCCGTCTCCACGCATCCCGACTTGCCGATCACGGTCGATCTCAGCGAGCGACTGCGCGATGTTGAAGGCGATGGGATTTTCTATCGGATCACGAGCCAGACCAACGGCACGGCGAAATTCACGGACGACGGAATGTCGGTCATCTTCACGCCGGCGCCCGGCTTCACCGGAGCGGCCTCCTTCGAGGTGGTCGGCGACGATGGGTTCAACGTTTCCGCAGCTGCGCGGATCAACGTCACGGTCAAGGCCGCCGCGCTCACCGACATCGGATTATTCGGTCGCAAACCGCAACTTTCGATCGGTCAGACCTTCGAGTTCGGTGTCCCGGGTTCCTTTGCGGACGGCGAGGCAGCGCTGCTGCCGGCGTCGTATCTGACCTTTACCTCGAGCGATCCGTCGATCGTATCGATTTCGCCGACCGGGGTCATCACCGCGAAAGCGCAGGGTGTGGCGACGATCCAAGTCTCGCACGGCAACGTCCACGCGACGACCGTGGTGCAGGTCGGAGCGCTGACCAGCGATGCGGCGGAACGACTCGCGTTCCTCGGCATCCGCACAAACACGCCGGCGATCCTGCTCAACAGCGCGGGTGGAAAACAGCAGCTCGCGATTCGCAACGCGGACGCCGTGGATCTCACGAGCGCTTCGTCCGGTATCCGTTATTTCAGCGGCAACGACGCGGTGGCGACCGTGTCCGCGGATGGCGTCGTCACGTCGGTGGGTGCGGGCAAGACCACGATCACCGTGATCTACCAAATGACCGAGCTGCGCGTCGACGTACAGGTCGGCGGCGCGGTTTCCCCGGGCAGCACGATCGTCGCCGGCAACGGCGGCATCGTGCGCGACGTGAGCGGCTATCAGGTGGCGATCGCATCGGATGCGCTCTTCGCGGACACCGCGGTCAGCATCACGCCGCTGACGGAGGCGCAGCTTTCGATTCCACAGCTGCCGGGCTACCAGTTCGCGGCGGCGTTCAACCTGCAAATGGGCGCGCTGCCAGTGAATGTGCGACCGCTCTTCGAAGTCCCCGCAGCGGCGAGTATTCCGGTCGGAGGACAGATCGTCGCAATGATGCGCGGAACCCTGCCGGACGCGCAGGGGAATCCGATCGACACGTGGTTCCAGATGGACCTCGGGAAGGTCGAGGCGGACGGAAAAATCCGGCTCGCCACGGCGTTGCCGACTCCCGGCGCGATCATGTCGGGCGAATATTGGCTCGCCTACGCGCCGGCGAATTTGTTCGGCCACGTCATCGCGAAGGTGGACTACCAGAACGAGGTCGCTAACGGCTCCCAGCTCTCGGCGAGCGCAACCTACCAGGTGCCGGTCACAGCTCCCTCGGGTATCGCTGCGTCGGGCGGACTGAGCGGCAGCGCGGGCGACACCGTCGTGGATCTGAGGCCGGTCAAAGCAGCCGCCTTCCAGGCGCTGGATTTGTTTGGCTACTTCTCCGATGGGCTCGGCATCGGCCGCGGCGGCGCGAGCGGATTCAGTGTGGGTGATCTTTTCAAACCGAATCTCGGCACCCTCGTGGACAGCGTGAAGGTCGAGCTCGCCAAAGGCGAAATCGACAACCTGAACACGGCGAAAGGCTTGAGCGACGACGACAATCAGCTCGCGTCGTATTACGGCATCGACAAAAAGATCGACACGCTCGCGGCGCAGCTTTCAGCGAAATTCGGCGTGCACGTGAACAAGGACACGGCGGTGCGAATTCTCAACGGGCTCACCGGTCCTTTCACGATCAAAGAGCCGTGGGCGGCGATCGCGAACGAGATCGAACGCCAGCGGCTGCGCGCCAACCCGCCGCAATTGCTCGAGTACAATAAGGTCGTCGACAACAGCCCCGGACTCGGCGGCATTTTCGGCGGAAACAATCACGCGCTCGCGCTCGCCTACATCGGCCTCGCGCCGATCATCATGACGCTGCCCGACGGCTACGTGAACATCGACTTCACGGCGCAGAATCCGGACGACGCGCTGCCGACCATCACCTCGGGGAATGTGACCGTTGATCACAACGGCACGGCGAGTTTCACGCAGTCGATCGACAACTGGATCCCGACCACGAACGATCCGAGCGGTCCGCCGGTGGTCAGTAATCTCTCGATCAGCTTCGAGAATTTTGGCGGCGTCACGAAGCCCGCCGTCAAGCTCACCGCGTCGCGGATGTTCTACAATGGGCTCGGCGGCGCCGGCAACACCGTGGCGGATTTGCGCGTCATTTTCCACGACGTGAAATACGGCGACGTGGTCGTCTCCGGCAGCAACCTCCAGCTCAGCTCAGACGGGACGCAGATTACCGCCGCCGTGCCGGATGGCATCGTGCTCGGACTCTCGACGATTTCGATCGAGCGCTTCCAGTACCGCACCTTCGGCCAGCAAATTCTGCCGGAGCAGGTGAAGAGCACGCCGGTCTCCTTTGACCTGGCGTCCAGCGCAGATCGCTACACCTTCGCCGCACTGGCGATCGGTTCCACGGAGCGTCTCGCTGACGGCACCTACACGTATCGGCAGGTCGCCGTCCTGAGTGAAGAGACCGGCGAACTTGTCGCGCGGATTCCGCTAAAAGACGTGAAGCCCAACGACGGAATCCTGCCGTCCGCGCGCTCCGTCGCGCTCTCTCCAGATGGAACGCGAGTCTACGTCGCGATGGCCAACACCGGGCGCATCGCCGTGGTCGATGCGATCGCTTTGCACGAAGTCGATGCGCACCCCGAGACGCAGACTGGCGACGATTTCCAAATCCTCCTGCCCGACGGCGCGTCGCCGTTCGGGATGGTGGCGGACCGCACGGGCGCGTTCCTTTTCGTCACGGATCAAAACGCCGACTCCCTCACGCACGGCCACATCTACGTCATCGATATCAACCCGGCGTCGCCGACCTACCACACCCTCGTCCGCACGATCACCGTCGAGTCGCAGGCGAAAAATGTGCAGACTGACTCCGGCATCATCGTGCCGCTGATCGGCTTGCGCGGGCTCGATGTGACGCTTGACAACAAGCGGCTCTACGTCGCCGCGCCGGCGCAGACGGTCTTCTCCAATGGCGGAGAAGACGGCGGTCCAAATGGCTCCGTAATTATCGTCGATCTGGAAAAGCTCAGGGCGGACATCGCCAACCCCGGCAGCGTCGTCAATCCGCAGGTCAAATTCTTCGAGCTGGATATCAAATCGCACCGCTCGTCACTCGCTCAGCCAAATGTCGATGTCGTGAAATTCGAGTATGAAGGGAAGGAGCCCTACAACATCACGGCGACGGCGAATGGCATTCTCGTCACCGACCGGCGCAGCGACTTCACCGGACTCGCACTCATCACCGAGAACGAGGTGCACCGTGGCGTGAACAATGATCGCGTGCTCGAACTCGAGATCCGTTACGTGCAACTCACGCTCGGCAGCGGCATCGATTTCTTCGACGTCAACAATGCCGTCGGCATCACCGTCACCAGCGACCTGAAGTGGGGCTTCATCACCGGCTACAACCGCTACATCAAAGGCGTGGACTCTCATGATTTCGCGCTGCATCCGGGGCAGGATGTCGGCGGAAATATCGGGGTCATCCGCAACCCGTTCGACCTCCCGAATCTCGGGACGCGCAAGCTTCTCGCCGCGACGACGCCGGTGGTGGCGAGTTTCCCGGATAACCTCGTGCTCTCCAACGACGGACGGCAACTCTTTGCGAGCTATCGGTCGCTCAAATCGATCTACGTTTTCGACGTGCAGGAAATCATCCGGCGCGTCACTTCGCTCAGCGAAGTGCAACTCGCGAACAATCCGCTCGAGACCTTCGACGGCGTGTTCCAGAAGTTCCTCGACCCGCAATATCGCTACAAGGGCGAGCACGGAACGCTCCCAGAAGGGCAGGTCTACGACGAGTCGAAGGCGACCCTTTCGGACATCGTCGTGACCGGCGGGAACCCGCAAGGACTCGCTTCGCAGCGGGTGAGCGTCACGCCGCGCGCGGATTTGCAGATCGCGGCCTTTGCCTCCGACCCGCTGGAACTCGGCGGGACGGGAACGGTGCGCTACAGCATCGCAATCGCCAACTCCGAGCAAATTGCGCTCGGTTCGCGCTGGAGTGAAGAAATCTGGCTGACCGACGACGGCATCGTCGATGGGCACGGCTACGAGAAAGCGCTCGCGCTCAATTCTTTCACGGTAGCTGGCGACCGCGAACTCACCGTGCAGTTGCCGAAGATCGACGATGACCTGCCGCTCGAAGTCGTGCGGGCGGGACTTTATCTCACGCTGCGCGTGAATCCGTCGGGACTCGAGATCCGCGAAAACTCGCCGGTGAACAACCTCGCGATCACGCCCGTGATCTTCGCCGCGCCGGACCTGCAGGTCGATGCGTTCAAGGCGCCGGTACCGACCTTTGGCCAGCCGCTCGGGCAGATCAAATACACCGTGAAAAATGCCGGGCTCAGCGACACCCCGGTCGGCGGTTCGTGGACCGAACAACTCTGGATCGGCACCGACGCGCAAGTGTGGCAGGGCACTGACGTGGCTGCCGGGCGCTGGTATCACCAGATTTCCGTGACGGCCTCTCCCGGCGCCCTCGCAAAAGACGCAAGCGCCGAGCGCATCGTGAATGTCGATCTCACTGGCGTCACATTGCCGCAGGGCATCCGCCTCGATCAGTTGAAATGGGTCGTGCTGCTTGACTGGGCGCAGAACGCGACCGACGTCACGGCGATTCCCGGCAGTGTCCTCGAAATCGACGAGCTTTCCGAGACCGGCGTGGGCAACAACGCCTTCACAAAGGAAGCGCTCAACGTCGATCTCTCCCCACTCGAGGTGAAACTCGCGGCAGGCGGCGGGCCTGCGGGCGACGGCAAATTCCAATACAATCCGGCGAACAAAACCTTCAGCTCCGGCGCCAGCCAGGTCATCTCGATCGGGCTGAAACCGGCGGACGGCGAGAGCCTCGTGCCGCTCGTCGAACTGCGCGGTTCGTTGACCTACACCGAGCAGAAAATCAGCGGCAACGGACAGGTTTTCACCTCGGTGAATGGCCAGCCGCAGCTGTTGTTCACTGGACCGTTTGAGATCACCGTCGGCCAAGCGGGCACGGTGACGCTCACGCCGCAGGCGAACGCGCCGTTCATGTTCTCGGGGTCGCCGGTGGCGATTTCGTCGGTCACCTTCGTCGATCCCGACGGCGGCTCCGCGGCGAATGGACGCCTCGAAATCCGCGGCACGCTCACGCTCCCGCCACAGCTCGGCGGCTACTCGCTGACCATCGACGGCGCGAATTACATCGGCGTCGACGACACCGGCTACACCTTCACCGGCGGGCGCGTCGCTGCGGACTCGGAGTTCAACTTCAACGGCCTGAAACTCGTCGCGACCGACCAGAGCTTGGTCAGCTTCGACGACGCCAGTTCGCTGACCGGCGGCTCCGGCGAGCGGGGGCTCTTTGGCTCCAGCGCTGATGTCGCGAGCAATCCGTTCGGGAGCAAAGCGCTGCTTCTCGGAGGTCTGTTCAAGCTTCCGCAATTTGGCACCGACGCTGTCGTGCAGCTCATTCGCGGTGCGAATCAGATCAAGATCGCGATCGATGCGGCCGGCAATGCGATCACGGAATTCCAGAATGGCGACAAGCTCCACCTCGAGCGAGTCAACATCTTCCCGGGCGTCCTCGCGCTGAACAAGATCGACCTGAAGATCACCCGCACCGGCAACTCATGGGATGTCACCGGCACGGCGAAGCTGGGCGAACTCAACCAGCCGCACCTCGACCTGAAAGTCGCGGTGGACAACGGCGCTATCGCGCTCACTCTCGACCCGGCCCAAACCGACAAGCGGCTGCAAATGGGCGGCATGCTGATCGACCTGAATAACGGTGGGACCTTCGCGTTCCAGTCGGACAAGTCGCCGGGCTCCGGTTCGCTCTTTGATCCACACGTGGAGTTCGGCGGGAAAGTCACGCTGCCGCTTGCCGTGACCGGCAAGGCGGATGCGGGTCAGGAGCTCGAATTCCTCACGGAAAATGGCGCGCCGATCGTCGTGGAAACCAGTGGCGTGCAGCTTCCGAGCGGTCAGTTGAAAATCACTGGGACGCGCAAACTGCCGCTCTTCGGCATTACCGACGTGGTCGTTACCAATCCGTTCATCAAGTTCAACAACACGAACAAATCGGTCGAATTCCGCGGAGCTGTCGCGTTCCAGAACCTCAAGGATGCCAACAACAACTTTGCGACGTTCAATTTCCTGGACGACGCGGGTGGCAAGAAATTCGTCCAGATCACCGGGCTCACCGACTACAAAGTCGTCGGCGACATCTCGCTGCCCGGGCCGTTCCCGGTCTTCGCCGGTTGGGGCTTGAGCGACCTGCACCTGAGTCTCGACACCGTTGGGAAGAAGTATTCCGGCACGGTGAAGGTCATCACGCCCGCCGGAGTGCTCGATGCGAAAGCGGCGATCTCGCCGACCGATTTCTCAATCGAAGTTTCCACGCCGAAAGGCTCGCAACTCGACATCCTCGGGATGCAATTCCAGCTCACGAAGCTCGGCTACTCCAGCGACCGCAACCCGAACGACAGCGAGACGAGCGACCCGCAGTTCACGCTGCAGGGCTCGCTCACGCTGCCGCGCGATTTCGTCACCGGCGACCTGAAGGCGACCGTCGATGGAAAGAACAAATTGACCGTGAGCCACGACGGCATCGGCTTCGAAGGCGGCGATCTCAGCCTGCCCGCGGACCGCACGGTGAAGCTGCTCGGTGCGCTCGAGATCAAGACGCGCGCAAACACGGTGCTGTCGCTCGACTTGAAGAACAAGACGGCGAGCCTCAAGGGCTCAATCGGGATCCCGAGCCTCGGGGATAAGGTCACCATCGACCTCAGCAAACCGGGTCAATTCCTGACTATTTCGAAGCCGGACGACGCGCCGATTCAATACGCCGGCAATCTCGATGTGACGACGCCCGACGTCGATATCTACGGGCCGTGGAAGCTCCAGGATCTTCGCATCACGCTGAAGAAAACCTTCGCGCAGGCGATCACCGAAACACAGGTCACCGGCGTGGCGAATCTCACGACTCCGGGCGTGCCGGGAGCCGCCGGTTCGCAGCTCAAGACGACGATTCACTTCAACACCACCGGGGATGGAAAGGTCGATCGCCTCGATCTCGACAACACCGCAGGGCTGCCGAATTTCTCGCTCCTCGGCGCGGAATTCACGGTCAGCAAACTGACGATCGTGCCTGATCGGGTGAAGGGCGCCGGCGAAGACTGGGATCCGCTCGTGCAGCTTCAGGGCTCGGTGAAATTGCCCGACATCGTGCTTCCGGGCGCGTCTGCCGCGCTGCGCTTCCTGATCGATGGCAGCAACTATTTCACGGTCACGAAAGACGGGGCGAAGCTCGACGGCGCTCGCGCGTCGCTCGACACCTTTGACTTCAACATCCTCGGCGTCGCCTCGCTCAGCGCGGATCATCTCACCGTCGATTACAAAGAGAATTCGAGCACCGAGAAGACCTTCGAGGTGCACGGAAAAGTCGGCCTCGCCTTTGCCGCCGCCCTCGGCACGGGAGCTAGTGCCAGCGTGGACCTCAATGGGAAAAACTACCTGAAAGTCACGCAGGGCGCGGGCGCGCCGAAGGTTGAACTCGTCGGCAAACTGCACATCGAAAACGTCGACATCGGCGCGGGCTTCAAGATCGTCAAAGGCGACTTCGGCCTCGATACGGTCGAGCATAAAACCGTCGGCGGACTGACCTTGCAGATGCCGCCCAACATCCTCGTCGGCGTCGAGTTGAAGTTCGACGAAGCGACCGGGAAACTCAGTTCCATTCACGTCCTCGGCGGCTCCGTCGCAGGTCAGGTCGGATTACCCGTGCCGTTCGATGCAGCGGGCATTTGGTTCGACAAAATCGAGGGCGAGATCACGCATCTCGATGACCTCGCGCAGATCGCGTTCACCGGCTCGGTGGAGATTTCCTCGCACACCGGGATCACGATTCCGCTGCCGCCGTGGTTGAATGGCGGACGTCCTTTCACCGGCGATCTGCTGAAGGTGAAAATCGACGGAACGCTCAATCGCGAGCAGTTGCTGGCGACGGCGAAAGCGGCGGTCGGCTTGCTCGGCTTCACAGCCGCGACCGGCACCGCGCACGTCGATTATTCGTGGAAGACGAACACGCTGCACAGCGATCTCACGATCAACGTGCTCGGCGGCGTGGTCACGCTGCAGGCCGCGCTCGATGCCTCGAAAAAAGGCAACGACCTTGCCTTCGATGCGCATGGCACCGCGACGCTGAACCTCCCGAAAATCCCCGGCATCGCGAGCTTCCAGGGTCAGCTCGGGCAGGGGAAAGCGCGCGTCTTTTACGAAAATGGCGCGGGCTACATCGAAGCCAGCCTCACCGTGCCGATTCCCGGCACCACCGGCATCGACGTCGGTTTCCGGCTGCACACCGACGGCACGATCGAGACCTTCGGACCGCAGGAACGCCCTGCAAATCCGGGTGCCGCGCCGCTCGTCGGTGCGAGCAGCGAAACCGCGCTTGTTGCGTCGAGCTACGAAGTGGCGGCGGACGCTTCGGTCTCACACGACTTCACGGTGCTCGCCGGCGACACGCGTCTCATCGTGGTCGGCACGTGGCAGAATGCCGCGGCAGGGGTCGCGGTGCGGCTGCAAGCGCCGGACGGCACAACGTACAACGAAGCCGATTTCAGCACCGCCAATGGGCTCTCGATCGTCAACGAATTCAGTGGCGACACGAGCCGCGCGGTGGCACTCGCGAACCCGGTGCCCGGCGTCTGGAAGTTCATCTTCATCGATGCCTCCGCGCTCGGCACGACGGATATCCACGTGCTCGTGCCGACCAAGCCGCCGACGATTTCGCTGACGGCTCCCACGACGAATCTGAGCGACCCGACGAACGTCACGGTGACCTACGATGCGCGCGATTCCGACTCGCAGGCGAAGATCGCGCTCTTCTACACCACCGACCCCGCAAACTACGGCGGGACCTTGATCGCGAGTAATCTCGCGGAGACGGACGGCGTCAGAAATTACGTCTGGAACACCGCGGGCGTGCCGGCGGGGACTTACTACATTTACGGCGTAGTCACGGATGAAAGTAATCCGTCGGTGTATTCCGCTTACGCGGCGGGGACGGTGACGATCACCGCGGTGCCGAACGGCACGATCAGCGGCCGCGTCTTCAATGACCGCGACAAGAACGGCGCGATCGATCCCGACGGCGCGGGAGTCGGCGGCGTCAAAGTCTACGTTGATGCGAACAGCAACAACACGTTCGACACGGGAGAGCTTTTCGCGACGACCACCACGCTCGGTGACTTCTCGCTGACCCTCCCAAGTCGGCAAACCTACCGCGTGAATCTCGTGCTCCCTGCGAGTTATCTGCGCACGTCACCGACGGGCGGGCAAAGCGTGGTGCTCTACGATGGCGGCACGGCGACCGGCGTGGATTTCGGGCTCTTTCAGCTCGGGACGCTGACGGGCACAGCGTTTGACGACCTCAATGCCAACGGCGTCCGCGACATCGGAGAGCCAGGCATTGCCGGGCGCACCGTCTTTCTCGACGCCAACAATGATGGAAGCCCGAGCGGCGAGGTGAACTTCACGACCCTCTCGGATGGCTCGTTCACGTTCTCCAATCTGCAACCGGGCACGTATCAACTCGCGCAAGTGACGCCAACGGGGGTGACGCCGGTTGCGAGCCAGACGCTGACGGTAGTCGGCGGAACGAACGTCGCGAATCTCGCCAATTTCCGGCTCGCGACCCTCGGTGGAATTGTCTTCACCGACGTGAATGGAGACGGCGTCCGCAATACGGGCGACACGACGATTTCCGGCGCGACGGTCTTCATCGACGCGGACGGCGACGGGCAACTTGGCGCGGGTGAAGTCTCGATGACCACGGCCACCGGCGGCGTTTATCAATTCACCGGGTTGAACGCCGGCAGCTACCGCGTCGGTGTGCTGCTGCCGTCCGGCACGTCGGAATTGGCAACCAGCGGATCGCGCGTGGGGGTCATCGATCGCAGCGGTCAGGCGCAGGCGCTCGACCTCGGCAACCGCGGCGCAGGCGTGTTCGGCGGTTCCTTCACCGGCTTCCAACTGCCCGCGGGCTGGACCTCGACCGGAGATGTGAGCGCGACCGGGACGCAGATTCGTCTGGGCGAAAACGGCGGCGAAGCCGGGCTGACCTACACGTTCATCAAGCCCGCCGGCGCGACCACGCTGAGCCTCACGCTTCCGTCGGTCGTGTTTGGACAGAATGGACCGAACCCGCCCGACGCGCTCGAAATCGCCCTCCGCGATCCGGCCACGGGCGCTTCGGTGCTCGGCGCGATTCCGAATCTCGCGGGGACCGACGCGGTGCTGAATTTGCAGAATGATGGCAGCATTTTCGTCGCGCCGGGCGTGACCATCTCCGGCCGTGATCTGTCGGGCGGGAGCATCACTTTCGATCGTCCGATCGCCGTCGTGATTGACATCAGCGCGCTGCCGGACGGAGCGCTGGCGACGCTCTCGCTCGACCTTTTGAGCTTTGGTCCGCAGACCAGCGCAATAGCGGTGGATAACGTTGGACTCGGCGCGCCGCAGGGCGTCGCGGGCACGCTGCAATTTAGCGCAGCGACCTACTCGGTCGTCGAAGGCCAGAAACTGGTGACGCTCACGGTCAATCGCACCGGTGGTGATGTCGGCGCGGTCAGTGCGACTTACACGATCACGACCGGCAATGGCGCGAAGGCCGGCCTCGACTTCGCCGGCACGCCGGGCGTCGTGACCCTCGGCGATGGCGTGCTCACGAAAACCTTCACCGTTCCGATCCTCGACGACACCCTTGAAGAGATCGCGGAGACGTTTGTCGTCACGCTGAGCAACCCGACCAACGGCGCGCTGCTCGGCGCGCAGAATGCGGCAACCGTCACGATTCAAGACGACGAAGTCTCGCCGCTGAAAGACTTCAACGGCGACGGGTTCAAAGACCTCATTTCTTACAACGCAAAAGCGAAAGCGCTCCAGGTGCGATTTGGAAATGGCGACGGGACTTTTGGCCCCGGGATCAATGCGCTCCTCGTGAAGAAACCATTCACCTACGTTCTCACCGACCTCAATGGCGACGGACGAGCGGACATTGTGGTGCTGAACAAAGCGGCGACCGCGAACAAAAAGCTGGGGTCGGTCACGGTCGTTTTGAGTAGCGCCGGGAAGACCTTCGGGGCGCCGGTGGAATATCTCGCGGGCGTGAAAGTTGCATCGCTGCAAACCGCGGATCTCAACGGCGACGGCAAGCCGGAGATCATTGTTTCCAACAAAACCGGCAGCGCGCTGCGGGAGAAACTCTCCGCGCTGAACATCCTCGCGAACCATGGCAACGGCACGTTTGCGACAGCTTCGGAGAAGCTCGTGGGCTCCTCCGTGGTCAGCACCACCGTGACGGACACGGATGGGGACGGACGCCAGGACATCGTCGTCGTCAACAAGACCGGACTCGTGAACAGGAAGCTGTCTGCGGTGACTGTGCTGCACAATCTCGGCGGAAACACCTTCGCCGCGGCTGCGGAGTTCGCAGGCGTGAAGGGCGTCAAGGTAACCATCTTCGGCGATGTGAACGGCGACGGTCGTCCGGACCTGATTCAGCCTGCGGGCAAGACAATCTCCGTGGTCCGCGCGGATGCGATGGGCGGCTTCGGCGCCGCGGTTATGACGACGTTCCCGAAACCGTTGCCCGTTTCTCTGCCTGCGGATTTCAACGGAGACGGTCGCATCGACCTGACCTCGATTAGTTCGAAAGGCGTGCAGGTGCTGGCCGGTCAAGTGAACGGGACGTTCTCGTTGGTGAACCCGATTCCGACGCTCATCGCCACCAAGCCAAAGAACTACGTGGTCAACGATTTCAACGGCGACCACATCCTCGACCTCGGCGCGGCGCCCGGCTCGAAAGGCGAATTCGGGCTGCTAGTCGGCGGCGGCAACGGGACCTTCACGGCCTCCCCTCTTGCGGCGAAGAAGCGCGCAGCGGCGGGCTTTGCGATCGTCGGCGATTTCAATGGCGACGGGCACGCGGACATCGCAACGGTCTCGAAAAAGAGCACTGCGTTTTTCCTCAGCAACGCCAGCGGAACTCTGAGTTATCGGCTCGAGTCCATCGTGCTGCCGGTCTCGCCCAATCCCAAAACGATGATCGTGACCGACGTCACCGGCGACGGGATCAACGACATCGTGCTGCCCAACGGCAAAGGCGGTGCGGCGGTGCTCGTTGGAAAACCAACCGGCGACATGGTCCTCAAATACACCCTGTAGCTGCGATCGTGAAGCCCCCTGCGGTCAAAAACTCGCGATGGTGGAGCGGCGCCTTCGCGATCCTGATCCTCGCGGCGAGTGCCACCCGGGCGCAGGCGTTTGCGTATCTTTTCTCCGAAACGCAGGGCGCAGCCACGGTCACGCATCCGAAGGGCTACACCGGCGCGGGCGGAGCGATCACGCTGACTATTGGCATCAATCCGGCGAGCATGCACGCGTCGGAGATGATTGTTCCAACGCAAAACGCGATCTTCGTGTGGAACCAGCTCCAGCCGACGCTGGGGAATCTCGGCACGCTCGGGATCTCAAACGGTTTCGACTTTGAGTCTGCGCTGCTTCACGAAATCGGACACGCGCTCGGCCTCGAACATCCGAACCTCGGGGCCGAGGCATTTGGCGACGGACGCAGTGAATATACGCGCACGACCAAAGGGACCAACGGGGTCTACGACTTGGGCGCGGGCAGCGACGGAGTGATCGGCTCACGCGATGATTCGCGCGGCGATGATGTGAATCTGAATTGGTTCCGCACCTCCAACAACGACCCCTTTACCCTGGCCTCCGTGGTCGATTCCTCGACCTATTCGCGCAGCCTCTCGCTCCTTCCAGTGGGGCAGCTTTTTTCCGCGAATGCGAGTCGCGCGGTCGCCGCGGTGACGCCCGGCGCCAGCGGCACGGAAGCGGTGATGCAGCAAGGGAGCTTCACCAATGAAACGCAGCGAATGCTCGGGCACGACGATGTCGCAGGCATCCGCTTTGCGATGGCGGGGCTCGATGGACTCGCCGGAACGACCGACGATTACACGTTGGCTCTGAATTTCGCAGGCGTGAGCACGACCGCCGATGTCCTCGTCGGATTCGACGACAGTAAAACATCGTTTGCGGTGACCAACTACAGCGCCATGCGGCTCGGCGCGACTGAACATCTGACGCTCGATACTGCGCAGATTTATTTCAACTCCACGGCGAATTGGGTTTTCAATCAAACCTCCGTGCCGGAGCCCGGCAGCGTGTCGCTGCTTGCGGTTGGAGCGCTGTGGAGTTTGCTCCGGCGCGGGGTCCGGAGAGTGAATGAGCCGATTTAGTTCGAGCGCGAATCCGGCTCGCTGTCATCCTCATCCGGCAAGGAAACTCCGTCGACCTCGGAGGAGTCGACGCCATTTCCAGGGCCCTCACAGTCAAGGAGGTCATAGACCGCGTGGCTATGCATGTCCCGAACGATGAACCGCGTGGCGCCACCGGGAAGATCGCAAATCAAAAGCGAGAGATTGCGCGGGGCAAACTCTTCACGGATGAGCCGCGTCACCTTCACCTCAAAATCCCGGCTGCTGAGCTGCCTAGCCGCACGCAGACGAGCCAGCTCCGGGAGAACGACGCGGGCAATCTGCGGTAACCTTTGGCTACCCGAACTTTGGGGAGAATCCATCAACCCGATATCTTGCCACCGGAACGGCAGGCGCGAAATCGGGACTGCGGAGGAACCGGCCTTCGTGGATTTGCCTAGCTTCGCCGAGAGAAAATGCGTGAAGCAGCTCGATGCCATGCTTCTCAGCTCCTCCCTTTCGGTCGTCAAGCGCCAGCAGCCTTCCGAAAAAGTCCGAAGCAATATTCATGGGAACGACCAAGAGCTTGGCACGTTGCGCGCTGCTATCGCTGGCGCTCTGTGGTTTGCAGGATGGCCTCGGCGAAAGCTTTCCCCATCAAGGCGAATGTCTTTGCGCACCCGAGGTAATGGTAGCCCGCGTTGGATGCCCCGCGTTTCCAGACCGCTTCTTCGGCGGGGGAGATGAGGTCGGCCTCGAACTGCTTCAAGTAATCGCGCTTTTGCTCTTCGGTCATTTTGCCGTCGGCGTTGGCGTGGTCTTTGTGCTTCGAGGTTAGGAAGTGGCGCATCTGGCTCACCTTTGCGCGCTTCTTGTCGATCGCGTCGAGTTCCGCCGACCAAAATGGCGCGGTCTCCACGGCGATGACGTTGCCTGCAAACTCCGGCAGCGCCGCCGGAGCGGCCATCGCCTTGCGAAACTCCTGCGTGTCCACATCCGCATCGGGTCCGCCAACGCCCATCACGCCGATGACAAATGGCATCTTCGGCGCGCCCACATCGCGGCGCACGTCGCGGATGAAATGTGCGAGCCATGCGCTGTAGCGGTCGAAGCGGCCGGGCTTTCTCTGGTCCGGATAGGTGTGGCCGTCCACCATGTCGTTGAAACCCTGAAACCACACGAAGCCAGCCAGCTCGAAGCCCTGCGCCGCATCGTAGCCGGGGACAACGCGCTTCGGGTCGGCGAGCACGTTTTTCACATGGTCAATCATCAGCCGGTAGAAGTGCCCGGTGTCCTTCTTTTTCTCCGCGAGCCACACGTCCATGTCTTTCGGGACGCCGTGCCCAGGCGGGCCGAAGTACAGCTTCTTTTGATAGTCGTTGAGCTCATAAGGACCCGCGCTCGGCGGACGGAAATCCGTGTGCAGACTCCTCCCGCCCCACGCGGTCTTGATGATGAGCACCGGCTCCGCGAACGCTGCATCCATCGTGAGTCCGAACGTGAACTCCGGCCCGATTTTACCACTGTCCTCCGTCGGCTTATCGCCTCTCGCGCCGTAGCCCGCCGTCAGCTTGCCGACGCCCTCACCATTCGCGCTGCCATCAAATCTGCCGGTGAAGTAGGAAATCCACGCGCCCTCGCACACCGCCGGTTTCCCATCCGCCCCGCGCATCATTTTCAAAAGGGGCGCCGTCGCCGGGTCATCGCCGATGTAGTCGAAGGTCTCCACCTTCGCGTGCCCCTCCATGTTCGACTGCCCGGCGAGGATAAAGACCTTCAAGGGCTTTGATGAGGCAGCGAAAGCTGACCCAGCCAGGGACGATGCAATGACGATGGCGAGGAGATGTTTCATGGTTTGGTGGGGAGGGGAAGCTGAGGGTTTTGGGATAGTTGCCTGCAGAAGCTGTCAGCCCCACAGTTGGGGGAGGCGCTCTTCTTTCGGGATCACCAACGGATACCTCTGGCAGAACGGATGCTTTTCGATCCCGGCAAACTCCCGCAGGGCCTGGTGGATGTGTTCAGGTCGCACGCGGAGTCCCTTGGTTTTGTCGGGTTCCGCCGCGAGTGTCTGCGCGTTGATCGGGATGAGGAACTGGCCGCCGTCCGTCGCGCCGATGACGCGATTGCCCTTGATGCCCGCGCCCATGAACATGATTGAGCCGATGGACCAGTGATCTTTGCCGTCGCCCTTGTTGTAGTTCGGCGTGCGGCCCATTTCGCTTTGGATGACGACAACCAGTTTGTCGCGAATCTTCAACTCCTCCGCGCGGCGCATGACATAAGCAATGCCCGCCAGGAACTCGGGAATGAGCTTCATCTGGTCACGGTCGTTGTTCGCGTGGCTGTCGAATTGACCGATGCTGAGATTTGCGGAAACGCACACGCCCGCCGCAAAGGACGCGAGCGCGATCTCCGCCTGCTGCTTCAGGCGCTCTTTTGGCACGTCCTTTGGGATGAGATGGGGTAATGCGCTGCATTGCCTTCGAATTCACCTGCGCCGCATAGAGCATGTTTTCGGCGCGGTCCTGGCGCGGGAGCAGTGGCAGGGCGGCGCGCGCTCCGCGTTTTTCTTCCAGCGCCTGCTCAATGCGCTCGAGGGCAAAGTCATCGTGAAAGGGCGAACGCGCGTTACCTTCGATGCTCTCCGCATTCGCGAGCTTTTGCAGCGAGTGCAGATACGGCACGCGCGACATGGCGACGAGGTTTCCGGTTGAGGAGTAATTGCCAAACGTCAGAAATGACATCGGGCATGTCGGTCCTTTGGCTGCGGCGACCAGCGCGGCGAAGGTCGGATATTCGAGGCTGTCGAGCTTACCCGTGGCCATGTAGCGCGAGCCGGGGCCGTGGTTATTCACCGAGTAGTCGAGGCCGTTGAGGGTTAGGATCTCGCTGCCGAACTCACTAAAGAACTCCTCGTTGCTCATCCCGCCATCCTTGTGCTTTTCCGTCGGCGCAAACTTGTGCGCGCCCTTCGTCAGGATGTCGCCCTCTTTGTAAAGCCGGTTGGTTTCACCGATGCCTTTCGGATCCATCAGGTAGGTCGTGTCCCATCCGCCGGAGGCGTTGAAGACAATGTAAAATGGACCTTCGTAGGGCGGCTCCTCTTTCGGCGCGGCGTTCAGGATGGAGTGGACCCCGCCCGGGCATGCAAAGCCGAGTCCGGTCAGGCTGCAAAGCCGCAAGAAGCTGCGTCGCGTGTTCATTCGTATAAAAACTCGGGTTGCCGCAGCAGGTAGGTCACCACAGCCCGCCACGCGCGGATGGTGTATTGCGGATCGTCCACCCGTTTCTCGCCCTCTGCGCGGCAATGATAGACCTCCAACTCCTCGAACTTTCCGCGCTCCTGAGCGTCGGTGATGATCCCCGCGAACAGCCGATACGTCCGCTCAATCTCAGCCGACTCCGCTGTTTCGTCCCGCCCGAGCACAAGCCCATGCAGATGCACGATCGTGCGGCGGATCTTCGCCTCCGCCTCCGGCGACCTACCGGGCAGCACGTCCGGCTCGACGTGTGGGAAAAGGCGGCGCTCAGCAGGAGGCCGCGCGAAATCGAGCGCGGTCTGTTTGCACGCCACTTCGTTGGAAAGAATGCGCTGGATCGCGCCCATCACGCCACTCGGGTCCGAGGCGCGCTCGGTAATTTCCTTCGAATCGATGCCGCCGTAGAGGATGTCGAGCTTGTCGTCGGGACGCGTCAACTTTCCCCACGACTTGCCGAAGATAGCCGCCACCTTTCGCTCCACCTGCTCGGGCGATAGCATCCGCGCGAGGCCGATGTCGTCCAACTCGGCACGACGCTTCGGATTTGCCGTCCGCCGTCGCGAGACCGTCGGCGCGGTAGAGATCCGTGAGCACCCATTCCTTCAGCACGCTCTTGAAATTGAACCCCGTCTCCGCAAATCGCGCGGCCATCGTTTCGACCTGCTTTCGCTGCGTCTGCCATGCTCGGCGGCGGGCGTTGTAGAGCGGGTCTTCGAGATCCTTGGGCG
Source organism: uncultured Verrucomicrobiae bacterium (assembly GCA_963767975.1). Lineage (GTDB taxonomy): Bacteria > Verrucomicrobiota > Verrucomicrobiia > Chthoniobacterales > Chthoniobacteraceae > CAIURC01. The sequence goes on along the minus strand of CAVYGI010000002.1, from coordinate 6,533 downwards.
GCAGCAGCACCTTGCGGCCAGTAAGAATGGAATACGCATGCTCCACCATCGCGACGGCGAAGCGCGGGTCCTTCGCGATGCGTTCGCCGAGCCATTGCAGCGAGCGCCAGCGCTCCGCATCCGCCAAATCCTCGCCGTCAATTCCGGCCTGAAACATGTCCTTGAACCATCCGTCCTTTCGACGTCCATACGCTCCGAAGATCTCGCCCGCGGTCGCCCAATAGTCCTGAAACAGACTCGCAACCGGATCGATCGTCTTGTGACACACCACGCATTCCGACGCCTGCATCGTGGGAATTTCATACTTGGCCGAAACCGCAGCTGCGTCGCTCACCCGCGCAGCGAGTTCGAGCACATCGATGCCGAGGAAGTGCTGAAACACCATCCGCGCCCGTAGACGATTGCGGTTCGTCTCGGTCGTCGGATAACGGCGCAAATACTGGAAAATGCTCGAGCAGCCCCGAGTGCGGATAAAAGCCGGTCGGCGAGTCGTGATTGCTCAGGCTGTTCTTGCTCCGCGCGACCAGCGCCTTCAGCTTCACCGGGATGTATTCAAACGGGTCGTCGGGATTTTTAAACTTCCCGCGCACCTCCTCCCAGATGCCGTAGCCGCGTGCCGTGTAGGGCGAGACGACGATGTAATCCGCCGTGACGAGCTCCGTAAAAGGCCGGTCGGTCCGCACGATGTGCTCGATGAATGCCATCGGCTCGCCGAGCAGCGACTTGCGATAGACGCGGGTCAGCTTGTAGCGCGCTTGTTCGATCTCCTTCTTGTCGGTGAGCCCTGCGAAAAACTCCGGCAACTCCTCCGGCTTACGGTAGGTCGTCCAGAGACGGTCCGGGAAATTTTCATACCCCAGCGCGGTCTCCGGTGAGTCGTCGTAGCCTGTGGTTAAAAAGATGTCTTCAAAGCCTTCGCGCAGCCGTTCGTAAAAGCCCTCCTCCTTCATCAGCGCATCGAGCAGCGCCGGGAACGCCTTGAGTCCGCTGCTTCCTACCGCCGCAAATTCGGCCTGCGTCGGCAGCCGTCCCGCCAACGAAAATGTGACGCGCCGCAACAAGCGCCGGTCATCCAGCATCACCACACCAGCGAAAAAAGGCGGGGCGTTTTTATCCTCCACCATCGCCGTCGCGAGCGCCGCCGCCGACGTCCTATTCACCTGCCGGACAAAATCTGCGAGCACGCGATACTCTGCCGAATCCGGCTTCAGCACATCTTCGCCTTCGTGATCGAGTTTACCGATCGCCTTCAGCAGCAGCCTCGACTCATCGCCTTCTTTCACCCGGGCCATCTTCGCAAACGCCTCGCGATTTCCCCGCATCGCCTCGGCCAATTCCGCGCCCGTCACCCGCTTCGGATCGCGGAGTAAAAACTTGCTGTCCTCCGCATCGCCACCGGTTTTGTGGCACTTGATGCACGAGTGCGAAGCAACCTTCTCCCAAACCTCCTCTACGAAGAAATCATCTGCCGCCACGCAGCCGGCTGCGTTGTAGGGCTTCACTTCCGCCGCCGAAGCAGCGCAGGTGAAGACAGCCGCCGCCGCAAGCAGGGAAAGGTGGGAGTGTCGGGGGGAAGACATCCGGTTCAGAGGGATGCTGGAATCATCCGGCTCGACGCAAACGCTTAGACATTGCGCAACGCCGATGCGACGCACGAAAACGGAGTTCCGCACGAGCAGATGCTCAGTTCGCCCGGAATTCTTTGAGATCCAGCAGTGTCGGCGATTCGGTGGTGGCTTCGATCTGCGCGATCGTTTTGTCGAAAAGTGCGGCGCTCTCCTTTTGTTTGCCGAGGCTCGTGCGCATTTCGCGGAGTTGCGGCAGGAGCGGCTGGGCATGGACGCCGTAGCGGGCAAGCGACTCGAGGCACTTCGGGATGCGTCGGCCAGCGCCCCAGCGGTCGAGTTCGATCACCGACACGCAGAGCGGCAATCCTTCCCGGATGTGCAGGCGCGAGAGCAAATCGAGGCCGGCGAGGCGGATGCCGTCGGCAAACATCTCATTGCTCGGCGCGAGGTGCTCGATGGCTTTCGCGATGGATGGCAGAAGCGCGACGAGGTCGCGGTCGTCGAGGTCGCTCAGCGTTTTGCCGATGGAACTGCGGACGACGCTGTCTTCATTTTGCAGGAGGGCCTGCACGGCGGGGTAAAGGAGCTTGCGGTCCACGCCATCGAGCGATTCGGCGAGGATGCTCTTCGGACCGCGTTTGCCGGGGTAGTTGGCGAACAGAGCGCGATCGCGGCGGAGCGTTGCGCCATGCGGCGCGGGTCGGCGGGGTTCGGGCGCACGGTCATGGCGAGCAGATCGCTCACGCTTGCTTTGCGCGCTTCGGGGCCGAGCGCGGGCAGGGCTTCGGCGGCGAGCGTTTGCAGCCACGGATCCTTGTCCTGAAGCGCAGCGCGGAGTTGCGGCGCGGCGGCATCGGCGCGTGGGCCGAGGGCGCCGAGCGCTTCGCACGCGCCGTAGCGGGCGTCGCGATTGTTGCCGGCGAGCATTTTCAACAGTTCCAGGGACGTGGTCGCCGTCGCGTTTGACCGAGCGCGGCGGCGGAACGCAGGCGGACGAAGGGCGACCAGCTCGCGAGGCCGGCGAACAGTTGTTCGGTGGTGCGTTTTTCGTAGTGGTTCTCGTCACCCTTGTAGGCGTAGTCGCGTCCCGCGGCGATGACCTCCGCGACTTGCGCGGCATTGAGTGGCGTCGCGGTAAACGGCTTTTTCCCCGTGAGGCGCAGGCTTTTCAGCGGCAGCGCGTAGTCGAGCAGATGGCTGCCGCTCATGTCCCAGCCTTTGTAGCTGCCGTGTTCCTCCTCGCCGACGGGCGAGCCTTGGTAGCGCCAGCTCGTATCCCACGCGCGGGCGAGATCGTAATACCACGACTGCTCGCGCTGATACGCGCCGGTGGCCAGCGGACCGCCGCGCGCGACGCCCTGCATCGCCCAGAGGATGTTGAAATAGTTCCCCGTGTGCCCGCGCTCGCGCTCGCTGTAGGCGGCGGTGGCCATCTTGCGTGAAAAACTCCGCGGCCTCGCGATCGCCGAGCAGATCGAAGAGCACGGCGGCGGCGCTGCACTTGCCATTGTCCTCGTGCGCGGGGAAAGGCTGGTGATCGCCGTAGGGCACCGCGCCTTTGCTCACATACCAGCGGAGAAAACCGGAGGCTTTCGCGATGGCGCGGTCGAGGTCGGGATGCTTCACGCCGGCTTCGCGGGCGAGCACCATGCCGATGGTCAGCGGCAGACCGGGCGCGTTCATCGCGCCGTAGCCGCCGAGATTTCCGCCCGCGGGCGCAAAGCGATGTCCCCACGTGCCGACGCCACTTTGCCCGCGCGCGGTCTCGAGTGCGAGGCGCGTGAGGCCGGGCATCACGGACTGGTCGCCGGTGGCCATGACGTATTCCGCGGCGAGCGCCATGTTGAAGCCGTAATACCACGAGAGGTAGCCGCTGGTGGTGAAGTCCGCCGCCCACTGCGCCTCGCGTTTTATAAGCGGCAGCCACTCCTTGTTGCCACTGGCGAGGAGCGCGAGCCCATTGAGCGCGCGCGGGATCGGGTCGAGTCGCTTCGTGTAAGTCGACTCGTCCGTCATGCGCTTCGCCAGCGACGCACTGCCCAGCTCGAAGATGCGTTTCGTCTTCTCGCACGCATACGGCGTGGTGGCGCTGTAGCTCCCGAGGACGGGGAGCTTCAACTCCACTGTTCCCGCTTCGCCCGCGCGCCAAACCAGCAGACGCAGCGCACCCTTCTCCGCCTCCGCCGCCGTGATGGTCTTCGCGAAAAGCACCCGCGCATCGCCGGAAAACGCTTTTCCTTCCACGCCCAGAATCACATCGCCTGCGCTCAACACGCCATCCGCCGGCGAACGCTTCGCAACCTCAGTGACGAGAATCTGCCGGGCATCCCGTGAGTGTCCGTTCGCCGTGAAGATCCACCCGCGCGCGCCGGTCGGCCCGAGCGTCCAGTCGTGGGCCTCGTCGCGCTTGCCGTCCTTTGTGAGGTCGGGGACGGGCGCTGAATTCTGCTGCCCCATCGAGACACCGCAGAAGGGAACAATGAGCAACGCAGCAACCCTGCAGGAAAGAAGAGTTGGGAGGGTTTTCATGGATGGGTTCAAAAGATATTCGTCAAGGGGGCGGTTTGGGAAAAGTGCATGCGTGGAAGATGTCGAGGGCCGCAGCTATTTGTTCGGCGAAGGTGTCTTTTCCTCCTCCAACGATTTCCGGATCGCGTCGTCGAAGCTCTTTTTCAGCGCATCTGGCGTCAGCACGGAATCAACGGCCCGGTGTGCCGGATACTCGCCGCCTTCCCAGCGCATGGCGCGAATCTCCCGTGGGCCGCGCCACGGCTCGCCTTCCACTTTGACCTTCTGACCGTCTTTCACGATCGTTCCGGTGGGGCTGATGCTGAATTCGGTGACGGTCTGCCAGTTGGCAAGCGACGCGGTGACTTTAGGATCGGTCGAATTGAGTTCGTCGAGCGCGACGGAGATGGTTTGCCATTGGCTCGAAGCGTTCACCTTTTTAACGACGCGTATTCCACGGCGGGTTTGCCGGCGGTCATGGCACTCCCACGCGTTGTAGTTGAACGTCAGCGACGAGTTGGTTGTCGGTCTCGCACTGAACTTCGAAGTGCAGCGTTGCGCCGTTGGGTCCACGCCACTTGCGATCCTTCAGCTTGCGGGTCGTGGCGGTCCACAGGGCGGATGGTCCCAGTTCAGGAGATACCAGTCGTGCCAGCCGCGCGCGCCGTCATCGATCATGCGCTCCGGCTTGTCCGTGGCCTTCACGCCGGCCGCCTGCAACTGCGCGGGTCCGCTGAGAGGACGCGCGAGCTGATGGCAAAAGTATTGCTGGATCCATGCCCGCCGTCAGCGGCCCGGTCCGATATGCCGCCGGAGTTTCATAGACGACGTTCGCGAAGCAAAGATCGGCTGCTCCAGATTCATCACGGGGCATTCGGCCTGCCATTGTCCGCCGGCTTTCACGGCCTTCGCATCGCGCCAGAAGCGGGTGAGTGCATGCGGATCGAGCGAGTAGTAAATGTCCACGCGCTGCACGGGCTGCGAATCGTCAGGTGTGACGGTAACGCTCGCGGCACGCCGTCCGTCGGTCTTGAGTTCCAGCGTTATTCTGCGGCGTCTGCGGCATTTTGAATGCAGCGCCCTTCAGGTGCTGCTCAAACCACAGATACTCGGTGATGGCGTGTTCGTCGGAATGATGGTGATTCAGGTGCGGCGAAATACTGAAGCGCACGCGGTCATCGGGCAGGTTGCGCCAGTTCCAAGCCATGTTGTCGATATGGGCGTGAAAATCGTTCGTGGGCGAGAGCCACAGGATCGGACACGTCACGAGCGGGATGTAGGCGTTGTCGGAAATGCACGCCAACTCCAGCGGCGTGCGCTTGGCTCTTCACGCCGCCGGGCACCTGCGCCTTCGACTCTCCGAGAGATCGCCCGACGCCTCCGCAGGATGGCACTGCGGCGTTGCATCCGCTTGTCGATTCCCGCGAGCTTCGTCGTCAGCTTGCCGCCCATGGAGTGGCCGTGCGCGCCGATACGCGCCGCATCCACTTCCGGCTGCTGTTCCAGAAAGGTGATCGCGCGGCGCGCGGCCATCAGCACGACAAACCAGTTGCTGTTCCTCGGCGACTCCACGGCATCGAGCGTGTACTCATCCGGCGTGAGTCCCGGCAAAATGGTTCGCCTTGTTGCGCTGCGGCGGATGCGTCGCATCGAGCTTGCCCCAGTCCGTTTGCGGGCCGCTCATACGTCTCCTTCGAGCCGCCGAAGTTGACGGTTGCCGCCCCAATTGATGGAAATGCTCGCATAACCGCGCTTCGCGTACGTCACCACGCTGTTGAGCGAAGCCGACTGTCCGCCGCCGTGCATCTCGCGAAAGTCCCGGCAACTTTGACGCACCCTTTGGAGAAGCATAGAATGCCGCGACCCTGGACGGTGCTCCTTTGAACACGCCGACCTGATACCGAACCATCCGGCAGACCACGCCGTCCTCTTCCCATTCCTTGAGCACCTCGATCCCGAGCGGCTCCTTCCGCGGATCGAAGTCCGCCCAAAGCTCATCGAGATTCCGAGGGAAATCCGCTGCTCGGGCAGCCGGTGCGTGGAGGAAAATCGCTGCGACCGCGCAGGAAATGAGGGTGCAAAACGTTCTCACGTTCGCGCTCACTTCGTTTTCGTCAGTCCCGCAACGGCCTCCGCAAATCCCTTGCCGATCCCGCCGAGGATTTTTGCGGAGCCGAGGTAGTGAAATTCCGCGTTGGAAACGCCTTTCTCCAGCACCAGTCGGTCGCGTTCCGTGAGGCCCTCGGTGAGCATTTTCTCGAGCGCCGCCTTCGCTTCGGCGGGCTTCAGCTTTCCATCCGTCGCCGCCTTCTTCGCCTGCTGCTTGATCGCGTTCTCCTTCGTCCTCGCGGCGGTCAGTTCCTGGTCCCAAAACTTCTCCGTCCGCACGGCGACGACATTGCCCTTGAACTCCGGCAACTCCGCCGGCGCGGCCATCGCGTCGCGGAAGTTTTGGTG
>CAVYGI010000001.1:0-84754 GCA_963767975.1 uncultured Verrucomicrobiae bacterium | reverse complement strand
ACACTTTTCCCGTTCCAGCCTGCCAGTTTGCATCATAGTTCAGGTGAGCCGCCTCACGATGAGCACACCTGAGAATTTCTCCCGTTCCGACAGGCATAGTCCAACGCCCTACCGGATAGACCTTGAGCTGGAAAGCTCGCTACGAGGCCATGAAGGCAAGGTCGCGGCTGATGCGGGGGAGGCGATCGGCGCGGACAGGCGCAACCAGCAGCCTTGTTCGGTTATTCCGCCCTCCTCCGAGGCGTCGGTGCTCCCGCGCGCGCGCGTTTGCCCGCGCGAGGGCGGCGCGCGCAACGCCCGCGGATGCCCCACCGGAGAGCGTAGCCAGACGCCTTGAAAGACTTCCACCTTGGCAGGCTCAATACGTCCTCGCGTTGATGGAGTGCGGCGGGATTGAAGGGTTGGCCTGTGGGCGCGGAAATGTCAGCCGCAGGAGCGTCGAGAAGGCGCAGAAGGCTTCGACAGCCTTCGCGGCGGCGTGTGCCGAGGCGGTTGAGCATTCTACCGATCTTGCCGAGGCAGCGTGCTTTCGTGGCGCTACGGTGGGCGATCTCCAGCCAGTCTATCAGGGAGGGCTTTTAGTGGGCTACAAACGGGTGCGGAGCGCCAAGGATGCCGAGTTGATACTGAAGGTGCGGAATCGGCTCAATGCGGAGCAGGGTGTCAGCAACCGAGGGGGCGAGAAGGTCGAACTGGTCGCGCCGGAAGCCGTTCCGGGCATCGTGGCGGCCGTGGCGGCTCGGCTGTTCGCCGCCCGGCAGGGACGCGCCATCACGATCGATGCGGCGACGGGACGGCCGGTCGAAGCGACGGATTCCAACGCGTTGGACAGTTCGCCAACAGAGTAGAAAACGTACTTCAGCTCCCAAAACGCTCCAAAATTACCGCCAACCGACATTTGCGGACGCGCCGAAGCCCGAGCCGAGAACCCGTGCTGAAGTTCCCCTCCGTTGGGGGGCGTGTAGGCGGCGAAATGCAGGAGCTCGGTTGCGGTTGAGATCGCCGCGCCCGGTGCTGTTCGCAGCAGCGCGGCGGCGATAGCCACGCTTCATAGTAGCTCCCCGCCGAGGTGTGCGGATTGTGCTGGATGCGGCGACGGCAGGCCGGTCGAAGCGGGCGATTCCCACGCGTGGGAAAGTTCAAAACCAGAGTAGAAAACGCCTTTCAACTCGGAAACGCCCACATTCGACCCCATGACGCCCGTCCCAGCTTCATCACCAACCCGCTCGCAACCGCTCTGACCGCATGGGCGAGCGGTGCCGAACCGTGGCAGGTGGGTGCCTGCGGGCTCATCGGCATCGTGTCGTCCGCCCTGCTCGTCACGCTACGGAGCGAACGACCCAACGAAGCGAGTCACGAAGGGCGGCGGACGGCGCAGGGAGCCGAGAACGGGGTGAGCGGTGTCGAAAAAGGGGGGGGCCACCGCACCCCCAAAAGGCGTGCTTCTGTTTGAGGCGGGGCCCCCCGCTTCATCCATCGAGCCCTCGCACGAGGCGAATTAGAACCTCTCGCAGCCCGGATACGTGCGCCTATTGTCCGGCGCTGGCCACATCCGAGGCGCCCTTCTCCAGAGCCACATCGATAACCGCCCGCCAATCGTGGAGAAACCAAGCGGCATCCTCCTCCGAAAGCGCCCATCCTCTGAAGAAATCATCGTTCAAGCGGTCCAGATTATAAGCAAGCACGGCGTGCTCGGTGGCGCTTTGCAGCGGCAGTGCGAATCCCTCGACCGATGCAACAGACCCCAGAAGAGCGTCGCCCAAGCACCCATCGAAGTGTTCGCGGATCGCCTCGCACAGCCCACCGCTGCCGAGGAAATCAATCATCAGCGACGCCCACGTCGGGAAGCTCAAGGAGGGTAGATGACAACAGTAGAAATCATCATACGCCTCCGAGAGGGCCCATTCGGCTTCATCAATCGCCTTCTGCCGTTCGGCGTCTGACTCGGCACGCTCTTGGGCCGATTTTGCTTTGGCCAATGCCTTCCGCACTTCGGCATCACATGCGGCAATGGCGCTCCTGCCAGCCGCCACCAAGAGCCGATCTTTTTCATCCCCTGAAAGGAGATGGAAACACCGCAGCAGACGGGCCTCGTCGTTGTTTAGGACAGGGGGAAGGTTCGCCGGCGACATGGGGAAGGGCAGCAGCACAGCCTCCGATCACAGGAGCGATGTGCCAGAAGTGGCACCCATCACCACCGGGAGCCTTCCCTAGCGTCAAGTGCCAAAAGTGGCACGTCCGACGCGAACCAAAATCCCACCGCAGCGAAACATGCTTGGCGTCATGCTCCGGCAGATTCGCGAGGCAAAGGGGTGGTCGCAGGCGGATGTCGCGCGGAAACTGCAACTGCTTGGCTGGGACGTGGAGCGAACTGTCATCACGAAAATCGAACTGCGGCGCCGCTGCATCACTGATTACGAGCTGCTCCTGTTCACCCGAGTGCTGGAGCTCTCCCTTGAGACATTAGCCGACATCCCTGCGAGTGACCTTATTGCGCTCACAACTGCGAAGGGCGGCAAGTAAGAGGCCCGTGGCCTGTCGCGCCCTCTGACAAGGGCGCCCCCCAAACGCGGTCGAATTGCATAGCCGGGTCTGGGATTTGGAGGGTTAGAGATGGCGGCTAGCCGAGCCGCTCTGCATGAAAACCGGCTCGCCTAATGCGTATTGCTTCCGGCAATGAATGCTCACCGATGGCTGAGCAGACCTCCCAGCAGTTCCTCCGCGACCTCGACAAGAAGCTCTGGTCCGCCGCCGACCGGCTCCGCGCCAATCTCGACGCCGCCGTCTATAAGCACGCCGTCCTCGGCCTGATCTTCCTCAAATACGTCTCCGACTCCTTCGCCACTGCGGCAGCGGGAGATCGAGGCCCAGCTTCGCGATCCGAAGAGCGACTACTTCCTCGATCCCGCCGACTACGGCGGCGAAGGCAGCGCCGAATACCTCGAAGCCATCCGCGCCGAGCTGGAAGAGCGCGACTACTACATCGAGAAGAACGTCTTCTGGGTGCCCGCGCTCGCCCGGTGGAAGACGCTGCAGGACAGCGCCAAGCTCCCGCCCGGCTCCGAGATCACGGTCAAGAACGGCAAGACCACCACCTACAAGATCACCTCCACCGGCAAGCTCATCGACGACGCGCTCGATGCCGTCGAGAAGGAGAACCCGAAGCTCAAGGGCGTCCTCAACAAGACCTACACCCAGCTCCAGCTCGACCCGGCGAATCTCAGCAGCCTCATCGACCTCATCGCCACCATCCCCTTCGAGCACGCCGACCTGCACGCGAAGGACATCCTCGGCCACGTTTACGAATACTTCCTCGGCCAGTTCGCCCTCGCGGAGGGGAAAAAGGGTGGCCAGTATTTCACGCCGAAATCCATCGTCTCGCTCATCGTCGAGATGCTCGAGCCCTACCAGGGGCGCGTTTACGATCCCGCCATGGGCTCCGGCGGATTCTTCGTCCAGAGCGAGCGCTTCATCGAAGAGCACGGCGGCAAGCTGGGCAACCTCTCCGTCTATGGGCAGGAGAGCAATCCCACCACCTGGCGCCTCGCCGCGATGAACATGGCCATCCGCGGCATCGACTTCAATTTCGGCAAGGAACCGGCCAACTCCTTCACCAGCGACCAGCACCCCGACCTGCGCGCCGACTACGTGATGGCCAATCCGCCGTTCAACATCAGCGAATGGTGGGACGCGAAGCTGGAGGGCGACCCGCGCTGGCGCTACGGCACCCCGCCGAGGAGGCGGAGGGGAATAGCGGCGGCTGGTAAACGGGCGAGCAGACGGGGCAACGCGAACTTCGCCTGGATCCAGCACATGCTCCATCACCTCGCCCCGCAGGGCAGCATGGGGCTCCTCCTCGCCAATGGCTCCATGAGCAGCGGCTCCGGCGGCGAGGGGCAAAATCCGGCAGGCCCTCATCAATTAACCTGCTCAACTTGTTTTAAATCCTTTAAGTCGGCAGACTGAACACGCATGCAGCATAACGAACATCTCTCAGCCCACGCTCAGATGCGGGTGGGTGGAAAAGCCCTTATTGCTCGCGCGAACGGACGTTTTTACACGCCGGAGTTTCTCGCGGAGCGAATCGGTGAGGTGTTGCTCGACGACGTCCCGTCAATGGCCGGGCGCGAGGTTCGAGTCGTCGATCCCTTCTGCGGCGACGGCCGATTGATCGTTGCGTTTCTCCATGCTTCGGCCTCTTCGCCGAAATTCGCCGGTGCGTGCTTTCACATTTCACTTTGGGACAACGATGCAGAGGCTGTGGCGTTGGCGCGGGAACTCGTCGCGGCTTGCGCGCAAAAGCTGCAATTGCGCGTGGAGATTGAAGCCGAGAGCGGAGACACTTTTCTCCGCGATGGAGCTGGTGAGTATGATCTGTTGCTGACCAATCCGCCGTGGGAGGCACTCAAGCCCGACCGGCGGGAGATCGAGCAACTCGCGCCAGAAGCACGCGCTGCCTATGTCGCCGCGCTGCGAGATTACGATGAGCGGCTCGCTCGGCTGCTGCCCCAGTCGCAGCCGGAGAAAAAGTTTTCCGGTTGGGGAACGAATCTCTCCCGATGCGGCCTCGAACTTTCGATCCGCCTCCTCCGCCCCGGCGGATGGTGCGGCATCATTCTCCCAAGCTCGTTGTTCAGCGATCAAGTAAGCGCCCGATTCCGCCGGTGGTTGCTTCACGACGCCGCACTTCGGCGGCTACTCGCTTACCCGGCTGAGGCGCGGCTTTTTGACGGTGTCGATCAAACGTGTGCCGCCGCGATTTTCGAGCGCACCCCCGATGCCGAATTTGCACCGCTGCTTTCGCGCTTCGATGCAGAGCGCAGATTGATTGGCGAAAGTCGGCTTGAGTTGAGCCGATCCGAGTTGGAACGGCTTGGCTACGCCGTTCCGCTCGACCTCGCGGCGGACGAAATGCGTTTCCTTCTCCGCCTGTCTCCGCTCCCGCGCCTCGATGACCTCTGCGGCGACGAACCGGATGCGCTCTGGCTCGGGCGTGAGTGGGATGAGACGGGCTACCGGCGGTTCACCGCCGCTACGGGCACGATTCCATTTGTGAAGGGGCGCGCAGTGTCGCGTTATGGAGTGCTCAATCCGTTCACAGAGTTTGTGAGCGATGCGAGCCGCGCACTGCCCATCTCCGCTGCTCATGCACGGCTGACATGGCGCGACGTTTCGCGTCGCTCGCAAGTGCGCCGGATGATCGCCACATTGCTGCCCGCGGGCTGCGTCACCGGGAATTCTTTGCACGTCGGGTATTTCAAAGACGGCGACATGGACAAGCTTCACGCGCTGCTTGGCATCATCAATTCACTCCCATTTGAGTTTCAGCTCCGCTCCAAGCTCGGCACTGGACACGTCTCGCTCGGCAGCGTGCGAGAGGTGCGCGTGCCACGGTTCGACGATGCTCGCACGGTGCGCACGCTTTCTGCGTTGACCCGGCGTGTGTTGGACGGCGAAGCGGGGGCGGAAGCGGCGGTCGAGGTGGCGGTCGCGCGCGCCTACGGCCTGACGCGTGAGGAGTTCATCATGCAACTCGGATTCTTTGACCGGTTGCCGGAGAATTTCCGCGCCGAAATGCTGAGACTTTTCGACGTCGATTCCGACGCTCAGGATGTTGTCTCCGCTGACAATGGAAGTTGCGAGACAACCCAACCCGCACTTCACGGGATGGAGGCGAGAATCCCAAATCACTACTCAGCGAAACTCAGCAAGCTCGACCTAGACGTTGCCATTGCCGTGCCGCCGGGCGGCAACTGGAAGAATATCCCGCACGAGGTGCCATCGAAGCGCCTAGAGCAAATCCGGGTCAGCTTTGCCGCTGGCGAAGGCAGCCGTTCGACTTATTACGGCCGCCTGCACCCCGCGCGTCCTGCCTACACGATCAACACCTACTTCAACCGCCCCGGTAACGGCTGCCACTTGCACTACGACTACGCGGGAGGGCAACACCGCGTTCTTTCCGAGCGCGAGGCCGCACGGCTCCAGTCATTCCCCGACCGATTTGCTTTTGTCGGCGCTCATCTCTCGGTGCAGAAACAAATCGGGAATGCAGTGCCGCCGCTGCTGGCGTTTCAAATCGCGCGCACTTTGCCCGTGGTCGGGCAATACGTGGATTTGTTCAGCGGAGCCGGCGGCCTCTCGCTGGGCTTCCGATGGGCAGGTTGGGAACCCATCGTGGCAAACGACATTGAGAACGATTTCCTCGAAAGCTACCGACGCAACGTTCATCCCGTCGCGGTCACGGGTGACATTCGCGAGCCGCATATTTTCCGCCGCCTCGTGGAAATCATCACCCGCGAGCGCCGCGATGGTGTGCCGCTGCTCGTCATCGGCGGCCCACCGTGTCAGGGGTTTTCCACCGCGGGCAACTGCCGATCGCTTGGCGACGAGCGCAACCATCTGTTCAAGGAGTTCAAGGCGTTGGTGGAAACCATCCGCCCGGATGGCTTCGTTTTCGAGAACGTGACAGGGTTGCTCAACATGGAAGGCGGTTCGGTCTTCGAGATGATTCGACGTGAGTTGCAGATTCTCGACAACCCCCTCGTCCCTTGGGTTCTGAATGCCGAACGATACGCCGTGCCGCAGCGCCGAAAGCGCCTTATTATGGTGAGTTTACCAGCAGGGTGGAATGTCTCCCCGCCAGCGGCGATCACTGGCATGGAACAAGAGCCTTCGCTCTTCGGACATGTCACGAAAGCTGTTTCCGTGGAGGATGCTCTGTCTGACCTTCCTTCATTGAGGCCCGGGGAAAACGGCTCCCACAAAGGATATGCGTCTCCGCCGCAAAATCCGTTTCAACAGCTCATGCGCGGTGAAATATCCTCAGGAGAGTATCTTCGCTCCTTCGTGGGCAGAGTTTAGGTCCCGATGATACCGGTCAGCGATCCAACGTTGTTTCAAGACGCTCTCGGATGTTTGAGGGCACACAAGCAAACTATTGGACAAGCATTTAAGGGTCGCTTCATCCAAATTTTCCTTGGCCTGAAGTTCTTCCAAAACAGTCTGCCGAGTATGTATGCAGGATCGTTCATCACGACTGAAGTTCTTCAGGCGCTCCTTGATGATTTGTATGCAAAGTTGTCGCGCCCGCCGAACCAGTGTGTTCTGTCTCTTTTTGAAGGGAATTTCCTTGCAAGGACCGGCTTGGTTGGGCCGGGCAACTCGGGAGCGCAGAATACTTGGCGGAACAATTTCAATCTTCAAAAAGGAATCGGCTGCTACGCACCACCAGCAGACCTCTCCAGTCCAACTTTCTTAAACCAAGACCGAAGCCAGTGTCGCCACTTGCAGACTCCGGTTGCGGGAACACTGATTGACGCACGATGTTCGCTTTGTCCCTCCGGCGCTGGCTACCGAGGTGAGAGTCACAGGAAGTGGTTGCGAATCGATCCGGGCGGAAGTGGATACGCCGTAACCGATCTCCAGAACATATCAAACTTTGAGCCATACGTAGCCCCGTCGCAGGTTAGAATTCCCATCTTACCGCTGATCGTCGCGCTTTATCACGATGCGGACCCTGGGCTGGTGCTCGGGACACGAACTAGCGTGCGACTGGCCGACTTCATGGCTGATTTTAATTTTTCGCAGCCAGAATTCTCGGCGTTCTTCGATGATTCAATCCAGCATCCTCTCAACGCGCGGCTAACGCAGTCTTCTAGTTGGCCGGCAAGTGCATCGCTGGGAGCGCAACTGCCGTCACAGTTGCCGGTGCCCCCGACAATAGCGCAGCGAACGTCAGCACGCCGTCCGCGGACAACAACTATTCCAACTTCCCCTGTTCTATCAGGCACGCCAACGCCGCCTCCGGCAATCAACACGGGTTGGGAGGCTGAACAGTTTGTTGCGTCCGCTTTGATTTCGGATGGGTGGCTGGCTTATGTCGTTTCCCGCCAACAACTCGGTTATGACATCTTCGCTCAAAAAGGTTCCAGGAAACGATACGTCGAAGTGAAAAGCTCGCTTGGGCTGTGTTCGCCGTCGTTGACCAATCGTGAGTGGCAACAAGCGAGCCTTCACTCGAATAGCTATGTCTTGGCTGTCTTGGAGAATTTCAACCCGACGACAGCAAACGTTATCTACTGGATTCCAGACCCAGCAAATCGTTGTGTTGCGGTTCCGCAGACTACAATTTCGCACAGCATTCCGCGCAATTCGTGGGCGTCGGCAACTGTGGCTATCACCGCGTTGTAATTCTGTTTGCTGAAGAAGGGGCGGAGTCAGATGAAATGAGCACTGATCACCCCCGGTTCAAGGCGGGCGTCTTCTGGCACACGCAGGGCTCGGGCAAGAGCATCTCGATGTGCTGCTACGCGGGGAAGCTCCTGCAGCAGCCGGAGATGAACAACCCGACGCTGGTCGTGGTGACGGATCGCAACGATCTCGACGGGCAGCTTTACCAGCAATTCTGCGCGGCGAAGGATCTCCTGAAGCAGACGCCCGAGCAGGCGGAGATCGCGGGAGCAGCTCCGCGAGATGCTGGCGGCGCGGCAATCGGGCGGCATCATTTTCACGACGATCCAGAAGTTCTCGCTGGAGAGCCAGGAGAGCGATCATCCGGTGCTGTGCACGCGCGCGAACGTGGTGGTGATCACGGACGAAGCGCACCGCTCGCAGTATGGGACGAAGGCGAAGCTGGTGGACGTGAAGGATCGCGCGACGAAGGAGGTGATCGGGAAGAAGTATGTCTTCGGCTACGCCAAACACATGCGGGATGCCTTGCCCGGCGCGTCGTTCATCGGCTTCACCGGGACGCCGATCGAGCAGGCGGATGCGAACACGCTGGAGACCTTTGGCGGCTACGTGTCGATCTACGACATCGAGGACGCGAAGGAGGACAAGGCGACGGTGCCGATCTATTACGAGAGCCGGCTGGCGAAGCTGGACATCAACCGCGCGGAGATCGACGCGCTGAACAAGGACGTGGAGGAAGTGATCGAGGACGAGGAGGACGTGTCGGCGCGGGAATCGACGAAGAGCAAATGGGCGGAACTGGCGAAGCTGGTGGGGGCGAAGGAACGCGTGGAGGAGATCGCCGCCGATCTGGTGGAGCACTACGAGACGCGGACGAGCGTGCTGGAAGGCAAGGCGATGATCGTGGCGATGTCGCGGGACATTTGCGTGAGCCTCTTCGACGAGATCATCAAGCTGCGGCCGGAGTGGGCGGGATCGAAGCTGCCGAACGGCAGCGGGTGGAACCATGAGGACGGCGCGATCCGGATCGTGATGACGGGCAACGCGACCGACAAAGCGGCGGTGCAGGATCACGTCTATAGCAAGGGACAGAAGAAGCGGCTGGAGCGGCGGTTCAAGGACCCGCGCGACCCGCTGAAGCTGGTCATCGTGCGGGATATGTGGCTGACCGGATTCGACGCGCCGTGCTGCCACACGATGTATGTGGACAAGCCGATGGCGGGGCACAACCTGATGCAGGCCATCGCGCGGGTGAACCGGGTCTTCGCGGGCAAGGAGGGCGGGCTGGTGGTGGACTACATCGGCATCGCCGCGGAGCTGAAGAACGCGCTGAACATCTACACGCAGGCGAAGGGCAAGGGGGACATCACGCTGAAGGCGGAGCAGGCGCTGGCGGAGCTGCTGAAGCGGGTGGACGTGCTGCGGACGCTCTTTCACGGCTTCGACTACAGCGGCTTCAAGACGAACCCGATGCTGCTGCTGCCCGCGGCGGCGAATCACATCCTCGGCCTGGGCAACGAGAACGAGATCAACGGCAAGAAGCGGTTCCTCGATGCGATGGCGGCGGCGAACGTGGCCTATTCGCTCTGCTCCACGCTCGACGGCGCGATGGCGCTGCGGCTGGAGCTGGCGTTCTTTTCCGCGATCGCGGCGGTGCTGCGCAAGCATGAGGGCGTGAACAAGAAGCGGAGCGCCGAGCAGAAGCATTCCGCGCTCAAGCAAATCCTCGATAACGCGGTGAAGGCGGAGGACGTGCAGGACATCTTCCAGATGGCGGGACTGGAGAGGCCGAACATCGGGCTGCTCTCGGATGAGTTCCTCGAAGACGTGCGGCGGATGGAGAAGAAGAACCTCGCCGTGGAATTGCTCGAACGGCTGCTCAAGGGAAAGATCAAGGCGCAGACGCGGACGAACCTCGTGCAGGAGAAGAAATACAGCGACCGCCTGATCGAGGCGCTGCGGAAGTATCACAACCGGATGATCGAGAGTTCGCAGGTCATCGCGGAGATGATCGCGATGGCGAAGGACATGCAGGCGGCGCTGAAGCGGAACGAAGAGCTGGGCCTCAATCCCGACGAGATCGCCTTCTACGACGCCCTCGCCGAACAGCCCGAGGTGCTGCAGACGATGGGCGACGCGACGCTGAAGAAGCTGGCGACCGAGCTGACGGAGAAGCTGCGCTCCAGCACGACGGTGGATTGGCAGGTGCGCGACGCGGTGCGCGCGAAGATGCGCATCCTGATCCGCCAACTCCTCCGCAAATACAAATACCCGCCGGAAGGTCAGGAAGAGGCGATCGTCATGGTGCTGAAGCAAGCGGAGGCCCTGGCGGACTCGTGGTCGGGCGGGCGCTGACGGCCAGTTTCCGTGCCTGCGTTTGAAGCTGTCGCCCCCAATCAGCGAGATCGCCCGAAGCTTCAAAGGTCAAATTCTGTCGTTAGGTCCGTAGCTCCGAGGAGCAGAAACACAGTTTCAAGGAAGAGAACTATTTTCGCAGCTCATCCAGTGAGTTTGGGGAGAGTCGGGCTGCAGGGATTCGAACCCTGGACCTCCTCGACCCGAACGAGGCGCTCTACCAAGCTGAGCCACAGCCCGAAAATGACGAAGCGCGAAGGTAGCAAGCGCCGCCGGATGGTCAACACAAAGGTCGCGCGATTCGCGGAAACCAGAGGACCCGGCAGTCAGGGATCTGACCTCGCCGGCTCGTGCTCGGTGGCGACGGCTTCGGAGGTGGGTGCGGTGGGGCTCGATGGAGAATGTCGCGCGGACAAACGCCAGGGCATCGGCGCGGTTGCTGAGGGTGCCTTCGAGCTGGCGTGATTGCACAGATTCGAGGATCGGCTTGAACTGAGGCCCGGCTTTCAGTCCAAGCTCCAGCAAGTCTTTGCCGCCAATCAGCGGTGGCGGAATGAGCGGCTCGCTGGCGAACTCCTCGGATTTCGCGCGGAGAAAATGGTAGTTGTCGAGCATGCCGTGGCTGCTGGTGCAGTCGACGCGGTGCAGTTCCATTTCCTCGTCGAAAGTGGAACGCGACATGAAGCGCTTGAGTTTGGCGACGCGCATCTGTTGCACGTCTTTGAACACCATGTGCTGCGCCACCGCTTCGACGGTGGCGTCGATCTCGCGGCGCGAAAAGCGGAGCCGGGTCATCACTTTCTCGGTCATCTCGGCGCCGAGTTTATCGTGGCCATTAAAGCGGATGCGCTGCTCGACCGGGTCGCAACTGAACGTGCCTGGCTTCCCGATGTCGTGGAAAAGCACCGCGAAGACGAGCGGGGTGGAGACGGATTCCGGGAGCAGCTCAAGCATACGCCGGGTGTGGACGAAGACGTCGCCCTCGGGATGAAATTGTGGCGGTTGCTCGCAGCCTTTGAGCGCTTCGATTTCGGGTAAGATCTTGCGCATCAGTCCGCTTTGATCGAGCAGGTCGAAACCCCGCACCCGCCCGGGCGCGGTAAAAATTTTCACGAGTTCCTCTCGGATGCGCTCGGCACTGACTTCGCCGATGTGGACGGCGTTTTCCGTGACTGCGCGCCAGGTCGGTGGGTCGATATCGAAGCCCAGGACGGTCGCAAATCGGACGGCGCGCAGCATGCGCAGGCGGTCTTCGCGGAAGCGCGCGACGGGATCGCCGATGGCTCGCAGGAGTCGCGCGGCGAGATCGCGCTGGCCGCCAACGTAGTCGATGACTTTGTTTTCGCGCGGATCGAAAAACATGCCGTTGACCGTGAAGTCGCGGCGCTCGGCGTCTTCCTGTGCGGTGGAAAAGGCCACGGTCTCCGGGTGTCGCCCGTCGATGTATTTTCCGTCGGAACGGAAGGAAGCGACCTGAAATTCCGCGCCTTCTTCGAGGACGCAGACGACGCCGAATTGCGCACCGACGGCGACGGTCCGGCGGAAAAGCTTCTGCACCTCTTCAGGTCGCGCATCGGTGGCGATGTCGTAGTCGTGGGGCGCCGCGCCCAGGAGCAGGTCACGCACGCAACCGCCGGCCAAGTAGGCCGTGAAGCCCGCCTCGCTCAGGCGAGCGACGACACGGCGGGCGGAATTTTCGAGCGATTCAGACATCTTCGGGAAGCCCGGGATCAAGGTAGGTAAAGGCTGGCGGGAGAAGATAGCCCGCGGATGGACTCCAGCCAAGGGTTCGCGAGAGCCATCGCGAATCGCCATCTTGTCCACGCGATTCGGCCTACTGGCGAATCTGGAGGTAGAGCGTGAAGGTCGAGCCGCGGGTGATTTCCGTCCGCAAATGCACGGCGGCGTTGGCTTCTCTCAAGAGTCGCCGCACGATGGAAAGCCCAAGCCCGGTGCCGCGTCCGGGCGCTTTGGTCGTGATGTTCTCGTCGAACATTTTCGCGACGACTTCCGGCGCAATCCCGGGTCCATCGTCGGCGATGCTAATGGCCAAAAGGGGACCGCGATTGAGAAAACCCTCGCGGTTGATGAAGCGCTCCTGCGGTCCGTCGCGAAAGGCGCTGAGATCGAGCGGTTCGTGTCGAGGCTCCGCGAGGATGCGGACGGAATGCGGAGCATCGGTGCACTGCAGCGCGTTGATCGTGAGGTTCAACAAGATCTGCAGCAGATCGGTGCCATTGATCTCCGCGATCACGTCGGACTCGAGCGCATCGACGGTCAATTCGTGGCCGCAGGCGCTGGGATGGCGCAGTAAAAGATCCTTCACGTCGATGAGGATCTGCTGCACCCCGACGACCGTTCTTTCCGGCATGCCCAGCGCTGAGGAAGCTGAGGTAACGCCGGGAAATTTCGAAGCAGCGTGCCACTTGCCCGTGCAGTTGTTTGAGGTCGCCTTTGATTGTTTCGAGCTGCTCGCCTTCCACGCTGGCGGCGTCCTGCATCGAGCGATTGATCATCTCGATGAAGCCGGAAATGATGGTGAGCGGGCTATTGATGTCGTGAAGGACGCTGGCGTAAATCTCGCCTTTGGCGCGGGTGAGTTCCTCTTGAACGCGCTGGACCTGAATCTCGTGTTGCAACGCTTCGAGCCGATCGTGCGTGCCGTGAAGTTCGATCGAGGCCTGGCGTTTCCGCGAGGCCCGGCCGACCGCCGCGCGCATCGTGGGAATATCGAAGGGCTTGTTCAGGTAATCGCTCGCGCCGAGGCGAAGGGCGCGCCGCGCTGTCTCCACAGTCTCGTAGGCCGTGAGCATCACGACCTCAATGTGCGGGTCGAGGTCTTTGAGGGCGCGGAGGAGATCGACGCCGGACATGCCCTGCATCAAAATATCGAGGACCGCGACATCGACCGGATGTTCCATCGCGATGGCGATCCCGTCTTCGCCGTTGCTGGCGACGAGCACTTCATAGTCATTCTTAAAAACGATCCGGAGCGATTGCCGCGGTCCCTCTTCGTCGTCCACGATCAGCAGCGTCGGCTTGCGTCCCGTTTTCTCCAGACCCCCCGATGCGAGCCTAGTCGATGGACCGGACGAGGTCATCGGGGCACCCTGCATGAGCGGCTCGTGATTGGCGACCATCGACTGAACTTATTTACCAATGCGGTCGACGACCTCGACCGTCTCGGACACGAATAGTGTATGCACAAAGTGGTTGGAGTGGCCCATGAAATTCGGCTCATCGGCCACGACCGCAGCCAACTCCGGAGAGCTTTGAGCCCGTACCAGTGCTTCTTCCGATTCCCACCACGTCTCGACGATGCCGTCCACAGGGGCGTCCGTCTGCTGGTATTCCGGGCGTGGGACGGAGACGACGTGGTGCTGAAAATATCGGATCAATCCCGGGAGCTTCGCCACGATCGGGCCGTGCACATCTTTCCAGTAACGATGAAATTCTTCAGCGGGCATCTCCGGTTTTTTGCGAAGGATGAAGAAGTATTTCAGCATTTGCCGGATAGCGGTGAGAATTAAAAACGGTATCCGACCGACAGCGTGAGGGCCTGACTTTGGAAACGATACGTCCCATTTGCGGTCGTGCCATTGTCGATTTCACGGGGCGGCCCGTAAGCATACTGATAAGCGACGTCCCAGCTCAGGCGATCGAGTTGCTGGCCGACGCCCACACTCAAAATATGCCGGTTGGAGTCAGGGACGATCGGGTTGAAGCTCTCGTTGGGCACGGAGTTTTCGCTGTAGATGTAGCCGGCGCTGACGCTGAGCCCGCGGTTAAATTTCCGCGTAACGCCGAATTCGTAGATAAAACTCGACTCCCAATTGAACGGGAGTGCGACGTTTCCGGAGCGCTGCTTGAGATTGAGCGTGTTGAGGCTATCCCAGTCGGTCCATTCGACATCGACCTCGAAGTTCCAGTTCGGCGTCGGCTGGAATGAGTATCCTGCTGCGATGGTTTGCGGGAAATGGAACGAAAGGTCGGAGTCTTCCTCGCTGTCAAACTGCGCGACGGGGAACGGACCGAATGGTGTCTGCGCCGTGAACGAAGGGATATGCACACGCGAGTGCCCGCTGTAATCCACGTCCGTAGCGCTGCGATACGTCACGCCGAAGTGATGCATCCGGTGAGGAACCCACGAGACGCCGAGATTGAAGCCGTAGCCAACACCTTCGCCATCGAAAAGAAATTCATCGTTCGGAACAACGATACCCCGGGTCAGCTTTGCTTTGGAATAGTTGATGGTGGGACCGGCCGCGACCGACAGCGTCCGCGTGACTTGCAGCGCGATGACGGGGTTGAAAGTCAGATATTCGATCCGTCCTTTTTTGGCCAGTGTGCGGAACGGAGTGTCGTCAGGATATTCGATCCCGAAGCCGAACGGCGCGTAGACTCCAAAGCCCAGCGCCACCGGGGACTGCGGAGCTTTGTAAGTCAGATAGAGCTGAGGCACGGCCTGATACTCGAAGTTGGAGTCGAAGCTGCGACCAGGAAGCGAGGGATCGACGCTGGCTTCGAGCGTGATTCCGTAGAGACCGAACCGCACCTGGGTGCCTTCGAGTTGCGTGATGCCGGCCGGATTGTAATAGATCGCGGACGGGTTGTCGGCGGTGGCGACGAAAGCTTCGCCGCGAGCTGATGCATGTGCATCCTGATCGACGACGCGAATGCCGAGAGCGAAGGCGGGCAGGGGGGCGAGAAGCGAAACGGCGAGGAGACGAGGGAGAAGGTGTGGGGACATCAGGAAGTTGGAGGAAGGGGGTTAATCCAAGGGGAGTGAAACAAGAACGATGCCTGACGCTCCACTTTTCGGATGCGGGATCTCAAGTTGCCCGCGGTGGCTTTCGATGATCTTGCGAGAGACGGTGAGGCCGATGCCGAGCCCGACATTCCGAGTGGAGAAAAAAGGCTCCTGCGCGTGCTGCGCGGCTTCCTCGGAAAATCCGCGACCGGAATCACGGACCTCGACGCGCAGCACCGCCGGCGCGCCATCTTCGCTTTCATGAATATTCACGGCGACGTTCGGGTCCTCGGGATTCGCCTGGAGCGCATTCAACATAATCTCGGAGAATGCGTGACGCAGCGCCTTGGCATCTCCGGAAATTTTCCACGGTCCCACGTTTTTGTTGAACGTGAGCTGCGCAAGTTTTTTTCCCGGATGATTGGTGTGCGCATCGTGGAAAGCGTCGACGATGAGTTCGGAAAGCTGCAGCGATTCGCCCGAGTCGGCCTTCCAATCGCGGGCGAGAAAAACCATTTGGTTGGCCAGCCGCGAGATGCGCTTCACGCCATTGGCCATCGCCACAGCGAGGGTCTCCTGAAACTCGGGATCATGGATCGATTCCTTCAGAAGTTGCTGATGAGTCGAAAGCGGCACGAGGGCATTGCCGATCTCGTGCGCAAGATGCTCCGCCATCGATTTGATCAAACGCAAATTCGAAGCCTCCGTCTCAAGCGCAACCGCGCGGACGTGCTCGGTCACGTCCTCGATCAGAAGCAGTGCAGCGTTGGTGCTGCCGGCGTGCTCCATGCGGAACGGAACGATCGCGACCCGAAAGGTCAGCTGCGGGGTTTTTGGAAACTGGTAGTTGAAAGCCGGCACGCCCGTGCCGGTTTTTATGACCGTGAAAATCAGGCTGCCGAGCTGCTGAGGCAGGTCGGAGAATTCAACGGCTTGAACGTCCGGCCGACCATTGGCGAAAAGCTTCACCGCCGAGGTGTTCGCGTGGAGTGTCGCGAGATTGCTGCCAATGACGATGCAACCGCTGCCGAGATGGCTGAGGATGTCGGCGATCATCGCGTGGTTCGCCTGTAACTGATCGTGCAACCACGAATTTCGGACCGCGAGGCCGACCTCTTCGAGCATGTGGAAGATGAGCGAAAGCTCCTCGTTGGTGTACGGCTCGCCGGTCAGGCGCTCATCCAGCACCGCGACGCCGAGCAGAGATTCGCGATCGAGAATCGGTATGGCGACCTGCGCTCCGAGAAGCTGGAATTCTTTCGAAATCTCGCGACTGGCATTCGCCTCTCCGCTGCTCGCGCGCAAGATGCGCCCGTGGCGATGGAGCGAACCGCCGATTCCCGCGCCAAGCGAGAGCGCGAAATGCTGCAGCACGCTTTGATCGAGCCCGATGGCGCACGCTGAGCGGAGCCAGCGATCATCCTGGGAGAGGGGGCTTTCGCTAAGAATTCCCGCCGGTTTCCGCAGAAATATAATTGCGCGGTTGACACCGATGATCTCGCGCAGCAACAGCAAAAATTGCTTCAGCAGAGCCGCGGAATCGAGGCTATGCGTCAGGATGCCGGAGAAGCGCCGCATCGCTTCCAGCGCGCGCACTTGGTCGTGTGAAGGCCGATCGCCATTCCCGTGAAAAACAGGTGCGCTAACGGCTCGTGAAGCCTTTATTTCCTGCTCCGGGAAAAGCCGCGAAAGTAAGGTGTTGAGCAGTTTGCCGCGAACTGGCTTGGACAAGACATGCGTGACACCGTGCAAATAAGCGTCTTCTTCCCACTCCCATTGCTTTTCGCCCGTATAAACAATTACCGGACAGTTCGGCGCGTAGCTTTTCAGCTCACTAATGACGCGAATCGACCGGGTGTCGGTGAGCTCGGTATCGAGTAAGGTGGCGTCAATAGCACCCCGGGCGAGGAGAAATTCGGCGTCGCCGACATCGCTCTTGGTAATGAGCTGAAAGCGGCTGGAGTCCAGCACCGACTGAATCGCGGACGCGAGAGATGGTTGTTTGGTGAGGACGAGTAAGGTACGCATTTAGGCGGCGGTTGCGATCACTGCGGGGGGAGCGGCGATTTGTCGGGTCGGCAAATCGACCTGAACCGTTGTGCCCTTTTTTACCTGGCTTGCAATCGAAAGATTGCCGCCGTGTAGATTAACGATCTTTCGGCAGATGGCTAGACCAAGGCCAAAGCCACGACCTTCGTCTCCTCGATTCTTGGTCGTAAAGTAGGGCGTGAATACGCGATTCATGTCCTCTTTGCGAATGCCTTCGCCAGAATCCGCAATGCGCACGCGCAGCCAGTCCCGGCGTGCTTCGGATTTCGGTAAGTAGGTGAGCTCCACCTTGACCTCGGATTCCTCCTGCGAGGCGTCGATCGCGTTCACGATCAGATTCGCGATGAGTCGCTGGATCAGAATTTCATCCATCTGGACCGCCACCTCCCCCGGCGTCGTCGCGGTGACGTGCACCACCTTGCGACGGCTGGCACGTGCCACCTCGACGGCGTGTTCCACCAGCAAGTCGAGCCGCGCAAGCTGAAAGTCGGGTCGTAGATTCTCGGAAAAGAACAGCGACTCTTTGATGTAGGCGCGCATCGAGCGCACATTGCGCAGGGCGACCGGGAGCAACTCTTCGTCGAGCTCGCGCGGGGCTGATTCTTCACAGGCGAGTTGCAAGAGCGTCCACACCGGAGTCAGCAGGTTATTAAGATCGTGCGCCATACCTCGACTCATACGACCTAGCAGGTCTAGTTCCTGAGCCTGCAAAACTTGCGTCTTGAGCCGGATTTGGTTGATCATCAGGCTCAAACTCTTCGCCAACAGGGTAAGAAGCGTGACGTCCACCGCGGTGAAGGCGGCGCCGGTATTTTTTCTTCCGACGAGCAAAAGCCCGAATGGCTCATTCTGCGTTGCCAGCGGAAAGCAGAACTCGGCGTTGAAATCGACCAACTGCGCTGCCGCCGCCTTTTCCAGCGCTGACGTCCGAGTGCGCAAGTAGCTCGGATTGAGCGACAAATACTTTTTCTTGCCCCACTCGAAAAACTGGAAGATCTCGCTGTCCGCCTTCACTTGCGGCAGTTGCGGCTTGTCGGATTCCGGGTGTGAGCGGACCACGGTTTGTGCATGGCTCACTTCGTCGCGGAGGACGATTTGATAACTGGAAAGCTGGAAGACGCGGACGAATTGATCGTGCAAGTCGTTGAGCAGCGGGTGCATGTCACTGTACCAACTCATGTTTTCGATAAACCCGCGCAATTGATCCTGATACTCGAAATGATCGCCGAGCAGGCGCTGCTCGAGCGCTTCACCGCCCGTTCCGAAAAGCCGCGGGAAGACCAGGGAGGCGATGATGCCGCTGACGATCAGCGTTCCCAAGCCGGCCCAGAAAGAGACGGGCGTGAATGAGTTAGCCGGAGCCAATAAGGTCGCTGTGAGGAGAATCAGCAGCCCGGTCAGAAAGAGAAACGCGAACCGAATGCCCTGCGCAGCGTAGCGTCCGACATGAATCCGGATGTTGAGCAACTGATGGTGCAGCACACCGTAGCCAATGATCAGACCATATAAGACTGCCGCCAGACTGCCGTAGGGATAGACGGGCCAGTGGACGATCGGATACTGCTCGATGCCAACGATGGGCAGGAGGTCGTTGGTCCCGAGAACGACCAGGCAAGTCTGGGCGAAGATCAAGGCAGTCAGCCGCGGACGTTCGGGCGGCGGCAAGCGGAGACGCCGCTCTCGCAGGAGGAAGATCGTGGCGAAGACGAGGCCGAACATCGCCATGAAAATGTAAAGCCCGGGTCCCGCGACGGCGTAATATCCCGCCTCTCCGCAGAGGCGGATGTCTTTCACGAAAAAGCGCGTGAAGTTGCTGGCCGCCAGCGCAAACGTCAGCACGTAAATCGCCAAAATAAACCGTGGCACCCGCACTTCCGCGATGATGAGCGAGATGTGGAAAAGGAGGACGGGAATGAAGATCACCCCGAACCAGCAGACCCGCGCCCAGAAAAGCGCCAGTGGTGCCGTGTCCACCGTCAGGAGAAAGAACTGCCCGAGATTCCAGACGGCGATGGAAAAGCCCCAAAACAGAAAGACGCGATTCGCTGCGGAGCGCCGGCCGCAATTGAAGACAAAGAGCGCCAGGAGGAAGTTGAGAATGCATCCCACCAGCGGGATGAACGCTGCGAACTTCATCCCCGCGAGTCGGAAGGATATTTGCCCAACACCAGGCAGGAGTGCTTGCCACCGAAGCCGGCATTCAGATTCACCGCCGTCCGCAATGGATAGAGCCGGGATCGGCCGGCGACGTAATCCAGATCGCACTCTTCGCCCGGGTTTTTCAGGTTCAAGGTCATCGGAATCTCCTGCTTCACCAGCGCCAGCGCGCAGATGATCGTTTCGATCGCCCCCGCAGCGGCGAGGAGATGGCCGGTGACCGGCTTCGTCGAGCTCACCGCCAGCCGCGAGGCGTGCTCACCGAACATCTTTTTGATGCCACGCGTCTCGCGTCAGGTCGTTGGCCTCGGTCGCCGTGGCGTGCGCGTTAATGTAGTCCACTTCGTCCGGCATGATGCGCGCCTGCTTGATCGCCTTTTCCAGGGCGCGGGTGACGCCGATCCCATCCGGATGCGGCGCGATGGCGTGGTAGGCCTCGCAACTCCGTCCGTGCGACAGGATCTCCGCATAAATCCTCGCCCCGCGGCTCAGCGCGTGGCCGAGTTCCTCCAGCACGACAAACCCCGCGCCTTCCCCGAGCAGAAACCCGTCGCGTGTTTTGTCGAAGGGCCGCATCACCTCCGAGGGATTGCCGTCGTGGCGGCTCATCACTTTGTTCAGACAGAAAATACCCCACACCGACTCGATCAGCGGCGCTTCCGCACCGCCCGCGATCATCACGTCCACCTCCTCGGAGCGGATCATATTCAATGCATAACCCATCGCGTCGTTGCCGGATGCGCTCGTCGTGCTGCAGGTGATTGCGTGCCCTTTGACGCCGAGCTGATTGGCGATCTCCCCGCTGCCGCCGCCGGCGTAGCCATTGATCAGCGCCGACATCCCGACCGCCCGGTAGCCCTTCTTGAGAAACGCTTCCTTCGTCGCCCACGCCGATTCGTTGTTGCTCAGCGAGCAACCCTCGATCACGCCGGTGCGATCCGCGTCGATCTTGGAAAAGTCGATGTCCGCGTCCGTGGCGGCGAGCTTGGCGCAGGCCACGCTGAGTTGCAGAGATCGATCGAGACGCCGCGCCGTCTTCGGGTCCATGTACTCGGCGGCATCGAAGCGCTTGATCTCCGCCGCCATCTTCGACGGGATATTCGTCGTGTCGAAGCGCGTTAGCTTCGTCGCCGCACTCTTTCCGAGCCGGATGCTCTCCCAGAAGGTGTCGAGCGTGGAGCCATTCGCCGCGATCACTCCCATGCCGGTGATCACCACGCGCCGCCGGAAATCTGGTTCGTTTCTCATGGAAGTTCAGCCCGGTGGCCACTGCATTTCCCGCCCGCCGAGCAGGTGCACGTGCAGGTGCGGCACCGTCTCCCCGGCGTCCTTGCCGTTGTTGATCACCACGCGGAAGCCGCTCTCCGCGATCCCCAGTTCGCGCGCGATTTCCCCCGCCGCCAGCAGCAGCTTCCCGAGCAATTCCGCATCTCCCGCCTCCGCCGCGCCCACCCGCGGGATCACCCTTCGCGGCACGATCAGCACGTGCACCGGCGCCTGCGGATTGACATCGTGAAACGCCAACAGTTCGTCCGTCTGGCGAACGAGGCGCGCCGGGATTTCACCCGCCGCTATTTTTTCGAAAATGGTCATGCCAGAGAAAAGGACACTTCACCTTCAGCAGCCGCAATGCCTGTCTGCTCTCGCGTAAAGGAAACGATCTCCTCACGCAGCGCATCGCAATCGCGGCTCCAGACTTTTCGCGCCCGGAGCAGCTTCACGCAAGCCTCCAGTCCGAAGAGTTCGAAGTGAGCCCTTTTTTCCAGCACCAACTCCCGGATCAACCGTCCGAGCTTTTCAAAAAACGCCAGTTCGTAGCCATTCCCCGCCGCGTGCGCCAGCGCCAGCAGCGAGATCTGCGCGATCGGCTTTCCCACGGAGAAGTGACGCCCCACCTCTGAGTAGCCGATCACCTGCAAGACCGACTGCACCGCTTTCTCCAGCCGTCCGCAGGTCAGCACGTTCGTCTCTGTCTGCGCCTGCAAATACTGCGTCACGCTCTCCGCCACATGCGGCGCCAGCCACCATTCCTGATACCCCGCCTTTCGCGCCGCCGCCGCCAGCGAGCGCAGCAGCCATTCTCGCTCAAAGGCGACCGTCTGCCCGCTCTCCAGCTCCACCAGCGGCAGATTGTCGCGAAAAGCAATCATCGGCTCAGCTCTGGAAAAGCTCCGGCTGCAGCGTGCTCCGCTTGTGTTTGCGGCCCAGCGATTGGATTTCCTCGATGAATTCCCCGATGTCCTGAAAGCTCCGGTAAATCGACGCGTAACGCACATACGCCACCCCATCGAGCTGATGCAGCGCCTCCATCACCTTGTTTCCCAGCTCCTGCGAGGTGACCTCCCGCACGAAGGCCTGCTCCAGACTGCGGACGATCTCCTCCGCCGCCTGCTCCAGCCGCTCCATGGAGACCGGCCGCTTCTCGCACGCCTTGATCATCCCCCCGAGCAGCTTTTGCCGGTCAAAAGGCTCGCTCCTTCCATCGCGCTTCACCACCCGTAAATCGACCCGCTCCAGCTCCTCGTAAGTCGTGAACCGGTGCTCACACGACACGCATTCGCGACGGCGCCGGATGCTCCGGCCGTCTTTGGACAGCCGGGAATCGATCACTTTGTCATCGAGACTCCCGCATTTGGAGCAGTGCATCTTGTGGTAGAACGGGGGGTTCACCACTCCATGCCACAACCACTGGTATCCCGCAATGTGAAAGTCCGGGGAACGCGAGGGGTCCGCGGAGGCGCGGGAGGCGGGAAGGCGGCGAAGGGGCGAAGCAGAGCTTCGGGACAAGGCATTCCGAAGTGGAACTTCGGAACGAGCGAAGGCACGCTGAAGTGGAACTGTGGAACGAGCTGCGGAAGACGATCGCAGGGCTGCGGAAGACGTTTGCAGGCCTGCGGAAGACGTTTGCAGGCCTGCGGAAGACGTTTGCAGGCCTGCGGAAGACGTTTGCAGGCCTGCGGAAGACGTTTGCAGGCCTGCGGAAGACGTTTGCAGGCCTGCGGAAGACGTTTGCAGGCCTGCGGAAGACGTTTGCAGGGCTGCGGAAGACGTTCGCAGGGCTGCGGAAGACGATTGCAGGGCTGCGGAAGACCATCGCAGGGCTGCGGAGGACCATCCGCAAGGCCGCAAACGGGCGTTGCGGGAGAGTTTTACTCAGGCCAGCAGGGCTTTCACCACTTTTCCGTGGACGTCGGTGAGGCGGAAGTCGCGGCCTTGGAAGCGGTAGGTGAGCTGTTCGTGGTCGAAGCCGAGGAGGTGCAGGATCGTGGCCTGGAGGTCGTGGACGTGGACGGGGTTTTCCACGACGTGGAAGCCGAGGTCGTCGGTGGCGCCGTAGGTGAGGCCCGGCTTCGACGCCGCCGCCGGCCATCCACATGGTGAAGGCCTGGGGGTGATGGTCGCGGCCGAGGGCGCGGCCGAGCGCGGGGTTGGTCTCGACCATCGGCGTGCGGCCGAATTCGCCGCCCCAGATGACGAGCGTGTCGTCGAGCAGGCCGCGCTGTTTCAGATCGAGGACGAGCGCGGCGCTGGCCTGGTCGGTCGCGGCGCAGTTTTTCCGCAGATTGCCGGCGACGTCGGAGTGGGCGTCCCAGCCTTCGTGGTAGATGTTCACGAAGCGCACGCCGCGCTCGATCATGCGCCGGGCGAGCAGGCAGGCGCGGGCGAAGGAGGGCTTGGCCGGGTCGCAGCCGTAGAGGTCGAGCGTTTCCTTGCGTCTCGCTCTTCAGATCCATCAGCTCCGGCGCGGAGGTCTGCAGGCGGAAGGCCATTTCGTAGTTGGCGATGCGGGTGGCGATTTCGGGGTCGCCGTCGGCGGCGAGCGCGGCGCTGGTTCAGCCCGCCGACGAGGTCGAGCGTGTCGCGCTGGAGCCCGGCGTCGATGCCGGCGGGGCTGGAGACATTGAGGATCGGGTCGCCCTGGTTGCGGAAGCGCGACGCCGGTGTAGATGGTCGGCAGGAAGCCGCTGGACCAGAGGGCCGAGCCGCCGCTGAGCCCGCTGCCGGTGCTCATGACGACGAAGGCGGGCAGATCCTGCGGTCTCCGCGCCGAGGCCGTAGAGCGCCCACGAGCCGAGGCAGGGGCGGCCCGGCTGCTGGAAGCCGGTGTTGAAGAAAATCTGGGCCGGGGCGTGGTTGAACTGGTCGGTGCTGCACGGATTTGATGAGGCAGATGTCGTCCGCGATCTTCGCCAGATGCGGCAGCATCTCGGAGAGCTCCGCGCCGCTCTGGCCGTGCTTGGCGAACTTGAACTGCGGCCCGAGCACGGCGGCATCCGGCCGGATGAAGGCGTAGCGCTGGCCGCCGATGACCGAGGGCGGCAGCGGCTTGCCTTCGAGCTTTGTCAGCTCGGGCTTGTAGTCGAAGAGATCGAGCTGCGATGGCGCGCCCGCCATGAAGAGGTGGATGACGCGTTTGGCCTTCGCCGGGAAATGCGGCTGCTTGCGGCGCGAGCGGCATTGGACGCCGGGAGCGGCCTGCGCGCCGGGCCGCAGCGAGGTCGGTGAGCAGCCCGGCGAGGGCGACTTTTCCCAGCCCGACGCCGCAGTCGCGCAGGAAGTGGCGGCGCGTGACGTCGAGGCAGTGGTGTTGCAGGGGATTCATGGGTCAGCTCCGGGTGATGGCTTCGTCGAGATTGAAGATGGCGCGGGCGAGGGCGGTCCAGGCGGCGCGCTCGGCGAGCCCGGCCTTGGCTTCGCCGGCGACTTTCTGCGCGCTGGCGTCGTCCTGCTCGAAGCGGGCTCTCTGCCGCGTGAAGAAGTCGGCGAGCGGGGCCATTTCCTCCGGCGCCGGTGGGCGGGTGAGGCACGCGGCGGAAGAGGACGGCGATGCGCTGTTCCACCGGTCCCGGGATGCGCGGCGAGGGTTTTGCCCAGAGCCTGGGCGGCTTCGAGGAAGACGACGTCATTGAGCAGGGTGAGGGCCTGCAGCGGGTTGTTGGAAACCTCCCGGCGGGCGACGCAGGCCTCGCCGGTCGGGCGCATCGAAGGTGTTGAACATGGCGTAGGGCGCGGTCCGTTTGGCGAAGGTGTAGAGCCCGCGGCGATAGCGATCCTCACCGCTGCTCGGCGGTCCATTTCGTAGCCGCCGTAGGCGGTGTCGCCGACGCCCTCGGGCTGCGGCGGATAGACGCTCGGGCCGCCCATTTTCGAGCGAGAGCAGACCGGCGGCGGAGAGCGCCGCATCGCGCACCTGCTCGGCCTCGAGCCGGCCGCGCGGGCCGCGGGCGAGCAGCTCATTTTCCGGGTCGCGGGCCAGCATCGCCGGGCTGATCACGGAGCTCTGCCGGTAGGTGGCGCTGGTGACGATGAGCCGGTGGAGCTTTTTCAGAGACCAGCCCTGCCGGATGAATTCCGACGGCCAGCCAGTCGAGCAGCTCGGGGTGCGTCGGCGGCGAGCCCTGGAGGCCGAAGTCCTCGGTCGTCTTGACGATGCCGCGGCCGAAAAGGATGGCCCACTGGCGATTGACGGTGACGCGCGCGGTGAGCGGATTCTCCGGGGAGACGAGCCAGCGGGCGAAGGCTGAGGCGGTTCGCCGCGACGCCCGGCGGGAGCGGCGGCAGAACGGAGGGGACGCCGGCGCTGACCTCCTCGCCGGGCTGGAGGAACTCGCCGCGCTTGTGCAGAAAGGTCGGGCGTGGATGGTCCGGCGGGCGCTCGCTCATCACGAGAGTCGTCGTCGGAGGCGCGTCAGGGATTGACGCGAGCTTCGCGATCTCGGCCTGCGCGCGTCCGCGAGTTCCGGAGTGACGAGTGAGGAAGTGCTCGAAAAGCGCCCGGCGGTCAGCCGCGGTGCGTTTCGCCTCCGGCACGAGCAGCAGCGCTCGATTTCCGGCGGCGCGGTGTTGCGCGTGACAATCTGCGCGCGGGTCGTCCGTCACGGAAATCCGGAAGCGGCCGAGGTCCGCCGAATAGTGCCGCGCGAACTGCATGGAGAGCTTCAGCGCCTGCGCGCCGGCCAGCGGGGTGGCGAACTTGAAGACGGCACTGTGCGCTTTGCCCTGGCCGCCGTCGATGGACCAGCCGCTCTGCAAATTGTCGTCGATGGCGGCGCTCGCGGTGAACTGCCCGGACGCGAAACTCTGCGCGGCGGCTCCGAATTTCCACGGCTGCCCATCGGCTTCCGCGGTGAAGTTCGTCATCGTGAAATCGCCCGCGGGACCCTTCGTAGTAAACGCGTCCCGGCCCGCCCTTCGGCAGGCGCTCATCCGGCAACGCCTCCACGCGGATGGCGGTGATCCCTTTCGGCGGGCGGCGGAAGGTCAGCTCGTAGGTGTCCGTCTTCGTCTGATCGCCACTGGCCAAGATGGAAAGATCGTCGAGCACGGTCAGCATCGGTAGGTTTGAGGTCGCGGCCGCGGGTCGAAGCGGCGTCCAGCGGATTGCTTCCGCCGATTCGCGCGCCAGCCAGTCGGCGAAAGCGCGGTCCAAGGCCTCTCGGCGGCGATTCTCGAGCGTGGCGGAATCGCCTGACGTTTTGCCCGCGAGGCTGAGGCGGAAATGGGCGAACGTGTGGTGCTGGCCGAAGTTCTGCGCGAGCTGGACGGTCAGCCGCGCGCCGCCGGGAACGTGGACCGGCTGAGCAAAGGTGAACTCCGCGGAATGTGGCGTGCCGAGATGGCTTTCCCGCGATGCCCCAGCCGGTCTTCGGGTCGGCATCGATCGCGTGTTCGATCGGATATTTATCCTGCGAAAAATCCGCTTTCACCGAGCTGATCTTCACCGGCTGCCCGGCGCGTGGATTCGAGAGCGGAGCGGCGGTGATCGCGATGTCGGTCAGCACGAAATTCGACGACGACGAGCGCCCGGGTCCGCCGCTGGGCAGCTTCGGGTCCGGCAGAGTTTCGAGCCGGATGGCCTCCACGGCCGCGCCGCCGTTTCGATGGTGACAGTGAGCGTCTCCTCCGGTGCGCCCGGTCCCTCGAACCGCCACGAGCCATCCGGCAGCGCCTCCGCCCTGGCACCGCTGGCCGTCGTCACCGTCACGCGCTGGGCGACTTCCCACTTGGCGGCTTCCGCTGGGAAGCGCTTTGGCAGCTCGGCGGTGAGCGTCGCGATCTTGCTTCCACTTTCGCGACCGTCTCCGCGTAGTTCGCCGGGCGGATGGGATAAGTCGGCTCGTCGGCGTTATCGAGAAACGCCATGAGTCTGGTAATATTCGCGGTGAAGGATCGGGTCGTATTTGTGCGTGTGGCACTGCGCGCAGCCGACCGTGAGCCCCAGCCAGGTCGTGCCCGTGGTGGCGACGCGATCCGTCATCGCCAGAAAGCGGAACTCCAGCGGGTCGATGCCGCCTTCTTCGTTGAGCATCGTATTGCGGTGAAATCCGGTGGCGATCACCTGCTCGGATGTCGGCTGCGGCAGCATGTCCCCGGCGAGCTGTTCGATCGTGAATTGATCGAAAGGCATATCGGCGTTCAGCGCCTGATCACCCAATCCCGAAACGGCCAGATGCTGCGCGGACGATCTTTCTCGTAGCCATTCGTGTCGGCATAGCGCGCGAGGTCGAGCCAGCGGCGCGCCCAACGTTC
This sequence comes from uncultured Verrucomicrobiae bacterium, assembly GCA_963767975.1. Lineage (GTDB taxonomy): Bacteria > Verrucomicrobiota > Verrucomicrobiia > Chthoniobacterales > Chthoniobacteraceae > CAIURC01. The sequence goes on along the minus strand of CAVYGI010000001.1, from coordinate 57,723 downwards.
GCCGTATTGCGGCGAAGCGAGCAGATCGATCGACGAGCTTTTCGACGGCTTGATTTCGATCCACTCTGCTCGCCGCGACAAAGCGGTCCGCCTCCTCCGGCGTCGGGGGTAGCCCGATCAGGTCGAGGTAAAGCCGCCGGGAAAGCGTGTAGGAGTCTGCCTCCGGCGAAGGTGTGAGCCCCTCCTTTTCCAGCCGCGCCTGGATGAAGGCATCGATGGGGTTCGCCGGGTGAGCTTTGGCGTCCGGCAGCGGCGCGCGTTGGATTGGTTGAAACGCCCAATGCTGCGCGTAGGCCGCGCCCTGTTCGATCCAGCGATCAAGGACCGCCTTCTGCCGGTCGGACAATTTTTTGCCGGACTTCAGCGGCGGCATTGCTTCGTCCCGGTCCGTCGAGTGAATGCGGACATGCACATCGCTCTCCGCCAATTTGCCGGGCACGATGGCGCGCACACCGTCCTTTTCCGCCAGCGCACCGGCCGCGGTATCGAGCCGGCGTCCCGCTTCCCGCGCCTTGTCGTCGAAGCCGTGGCACTTGTAGCAGAGATCCGACAGGATCGGCCGGACGTCGCGGTTGAAATCAACCTTCTCCGGCAACGGCGCCTCCGCCGCCAGCAGACGGCAGCTGAGCGCGGACAGAACGAGGAGGGGAAGCCAGCGATTTCATCGAAGGGAAAACTCCACCATCTTCTTTTCCTTGTCGGGAAAAATTTGAAGTCGGCTCGCCGCGGGGGAGGTGGAGATTGCGCGCGGGGCGCGAGCCGCTAGAGTCCGCGGGCTCCACATGCTCAGCGAAGACAGCTTTCAATACGCGATCGAAAATACACACGTTTTCCGCGCGCCGGTGCAGCGGATTGCGACCTTTGGCTCGACGAGCTTTCGGTTTTATCTGGTGACGGAGTTGATGGATTCGGCACAGCAAATCCGGATTCGCGACGGGCACCTGCACGCGGAGCGTCCGCAGATTCTCACGCCGGGCTATCTGCCGCGCCAGGTGCTGGAGGGCTTCGGCGAGCGAGCCGAGGAATTCGTGAACTGGATGCGCGAGAACGCCAGCGAGTTGGCGATCCTGAAATACGGATTTCAGTTTCGAAAAAGTCACGTCAGCGAGCACGTCGTTCACAACTCGCTGGAGCAGGTGCTCGGGCGGCTCGGCGAGACCGTCGATCGCGCGGAAGATCCGCTGAGTGCGATCATTCAGGGTGTGGACGAAGGCTGGGAGGTCTGCCTGCTGAAATTCGCGGCGGACCTGATCCAGGAATCCTCCGGGCGGAACATGGACGACTTTCGGAAACGCGGACTTTTTTGAGCCGGCCCAGAGTCGGAGGGCTGAGCGCCGCTTCTTTGACACTCGCGCTGCTTTCCAAATAGTTCCTCCGCTCCGCGCATTCCCGATCTCGCAAAGTTCAACTCCCAACCTCACCGCGCCCTGCTCAAGACCTGCATCATTCTGCTCCTGGCCATCAGCGTATTTGGCGGCGGTGCATACTGGACCTACGAGCTGTTCCTCCGTCCGCACGAGGAATTGCGGGAGGAGAAACTGTTGCCGCCTGAGCCGCCGCTGCCCGATCCGACGCTCCCGGATTACGAGAAATGCGTGGCGCTTTTGAAGTCCCTCAAGCCGCTGGAAGCGCGCGCGGCGTTCACGCAGTTCGTCGAGCAGAACCCCGATTCGAGCAAAATCGAGGAAGCTCGGAATCATCTCGGGGACTTGAACACCCGCATTTTTCTCTCGCCCATTCGCGCGCCGGAAAAACAGGAATACATCGTGAAGAGCGGGGACGTGCTGAATAAAGTCGCCACCCGCCTGAAGACCACACCGGAGTTGCTGATGCGCGCGAACGGACTGACCGGGACCATGCTGCGGATCGGCCAGCGGCTGGAGGTGACGCCCGGCGAATTCTCCGTGATCGTGAACAAGCGTGCAAAAAAAGTGGTGCTGCTGAACCACGGCAAATTCTTCAAACAATTCCCCATCCTCACGCTGCCTCCCCCGCGTGCGACGACATCGAAAAAAAACTCCGGCCCGCCGCCAGTTCAAAAGATTCCGGGCAAAGTCACCGAGCGCATCGCGTGGGACGACAAGGGGCGTCGCGTCACTTTCGCCGACAAAAACTACGCGCCGACCGGGCATTGGATCGCCTTCAACGTCCCGGGGAACACCCTCTACTCCGAGCCTCCTTCAGACAGCGGACAGACACTGCACAAGCCGCCTACTGGCATTGGCCTCTCGGCCGAAAGCATGGAGGACCTCGCTACCTTGCTCCGCAAGGGTGACCCTGCGACGATCGAGCAATGACTTCGCCGAAGTTAGATGGAGGAAGTTGAAAGAACGAAGTCGCGCTCGACGCTCGTCTTTTCCCGCTCTCCACTCTTACCTCTCATCTCTCAATTCGCCCCATGAAGCAGACCCCGCTGGAATTTGAAAAACCGATCGTCGAGCTCGAGGAAAAGCTCGCCGATCTGAAGCGGCACTCGCGCGCCAACGACATCAATCTCGACGCGGAAGTGCGCCGCATGGAGGAGAAGATCGAGGAGACCAAGCGCGACATCTACCAGAACCTGACGCCGTGGCAGCGCGTGCAGATCGCCCGCCATCCGGCGCGGCCCTTCACGCTCGATTACCTCCAGCTCTCGTTCAGCGATTTCATCGAACTGCACGGCGACCGGCTCTTCGCCGACGACCGCGCCATGCCCGGCGGCCTCGCCACGATCGGCAGGGCACAAGTGCGTGGTCATCGGTCACCAGAAAGGCCGCGACACGAAGGAAAACCTCAAGCGCAACTTCGGCTGCGCCAACCCGGAAGGCTACCGCAAGGCGCTGCGGCTGATGCGCTGGCGGAGAAATTCGGCCTGCCGTTCGTCGCGCTCATCGACACGCCCGGCGCCTATCCCGGCGTCGGCGCGGAGGAGCGTCACATCTCCGAGGCCATCGCCGTGAATCTGCGCGAAATGATGGTGCTGCGCACGCCGATCGTCGCCGTCGTCATCGGCGAAGGCGGCTCGCGGCGGCGCGCTCGGCATCGGCGTTGCCGACCGCGTGCTGATGCTGGAAAACGCCTACTACTCCGTGATCAGCCCCGAGGGCTGCGCCGCGATTCTTGTGGAAGCACCGCAAGCACGCGCCCGAAGCCGCCGCCGCGCTGAAGCTCACCGCGCACGATCTGCTGGAGCTCAAGCTCATCGACGAAGTCATCCCCGAGCCGCTCGGCGGCGCGCATCAGGATCACGTCGCCGCGATCGAGAATCTCGCCGCAGCCGTGCGCCGCAACCTCGAAGAACTCGCCGCGTGCCAATCGACGAGTTGCTCGCCAAACGCTACGAAAAATTCCGCCGCATCGGCGAATTCGCCGGCGACCCTGAGCCGCACATTTCCGGTGACATTTCGCCAATCGCTGTCCTCAATAATCCTCCGCGCAGCAACACGCACCCGTAGCTCAACTGGATAGAGCGCTGCCCTCCGAAGGCAGAGGTTGTGGGTTCGACCCCCGCCGGATGCATTCTCTGAAAACCTCCGAGAGTAGCTTTGATCCAGGGTTTCAGAGCGGTTTTTCCAAGTATCGCATGTTTCCCCATGCAGCCTTAAAAAACCGTAAGATTGTCGAAGATACTGGCAGTCTAATTGGCAATGAAATCCATCATCATCGCTGACGGTGCTGCGCTTTCCGAGAGGGGGGCAAGAATTCATACTGACCAACGGATCACCCCGATATGGTCCCAAGATAAAGTGCCTCGACTTTCTTTCGTGCCCATTCCGTTTTCCTCAAGAATTTCAAACTCGATTGGATGCTCGGGTCGGAGTTGAAGCAGCGGATGTCGATGCGCTGGCCGAGTTCATCCCATCCGTAGTGATTAACCAAGAAGATGAGAATCTTCTCGAGGGTAACTCCGTGAAGCGGATCGTTTGAATGTGCGGTGGTCATGCTGCACGAAACAACATCGACATCGTTCCTCTGCACGACGGAAATTGAGCACAACCCCAAAATCGTGAACCAGCTTTAAGCCCTCGCTTCGATATCCGTTTCACCATCGGCTTGCGGCGCCGAGGACACGCCGGCAGCGCATCAAATCCCAAATCATCGTTCACTGCGCGCTCCACTTTGGGCTGCGGGTGGAAGAGAGATTGCAGCTTTTTAACGATCCAATCTTCCACATCCTTTCGAAGATTCCCACGAATCGTGAGATGATCAGCGCCGGGACTAACGCGCTCAAAATTGTGCCAGTAACCACTTCAGCGAATGGAGTGATCGGAACGGCCATCGGCGTTTTCTGGCAGATTCAAGCTCGGAAAGATCGCAAGTAGAGATCGCCAAGCTCCGATATCGCCATGAAATCCCACGGTCTGCGCGGCGATGAATGGAGTGCGGACCAAGCCTTCTATTCGTTTCCCGATTGGCGCGGCGCTCATCCGCCTTCGCTATGGCGACGCGATGACATTTCGAGACCGTGAAGCCGACATCATGTTCATCAACATGGTCTCGGACGCGGGCAGTCTGCGCGCGGCGACGGGCGCTGAATACCGCAAAATTGCGCCAGCAGGTCAGGACGAAAATGCCTCCGATGCTGACCACACGCCGGAGATACGCACACAGGATTTTTTTCGACCGTTTGCTAGCCGACCCTGACATCAACGGAGGCAGGTAGTGGACGTTCACCGTAGTAGCCGATGGCAAGCCCGCAATGAACCCGCATCACTTCATGAGCTTCTCGCATAAGAGCTTGCGAGCGCCATCGCAAAACTCCGCGAGACATCGTGACTGGTGGTCAACGCCTCCACCAACGCGCCCAACTTCCAGAAGCTCTCACCAGAGATGTGACTTTTGACGCGGGCAAGGATGGCCACAGTTCTCTGGAGGCTCTTTTTCGCAGGGGTGTATGCTCTCAATCACATCCTCGTTGTCATGGCTAAAACGCATTCCTCCTTTTCCCCTCCGCAATGCTTTGCCGTGCTCTTTTTTTGCGCTGCACCATTGAGCGCGCAGACTCCCGAGGTGGCCGAGCCGCGCGTGATGCTGGCCACGCCGGTCGCGAAATCGTGCAATGATCTGGTGCTCGCCGCGCTCGGCAAAATGCCCGTCGGCGGCGGCTACGAGACGACTTCGCGGGCGATGGACAAGCTGCGTCAGGCGACAGCTTCCGATGCCTCCGGGCTGACGGTTGAACCCGCTGCGGCGACGCCGAGTTTCTGCTCGGGCGCGACCTATCTCGTGTTCCTGTCGGTTGTGCAAAAAATGATCGACGAGGGCCGTCTGCGCCTCTCGCCGAGCGCGCTCGCAGCGCTGCCGATTCGCGGGCAGGCCGATGGCGTCGGCATGTGGGGACGTTGGAATGCGAATGGTCCCGGAACGGCGCGGCTTTTTTTCGAGTTGGGTCTTGGGCGTAACTTTCTGTCGTTCGACGACGCGCGTCCGGGCGATTTCATGAAGATCTTTTGGAGTGACGAAATCGGTTCCCGCGAGTTCGGCCACTCGGTCATCTACCTCGGTCGCACGCGCACACCGGCGGGAGTCGAGACGATTCAATTTTGGTCGTCGAACAAACCGGGCGGCTACGGAGAGCGCTCGGTCCCTTCGAGCAAAATCAAGCGCGTGGTCTTCTCGCGCCTCGAGCATCCCGAGCGTCTCGCGACCGCCGCGAATCTCGGCAAAGACGCATACCTTGTCGCGATGCTGCGCCGCCCGGGTACGCCGGAGGAGTTGCGCGAAATGATCGGCGTCAAACGCTGAAATCCGAGTCGGATGAGCCGCGGGTTCCGCGGATCATTTTGGCCTTCGCCCATCCGCGCGATCAGCGTCTTCCGCGCGAGCTATGGCGCGCCGGGGATTTTGTGGATCGTGTTTCCGATCATCGTGATGATCTCCGCGCCGTCGGCGGAGCGCAGGCGGAGCTTGATTTCCATCTGCATCACCGGCCTCAGATTTGGGATCGCCAGCGTCACTGACTTGCCGTCCGGCGATAGTTTCGCATCGGAGATCTCGACGGCGTCGCGTCCTTTTTGCCCGGATTTTCCAGCGATAGATCGGGCGAACCGTAGGTGCTGGACCACTGGTAGTTGTATTGCTCGATCGAATAGTTCGCGGCGTCGTTCGCATAGATCGGGTCGAGCGCGACCGGAAATCCGATCGTGATTCCGTCTTTGAGAACATGCATCTCCGTCGGCAGATTTACCGGCTTTCCGGTGAAGCGGACCCGCTGAAAGCAGCCGTCTTTCGCGCCGGTGGTTTGCCACCCGCGCAAGCCGGTGACGTAGAGTTGGCCATCATTCGGATTGAACCGCGCGCGCATGATGCCCGAGTCAAATTTCACCGGGAAGGTGAACGCGCCGCCCTGAGCCACGCCGTCCACTTTTTCGTCGAGCACCGCGAGCAGTGCCGCCTTGCCGTAGGATGTGTGCAGCAGGTGTCCCTCGAATGGCCCCCACTTCCCGCCCGTGACCCAGATTTGCCCGCCGCTCGAGTTATCAAGCGTCATCGGGATGTAGCAGAGCGGGGCATCGAAGCTCGCCGGCGCGGGCGCTTTCGGATCGTGGCGCGGGTCGGCGACGTGGCCGTAAAAGCCTCCGGGTTTGATGAGGTTGAGTTTGCTCGAGGGAATCCAATGCCCCTGATTGTCGCCGACCACGATTTCGTCGTGTGGCCCAATGCCCATGCCGTTGGGCGCACGGAAACCGGTCGCCACAACCTCGGTTTTTGCGCCGTCGGGCGAGATGCGAAAAAGCGCGGCGTGCCAGTCGCGTTTCACGCCAAGTTGGTTGCCGCCGACGACGTAGTAGAAATTGCCTTTGCTGTCGGTCTGGAGGTCAAAGGCGAACGCGTGGTAGCTCGGGAAAAGCGTGCGGTCGCTGTTGAAGCATTCGTAAAAATCGGCTTCGGCGTCGCCGTTCAAATCGTGCAACCGCGTGATCTGATTGCGGCCGTGCACGTGAATTTCATCACGCACGATCCTCAGTCCGAGTGGTTCGTAGAGCCCGACCGCAAACCGTTTCCAAGTCACCCTCTCCAGTTCAGCATCGAGGCCGGAAACGATCCAGACATCGCCGTTCAGCGTCGCAACCGCAGCGCGGCCGTCGGAGAAAAAATCGAGCGCGGAGAGGCGCATCCACGACTTCCACGGATTGTCGCTCGGCAGCGGAATCGTATCGACGACATAGGCCGCAGAATCGCTCGCGAGTTCGCCTTTCACCTCGATTTTCGTGGGCCAACGCGCTTCGCCGCCGCGACAAAGGAGTGCCAAATCCTGGGGTGGGCCAAACGCGCGTTCGAGGTCAGGCGCCTGGTCGGCTGGAGCGCCCGTTCCCATCGCCACGTTGAAGTGCAAAGGCTGCGAATGCGGCGGGATGTGCAGATCGATGGATCGGTCTCGCGCATTGGTGATCGTGAAATCTTTGCCGTCCAGGCTGCCGACGACTTTGGCCGAAACGACCTCCGGAGCCGCCTCGCCAGGCCCATCGGCGAGCCGCAAATGCAACGTCTGCGCGCTGGGTCCCGCAGAAAATGAACGAACCAAAATCCCGCGATCCCCAAGCTTCGCAAAGCTCGGAGATTCGAGGAACTCACAGCCCTCGACGGCGTACAAAGGATCGCGCGCCCACCGTGCAGGTAGAAGCCATTGAAGCGCGTGTGGTCCCGCGGAAGCGGCCCCGCGTGGTCCGCGCGGGGATCGGGAAACATCGGATTGGTCGACCAACCCGGACCATTGTTGTTTTGCAAAAGCACCGTTCCAGCGATTTCAGCCGCGCCGGTGAAATCACCTTTGTAGGTGCCGATATTCGTTTTGCGCAGGTCGAGAAAGCCGCCCGTCCACACAACAGCGAGGCGCAGTGTGTCGGTGTCGTAGCAGACATTGGCTTCGCCATTTTCCCCGAGACGGAGGACGAGGCCTTTTGCGGCGACCGGCTGCTTGGCTGAGAACTGGATCGAGTCCATCAGCACCGGCCCATAAATCATCTCGGAGCCTTTGGTCGGCGGCGCTTCACCTTTAGCGGCGCGAAGCTTTGCCGCCTGCTCATCTTCCACCGCATGGAGTGGGGGAGCGGCGAGGACGGACAGGAGAAGGAGACGCAGCAGGAGGGGCATCGGAGGGGAGGGGTAAGGTCAGCAGAAGATCATGGGGATACCGCGCAGCCTTCATGTTTCCACGACGGGATCAAGGCGGAGCGTGGCGTCCCTTTTCCGAGTCCCGGGAGGGTAGCCAGATGTTCGGTCAAAGCGTGCAGTGGAAACGAGCCGATCACACGTTCCTCAGCCGGAGCTGTTTAGGAAAAGTGGAGCCTAGGGGGTTCGAACCCCTGACCTCCGCAATGCCATTGCGGCGCTCTACCAACTGAGCTAAGACCCCATGGAAAAGAGGGGTGGAAATTGCGGCGCAAAGAGCGGCATTGCAAGCGCGTTTTTGCGCGTGCTCCGGCGCGGATGAGGGCGTTTTTTTTGACACTGAGATCGATCAGGGCTTGAGGTTCCGGAATTCGCGGCAAAAATGCGGCTGCGCAGTGTGAGGTGAGTGCCCTGCGGCGCAGACCCCCCAGACCCATGGCCGGATTAAATCGCACTTGGAATCGGTGGCTGCTCGCGTGTGGCGTGATCGCCGCGGCTTTCCCCACCATGGCCGCGCCGCCGGTCTTCGATCACATCGTCATCGTGGTCGAGGAAAACGAAAACTATTCTTCGATCATCGGAAGTCCGGACGCGCCCTACATCAACAGCCTCGCCTCTGGAGGCTCTTCGCTGACCGGAATGCGCGCGATCACGCATCCGAGTCAGCCCAATTATCTGGAGCTTTTCTCCGGAGACAATCAGGGGGCGGTCGATAACGGGCCGGTAGCCGGCTATCCGCTCTCCACCGCGAATCTCGGCGCGAATCTGCGAGCTGCGGGCAGGTCGTTCGTGGCGTTTGCGGATGGGCTGCCATCGATGGGCGATGCGATGACGGTGAGTGCGACCGGGACCCCGCCGGGCTCGACGTATGTCCGAAAGCACAACCCGTGGGCCAACTGGATCGACGCCACGATGCCAACCCCGCCGAACCGTTTGCCGCCCGAGACCTTCCAGCCATTCACGGCATTTCCCACTGATTTTACCACGCTGCCGCGCGTCGCGTTTGTGATTCCATCCGAGGAGCACAACATGCACGGCGTCGGTGGCGAAACTCCGCAGCAGCTCATTCGCAACGGCGACAACTGGCTGGCGGCGAATCTGAGCGCCTACGCGACGTGGGCGAAAACGCACAACAGCCTCTTGATTGTGACGTGGGACGAGGATGGATTCCAGGCGTCCAACCGCATCGCGACTATTTTTTACGGTGCCAACGTGGCTGTCGGCACAAATGCAGGGACTTGGACGCTGCACAATCTGCTGCGAACCATCGAAGACAGCGCGGGGGTGGCGCATGCCGGCAGCGCCGCACGGGTGTCGCCGATCGTCGGATCCTTCACCGGCGAGCCATCGCCGATGACGCTGACCTTCACCAACGGCACCGGGGGTTATGCGGGGACTCACGACGCGATGGTTTCGGAGCCGGCACCGAACAACACTTTCGGCGGTGCGGCTGCGCTGACGACCCTGCAAACCGCAGGACAGCGCCGGCAGTCCCTCGTGCGGTTCGATGACGTCATCGGCAGCGCATCCACGCAGTTGCCGCCGGGGGCGGTTTTGCTTTCCTCAAAACTCATCCTGACCACCTCGAACGATGCGTCTTTTACGCGCACGAATCTGCATCGAATGCTGGTGCCTTGGACGGAAAGTGCGACCTGGACGAACCAGAGCGCCGGGTTGAGCGCCGACGGTATCGAAGCGGAATCGGCGCCGATCTTCGGCGCGGTGCCGGGCTCGCCGGGGACTGCGGTATCTTTTGACGTCACTGCGTCCGTGCAAGGCTGGCTGAATGGAACGCCCAATTACGGCTGGCTCCTGTTGGCGACGGGTACGGACAGTTGGACATGGGTTTCCTCGGAGGGCAGCGCGAAGCCGTCGTTGGAGGTAAGTTATTTGATGCCCGAGACGGTGGAATTCACGAGTGCGGTCTCGAGTGTCGTGGAAGATGCGGGCACAGCCACGCTGACACTGACCCGCAGCGGTGCGATGACGGCGGCGATTTCCGTGGACTACACTACGGCGGCGGGGACCGCGGCCACAGGCAGCGATTTCGCGAGCACCTCGGGAACAGTGAGCTGGCCAGCGAACGACGCAACACCGCGCACAATCAGCATTCCGATCGTCAATGACGCCGTTTTGGAAGGCGACGAAAGCTTTTCCGTCACGCTCACGAATCCGCTGGGCGGGGTGTCCCTCGGGAGCACGAAAACCGTGACGGTCGCGATCAAAGAAACGCCCTACATCGCGTGGCGGGTGGCGAAATTTGGGAGCACGCTTTTGCAGACAAACGCCCTCGACGACGCGGATGCCGATGGCCGCGCGAACGTCGAGGAATTTGGCTACGGCGGCGAGCCCGTCGATCCGATCTCGCGCCCCGGACCGGTGGGGTCGATCGTCGCAGATCATCTGGCCATCAGCTTTCCGCGCGTGTCTGCGGCGACGGACCTGACTTACACGGTGCAGGTCTCGAGCGATTTGGTGACTTGGCTCGACGGATCGACTTACTCCGCGGCGAACACGGTGCCGACGAATGAAAACACCACCGAAGTGAGCCGCAGCAACGGGCCGGTTGAGGTCATCGTCGTGCGCGACAATGCCCTCGTCTCCGTCGGTCTGCCGCGCTATCTGCGCGTGAAGATCACGCGCTGACCCGGCACGTAGTTCTTGCGTGAAACGGCGGCTGCTTTATGCCATCTCGGCATGAAACTCCTCAGCACATTCCTCTCGTTCACTGCCTTCAGCTTCGCGGCCCTCGGCGCGGATTCTTCGACCATCACTCTCGAAGGGAAGGAGGGTCCGGGCAAAGGGAAGCACATCGTTCTTCTTGCCGGTGACGAGGAATACCGAAGCGAAGAGGCAATGCCGCAACTCGCGAGAATTCTCAGCGAACGGCACGGGTTTACCTGCACGGTCTCCTTTTCCATCAACAAGGAAACCGGGGACATCGACCCGAAGACGGCAGACAACCAGCCCGGTCTCGAGGCGCTCGACAAAGCCGACTTGTGCATCACTTCGCTCCGCTTCCGGCGCTGGCCGGATGAGCAGATGAAGCACTTCGCCGACTACCACGCGGCGGGCAAGCCGTTCATCGGGCTGCGCACGAGCACGCACGCTTTTTCGGGCTTGCAGGGGACTTACAAGGCATTCAACGACTTCGGCAAGAATGTGCTCGGTGAGCGGTGGGTGAACCACTGGGGTGGGCACAAATCGCAGGCGACGCGCGGCATCATCGAAGAGTCGCAGAAAAACAATCCGTTGCTCCGCGGCGTGTCGGACATTTTCGGAACGACCGACGTCTACGAAGCGTATCCCGCCGCCGATGCCACGATCCTCGTGCGTGGCCAGGTCTTGAATGGCATGACGCCGACCGATGAGCCAGCCGACAACAAAAAGAAGCGCTCGACCGACAAAGTGGAGCAGGGGATCAACGATCCGATGATGCCGATTGTGTGGAGTCGCGAGATCAAAAACGACGCGGGCAAAACCACGAAGGTGCTGTTGACGACGATGGGCGCGGCGTCCGATTTGCCGAACGAAGGGCTGCGTCGCTTGATTGTGAATGGCGCATATTGGGCGGTTGGACTCGAGGTGCCAGCGAAGGCAAATGTCGATGTGGTCGGGAAGTTCAATCCGACGCCATACGGCTTTGGCAGCGAAGTGAAGGGGAAGAAGCCCGCGGACTACGCGAAGTGAATCCCTCCGGCGTGTGAGTTCACGTCCGTCGGGCTGCAGGAAGCCGATTCAGAGGTATGACTAATCTCAATCTCAAAGGAAATTGGAACGAGCTCAAAGGGAAGTTGAAGCAGAAGTATGGACAGCTCACGGACGATGATTTGACCTTTGCCGAGGGCAAGGAAGACGAGCTTCTCGGCCGTCTTCAGCAGCGCCTCGGGCAGGACAAGGAAGAAGTCCGCAGCATGCTCGAGAAGCTTTAGCTAACGGTTGATTCAACAGACCAAAGGGCCGACAGAAATGTCGGCCCTTCTTTTTTGGCAAAACATATTCGGTCTGACCGGATGCTCCGACGCTCCCGGAAGACTATGCGCGGCGGTGTTGGTGCGCGCGGATGGCGTCGCGCAGCTCGGCGGCTTTTTCGTAGGCTTCCGAGGCGATGGCCTTGTCCATTTCCCGCTGCATCTTTTCCAGCTTGGTCAGCGGCTGACGTGAGCGCACTTCTTCGAGCCACTCCGCGAGAAAGGAGAGTTCAGGGCTTTGCGCCTCGAGTTCGACGTTTCCGGTCTCTGCGTAAAACGCGCGGATTTTCTCCATCCCTTTTTCAATCAACTTCATCGCCTCCTGAAAGTCCTCGCGCTCGATCGCGATTGTGGCTTTGGCACGCGTATTCATCATGCGCACGTAAGGCGTGAATTGCTCGACGGACCACGCGAGTTCTTCGGAAGGTGAATGTTTCGCGACGAACTCGAACATTTCTAGATTGCGATTCGTGTCGCGAATCACCCCGAGATAATCGCTGAGCTGAAAGAGGGAAATATAGCGGTGGTAATACTGAATTCCTTCCTGCTGCATCTCGCCGATCTCCTCGGGAGTCAGCGTCAGCGTTTCGCTTTTCTTCTCGGCCTTGAGTGCTCGAGCCTGGTGAAATTCCAGCAGGGACTCGCAGTCGTGCGGCTCCGCACCGTCGGGGCGTCCGGACATTTCCATCTGGATCAGACCGAGGTCGATGCGCAGTTGCAGCTTTTCACGGCCGTCGCTGCCGAGGATCTTCCGCACCTTGATGAGGCCCGGCTCGTGCGGCCAATCGCGCAGCAGGTCATTCAAATCAAGGCTCATCTGCGAACTATCGAAATGTGCCGGAGGGTTGTCAACGGGTGGTCGATTCCGTGGCGAATTCTTGGGATTCAGTTGGTATGCCCGAGGGGCCGCGGGCAGGGTCGGCTCCGATTCTCCCACCGAAGACCATGATCGATTTCACCACCCCGATTCTTGTCGTTGATGACGATGGGCTCAGTCGGCAGTTGCTCGCGCGCACGTTGGGAAAGGCGGGGTTCCGGATCATCCAATGCGCGACCGGTGGAGAGGCGCTGGCCATCGTGGAACGCGGTGAACCAATGCTGCTCGTGCTGGATTACAGCATGCCCGACCTGACCGGAGCGCAGGTCTGCGAGCGGGTTCGCGGGCATCAGAACCCGGCGATTTCTTCGCTGCCGATCATCTTGCTGACCGCCCACACCGGCGAGGATCACGAGCTCGAATGCCTGGCCGCGGGTGCGGACGATTTTGTGACAAAGCCGGTCAATGTCGCGATCTTGAAGGCACGCATCGAAACGCATCTGCGCCTGCATGCTCTGCGCGCGCAGTTGCAGGACCAGAATGCCGAACTCGAGAGCGCTCGCGAGCGGCATGAACTCGATCTCGACGCGGCGCGGCTGACGCAGCAGGCGATCCTTCCGTCCCGCCCGCCGGGGATCGCTGGTTGGGATCTCGCGGCGCATTATCAGCCGCTCATTCAGGTCGGCGGTGATGTCTACGATTGGCTGCGGCTGGGCGATGGCTCGTGGCTAGTCTGGATCGCGGATGCGACAGGGCACGGCGCAGCCGCGGCGCTGCTGACCACTTTCACCAAGCTCGTTTTCCGCCATGCCGCCACGGAGGGGACATCGTCGTGCGCGATCCTCGATGCGGTGAACGCCGATGTGTTTTCGGTGTTCAAAGGCCGCTCCTTTCTCACCGCGGGTTGTCTCGTCTTGCGTCCGGGTTCGGACGAAGTGAGTTTTTCGGGTGCGGGACATCCGCCGCTGTTGCTGGCGCGAGCAGATGGCCGCGTCGAGGCCATCGCTTCGCAAACGCCGCCGATTGGAATTCGCGCGCAGCAGCGGTGCGAAGAGACGAGGCTGCGCGTGGGTCCAGGCGATACGCTGCTGCTTTACACGGATGGCCTCTACAGCATGAAAGGCGCGGCAGCCGAGCGCCTGACTCCCGCCGATGCGCAAAATTTCCTACCGCGGACGACGTCTTCGGCGTCCGATTTTTTGGAGCACACGATCGCCGCGATGACAGAGCGCGCTGGTGAGCAAGCTTTGCCGGATGACGTGGCGGCGATCGCTCTTCGTCGCGTTCCGTAAGGGCTGCTTCCCTTTTTTCCGCAGTCCTCTAGTTTCGCGCGCCAATGTTCAAGATGCGTTATTCGAAGCCGGGGACCGCTCCGGCTGACTTGACGCCGCTGCACCCGGGCCAAACTTACAAGCCTGTCCTGCGGTTAGTGGAATACGACGCCGAGCATCTGGAGGAACGGAAGCTGGCTCGGGTGGCCGACATCCCCGATTTTCCCGACGATGGAAAAGTGCGCTGGATCGAGATGAACGGGCTGGGTGATACCGATGAGCTGAAAGCGCTCGGCCAGCGCTTCAATCTCCACCCACTCGCTTTGGAAGATGTGTTTCACACGGGCCAGCGGCCCAAGATGGAGCCCTACGATCAGCATTTGTTCATCGTCGCGCAGATGATTTACCGCGACCGCGAGCGCCAGCTTTGCGGCGAGCAGGTCAGCATTTTTCTCGGGCCGAACTTCCTCGTCTCCATTCAGGAGGAGGACGACATCGACACCTTTCAGCCCGTGCGCGAACGCATCCGCAGCGGGCGCGGTTTCATTCGGAAACTGAAGGCCGATTACCTCGCGTATGCGCTGCTCGATTCCATCGTCGATCACTGTTTTCCCGTGCTCGAGGAACTCGGCGAAGCGATGGAAGAACTGGAGAACGAACTGCTCGCCAAGCCGACGCAAGGTTGCATTGTTATCCTCCACGAACACCGGCGCACTCTGATGCAACTGCGACGGTTCGTCTGGCCGGAGCGCGACGTGATGAGTGCGCTGCTTCACGATGAAACGGGGCTAATCGCGCAGCCGACGAAAGTCTTCATCCGCGACTGCTACGACCACACGGTGCAGATCATGGACCTCATCGAGAGCTACCGCGATGTCACGGCCGGCTTGCTCGAAATGTATCTCTCCAGCGTCAGTCTGCGCACCAATGAGATCATGCGCGTGCTCACCGTCATTTCGGCGATCTTCATCCCGCTGACCTTCATCGCCGGAGTTTATGGGATGAACTTCGACTATGCTGAAGGCAAGATGCCGTTGAACATGCCCGAGCTGCACACGCCCTTCGGTTACATTGGCTGTCTCTTGCTCATGCTCAGCATCGCCGTGGCGCAGCTCCTTTTCTTTCGTCGAAAGAAGTGGCTTTGACCGCGGGGCTGGCCACTTCTGGAGGCTGCTGCTGATTTCGTCATTTCAATTCGCTCTGCGTTATCACGACGTTGCGCTACGCTGAAACAACTCAGCTGGCGAGCCCTCACGCCTGCTGACGAGTCTTCCCCTTCGCAAAGCCATGCCTCCATCCCTCCGCTCGCTCCTCGCCCTCGCAGTCTTCCTCCTCATCCCCATTGCAGCGCAGGCAGAGGTGATGCTCAGCGAAATCATGTATCACCCGCCGTCGGAACTGGTCACGGAGGAGTGGATCGAACTCTACAATCCTGGGGGAGCGCCGGTCGATTTGAGCGGCTGGAAATTCACGAACGGCGTCGCCTTTACGTTTCCAATTGGGGCGAGTATCGCGCCCGGTGGCTACCTTGTCATCGCCGCCGATGCCTCGGTTTTCCACGCGAATTACCCGGGCGTGACCAACTACGTTGGCGGCTGGGCGGGGCGCCTGAGCAACAGCGCGAATCGCATTCAACTCAATGACAATCTCGGCGTGAAACGAGACGAAGTGAGCTACGCGGACGATGGGGATTGGGCGGTGCGAAAACAGGACGTGGTCGCCGATTATGGGCACAAAGGGTGGAGCTGGCAGAGCGAAGCGGACGGTGGCGGGAAGTCGCTGGAATTGATCAATCCCGCCGTCGACAACGACATCGGTCAGAACTGGAACATGAGCCTCGCAGGCAGCCTCTCGGTCCACGGCGGCACGCCGGGCGCGGCGAACAGCATCGGCTCCAACGATCTCGCGCCGGTGATTCTTGATATTTCGCACTTTCCCTTGGTGCCGAGCCACACGGACCTCGTTACTGTCACGGCGACGATCATCGACGAGCAAACGGTCGGCGTGAATGCCACGCTTTTCTACCGTGGCGACGGTCTCGCGACTTGGAACTCGACGCCGATGTTTGACGACGGCACGCACGGCGATGCACTCGCGGGCGACCACGTTTTCGGCGCCGCGTTGCCGCCGCAGGCCAATGGAACCATCGTGGAATTCTACGTGTCGGCGGTCGATGCAGGTGCACACACGCGGACATGGCCGGCGCCGGCGATCAATTCAGCGGGCACGCCCGGGCAGTTCGCCAACTGCCTCTACCAAGTCGACGAGGCGACCTATCCCGGAGCAATGCCGCTCTACAAAGTGATCATGCGAGCGGCGGATAAGGCTGAGCTTGTCCAAATCAACCGCAATACACCCGCCGCGCCCTTTGCGACCACCGACCAGACGCTGAGCCACGCGAAAATGAACACGACGTGGATCACTCTCGATGGCACCGGCAGTGAGTTGCGTTACCTCGCCGACACGCGCAACCGCGGACACGGTAGCCGCACGGCGAATCCGCAAAGTCTAAATCTCAGCTTTCAGAATGCGCGCACCTGGAAAGGCCTGACCTCCCTCAATCTCAACACGCAGCATACGCACGCGCAGCTTTTCGGAAGCGCGCTGATGCGGCAGTCAGGGCTGCCCGCGCCGGATTCGCGACAGGTGCAGGTCCGTTGGAATGCCATCAATCACGCGAGCGGGGGCTCGCCGAGCTACGGTTTTTACGTGGCGAACGAGGTGCAGGATAGCGACTTCGCCGCGCACCATTTCCCGCTCGATAGCTCCGGCAATATCTACCGCGGCAATCGCACCGACGTCGCTCCGCCCGCCAATACTATGGCGGATGCGTATCTCGAATATCAGGCGCCGGTTGCCGGGCAGACGCCCTCGGACCCGTATCGCACGGTCTTCTTCAAAAAAACCAACTCGAGCGAAGACAACTGGACCGACCTCATCGGGCTTACTCAAGCATTGGCCAAGGGCCATTCAGATGCCTCCTACAACACGACTTACGATGCGGATTACGTATCGTCGGTTCAGGCGAAAGTCGACGTCGACGAATGGCTCCGTTTTTTCGCGGTCGAGACGCTGATTGATAACAGCGAGACGAATATCTCGAGCGGATATGGTGACGATTACTACCTCTACTTCGGCGTCACGGACCCGCGGGCGCGCTTCGTCCCATACGATCTCGACACGATTTGCGGACAGGGCGATGCCGTCCCGACGCCGACGCAGCACGGACTCTTCCGGATGATTCAAAAGGACAACGCGACAGCGAATGGACCGACTCCGATGAACGCATTCATCAAGCATCCGACGTTTGCGCCGAAATATTACGCACATCTGAAAGCGCTCTTGGATGGACCGTTCGCGCCGGCAAATTTCAATGCGCTCGTCGATCACGTCCTCACGGGCGTCGCGCCGACGGCGCAAGTCACGAGCATCAAAACATTCCAGACCGCGCGCACTGCCTACATCGCCACGCTCGTGCCGCTGAATGTCACCGTGACCAATACGCAGACCGTCGCGGGCACCGCGCTGCCAACGCAAAATACCTTTGTCGTGAGCGTGGCGCCGCGCCCGGCAACCGCGCCCGCGAGCGTCACAAACACCGACCCGAGCCACTGCAAATTGATCGGCAAAAGCAACGCCCTTACAACGGCCTCGGTTAAAGTGAACGGCGTGACGGCCATGTGGAGCGCGTGGCAGGCAACTTGGACTGCAGACAGCGTCGCGCTCAACCCCGGCGTGAACCGAATTCTCGTCCAATCCTTCGATCTCAACGCTGTCGAAACCGACCGTGCCATCCAGGAAATCTGGTACGACGACGGCACCACCACCACCGTCAGCGGCACCCTCTCCACCGCTACGTGGACCACTGCAGGCGCGCCATACATCGTCAGTGCGAGCGCCACGATTCCCAGCGGCGCCACGCTTACGATCAATCCTGGTGTCTCAGTTTACCTCGCCTCGGGAGCGAATCTCGTCGTCGCCAATGGCGGCAAATTACTCGCCGAGGGCACCGAGAGCGCGCCGATCCATTTCACGCGCACGCCCGGCGCGACGACGAATTGGGGCAGTATCCAGATCAACGGCGGGGCAGGTTCACCCGAGACGCGTATCGCTTACGCCCATCTGAGTTTCGGCGGTGGTTCACCACAGATACTTTGCACAAACGCGACGGTGTATCTCGATCACCTGACCTTTGGCGCTACAGGCACCTCGTATCTCCATCTCGATGGGAGCAGCTTCCTCGTGAGCAACTGCACCTTTCCGCCGACCACCGCCGCGTTTGAGCCCGTGCATGGCACCGGCGGCGTAAAAACCGGCGGCTACGGCATCGTCCGCGATTCGTTCTTTGGCACCTCGAGCGGCTACAGCGACATCGTTGATTTCACCGGCGGCAACCGCACCGCGCAGCCGCTCATTCAGTTCTACAACAACGTTTTCATGGGCTCGACAGACGACATCCTGGACATTGACGGAACCGATGCCTGGATCGAAGGGAACATTTTCCTGCACAGCCACAAAAACGGATCCCCCGACACTTCTGCCGCCGTCTCTGGCGGCAACGATTCGGGGAACGAGTCCGAGATCACGATCATCGGAAACATTTTCTACGACTGCGACTGCATGATCACGGCGAAGCAGGGGAACTTTTACACGATGCTGAACAACACGATGGTGCGGCAAAGTCGCGTTGGCGGCACCGAGACACGCGGCGGGGTGGTGAACCTCGCGGACGACGGCGTGGCGCAGGGCGCCGGCACATATCTGGAGGGGAATATCATCGCCGATATCGAGTCACTCGACCGCTCCTACAGCCCCGCGCTCACCAGCATTCTCACCTTCAAAAACAACATTCTGCCCTTTGGCTGGAGCGGACCCGGGACCGGGAATGTGGTCGCCGATCCCCGGTTTAAGCACGTCCCGAATCTCTCCGAAACGAATTTCACGACGTTCGCGCAGGCGCAGATCATGCGCGATTGGTTCAGCCTTCTGCCGGGTTCACCCGGGATCGGCACCGGACCGCTCGGGCGCGATCAAGGCGGCGTGGTCAATCACGGCGCGTTCATCGGCGGCGTGCCGAATGGAACGACGACTTCGAGGACGGCGACCCTGACCGTCGGACCAAATGCCACCGGCTCCAGCATCCCAGCCGGTCCGTGGCCCAATGGCTCGGGCTTCACGAACTACCAATGGAGCCTCGATGGCGGGACTCTCAGCGCCGAAGCCTCGATTACCACGCCCATCTCACTCAGCGGCCTCGCGAACGGTCCGCACACCGTCACGGTGACGGCGAAGAACGACGTCGGACTTTACCAGGACGACCCAAAACTCGGCTCGCACGCCACGGCCACCATTTCGAAAACGTGGACCGTCGATCCCAGCTACGTCCCACCGCCGTCGCCCGGTGTTCGGCTCAATGAGGTGCTCGCGAAAAACACGGAGTCCATCTCCGTGGGATCCCCTGCGACTTATCCCGACGCGATCGAACTCTACAATCCCGGAACGGCAGCGACCGTCCTGACCGGCATGATGCTGCGAGACGGGGCGACGCCTTCGAACTCGTTCACCTTCCCCACAGGCACGCCCGACCTCGCACCCGGTGCCTTCCGCGTCATTTACGCCGACAGCGACCTCACCGCCGGCCACACCGGTTTCGGCTTCAAGCAATCCGGCGATACCCTCACGCTCACCACTAGCACCGGCACGATCATCGATACGGTCACCTTTGGCGCGCAACTCGCCGATTACTCAATCGGCCGCCGGTCCACGGACGGTGCGTGGGACCTGTGCACTCCCACTTTTGGCGCCGCCAATGTCGTTGCCGCGCAGTCCACTTCCGCTGCGATGAAAATCAACGAGTGGCTGACGGATGAGCGCGCCGGCACGGATTTTATCGAGCTCTTCAATCCAGCTGCCCTGCCGGTCAATATCGGCAGCCATTACCTCACGAACAATCCCGTCGAAAACGTTAGCGTCAGTCCGCTGCGTCCGCTCACGTTCATCGCGGCGGGCGGATATGCTTCGTTTAAAGCCGACAACGACGCGGAGCAGGGGGCCGATCACCTCGCGTTCAAACTGACGCCAAATCAAGGCGAGATCGGCTTCTTCGACCCTTCGCAGCGTCTAATCGACAGCATCATCTACGGGTCGCAATCGACCGACGTCTCGCAGGGGCGCACACCCAACGGCGCGAGCATCTTCGCCTATTTCAACCAGCCAACACCCGGCGCGCCCAATCCCGGTGTCGTCAGTGGAACCGGTGGAACGACCACCGTGAATCTTATTCCCGCGACCCAGCAGTGGCGCTACTTCAGCGGCGTCAGCGGAGCGCCGCCAAATGATGCGCAGGGCCACACTTTCATTGAGCCAATTTTTTCCGACACGTCGTGGAGCGGACCTTCATCGCAGCTACTTTACATCGAAGAAACGGATCTTTCGGGGAACGGCGAGGGCTTTGTGCAGAGCACCGCGCTGCCGCAAATCGCGAGCAAACGTCCCTACCAGACCTACTATTTCCGCACGCACTTCAGCTACGCCGGATCGCTCAGCGGCGCTTCGCTCCGCGCGACCGTCATGGTCGATGATGGCTGCGTCCTATACCTCAACGGCAATGAAGTCGTCCCCACCAATCCCGCCGGTCGCATCGGCATGGCCAGCGGCGCCGTGACCTGGAGCACGCTCAGCAACCGCAACGTCGGCAATGCATCGCCCGAGACATTTATCCTCCCGGCGAGCAAGTTGATCGTCGGGGACAATGTGCTCGTCGCCGAAGTCCACCAGACCGAGACGCAATCGGGCACGCCGTTCAGCTCCGACATCGTCTGGGGTATGAAGCTCGACGCCGTACTGCCTGTCGCCAGCACCAGCAGTTCGCTCGTCCTCAACGAAGTCCTCACCATTCACACGACAGCGCCCAATCCCGATGGTTCGCTCTTCGGCTGGATCGAGCTCTACAATCCCACCAGCGATGCGCTCGACATCTCGGATGTCAGCCTCACGAACAACGTTTCCGTGCCGAGAAAATGGGTCGCGCCCGCCAACACGATCATCCCGGCGGACGGCTATCTCGTCATTCAGTGCGATGGGCTCGCGGCTCCTTCGGCGACCAATTCGGGCTTCAATCTCAACGGCTCGGGCGATGGCGTTTTCCTTTTCCACAAACTCGCGGAAGGCGGCGGCTTGCAGGATTCCGTGGTCTTTGGCCAGCAACTTCCCGATCGCGCGGTGGGTCGCGTGGCGAATGGCGTCGGTTCGTTCGTGCTGACGCTGCCGACGAGCGGCGCGAGCAACACCGCCGCGGGTTTGGGCGCGATCATCTCCGTGAAAGTGAACGAGTGGGTTTCCAGTCCGAACACGCCACCCGGCTGGTTCGAACTCTTCAACACCTCCGCGCAGCCGATCTTGCTCAGCGGGAATTTCCTCACCGACAACCTGAGTAAACGTGACAAATTTCAGATCCCTCCCCTTACTTTCATCGGCGGCATAGGTGCCTCGCGGTGGCTGCAATTGATCGCCGACAACGACTCCAGCGGCACACCGAACCACGTTAATTTCACGCTCAATACGAGCGGCGAAGCGATCGGCATCTTCAACGCTGCCGGAGTGCAACTCGAGGCAATCAGTTTCCCTGCGCAATCGCTCGGCGCCAGCGGCGGACGCTTTCCCGATGGCGGCGCGATCAGCAACACGCTCATGCCAACGCCCGGCACCGCGAATCTTCAGGCTGCCGCCGACACCGATGGCGACGGCATGTCCGACGAATGGGAATCCGCCCATGGCTTCGATCCCAACAACCCTAACGACAGCTCGCTCGATGCTGACGGTGATGGGCAGTCCAACCTCGCCGAGTATCTCGCCGGCACCGACCCGCGCAGTGCTACCAGCAAATTCGCGCTCAGCGTCACCACGTCGGTGCCAGGGCAGACGCACATCCAGTTCATCGCCGAGCCCAGCAAGGGCTACACCATCCAATTCAAGAACCTGCTCAGCGATCCAGCGTGGACGAAGTTCACTGACATTGCCCCGCAGGCCGCTTCGCACGCCGTTGACGTGACGGACAGCACGACCGGAATCGGCCAGCGTTTCTACCGCGTCGCCACGCCCATCCAGCAGTAGGGCGCTAGCGCGTTTTGTGTCAAATGACGGGAGTGAAACCCATCACGATGTCGAACCGTGCGGCGAGTTCGCCCGCCTTCGCATCCTTCAGCGGAGCAAAATCGACGGTCACTGACTCGCGCTGCTTTTCATCGCGGATGCTACGGTAGACGCCGTCGCGCTCGTTCGTTTTCTCGCCGCGGATGTAGCACTGCGTCGTCCACTTTTCGCGTCCTTTCATCTTCACGGCGAAATGCACGTGCGGGCAACGACCCGGGTAGGCAACCGGCTTGATCGTCCGGAATAGATACTCGCCCGAACTGCCGGTGAGAAATCGTCCGAAGCCTTGAAAATTCACGTCATGTTTGTCGGCGTTGCCCGTGCGGCTGTGCAGGTAGGCACCATTGTGATCGCACTGCCAGATCTCCACCTGCGCGTTGCGAATTGGTTCTCCCTGCGCATCCAAAATGCGCCCGCTCAAATACGTCACCTCGCCGAGGGCCGGTGTTGTTGAATCGTTCAACACGATCAAGTCGTTGTCGGTATCGAGCGGCAAATGATCTGGATAAAACGGTCCTTCCGTCTGCTTCGGTGTCCCAACCAGCGCTTCCGCAAATGCTCCGGGCGTCGTGAAAAAAGCGAGGGTCAGCCCGCAACGAGACAGGAATTTCCGGCGATCGAGGTCAGGAATAAGCGGAGAGTTCATGGGGTGTCAGAAAACTTATTGAACCGCAGCCCGACGTCGAGGTTGCGCGAGGAATTTGTTGCGATCGGCGAGCGGAGTCCATGCGCCACGCTGCGATCCGTGTTTCATCCGCGCGTGTCCGACGCTAGAAATTCCCCATGAAATTCCTCCCCCGCGTGCTGGGTCTGTTCCTTGTCACCTTCACCGCATTCGCCGAGGACGACCTCGCGTGGACCGCGCGCCGCTCCGCCATGCTCGAAGGTTTTGCCAAGGATCTCGCCGCGGCCACCGCCGCTCTCGAGCAAAAGCCCGAATCCATCCCGACGCTCTCTCGCCGCGGCGACTCCCAGCTGTTCCTCGGGCACTTCCGCGAAGCCGTGGCTGATTTCGAGAAAATGATCGCGCTCGATCCCTCGGAAGACGCACCGCACTGGCGTCTCGGTATCGCCTATTATTTCGTGGGCGACTTCGCCAAATCGGCGCGGCAGTTCGAGAAATACCACGCCTACGACGGGCACGATCGCGAGAACGGTATCTGGAAATTCCTCGCCGATGCGCGGTTGCTCGGGTTGGAAAAAGCACGCGCTCGAATGCTGACCTACAACCGCTTCGATCGTGAGCCGTTTCCTTCACTCTACGAGATGTTTGCGGGCAAGAAGACAGGTGCCGAGGTGCTTGCTGAGGTCACCGAAAAACGACTCGACGGCGACCGCGGCGTGACATTTTTCGCCAACTACTACGTCGGGCTGAATGAGTCACTGCTCGGTCACCGCGAAGCCGCGCTCGAACACCTGCGCAAGGCTGTGGCCACGTTCGCCGACAGCCAGTCCGCCGGCGGTCCCGGCTACATGTGGCAAGTCGCGCGCCTGCACGCTGAGGCACTAGCCGCGAAGCCGTGAGGCTAGTCCGCGCTCAGGATCTTCAACGCCTTCTTCGGCTTCTTGACGCGCAGAATCAGCAAGCCGGTTTTCGCCACCGGACTCGTTGCGAGGTAGGCGTATTCGATGTTGATCTTAGCTTTCGCGAGTTTCTCGGCGATGGTCGCGAGCGAGCCCGGTTTGTTGTTGTTCTCCAGCATCAACACCTTGGTTTCCACCGCGAGCACGCCGTGATCGCCGAAAAGGTGGAGCGCCTTGAGCGGGTCGCTCACGACCATCCGCACGACAGCGTGATCGATCGTATCCGAGATGGTGAGCGCGAAAATGTTGATCTTCGCGGCGGCTAATTCGTCACAGACTGCGGCCAGGGTTCCCGCTTTGTTGGAAAGAAAAACCGAGAGTTGTGTGGTGATTTCCATCCTCAAAATCTACGGCTTACAATGCGAAATGGCGACAGCCGAAATGTTGAATTGCAGCGCTTTGCGCCGCTTTATAAAGCCACCAAGCGGAGATTCGGATCGATGTCCGCGGTCAGCGAAGACGACTCCCCGCGAGCCACTTTCAGCGCCGCGACGTAGCCGATCATCGCGGCATTATCCGTGCAGAGTGTGGGCTCGGCGAGCAGCAGTTCGAGTCCGCCCGCGGGCACAGGCTGCGCGCAATTTTTCGCGCAGCCGCGTATTGCAACTCACACCGCCGCTGACCGCGACAACCCGGTGCCCGGTCGTCTTTCGCGGCGCGCATCGTTTTCGCGACGAGCACATCGACGACGGCTTCCTGAAACGATGCGCACACGTCGGGAAGGCTGATATTCGCCGAGCTTTGGAAGCAGGTAGCGCACCGCGGTCTTCAGTCCGCTGAAGCTGAAATCGAAGTCGCCGGAATCGAGCATGCTGCGCGGAAAATCAATGCGCGCCGGATTTCCCTCGTTGGCGAGGCGATTGACATTCGGCCCGCCGGGATAGGGCAGGCCGAGCAGCTTGCCGACTTTGTCGAACGCCTCGCCGGCCGCGTCGTCCTGCGTCTGTCCGAGCAGCCGATATTTTCCGAAGGACTGCGATCTCCACGAGCAAGGTGTGACCGCCGCTGACGACGAGCGCGACCGCCGGGCGCACCCCACCGGCGCTCCGAAAAACGGCGAGAGCAGGTGACCTTCGAGATGGTTGATCGCGAGGTAAGGTTTGCGCCGCGCGACGGCGAGCCCCTTGGCCGCGGAGGTGCCGATCATCAGCGAACGTCGCCAGCCCCGGTCCGCACGTCGCGGCGAAGGCGTCGATGTCGCTCGATGCTCGAAACCCGGCCGATCGGCCAGCGCGTGTGCCGACCACGGCTTGCAGCGCGCGCAGATGATTGCGCGAGGCGACTTCGGGCACGACGCCGCCGGTCGCTCTGCATGGATCGCGATCTGCGACGCGACCTCGCTCGCAGAGCAAGTTCCTCGCCGCGCAGAATCGCGACCGCCGTTTCGTCGCACGAGGTCTCGATCGCGAGAACGCACGGTTCGACGTGTCATCGGAGGCGCTTCCGCGCCGGCGAGTGCCTCAATTTACGAAGCCGCCCTTTTCGGCCCGTTCTTCTTTCTCCGCGTAAATCATCACGCCTTTCAGCGCATCGACGGCGCGCTCGAGCTGCGTGTCGCGGAAGCTGGCGAGTTCCTTTTGCTCGGCATCGGTCAGCCACTTCCTCGCGCCGCTGGACCATCAGCAGCCGCTCCTGCTCGGTGGTCAGCGTCGCGCGGATCGTCGGCGCGACGCCGTGTTCGTGGATGACCTGCTTGCTCGGCGTGTAGTACTTCGCCGTCGTCAGCCGCAGCGCCGAGCCGTCCTGCAGCTGGATGACGCTCTGCACCGAGCCTTTGCCGAAGGTCGTCTCGCCGACGAGGATCGCGCGATTCAAATCCTTCAGCGCGCCGGCCACGATCTCCGAGCCGCTCGCGCTGCCGTTGTTGATGAGGATCGCCAGCGGATACTTCGGGCGCTGTCTTGACGTTGTCCGGTCGTGTCGATAGTTGCGGCTCTGCGAAGGCGCGCGGCCTTCGGTGGAAACGACCAGCGTTTTCGGCGGGAGAAATTGGCCCGCGACATCGACCGCGGAATTCGAGCAACCCGCCGGGATTGTAGCGCAGATCGAGCGACGAACGCCTGCATGCCCTGCTGCTCTCGAGTTCATCGAGCTTCTTGCCGAGTTCGTCCGCCGTCGGCGACGTTGAACTGCGTGATGCGCGCATAGCCGATCTTGAAGTCGCCGCCGATGTTCCGGGGCAGGATGCTCGCATCCTTCACGCTCGCGACCTTGATGTTCTCGCGCACGAGCGGGTAATCTTTGATCTCCTTGGTCGAGGGGCGCAGGATCGTCAGCGTCACCTTTTTCCCGGGCTCGCCGCGCAGCAGTTGATGGCATCGTTGAGGTCCATCTTCTCGGTCGGATTTGCCGTCGATCTTGATGATCTGATCGTTCGGCAGCAGCCCGGCGCGTGAATCCCGGCGTGTCCTCCATCGGCGAGACGATGACGAGATTCGCCGTCGCGCTGCGCGACGACCACGCCGAGTCCGCCGAAGCGGCTGTTCGTGTCGTCCTGCATGCCTTTGAAATCCTTCGGCTCCATGAACTGCGAGTGCGGATCGAGGCTGCGAAAGCATCCCGCGCAGCGCCGCGTGGGTGAGCTCCTCGTAGCTCGACCTTTTTCTCGTCCACGTAATCCTGCCGGACGAGCTGCATCGCGCGCGCAAAGACCGCGATGCTCGAGTAGCCCGAGTCGTCCTTTTCTCGTGCGCCGCTGCGAGCGCTGTGTAAACGCGGACGCCGACCGCGACATTGAAGACAGCACGAGAGACGACAAACGGAGCTTTGCAACGAGCCGCTTTTTCATGGGCGGGAAAGTAACACGCGCGACTGTCTTGTAAAATCGCCCCGGCAGCCTCCGCGGACGGCTCAGGCGAGTGCTTCGCGGCAGAACTGGATCGCGCGTGCCAGCTCCTTCATGCGGTCGGAGCCTTCGGGGATTTTATACTCAAACTCGATCGTCGCCTGGATGTTCCACTTGTTGTCGCGGATGAGCCGGAGCACTTCCGCGATCGGCGTGTCACCTTCTCCGAACGGCGTGTTTGGACCATTGTTGAACTTCCGGTCCTTCAAATGCACGTGCGTCACGCGGTCGTGGTATTGCTTAATGAACGGGACCGGCGAGGTGTTGTTGCCCGCGACGAAATGGCCAAGGTCCACGTTGGCACCGTTGAATTTCGCGAGTGCGAAGGCTTTTTCCCAATCCTCCGGTTTGGTCGAGGCGTGGCCGTGGTAGCCGACCATCAGCTGATGTTTGTCGGCGAAAGACCCGAGCCGCTTCAGCTCTTCCTCTTTGTGGGAAATTTCCGTGGAAATGGCGCGTCCGCCGAGCGCCTTGGCCAGCGCGAAGGCGTAGTCGATCTCGTCGTCCTTCATCGTGAAAATGCCGTCCACTTTCACGACCTCGATCAGCACGCCGGCGGTCTCGTATTGCTGGCGGAATTCCTTGGCTCGGTCCAGCGAGACACTGGTCCGCCAGGAACGCAATTGCTCGACCATTTCCGGCGTCTTTTTGCCCGCGGTCAGCTCCTTTGACACTCCAAGAAATGCTTCCACCGGCTGCGTCCGCAGCTCGACCGCGCTCAGCCCGAGCTGCACGCAATTTTTGAGGATTTCCTCCCCGCTCATGTCGCCTTTGGCGAAGCTGTAAGGGACGTTCAGACCGATTTGGACCCCGTTGAATTTTGAGTCCGGCCTGGCGGGTGCGTCTGCTGCGCCGAGGCGACCGGAGGCGGAAAGCAGAGCGGTGGCGGGCAGCGCGGAGAGCGCGAGCCCGACGAATTGGCGGCGAGTTTGTAGTGACATGGGTAGTAAGGTTGGTGGTGGGAGAATTAGGGTTGTTTACGGTTTGGCAGGCTCGGCGTTCCAGACCTTGATATCGTCAAAGAAGCCGTCCTTCCCGGCAACGCCGAGTTCGATCTTCGACTTCGTCGCGTGCCCGATGCCAGGTGATTTTAAATATCCGACCGGCGTTCCGTCGATGCTTGCGCGCATCTCATCCCCCGCGATTTCCACGACATACGTGTACCATTTTCCGGCCTCGAGTCTGACCGGGAAAGTCGCGCTGTGCGCTGCCAGCAGCTTTCCGATCTCCTCCTTGTTTTTCGCCGCATCTTTGCGCAATTCGATCAGCGCATTGCTCTGGCTGCCGTCGCGCTCGTCGACCATCGTCACTTTATCGAGCCGCACCTGCGCCCGGCAGAGGTGGCCGTAGTGGGAACCGGTGAAAGCGCGGTCGTCGAACTCCACGTCGATCATCGAGCAGCCTTCGAACCGGATCTTCACCTCGACCACGCTGTCCTTCGTCGGCAGCTCCAATCCGTAGACCGCAGCGTGTGCGGTCACCGCCCGTTTCCCGTCGGTGGCCGGAATGTTTTGGTCGCGCGTCTGCGTCCCTTTCAGCGTCCCGTTTTCAACGGCGAAGGTTTCGACGACCCGGTGCCAGCGCTGGTCGAGCGGGCTTTTTTCAAAGTCGTCAGAAAAGAGCAGTTCCTTTTTCTTCGCGACGGGTTCGCCAGGAATCGCGGGCGGATTGGCGGCGAAAGAAGCGGACGTGAGAAGGCAAGCGATCGCAAGGAGGGAGAGCAGCTTCATGGAATGAAAGGGAGTGCTTTTGTCTCAGGAATTTCAGAGAGCACAAGACGATGCTGGGCCTGCCCATCCGCGTGTGCGCTTGATGCTGGCATCACTTTCACGGGTCGCCGATTGGCGAATCGATGGCATTTTGAAATCCTGGCTACCTCCAACCTTTTCAATTCATGCGCTTGCTACTTTTCCTCACGTCCGCCCTCCTTTGCCTCACACATGCCGGCGCGCGCGCGGATGACTTCGACTCGGACGGCGTGAAGATCCACTACACGGTGCAGGGGCGCGGCGAGCCGGTGATCCTCATTCATGGCTTGTTCGCAAACGGTCTCTTGAATTGGGGGCTTGCCGGAATCCCCGCCGCACTGGCCGAGCGGGCGCGGGTGATCGTCATCGATTGCCGCGGACACGGGCTGTCCGACAAACCGTCCGGCGAGCAGGCTTACGGGATCAAAATGGTCGAGGACGTTGGGCGGCTGATGGATCACCTCGATCTCAAATCCGCGCATCTCATCGGCTACTCGATGGGCGCGATGATCTCGCTGAAATTCGCGTCGTTGCATCCGGAGCGCGTCCGCTCGGCGACGCTCGGCGGCGCGGGCTGGTTTGAGGACGGCGCGGTTTTCCAGCGCCTCGCGGGCGGTGACCGGAGGGCTAAAACCTTCAGCCCGCTGCTCGCCGGCTTTGCGGAATTCGCGGTGCCCTCAGAGACGATGAAAGAATTGCGCGTCCCGATCGAAATCATTGTCGGCGACCGCGA
Source organism: uncultured Verrucomicrobiae bacterium (assembly GCA_963767975.1). Classification (GTDB taxonomy): domain Bacteria; phylum Verrucomicrobiota; class Verrucomicrobiia; order Chthoniobacterales; family Chthoniobacteraceae; genus CAIURC01. The sequence continues at coordinate 28,512 of CAVYGI010000001.1, read as the reverse complement.
CCCGGCTCGCCAACTCGGCGTGGAGCCGCTGCTCAAGCTGCGCCCCGATTTGCGCGTCAATCTCATTACCGACGCCGACCACCTGAGCTGCGTTCTGAAACCGCAGTTCAAAACGGAGATCGGCGCAGCGCTGGAGCGCCACCTTCAGCCCGCGAAATAGCGGGGCTGCCGGGTCGCTGCCTGCGATGCGGGGGTTGCCCGATTCATTTCCCTCGAGGGGCGCCGACGCATTGCGAGGTGGTCGCGAATGTCCCCCAAGTTGCCTCAACGCATTTCCAGCCAGCGAGGTCAGCTAATCAACAACAAGCGCGGCGGATGACCAGGCAGGCTCTCTGGAGCGCGGTGGAGGCACGGTGGGACAAGGCTTCCGGGCCAGTCCACGGCGATGCGCCAGAGGTTTCCGATGCCGAAAGAAAAAGGCTGAGCGCCCGGAGAGGCCGCGTAGTGCAAGTCGTAGCAATGTTCCGCAAGGTGCGAGCGGAAGTCGTCGTCGTCTCGACCTCCGAACAATCGGAGCAGTTCTGCACGCGTCTCTGGGACTTCGATCCGCCGCTGCGCCTCTTCATTTCGCAAACCCTCGCTCGGTGGGCCGAAATACGTGCAAAGCCAGGTGTCAGTTTCGACCGGCGCGCTGTCGGCGTGAAAGGAGAAGACGTCGGTCGATACAGGTCCCGGCTCTTCATCCCGTGGATAACTGTAAATGCAGTTCAGCACAGGTTCGCGACCGTGGTCGCGGAGCAGGCGCAGGTCGTTCAACAAGCAATCGATGGCTACGCATCCCGATGTGCTCGCCGGCAAGCCTCGAAGCCTAGCCTCATCGACCGCGACAACTCCTTCACCATCGCGCAGCAATGTGGCCACCTCCGCAAAGTCGCCCGGCAGATTCCGCGGCCAGCAAAGCGCATTGATGCCGTTGGAAAAAGAGGTCGCTAGCAGCTCTTCGAAACTAGCCGCTACTTTGATTCGAGGATTTCCGACAGGTGGAGAGAATCGAGTCATTTCGCTTGGGTGACAACGCTCGCCGCATTCATGACATTTCCAATCATGTTCTGGCCGCAAACGAGGCGGGAGTTATTTGAGGAATAGGCGGCCGAAAATACTCCTCACCGCAGGATTGCTCCTCGCGTGGAATTTTCGCATATGACTCCCATGCGATGCTCCCTCCGCCTTCTACTGCTGCTTGGCACGTGGCTCAGCCTCACTGCGCTTCCATCCGATGCGGCTGACAATTCAACCGACAACCCGGCCTCGGACGGTGACGGCGAATTCACGGTTGGGCCGGAATACACCACCGACAAGGATTTGACCGACCTCGGTAATCCAAAGGGCAAGTCCTTCCAGTTTACGATGAAGCTGGCGGACAGCAAAATCTTCCGCGGTGATGATACGACGCTCGAACCCGACAAGAAGCCCGTGCGCACCGAGCGCAAAGTCTTTGTCTACGTCCCTGCCTCCTACAAGGATGGCACTCCAGCACCCTTCCTCATCATTCACGATGGACCCGGGCCTTTGGACAAGGTCCGCCATGCGCTGGATAACCTCACTGTTTCCAAAGACCCGATGCGGAAGCTGCCTGCTTTCGTTGCAATTGCAGTCGAGAATGGCGGCAACGATGGGAAGAACAGTCAACGTGGTCTGGAGTACGACACCATGTCCGACCGCTTGGCGCGGTTCATCCACGACGAAGTACTACCCGCCGTGCTGGCCAATGCCGAACTGCAAGCCGCCTATCCCAAGCTGACCTTCACCAAAGATCCGTGGGGCCATGCAGTGATGGGCTGCAGCTCCGGCGGCGCTGCGGCGCTGATCATGGGTTGGTCGCGACCTGACTTGTTCCGCCGCATCATCGCCTACTCCGGCACGTTTGTAGATCAGCAGGACGACGACGCGCCGGAAGAGGCAAAGTATCCCCTCGGCGCCTGGGAGTTCCATTCCGGCATGAAGCTGATCGAAAAGAGCGAACTGAAGCCTCTGCGGATCTTCACCCACGTGTCTGAGAATGACCTGCGCAATAAAGACTCGGAGGAGACCTACCACAATTGGGTCATGGCCGGACGGCGAACCTCAGCCGCCCTCACCGCCAAAGGCTACCACCATCGCTTTGTCTTCAGCAAAGCCACTGGCCACTGCGACGGCAAAGTATTCAACCACACGCTGGCCGACACGCTGGTGTGGCTCTGGCGCGGTTATCGCGCCGAGTAGGTCGGAAGCTTCCTACTCCCACTACGCACTCTTCGCACGCTCAAACTATAACCCCTAAATCCTCCTCGCCATGAATCTCCGCTCCATTGTCCTCACGTTGATCATTTCTTTCTCTACGCTAGGGGCTTGCCCAGCCGAAGACCTCGCGCTCAAGCCGCTGTTCAACGGAAAGGATCTCGCAAATTTCAAGACTGAAGGCGCGCAGAACTTCTGGCGCGTGGAAGATGGCGTGCTGGTCGGCGAGAACGATTCCAGCCTGAAGGGGCACTATCTTTGGACAGAAAAGGACTACCGCGATTTTGTCATTGAGTTTGACGTGCGCTGGAAAGGCGTCACTCCACGCGGGGTAGACACCGGGCTGGAGATGCGGAAGCCTCATCTACAACTTCAACTCGGCATCTCCGGCAGTCTAAAAGTCGATATGTCCGGATCGTTCTATACGGGCGGCAAGCCCGGCTACCCGGAGGCGGGACAGGCCAAGGAAGCTCAGCGATTGATGAAACCGGAAGGGGAGTGGAATACCTTCCGCATCGAAGCCAAAGGTGATACTTTCACCTGCTGGATCAATGGCCAAAAAGCTTCCGAATATACGGATGCAAAATTCTCCGGCGCTGGGCCGCTCGGCTTCCAAATCCACCCTGGCGTGGCTATGAAGTGCGAGTATCGGAACATCAAAGTTGCCGAGTTGTAGACCTTGCGACTTCGAAGATGTGCCCATCGAACGAAGCGGCGGGCAAGTCCGGACCGAAGACGAGTGACGATTCTGAGGCACTCTCCTGTTATGAAAATCAACTATCTCCTCCCAGTCGTCCTGTGTGCTTCGACTCTTTTGACCGGCTGCGTGGTGTATGATGAGCCTTATGTGGGCCGAAGGGTGGGGGTTTCGGTGGGTTCGCCCTATTACTACGGCGATTACAACGAGTACACGCCATATTACTCCTACAGTGGGCGGCGATACTATCAGTCCAATGGACGCTACGTTTATTACTCGAACCGGCGTCCGGTCTATGTCTCCTCGCTGCCAACCCGTTCGATTTACGTGACGCCGCCGGGATTCCGGCATGGTCGGCGGGTAATCCGGCATTATTGACGAATGCGGCGAAGTTCGGGCCGCGAGCGCTGACGCGCGGTTCGAAGATTTTAGACGCTAGGAAGTCTGTGAATCCGGGATTGGAGTGCTGTATGTTGTGCTTCCTGCCCCTGTTCATGTGGTTGTTGTTGTGCGGAGCGGTTGCCGGGGCGAAGGAGAGACCGCCGAACATCTTATTTCTATTCAGTGACGATCAGCGCGCGGATACCATCGCGGCGCTGGGAAATGACCACATTTCTACGCCGTATCTAGACAGCTTGGTGCGGCGCGGAACGACGTTGACGCAGGCGTATTGCATGGGAGCTCAGCAGGGGGCGGTGTGCGTCCCGTCGCGAGCGATGTTGATGACGGGGCGGACTCTGTTCCGCGTGAAGGAGAACATGGGAGGGCAGGAGATGTGGCCAGAGTGCTTTGCGCGGGCAGGTTACGCCACATTTCTGACCGGGAAATGGCACAACGGCGGAGCATCCGCGCTGCGTGCGTTCGCGGCGGGAAAGGCCGTTTTCCTCGGAGGAATGGGAAACCCGTCCTGGCTGGCGCTGCAGGATATCTCGGCGACGCACACCTTTGAGAATCCGCGAACGAGTGGAGCGCATTCGGTGCAGGTCTTTGCGGATGCTGCGGTGGAATTTTTGCGAGGGCAGAAGGGGGAGCGCCCTTTCCTCTGTTATGTGGCATTCAACGCGCCGCACGATCCGCGGGTGGCGCCGGCTTCGTTTCACGAGAAATACAACGCCACTCTGCCGCCGCTGCCTGTGAACTTCCTGCCGCAGCATCCTTTTAACAACGGGGCACTGGTGATCCGAGACGAGGAACTGGCGCCGTGGCCTCGGACCCCGGAGGCGGTGCGCCAGCATCTGGCGGACTACTATGCTTCGATCGAGCACATGGATGCGCAGATCGGGCGAATTCTTGCGGCCTTGGAAGCCAGCGGACAGGCGGAGCGGACGCTGGTGGTGTTCAGCAGCGATCACGGGCTGGCGCTGGGAAGTCACGGGCTGTTGGGAAAGCAGAACCTTTACGATCACTCGATGCATGCGCCGCTGATTTTCGCAGGGCCGGGGATTCCGGCGGGGAAACGCTCCGATGCGCTGTGTTACCTGCTGGATATCTTTCCGACGCTGGGCGAACTGGCCAGGATCGAGCCGCCTGAGGGAAATGAGGGGATCAGTCTGGTGCCGGTGCTGGAGGGGCGCGCCGCTGGATTTCGGAAGGCGTTGCTGACTGCTTACACCGGGGTGCAGCGGGCGGTGCGGGATGAGCGCTGGAAGCTGATCGTTTATCCGAAGGTCAATAAGATGCAGCTCTTTGATCTGCGCGACGATCCGGCGGAGAGGCACGATCTTGCCGACAAGCATGAACATGCAGATGAAGTGAGGCGAATGACCGCGTTGTTGGAAGCCCAGCAACGTGCCGCGGGAGATACGCAGGCTTTGACGAGTGAGCAGCCGCTGCCGCTGGAGTTTGATTTTACGACGGTGCGGCGAAATGCCAAAGCTGCGTCCGTAAAGTAAGTTCCCCCCGAATGAAGACCCCTCTTTTCCTTGTCCTCGCGACCCTTTTTCACGGCTTCTTCGAAGCCCCAGTCAGGGCTGCGGATGAGCCGAAGACACGGCGACCGAACATCATCCTCGTGATGACGGATGACCAAGGATACGGCGATGTTGGCTGCCTCGGCAACGAGATCATCCGCACGCCGAACCTGGATCGTTTTCACGCGGAGAGCCGACGGTTCACGAATTTTCATGTTAGCCCGACGTGCGCGCCGACGCGCTCCGCGCTGATGACCGGGCGGCATGAATTCAAGAACGGCGTGACGCACACGATCAATGAGCGCGAGCGGATGACGCTCTCGGCGACGACCCTCGCGCAGGTGTTGCAAGAGGCCGGCTACGCAACGGGGATTTTCGGCAAATGGCACCTCGGCGACGAAGCGGCGTATCAGCCGGAGAAGCGCGGCTTTGAGGAGACTTTCATCCACGGCGCAGGCGGGATCGGGCAGAGCTATCCGGGCTCGTGCGGCGATGCGCCGGGGAACCGCTATTTCAATCCGGCGATTCTGCACAACGGGGTGTTTGAGAAAACCGAGGGTTATTGCACGGACATCTTCTTCTCCCGCGCGATCGAATGGATGGATGAGAAGCTGGACAAGGGGACGCCCTTTTTCACCTACCTCACGCCGAACGCACCGCATGAACCTCTCGTGATCGCCCCGCGCTATGAGGCGATGTATGCCGGGAAAGTACCGGAGGCAGTTGCGAAGTTCTACGGAATGATCACGAACATCGATGAGAACTTCGGGCGGATGCTCGAGAAGCTCGACGAGTGGGGGATCGCGGAGAACACGCTGGTCATTTTCATGACCGACAATGGCTCGGCAACCGGATGGAAAGTCTTCAATGCGGGGATGCGCGGGCGGAAGGCGACGCCGTACGAGGGGGGCACGCGGGTGCCGGCTTTCTGGCGTTGGCCAGCGGGGTGGAAAGGTGGCACGGACATCACGGCGCTGACCGCACACGTCGATATTTTCCCGACGCTCGCGGACATCACCGGAGTGGCTTTGAGCCCCAACGTCCGGGGACAGGTCGAGGGGCGGAGTCTTTTGCCGCTTCTGAAACCTGCGGGTCAATCGGAGTCTGCGCCGAATGCCGCGTGGTCAGATCGCACGCTGGTGACTCACGTGGGCCGATGGCCGCGGGGAGATGTCGCAAAGGCAAAATATGCGCACTGCTCCATCCGCAATGCTCGCTTTTCGCTCGTGAACAACGCGGAACTCTACGACCTCACGATCGATCCGGGGCAGGCGAAAAATGTCGCAGCCGAGCATCCGGATGCGTTGGCGGAATTGCGTGCGGCCTACGACCAATGGTGGGACGACGTGCAGCCAGCGCTGGTCAATGAAGACGCGCAGGGGCCGGACGTAAATCCCTTCAAGGTCCGCTACGAAAAGCAATTCGGTATCGGCACAACGCAGCAGGATCAGTGATTGGAGCATCTCTTCATGAAACGCTTGCTCCGCCTCCTCGCGCTGGCCTTCTCCAGCGCAGGCGCTGCAGAGAAAGCGTTGCTCGCCGCGGAACGGGCCCGGGCCAACGACGCAACTGCGCCCGTGCGCGCCAAAGCCGAGCGCTGATGAATCCAGTGCCGCGGCGCCTTAGCCTCCTTTTTCACGTGAAACAACTCCTCCCATTTTGCGTCGTTTTGAGCCTCCTTTCGTGCCGCGATTCCGCACGCGCGGGCGACAAGCCAAACATCGTCTACATCCTCTGCGACGACCTCGGTTACGGCGATGTGAAGTGCCTCAATCCCGAGGGAAAAATCGCGACTCCGCACGCCGATCGTCTCGCGCGTGGAGGGGATGATTTTCACCGACGCGCACTCGAGCTCCGCGGTCTGCTCGCCGACGCGCTACGGCATTCTCACCGGCCGCTACAACTGGCGTTCCCGGCTGAAGAGCGGCGTCCTCGGCGGCATGAGTCCGCCGCTGATCGAGACCGGCCGACTGACTGTTCCAGCATTTTTGCGTCGGCACGGATACTTACACCGCGGCGGTCGGGCAAGTGGCATCTCGGGATGAATTGGCCGATGAAAGCCGGACGCGCCTCCGTTCAACGACCATATCGAAAAAGGGGCCGACGGCTGGCGCGCGACTTCGAAAAGCCGATCTCGCAACGGGCCGAACAGCGCTGGGCTTTGACTACTACTTCGGCATCGCGGCGTCGCTCGACATGGTGCCGTATACATTCATCGAGAACGACCGGGTGACCTCCGTGCCCACGGTGGACAAAGCATTTCCGATGATGGCCGGACGGACCGGCGGAGCGACGCGCAAAGGCCCGGCGGCCGCGGACTTCGAGGCCGTGGATGTGCTGCCCGCGCTCACGCGACAGGCGGTGGACATCATCGGCGAACGCGCGCGCCGCCGCGCGCGAGCGGCAAGCCATTCTTTCTCTACCTGCCGCTGAATGCGCCGCACACGCCAATCGTGCCGACGCCGGAATGGGCAGGGAAAAAGCGGGTTGAATCCGTACGCCGACTTCGTGATGCAGACCGACGCGACGCTCGGCAGCCGTGCTGGCAGCGCTCGAGCAGACGGCCTTGCCGACGAACACGCTCGATCATTTTCACGAGCGACAACGGCTGCTCACCGCAGGCGAACTTCGACGAGCTGCTGGCGAAGGGCCACAACCCGAGTCGCGCAGTTTCGCGGGCACGAAGGCCGACATTTTCGACGGCGGACATCGCGTGCCATTCCTCGTCGCGCTGGCCGGGTCGAGTGAAGCCCGGCAGCGACGAGCGACCAACTGATTTGCCTCAACGACCTTTTCGCCACCTGCGCGGACATTCTCGGCGAGAAGCTTCCGGACTACTGCCGGCGGAAGACAGCGTGAGCCTGCTGCCGGCGCTCGGAGAGTCGCGCCACCGCACCGCTGCGCGAGGCCGTCGTGCATCATTCCATCAACGGCTCCTTCGCCATCCGGCAGGGGATTTGGAAGCTCGCGCTTTGCCCGGACTCAGGCGGCTGGAGCGCGCCGCTGCCTGGCAGCCCCGCATCCACGAGTCTGCCACTCGTCCAACTCTACGACCTGGCTCATGACATCGGCGAAATGCACAACGTGCAGGCCGAGCATCCTGAGGTCGTGGCTCATCTCCGTTCGCTGCTGGATAAATATGCCGCCGATGGACGCAGCAGTCCTGGCGCCCCGCAGCCCAACACCGGACCGGTCCGTCTATCGAAGTAGGAGAGCGACGAGTCCGCGGCCGCGAGAGCACGAAGCTCAAATTTGATTCTCGAAGATGAAACCCACCCATGCTTCCGCCGTCTTGATTTTCCTCGGCTGCTCAATGTTGATTCCCGGGCGGTTCGCACGGGGCGAAAACGCGGTGCTGAGCGTGGACTTTTCTGTGCCCGCGGGACGCATTCGGGCGCTCCATGGCGTCAACAAAGGGCCGTTGGCGCCGGGCGGAATGTTCGAGGTCACCGAGGCGCAGAGGGAATTGAAGATCCCTTTCACACGGCTCCACGACTGCGGCTGGCCCAATCCCTACGTTGTCGATCATCACGCCGTTTTCCCTAATCCCGACGCCGATCCCGCGCTGCCTGCGAGCTACGATTTCCGCCTCACCGACGAATACATCGCGGCGGTCCGAGCCACCGGAGCGGAGCCGATTTACCGGCTCGGCGAAAGCATCGAACACACCAGCGTGCGGCGCTTCGCGCATCCTCCTGCGGACCCGGAAAAATGGGCGGCAATCTGCCTCGGCATCATCCGCCATTACAACGAGGGCTGGGCTGGAGGCTTTCACTACGGCATTCGCTATTGGGAAATCTGGAATGAGCCGGAAAATCGGCCGGCGATGTGGAGCGGCACGGACGAAGATTATCTGCGGCTGTACCGCACCGCGGCGAAGGCCATCAAAGCAGCCTTTCCCGCAGTGAAGGTGGGTGGCCCGGCACTCGGCGCGAGCGGCAATTTCGTGAACGGTGAATTTCAGCCGACCGACTTTGCATCGGCTTTCCTCACGATGTGTCGGAAGGAAAATGTGCCGCTGAATTTCTTTTCCTGGCACTGTTACACCGATGATCCGGCGGAGCTGGTCGCGCGCGGACGAGCGATCCGGCGGCTACTGGATGCGCGCGGATTCGATGAGACGGAGAGTCACCTGAACGAGTGGAATTTTCTCCCCGGAAATTCCTGGAAGCCGCTCTCGCGCGGTGCTCCTGCCGAAGCGCGGACGCGCGCCTACGACAAGATGGCCGGAGCGCGGGGGGCCGCGTTCATCGCGACTTCGCTGATCGAACTTCAGAACACACCGATCGATGTGGGCAATTTCTACCACGGTGAAGTCGGCGGCTTCGGACTCTTTTCCGATCAAGGCGTTCCGCAAAAAGCGTGGCAGGCCATGCGTGCGTTTCGTGGCCTGCTCGACACACCACGGCGCGTCGAGGCGGGCGGTTCGGTCGCGGGGAAATTGGCGGTGGCCGCGGGATTAACCACGGACGGGCGCGAGGCCTCGATTCTCGTGAGCAACTTCGGCGATGCGCGTTCGGAGTTTGTGTTGAATTGGAGTGGCTTCAGATGGACCGGCGGAGTTTCTGCAGAGGTGCGCGTAATCGACGAAGAGCGCGATTTTCTCTCCGCGAAAGTGGAGACGATCAGTGCAAGCGACGGAACTCTGCGGTTGCGATTGCCCGCGCCCTCCGTTGCGCTGGTTCACTTAAAACCAAGTGCTGGGGCTGAGGCTCTGGCGACGCTGTCCATCACCTCGCCAGCGAATCGGCTGGTCTTTCAACGTGATCAATCTGGCAACGGTGTGATCTCGGTCGCCGGAAACTGTGCCTGGCCCGGTGCCGTGATCGAAGCGCGACTCGTCGATGTCGCCAGTGGAAAATTCGGCGAGTGGAGCGCCCTTGGCACCGTGCAACCGGACTCCACGTTTCGCGGAAAACTGCATGCGCCGGGCGGTTGGTACTCACTGGAAGCGAGAGTCAAAAGCGATGACAGCAAGGTCGCGTCAACTCGGGTGCAGCGCGTCGGAGTCGGCGAAGTTTTCGTGGTCGTTGGACACTCGGTCGCGCACGGCGGACTCATCAATTTGCCGGGCGCAGAGGACGATCGCGTGAACACCATCGCACTGCCGATGGGCGATCCGGAGGCGCAGCGGCGCTACAAATCGACGGGCGATCCACGGCTGTTGCCGCCGGTCGCGGGACGGCATTTCGATTCGCTGGTGCAGCCCGCGCCGGCTGGCAATGGTCCGTACTTTTGGGCGGCGTTCGCCGACCATCTGGCGAAGGCTCAGGACGTGCCGGTGCTGCTGCTGAATGCGGCGTTTGGCGGGACAAGTCTGGAGCATTGGGCGAAGTCGGCGCGCGGAGAAATGTTCGACCATCCGTTCGTGAAGGCGTCGGCGCGCATGCCCTACATCCGACTCGAGCATGCGCTGAAAAAGTATGGCGCAGTGACCGGGCTGCGCGCGATTTTGGCTGATCAAGGCCAGAACGATTGGCCGGAACGTAACGAAGATCAGATCTTCGCGAACTACCAAGCGTGGATCGCGCAGGCGCGAAAAGACACGGCGTTTCCACAGCTCGCCGTCGTCGTGAACCGGCAGTCGCCGCCGGATGGTTTTGGACAGATTCGTCGGGTGCAGGAGCGTGTGATCCGCGAGTTCCCGCAATGTTTTCCCGGCCCAGATTACGACACGCTCGCGAAGGAAGACACCGTCGACAAAGTGCATCTCAACGAGGCGGGCGAGCGCAAAGCCGCGCAGATGTGGGCGCGGGCGCTCGACGCCGATTTTTTCAAAAAAGCCGTGCCGCTGCTCCCGAGCGATGGCCAATCACCGGCGCAATAACAGACGTTTGTGTTCCGGGCGGGACTAGGCCGCTGGGAGCGAACAGAGCGAAAGAGCGCGTGTGCGCGCCACACGGCTCACGCCAGAATGCCTTTCACCACCTGGCCATGCACATCGGTCAGGCGGAACTGGCGACCCTGGAAACGGTAGGTGAGCTTTTCGTGATCAATGCCGAGCAGGTGCAGCATCGGTCGCCTGCCAATCATGGACGTGCACCGGGTCGCGCACGACATTGTAGCTGAAGTCGTCGGTCTCGCCGAACACGGTGCCGCCTTTGATGCCGCCTCCGGCCATCCACAGGCTATAGGCGCGCCCAAAATGGTCGCGGCCGTGACCCGCAGGTTTCGTCACGTCGCCTTGCACAAAGACCGTGCGACCAAATTCGCCCGCAAAGATCACAAGTGTGTCATCGAGAAGGCCGCGCTGTTTCAAGTCGCGCACCAGCGCGGCACTCGGCTGATCGATGTCGCGGCATTGCACGGCCAGTTGCGTGTCGAGATTGCTGTGCTGATCCCAGCCGCTGTGCATGAGCTGAACGAAGCGCACGCCGCGCTCGGCGAGGCGGCGCGCGAGCAGACAGTTGCGCGCGAAGCTGCCGGGACGGCTCACATCGGGGCCGTAGATCTCGAGCACCTGCGGTGATTCCTGCGAAAGATCGAGCAGGCCGGGCACGCTCGCCTGCATCTTGAACGCCATCTCGTATTGCGCGATGCGCGTCTCGATTTCCGGGTCGCCCTGCGCGGCAAATTGGTGCGCGTTCATCGCGGCAGATGTCGTCGAGCAAATGCGCGCTTTTGTGCGTGGCTCAGGCCCGGCGGATCGTTGAGATAGAGCACCGGTTCGCCTTCGCCGCGCAGCCGCACGCCCTGGAATTTCGACGGGAATGAAGCCGCTGCCCCAGTAGTATTCGTAGAAAAGCTGGCCACAGGTTTTCGCCGTGTCGGCGGTGGTCATGACCACGAAAGCCGGCAGGTCTTCCGACATCGAGCCAAGCCCGTAGGTCAGCCACGCGCCCATGCTCGGCCGTCCGGGAATGCTGCGAACCGGTCATGCAAAACGTCACGCCCGGCGCGTGATTCACGGCGTCGGTTTGCATGGAATTGATGAGGCAAATCTCATCGGCGATGCTGCCGGTGTGCGGCAGCAGTTCGCTCAGCCAGCGCCCGCTCTGGCCGTATTGCCGGAAAGGTTTGATCGCCGGCAAAATCGGATATTTGGCCTGCGAAGCCGTCATGGTCGAAAGCCGCGCGCCCGCGCGGATTGAATCCGGCAACTCCTCCAATCGCCGCGCGTTCAGCCCCGGTTTGTGATCAAACAAATCCACCTGCGACGGGCCGCCGCCCTGCCACAGGACGATGACGCGCTTCGCCTTCGGCGCAAAATGCGGCAGCCCCGGCAGCGCGCCGGTGGCGGAACGGACTCCGCCGCCGGCGGCCGAAGAATTCTCGCCCAGCAGAGAGGTCAGGGCGGCGATCCCGATGCCCGTTGCGCTGCGTCCGACGAACTGCCGGCGTGTGAGCTGAAGCTTGCCTTGCAGGAGGGGGGTCATGGCTTTGTCAGGGCTTCGTCGAGATTGAGGATTCCGAGGCAAACGGCCGCATAGGCGGCATGTTCGGTCGCTTCGAGGGCAGGGTCCCGGGGGCTTTCCCCGGTGGATAGAAACACCGCGGTCGCAGCGGTGTCGGCGCGGAAGCCGGCCAATTGTTTGTCGAGACTAGCGCGCAGGAGCCTTGCCTCGGTCTCGTCGGGATGCCGCGCGAGCACGCGGCGAAAAGCGAAATCGAGCCGGGCTGCGGGCGTGCCTTCCGCATTGCGCAAAGCGTGCGCGGCGAGAGCGCGAGCAGCTTCGACATAGGTCGGATCGTTCAGCGTCGTCAGCGCATGAAGCGGGGTGCTGGTGACGCCAAGGCGAACCTTGCAGACGTTGCGCGCCGAGGCATCGAACATGTTTGCCGGCGCGACGGTGCGCCGCCAGAAAGTGTAGAGACTGCGGCGATACAAATCTTCGCCGCTCGCCGAGGGGTAGGTGAAATCGCGTTCCTTGGTGATGGCGAGCGAATCCCAGATTCCTTTCGGCTGATAGGGATAGACGGGCTTGCCGCCGAGCCGATCCACGAGCAAGTCCGCTCGCCGCGAGCGCCTGATCGCGGATGAGCATCGCGGGCAGGCGGAAGCGGGGGCCGCGCGCGTAGCAGGCGATTCTCCGGATCCCGCTCGCGCAGTTCCGGAGTGACGCGCGAACTTTGCTGGTAAGTGGCGCTCGTGACGATGAGCCGATGAAGATGCTTCATGTTCCACCTCGTCGCGCCTTCGCCATCCGTTCCACGCTGGATTCATCAACTCCGCCGCCAGCCAATCGAGCAACTCGCGGTACGCGGGCGGCTCGCTCTGCACGCCGAAATCCTCGCTCGGTCTTAACAAGGCCCAGTCCGAAGAACATCTGCCACTGCCGATTCACGACCACTCGCGCAGTCAGCGGGTTGCTCCGCCCCGACCAGCCAGCGCGCGAGACCGAGCCGATTGCGTCGGGGCTTCGGGTGGCATGCGGCGGAAGGAAAGCGGGCGTGGCGAACTCGACCTTTTCCTTCGGCGCTTCGTAGTTACCGCGCGTCGAGCACGAAGGTGTCGCGCGGCTTGCTTTCGGACATCACCATCACCCGCGGGTATTCGTCGTTCTTGAAGTTGTTTAGCTCGCGCTCAAGCTGGCCGACATTCGCAGCAGGGCTGGCTTTCAACCCCGGCAACACCTTGTCCGTGAAATACGTCTTGAGCCGCGCCTCGCGAGTGCCGGGCTTGTCATTGCGCGGCTGGAGCGCGAATTCGCGGATGGCGGCATCGGGAAATTTTTCATCCGCCGCAACCTTGGCCTCCCACTCGAACTGCAAGCGCTCGAGTTCAGCGGCGGAGTCGTTTCTGCTGCTCCTTGAGCACGCGCAAGTTGCGAGGTCAGTTCGGCAAGTTTTGCCTTTTGCTCCGGCGACGCGACATCGAGCACCGGCTCAGCGAGGCGCACTTTGTAAGGCATCCCCGGGACGACACCGTTCTCCGGCACATTGTTGAAAGCGGCCATCAGCGCGTAATAGTCGCGCTGCGTGATCGGATCGAATTTGTGATCGTGGCACTGCGCGCACGCGACGGTCAGTCCGAGCCACGTCGTCGCCGTGGTATCCACGCGATCGAACAGAATGACGTGCCGCTGCTCCTCCGGAATCGCACCGCCTTCGCCGTTGAGCATGTGATTGCGGTTGAAAGCGGTCGCGATTTTCTGCTCCACCGTGGCATCCGGCAGTAGGTCGCCGGCGAGCTTGCTCGATCGTGAATTGATCGAAGGGCATGTTGGCGTTGAGCGCTCTCACCACCCAGTCGCGCCAGATCCATTGGAAGGTGTCGCCGTCCTGCTGGAAGCCGTTCGAGTCCGCGTAACGTGCGGCGTCGAGCCACGGCAGCGCCATCCGCTCGCCGTAATGTGGCGAGGCCAGCAACCGATCGACCACGCGCTCATAGGCGTCCCGGCTTCTCGTCCGCGAGGAAAGCATCCACGTCGGCAGGCGTCGGCGGCAGACCCGTGAGATCGAGCGTGACGCGCCGGATGAGCGTCTCGCGCGTGGCCATCGGCGATGGCGTAAGCTGTTCCTCCCGCAACTTCGCGCGCACGAAGGCGATCAATGGGATTCGCCGGGTGACCCGCCAAAACCTCCGGTACAGCAGGCCGCTGCAGCGGTTGGAAAGCCCAGTGCCCGCTGAACTCCGCGCCTTCGGCGACCCAACGCTTCAGCAAATCCTTCTGCGCCTCGGTGAGCGCCCGATGCGAATCCGGCGGCGGCATCTGCTCGTCTCCCTCCTTGATGAAGATCCGGTAGATCAGCTCGCTCTCATCCGGCTGGCCCGGGATCACCGCTTCCTTGGAGCGCTGACCTTCGCGAGTGTCGAGACGCAGCTTCGCTTTACGTTTGGTCGCGTCCTGCCCGTGGCAATGAAAGCAATTCTCCGAAAGGATTGGCCGCACCTCGCGGTCATAATTCACGTGCGGCGTCTCGGCAGCCTTCGCCAGCGAAGGCACGAGCAGGAGGGCGAGCAACTGACGGGGGATCATCGGCGAGAAGTTAGCAGTGCTGTTTCATTGAATCCACCGGTCTCACCCTGGACCGCCGGATTTCATCTAAAAAGTGGGAGCACCACCGAGCGCGCGCACCACTTCGTCGAACACAGGCGCTTCCATCTCCACGAGGTGGGCGCGCTCGGGGAAGCGCCCTTCGCCGACGTCGGCGACGTATTCGCGGAAGGCGGCGGCGCGTTCCTGCTGCAGACGGCGGTGCTCGGCGGCAAAGTTGCGATAGGCTTTGGCGTGGCGCGGCGGACGCTCGTCGTAGTCACCAAGGATGTCGTCGGAAAAAAGAAACTGTGTGTCGCAGCCGGCCCCGGAGCCGAGGGACATGAGGAGCATTTTCGTCTGGGCAGAAAGAAAGCGCGCGAGGTTGTGTGGGACGACTTCGAGCTCCGCGGCATAGGCGCCGGCGTTTTCGAGTTCCTTCATGCGGCGGTGAAGCTCGAGGGCCTCCTCGACGGTGCGCCCGATTGCGCGATAGCCGGTCCACGTGACGTGCCGCGGCACAAGCCCAAGATGACCGACGACCGGCACGCCCTCGCGCGCCATCGCTTCGATGAGAAAATGGCTGGCCGAGCAGTAAACGCTGCTCGCCCCGAGCTCGAGCGCACGGAAGGCGACGCGAATCGCTTCCTCCGGCGAAGCCAACCCGTGAGGGGTCGCGCAGGAAATGAAACTCTCGGGCGCGGCGGCGACCAGCGCGGGGAAACGAGCCTGCGCCTCCGGACTGTCAAAACTGCAACTCATTAGGTCCACCCCGGCTTCCGCCGCCGCGGCGGCTTCCTCCGGAGATTTGACGTGGATGTGCGTGAGGACGCGTTTGCCCTTGAGCTGCTGTAGGTCAAAGACGGTGTATTTCTTGCGCGGACGGAGCATGGCAGGTGCAGGTGTAGGCGGGCCGGAGTGAGCTGAAAATCCTGACGTCACGCTCGGCGGAGTCATGCACAGGCTGCGAAAGTTATTTCGCGGTGATGTTTTGTGCAGGCGCCACGGCGCGCACTTTGAGCAGGACGGGGAAGCTCGTCTGCACGCCTTCGACGCTCTCGCTGCCACGCGTTCCGACGATCGCGTGACACAGCCGGTCCTGCTCCGGCACCCAATTCGCGCAGCTCAGGAAAATCTCGCGCTCGTTTTCACCCGCGCGGATTTGCACGCCATTCAGGCCGATGCTGTCAACGATCACGCCGTGCGGCAGCCCCTCGACATCGAGGGCGAGCAAGCCGTCGTTGCCGCGCGCGATCGACCCGCAGCCAAGCGGAGACGCGGCTTCCGGGCGCGAGCGTGATCTCCGTCGGTTTCGCCTTCGCTCCCACCGCGGCACTTCGAGCGTGCTCGGCTTCGAGGAAAAGCAACTGTTTCGGCGCGGCTGTGACGTTGATGGAGGGAAATCCCGCGAGACTTTTCGACACGTTCTTTCCATTCACCGAGGCAGTGGCGGTGAGCTTCACCGAGCTGAAATCGGCCGCTCCGGGTTTCGCCCCGGGAAGCGCATAAACACAGCCTGCGGCCGTGAGATGGCCTGCTTGCACGATCACCGGCGTCGATACGAAGAAGCCCGGAGGCACGCCTTCAATTTCGACGCGGACCTCGCCGTCGAAGCCATCAGCGCGCTCGACCCGCACGAGGAACTGCTTCCCGCTCTCCGCGGGAAGATTGGCCGCTCCGCTCGCGACGAGCGTTGCCGCGAAGTCGGGCGAGGGACGGCGCACGATCAGCCGGTAGGCAAAGCGCTCACCGCTCCAGCCGCGCGTGTCGCTCACGCGGATGAGGTAGCGGCCGTTTTCCGGCGCGGTGAAAATGAGGCGCGAATCCTTGCCGAGCTGGCGCTCGCCGTCGTCGTCGTTCGTGTAGTTCAGCGTGAAGACCGGCAGGCCGTTGGCGACGATCTTCGATCCGACCGGCCGCGGCTCGACGACGTAGCACGGCTCATCGAGACCGTGCCCGGAGGCGCTCGTGTCGAAGTAATTCCGCCGCATGCCGTTGCGCGTGAAGATAGACCATGTCGGCGTCCGGGCCGCGCGCGAGGCGGAAGATCTTCAGCACCTCGCCGTTGAAATACATGTAGTCGTTCAGCTCCATCTCGGCGAACTGCCCGAGGCGGATGCCGGCGCTGTTCGAATCGGTGCTGCGCAGCGTGAGCCACGAATCCTTGGTCGCCTGCAGCAGCACGCGTGGGACCGGCGCGCCCTTCGCGTCGAGCACTTCGATCTTGGTGTCCGCGGGTGAGCCGAGCATCGCCGCGCGCGTTTCGATCACGAGCTGCTCGCCTCTTTTCGGCGTCGAAACTGAAGAGGTCGAAGTCGGCGCCCGCGGCATTTTCGAGTCGGCCATTGACCGATGCCGGGATGCTCAACGATTGCGCCTGCGCGGCGCGGTCGTTCGGCTCCTGTTCGAGGGATTCGGGCAATGGGCTCGCGGCACCCGTGCGGCGACGCGGCTGCGATCGTATCCGTATCGAGTGGCAGCGGGACTTCGCCGTCCGTCGCCAGCTTTCACCGTGATCGTGTCGGCAGGGAGATTGTGGCCGACGAGATGGACCTGGCTTTCCGCATTCGCCGGCACCGAAAGCGGCCACCAGCCGGTGACGTAAGGCAGCGCGCCGACGGTGAGCCGGTAGGCGTGATCGGGCGAACCTTCGAGCGTGATCTCGAGCACGCGCACGGTGTATTCGCCATCGCGCGGCGCGGTGAACGCGATGAACGGATCGCTGCCGCTGTCGAGCCCGTTGTTCGCGGCGAGCAGCTTGTGCTCGGCGTCGAAGATCTCGAGCCGCGGGGTGACCGCCTTCGATTCGAGGCGTCGTGCGGCCAGATCGAAGATGATGGTCTGCCCTTCTTTCGCCGTGAAGCGGATAGCTGTCCTGCTGCCCGGTGTCCGCGAGCGTGCCCCAGACATTGATCGGCAGCGCGTCGAGCAGGCGCGCTGCGGCAGCGGGCTCGGCGACGATCTGCGGGAGAGTAATCGACGAACAGCTTCTGCTTCGCAGACTCGCCCGCGCTCGTTGACGACGCTCAGCTCGAACTGAAGCGCGGGGCACCTTCGCGTCGGCGGTGATGAAGATTTCGGCGCTGGTGCCCGATGGGTCGATCGAGGTAACCGTTGCGGCGAGTCCCGGGTGCGTTGAAATTCACCGCTTTGAGCCCGGCGAGATTCTTCCCGGTCACCTTGACCTTCGTCGTCGCGCCGCTCTGCACTCCGCGCGGTTCGAGGCGGGTGATTTCGGGCAGCGCGGGCGGCAGCGGGGTCCGCGGGCAGCGGCGGGCTTCGGGGCCGGCGGCAGCCTGTCCCGTCGCCGTGTCGTAAAAGCCGAGCGAGCCGTCGAGGCGGCCCAGCGGCGAGTTGCGCGCCATCGACCAGCGCGAGCGCCGGCGCCCAGTCCGGTTGCGCTTCCAGCGCGCGTTGCTCGGTGAGATCGGCGGCATTCCAGAGCTTCACCGTCGCGTCGGCCGCAGTCGAGACGAGCGTACTGTCCGTCCGCCGAAAAGACCAGATTCAGGATCGCGCCTTCGTGCGCAAAGCGCGTGCAGCCGCAGCGGATTGGTGCCCTTCCTGGGCCTCGCTGCTGACGCCCAGACGCGGATGCGATTGTCCACGCCGCCGGCCACGACCGTCTTGCCATCGGGCGAAAACGCGACGGTCGTCTGCTCCTTGAGCGGCTGCGAGAACGTGTCGAGCCGCTTGCCCGTGGCCGACGTCCCAGAGCTTCACCGTGCGATCCGCGCTGGCGCTCGCGAGCACCTTGCCATCGGGCCGGAAGCTGAGGCCGAAGACGCCGCCGTTGTGGCCGCTCAAGAGTCTGCAGCTCCTGCGCCGTCCGCGATGTTCCACAGCTTGATCTTCTGATCGTAGCTGCCCGTCGCGAGCGTCTGTCCATCGGGCGAAAGCGCGAGCGCGTAGAGCGCGTCGCGTGTGGCCCTCGAACTTCCGCACCAGCGAGCCGTCGCGACCTTCCACTGATAAGCGACGCCGCTCGAGTCCCGCATCGCCCGCCGCGGCGAAGAGCATCGCGCCATCCGGCGAAAAGACGAGCGCATTCACCTTGCCGGCGATGCCTTCGAGCGTGCGCACCGGCTGCCGCGTGGTCGCGTCGAGCAACTGCACGGAGCCATACGAACCCGCGGCGATCAGCTTCGCTCTTCGGGAAAAGGCGAGCGCGTGAATCGCGCTTTCTGACGTGTCGTCTTCGGCGCGATCTTCGGCAGCTTCGCGAGCACGTCGGCGAGGCTGTCGGCGGCGTCGGCGGGCGCGGGCGCCCCGGCGTCGATCCACTGCCGGATCAGCGCGATCTCCTCGGGCTTCAGATGCTCCTTCTTGCCCGGGCGGCATGAACTTGTTCTTGCCCTCCTTGCCGCTGCGGCCTTCGAGAAACTTCACCAGCAGCGAGTCCTGCGCCTTGCCCGGCTCGATGGCCTTGCCGGTCTTCGCCGCCCTTTGAGCAGCGCCTCGAAGGTCTCGAGACAAAGTCGCCGTCCGGGTCGTCCGCCGCAGTGGCAGTCGATGCAGTGCTCCTCGAAGAGCGGCGCGATCTTCGCGGCGTAGTCGATCGGCGTTCCGGCGACGAGCGAAAACGCGGCCGATGAGCACGGAAGCGCAGACGTGAGCGAGGGGAGGATAACGCACGTGGCTGGATTCTGCGGCTCAGTGATTGAAGAAAAACTCCCGCGAGCTCATCAGGCTCCAGAAGACGTCCTCGAGAGCGGTGCGCTTTTCCTCAGGAGTCTTGCGCGTCAGCGAGCAGCTTGCAGCATCGCCGGCGCTTTCTTCTGCGGTCGGCGGGCGGCTGAGCGCGAGCAGATAGGCCTCCTCGATGATCTGCTCGTCGCGACTTGCCGCTCGCGAGCAGCTTGGTCCAGGCGGTTGTCCTTCGCTGCGAGCTTCTCGTTGAGCGTGTCGCCATTGGCGATGTGCAGCGCCTGGGCCATGCTCGGTTCGTTGGTGCGTTCGCAGTCGCAGGTCTGCACGCGATCGGGGCGGCCGAAGCTGGTCGAGGAAGTAGGAGACGGTGTTCGAGTCGGGCAGCTGCAGCGCGCGGTAGCCCATCGGGTAGGCAGTCGCCGATGCCCTTGTTGGCGTTGCGTTTGTCCATGCGGAAAGTGCGTCGGCACGGCGGTGACCTGCGAGACGGCGTCGAGCATCACCTCGGCCATCGAGCGGCGCGGGTAGTAGCGGGCGTAGAAGCGCGTGTCGTCCTTGTTTTCCGGCGAGCGCGACGCTGCTGCGCTGGTAGGTCTCGCTCTGCAGGATGGTCGCGCATCAGCGCCTTCAGATCGAAGCGGTTCTTGACGAGATGACGCCGCGGCCTCGCTGAGCAGCTTTTCGTTGCTCGCGGGATTGGTCATGCGCAGGTCGTCGACGGCTTTCGACGAGCGCCGACGCCGAAGAAATTCTTCCAGACGCGATTGGTGATGCGCGGGCGAAATACGGATTCTCCGGCGACGGTCAGCCACTTCGCCAGCGGCGACGCGGCGATCTTCGGTCGAGGTCAGCGAGACGGGCTGCGCCGTCGAGCGGCGTGGGCGGCTGCGGCTTGCCGGTGAGCGGCTGCACGAGATCGCCGTCGTGTCGCGCGAAGATCACGCGCTCATCGGCGACCGCGCCGTTCTTCGAGCGCACGCGGGAGAAGAGATTGGCGAAGGCGAAATACTGGTCGTTCGTCCACTTCTCCATCGGGTGGTTGTGGCACTTCGCGCAGTTGATCGACATGCCGAGGAAGGCGACGCGAGACGGTCTCGGCGAGCTTCGTCGGCTCGTCGTGCAGGATGAAGAAATTGCCCGCGCCATTCTCCAGCGTGCTGCCGGTGGCGGTGAGGAGATCGCGCACGAGCTCGTCCCACGGCGTGTTCAGCTCCACCTGGCGGCGAATCCACTGGTAGTAGCTCCACATCGGCTGCACCGGCAGCTTGTCGCTGTTGACGAGCAGCAGATCGCTCCATTTGTAAGCCCAGTAGTCGACGAACTCCGGCCGCGCGAGCAGCGAGTCGATGAGGTGGTCGCGCTTGTCCGGCGTCGTGCTCGGCGAGAAAGGCGCGCGTCTCCTCCGGCGTCGGCAGCACGCCGATGGTGTCGAGGAAGGCGCGGCGGATGAACTCGTCGTCCGTGCAGCGCGCCGGACGGCGGGAGGTTCAGCTCGCGCAGCTTTTCGATCACGCGCTCGTCGATGAAGTTGCGCGGCTTGAAGCGCGGCGAACGCCTCCGGCGCACCGGCTGCTCGTAGGGCGCGGTGACCGTGGCGATGCGCGAGCTGGCTGAGATACCACGCGGTGATCGTGCCCTCGCCGTGGCCGACGACTTTCACCATGCCGTTGTCATCGACCGTGGCGACGGAGGTGTTGCCGGCGGTGTACTTCGCCCAGCGGGTCACGTCCTCGCTGACGGCCGTCGTTGAAAAACGCGGTGACCTTCAGCGGCTGCGTCTGCGCCCGGCTTCAGCGTGGCGTGCGTCGGCGAGACCTCGATCCGCTCGATGCGCGCATCCTTCTCCTGCGGGCCGCGGCGCGCCGTGCGGCGATCCACTCGGCGAGGATCTCGTACTCCGGCGAGTCCGCCTTGAACGTCTCGCCGCCCTTGTGCGGGACGGTCTTCGTCGCCTTGAGCAGAAGCAGGCTGCGCGCGGGATCGTCCAGCGTCGACCCGCCGGCCCTGCGCCGAGCGCGTGATCGTCAAGTAATCGCCCTCGTCGTCGTAGCCGCGCAGCGAAAGCCGGAAGCCGCCCTGCCCCGCCGCCGCGCCGTGGCAGGCGCCGCGGAGCAGCCGTAGCGCGCGAGGATGCGGCTGGACCTGGTTGCGGAAGGATGGGCGCGCTCCGACAGCGCGAAGCCGCGAGGCCAAGCAGCAGTGACGATATGACCGCAGAAAATCGGTCAGAACGGTTTCGACGCTCAGTCAGAACAGCTCCTTGATCGGCTCAAACGCCGCGATCGACGAGCGGGAACGGCCGGCCTTGCGGGCCGGGCAGTCTCGGTTTCGAGATCGATGCCGAGCGAGTGGTAAATCGTGGCGACGATGTTCGCCGGGGCGTACGGGGTGCTCGGCGGGATAGCCGCCGATCTCGTCGCTCTTGCCGACGACGCGGCCGCCTTGCACGCCGCCGCCGGCGAAGCCGACGGTCCAGCACTGCGGCCAGTGGTCGCGTCCGCCGGCGGGATTCACCTTCGGCGTGCGGCCGAATTCGGCGAGATTGCAGACCATGGTGTTGTCCAGCATGCCGCGCTGGGCGAGATCCTCGATCAGCGCGCTGTAGCCCTGGTCGTACATCGGCGCGACGAGGTCGCGCATGCCTTCGATGCTGGTGAAGGGCTTGGTGCCGTGGATGTCCCAGGTGATCTCGTTGAAGACGGTGATGAAACGTGTTCACCGTGACGAAGCGCACGCCGCGCTCGACGAGCCGGCGCGCGAGCAGGCAGCACTGGCCGAAGCGGTTCATGCCGTAGCGCTCGCGCACGCTCTGCGGCTCCTTTGTCCAGGTCGAAGGCCTCGCGCGCGTCGCGGGCTGGTCATCAGGCGGTAGGCGTCCGCGAAATTGGTGTCCATGAGCTTCGCCGACTCGCTGGCCTCGAAGTTCTTCACCGCGCTCATCGACGAGCTGGCGCAGCTCGCGGCGGCGCTGCGAGGCGCACTTCGCTGATCTCCTTCGGCGGCAGCAGATCGGGCACCTTGAAGTCCTTCGCCGACTGGGGTCGGCGTTGAGCACGAACGGATCGTAGGTCTTGCCGAGGAATCCCGCGTCCTGGCCGTGCGGCAGATTGCCGCCGGTCGGTCCCATCGGCTCCGGCAGGATGACGTGCGCGGGCAGTTCGGCTGCGGCGGCCTTTCAGGAACTCCAGCGCGCAGCCGGCGTGCGGCGTGTTGATGCCGCCGGTGAAGAGCCGGCCCGGTCTGCATCATCTGATGGCCGGTGTCATGCACGGCGGCCGCGGTGTGATAGACGCTGCGCACGAGCGAAAACTTGTCCGCGATCTTCGCCATGCGCGGGAAGATCTCCGTGAGCTGGATGTCGCGGATTGTTCGTGCGGATGGCCTTGAACGGACCGCGAATCTCGCGCGGCGCGTCCGGCTTCGGGTCCCAGGTGTCGATCTGGCTCGGCGCGCCGAGATTGAAAATCATGATGCACGCGCGCTCGTCCTTCGCCTTGTCCACCGCGCCCATGCGCCTTGAGCGCATTGAACATGCGGCAGCGAAAGCCCGAGCGCGCCGAGCGTGCCGGCCTGCAGGAAGTCGCGGCGCGTGATGCCGTCGCAGGTGGTGATGGAACCTTTGCCGGAGAATTTGAACATGGCGGGGGAGGCTGGTGATCGAATCGACCGATCAACCGCGCCAATCTTGGAGCCTTTCCGCGCTGGAGACAACGGGGAGAAATGGTCGATTGGCAGACCCTCGCTCATCTGTCACTTCTCTGCCCGCAATCAACTCAGCAGTCGACCACTCAAACTATGCTCGGCATCGAAATACCGGCGGCTACATTCGTGTGGAAAGCGAAGGCCCATCGTCCGCGTTTTAAGCTTCTCGTTTCCATGCTCGCGATGCTCCTGCTTTTGGCAGGTGCGGCCGAGGCGCAACGACCGGAGGGTGCACCATCGCCAGCTTTCCTGAAGCTCATCCGCGCCATCGCAGACCCGACCACGAGAGGCATCGAACAAGCCTACAAAATTCCCGATCACATCGCGAATGACTCGTGGCTCGCGGCCCTCCCAAACTTTGAGCAAACCGAGGATGCGGACGTGCTGCCGCTCATCAAAAGGCTCACGGACGCCCGCCAGAATCTCGCGGCGAATGCGCGCGGCCGCCAGGACATCGAGGACAACGAAACGGCGCGGATGGAAGCGGCAGCGCAGACGACGACCCGCGTCACGACCATGAACGGCCGGGCTCAGTATCGCACGGAAGGTGGCATTGGCTTCGGTGACGTGCTCACGAATTTAGGCACCGGCTTGCTGCTCAGTTCAGCCAAAAGAGCGGCCGAGGAGAATGCGACGGACGCCAAGAATTCTCTTCTCTTCGACTGCAAGAATATCCTTCCGAAAGTCTATCCTGCTTCACCGGAAAAGCCCGGTTTGATTACTCCGCGAATCCGCAAGGACTCCATGTCCTTTGAGAACACGAGCGGGCGAACCCTGCGGGACGTCACGATTTACGTCGAACTCGTCCATTTCTGCTCGCTGCCCGAGCCGACGATTTTTCGCGTGCTTCACGCCGACCAACTCGGTGCGGGCGACGAACTCTACATTTACCCGCGACTCGAGCGGAACTACTACACCCCGGCTTTCCACCAGGGACTCCACAATCGTCCGGTCATCGCGCGGCAGCACGCCACCGACGAGGATCGGTGGACGTTGAACAACGGGGGCATCATTGAGGCCCGCGTGACTTCCTGGACACGGGACGCGCATGAGATGGAAACGGTGATTAAATTCCCCGATGCGCCCGCGCGCTCGGCGGATTACGAACTCCGCGCGATGCACCGGGTGCTCGCGCATTTGCCCGATGAGAAGGCCGATGCCGCCAAGGCTTCGCGGCTCTACCTCGCGAACGCCGCAGGCCGCGTCCTCTCGCTGGCGCCGAACAATCTGGAAATCACCAAGCAGGCCCGGGACATCCTCGCCAATCCCGATCCCATCGCCCGCCAATATCACTCCCGGAGGTTGCGCGACATTCAAACGCTCGTCACCGGTCGTTTCACCGGTGAGTTCAAGTGCGACAAGGACATGCCGAAATCGGCTGAAGCAAATGAGCGCCCGTTTCCTTCGAGCTTCGCGAGCGATCCCAAACCGCTCTGGGAGCGTTGGAAGGATGTGCAGAACGTCAATGCGCAGGGCTCCACGTCCATTGAGCTGAGCTATTTGCCGGCCCCGGTGAATAAAGTGAAGGCCTACCTCTTTGACCCGGCCAATCCGCAGCGGCGACAAGCTTTCATCGGGGATCTGCCGCTCGTGGAATTCGGACTGGGGTGGGTGACTCTTAAACCCTACGATGAAGCGGCCGCCGCCGCGAAAGCCCGCGCTGGAGCTCGCCAGCCCGCTCGCGATCGATCGCCCGCGGAAATCTTGCGGGGCACCGGCTCGAAAACCGGAGGATCGGCTTTGGGTGTGAGCAGGCTGCAGCCGTCGGGTGGACTTGGAGGGAGCGGTTTGAGCACGCGCAGCCTTCAGGGAGCCGAGCCCGCCCCGCGCCCGCCCGCCCGGCGCGTCACAGCACCGCCAGTCGGGCTTCCAGGCCCGGATGTCGTCAGCTTCAACGATTGCGCAACGCAGCTCGACCTCGAGATCAAGGGCGATCGCATCGAAGGCACGGGCTGGTCCGGGCCGTTTCAGTTTCCGCTCACCCTGACCCGCGCATCGACCAACGCTGCCACTCCGCAAGCACGAGCCGTCCTCCGTTTCCCCGACCTCGCCAAGCCGGAGTCCGTGCTGAACAAAGAATTTGTGCGTCGCTACCGCAATTACCAAAGCACGAACAAGGGCTTTTTCTCCGATCCTGAGTGGCCGACCAAGCTCGCAACGGAATGCCAGGCAGCCGTCGCCGCACCCTGAGCCGCCCGACCGGAGCGTTGACTAGATCGTGGCGAGCAGCATATCCGGCGCGCCGGCGGCAGCCGTCATCTCCGCTTCTGCGATCGTCGCGCATTTAAACTTGGTGATGCCGAGCGCGAGTTGCGCGCGGACTAGCGGCGCGAGTTTATGCGTCTTCACGTGCGGACGCAGTCGGCCCGGAGCACCTGCAATCTTCAGCATCCGATGGATATTCCGCTCCACGCGCTCGTGAAAAATGAGCAGCGTCGGTGACGCAATTTCCGCTTCGTTCTCGACGTGAAACCAATCGCGACGCATATCCCGCAGCATCCTCCGATCGATGCGCGGGAGCAATCGTGCGAACGTTTCGACTTGAAGCCTGGCCTCCATTTCCCGGCTACTGCGCGGCGTGCATGCACCCCTCCTCGCCGGCAAATCGATCGTGATCATCGGCGGCACGACGGGGCTCGGGCTTCTCCGCGGCGCGGGCTTTCCTCGCGGCTGGCGCGCGCGTGGTCGTGGTCGGACGCAATGCGGAGAGTGCGGCGCGCGCAGAGCGCGACTCGGGCAGAAGCGCGCTGCGATGGCGGGCGATGCGCGCCTTCCGGAGACGGCGGCAGCGCGCGATCCGCGCGGCGGTCGAGACGTTCGGCGGATTTCACGGGCTCTATCACGTGGCCGGCGGCAGCGGGCGGAAATTGGGCGACGGGCCGCTGCACGAAATCACGGACGAAGGCTGGGAGGCCACGCTGCGAGCTGAATCTGACGTCGGTGTTTTATTCGAACCGCGCGGCGGTCCGGCAATTTCTCGCGCAAGGCACCGGCGGCAGCATTCCTGAACATGGGCTCGGTGCTCGGTCACTCCCCGTCGCCGCGCTTTTTCGCCACGCACGCCTACGCGACGGCGAAGGCGGCGATCGTCGGCCTCACGCAAGCTGCCGCGGCCTACTACGCGGCGCAGAACATCCGCTTCAACGTGCTCGCGCCGGCGCTGGTCGAGACGCCGATGGCGCAGCGTGCGGCGGAGCGACGAGCAGATCCAGCGCTTCATCCAGACGAAGCAACCGCTCGACGGCGGACGCATCGGGCAGCCGTCGGATCTCGACGCGGCGGCGGTCTATTTCATGTCGGACGGGTCGCGTTTTGCCACCGGGCAGGTGCTGACGCGTCGATGGCGGCTGGAGCGTGAGCGAAGGGCAAATCCCGCATGGAATGACGCGATCGGCATCGAACTCGGCGGGATCGATCTTGGGTGGGACGCAGATCAAAGGGCGTGGTCGTCGATCGGAAAGCGGCGCGGTGCTGCGACGCGGAGCTGCGCGCCACGTCCGAAGACGCCGGCGATCCGCTACTCGCGGACCATTGGCGGTCCGTGCGCTCGCTGAGAGCAATGTGGAGGCGCTCGGACCTGCCGCTGTCGGCATCGCCGCGCCGGGGCTGGCGCGCGCGCGATCGGCGCGTCGATCGCGCTGCGATGCCAGGGCGGCTGCACGGGCTGGAAGGGCTCGACTGGACCGATTTCCTCGAGCGCTCGCAGCTCGTGCCGGTGCTCGAACGACGCGCACGCCGCGCTGCTCGGCGAAGCGTGGCGCGGCGCGGCGCGCGGGCTGCGCGATGTCATGCTGCTCACGCTCGGCACCGGCGTCGGCGGGGCGATCCTGGCCGATGGGCGCATGCTCCGCGGCGCCACTCGGACGCGCGGGGCATCTCGGGCACATCTGTCTCGATCCAGCATTCGCCCGAGCGAGCATCGCCGGAATGCCCGGCGCGCTGGAGTGCGCCATCGGAAATTGCACGATCCGCGAGCGCGAGCGGTGGGCCGGTTCGGAATCACGCACGCGCTGATCGCCGCGCATCGGCGGCGGCGACGTCGGCCGCGACCGGATCTGGCTGCGATCCGTCCGCGCGCTGGCCGTGCGCGATCGCGTCCTTCATCAACATCCTCGACCCCGAAGCGGTGATCATCGGCGGCGGCATCGCGCAGCCGGCGACGAGCTTTTCGGCCCGCTGCGCGGAGGAATCGCGACAAGTCGAATGGCGTCCCGGCGGGCATCGCGTGCAGCTGCTGCCGGCGGCGCTCGGCGAATGGGCCGGCGCGATCGGCGCCGCCAGGTGAGACGTTCCGCGATTGCGCCAGTCATGACGTCCCGTATCCGCATGACTTACCTCGCCCAGTGCCGCGGTCTCGTCGACGTCGTCGAAGCGCAGAGTCGCCGCCATCGCGCAGGCCGCCGATTGGTTCGCCGAGACGATCCTCGCCGGGCGCATGGTGCACGTCTTCGGCTCCGGGCCACAGCCGGATCTGGTGGAGGAAATGTGGCCGCGCTACGGCTCGTTTCCCGGCTTCAATCCGATCGTCGAACTCTCGCTGACCTTTCACAATCTCGTCGTCGGCGCGAACGGCCAGCGGCAGGCGATGTTCCTCGAAAACGTCAGCGGCCTGGCCGAGCGCATCCTGCGCAACTTCGATCTGTCGCCGCAGGACTGCGCGCTCGTCGATCTCGTCGAGCGGCTGCAACGTCGTGCCGATCGAGATGGCCGAAGAGTTTCAGAAGCGCGGCGTGCGGGTCGTCGCGATCATCAGCCGGCGCCATTCGCGAAGCCAGCACGAGCCAGCCGCGCCGACGGACGCAAGCTGCCAGGACTTCGCCGATCTCGTGCTCGACACCGGCGCGCCCGCTGGGCGACGCGATGGTGCACGATCGACGGGCTCGACACGCCGGTCGCGCCCGGCTCGACGGTCGGCGGCTGCCTGCTCGTGAACGCGATCAAAGCCGAAGTCGCCGCAGCGCCTCACGCGCGCCGGGCCAGCCGCCGAAGGTGCTGAGCGGCGCCGGCGATCGTCGGCGCCGGAGCGGGCGGTGGAGCTGTTCGAGTCGGCCTACGACGAGCACGCGCGGCGGCTGGCGCGGCTTTACGAGAACCTCGGCGGCCGAAACCCAACACTCAGCCGTGAAAGATCATCCCTCTCCGCACCTCCGTCATCGGCAGCTACCCGTTCCCCGGCTGGCTCGAGTTCGCGTGCGCAGCATCTCGACGCACTTCGGCAGCGCGGACCTCGCGGAAATGCAGGACGACGCCGTCATCTGCGCGGTCCACGATCAGCTCGCCGCGGGGCTCGACGTCATCACCGATGGCGAGCAGACGCGGCTCGATTTCAACCTCTCGTTTCTACGGCTACCTCGAAGGCCTCGAGCTCGAAGGCGCGTCGCCGCGCCGTTTCGGCCTCCGCCCGCGCACGATCAGCGTG